>NZ_CP035282.1:1224000-1836000 GCF_004103715.1 Acidilutibacter cellobiosedens | reverse complement strand
ATATCTTCTATCCTTAATAAAAGTAAATGCCGTAATAAAAACCACGAAAAAACCTACACCCACACCCATATAATCCGCAAAAAGTCTTGCATAAGCATTGGTAACTCTATCTTCTTTAAGAATTTTATTATATCTTTTCATTTCCGATTCATAGGGACCTTGGACAGCAAAAATAGATAAGTAATATTTTTCACTATAGGATGTATTTCCTCCCAAGGCATTGTCTACAGACTTCATAATTTTTTCAAATTCGTTATAAGAAATACTGAGAGACTTGTTCTCAATTTCATCTATAGCTTCTTTCAAAACTTGTTTCTGACTATTATTTATTTTCTCATATATCCTGCTTATTCCTCTTATCCTTAAAGTATATCCTGATTCATAATCGGCTTTCATACTTTCGTATACGGCTTTCTCAACATCTTTGTTATCTATTGCAAACCCTTTTTCTCTTTTCTCCAAAATTACTTCAGTATCGGTCCTGAGTGGAATGGGTTTTATCCACCACTGCTTCAAATCACCGATAAATTGAGTATAGTAAAATAGAAATGCAGATACTATTAATATGACAATAGTAAAACTTCTAAATTGTTGTTTTAATTCCTTTGAAAAAATTTTCCCAAACATATTTTTATACCTCTTTCTCTCTAAACTTCATACAAGCATCCTCCAAGACCATACCGTTATAGATTACATTTCCTCTGTTTAAAACTATTATGGTATTACATCCTTCCATATCTTCAGCAACAGAAGCAGATAAAATAACGGTTTTATCCTTTCCAATTTCAAAAAATATGTTTTTGATTCTTACCTTTTCCTCCTTATCAAGACCTGCTGTCGGTTCATCTGCTATGATTACCTGAGGGTCTTTTACCGTAATTACTGCTATTCCTAATCTTTTTTTCATGCTTTTGGAAAGAGTTTTTATTTTTTCTTTATATAAATCCTGAAGGTTCACTCTTTCCAATATGTCATATATTTCTCCTCTGAGAAACTTTTTACCGGAAAGAACGGCAAAATAATCTAATGTTTCATATACCGTGAAATCAGGATAAAAAGAAAACTCCCGAGGAAGATATCCTATCATTTTTCTTATAGCCTTTTTATTTTCTATACTTATTCCGTCAATATAAATTTCTCCTGAGGTTTTGGCTGTTACAGTAGATAATATTCTCATAAATGTGGTTTTCCCTGCACCCTCAGAACCCAACAATCCGTAGATACCGCTGCCTATAATGCTAAGGCTTATATCATCCAAAGCCTTTATCCCACCATAATTTTTTACCAGTTTAATAACCTCTATTTTCACGGTATATCCTCCTTTTTATCTCCTTAAATGAAAAATATTCGTATAGTTGAGATGAAACTAAAAAAATAAGAGTTGACATCAATATCAATTTCATTCCCATTCCGAATTTAAAATATAGAGTTAATGACACGGCAGATGAAATTCCAAATGTAGACGTCATCCAACGAATTCGTATTCTTTTTAATGTTTTTTTGTTTTCCTTAATTTTCTGAAGTTGAATTTTATCATATTCCTTAATATTAATTCGTCTCCATATTTCATTTATATATTTATGATCATTTTCCCGGCTATCCATTTAATCCACCTCTCCATAAAAATCTTTTAGTTTTTTTCTTGCACGAAAAATGGTTATTTTAACTTGTGCCAAGCTCATACCCAATATTTCAGCTATTTCCTTATATGATAATTCCTGAAAAGCATATAGATAAAGCACCTTTTTTTGATTGAAATTTAAACTGTTAAAACTCCTTGTAAACCTTTCTTCCTTTTCTTTATTTATTACCTGTTCTTCAGGAGAAAAAGTGGATACAGCACCAAATTTCAGATTTAAATTTTTATTGTTCTTTCTGATATAATCTACGGTTTTGTTGTGTATAATGGAAAATAAGTAGGATTTGGCAGTACTATAATTATTAAGCCTTTCTCGGTATACATAAAATACGGCGAAACTGTCCTGTACTATATCCTCAGCAGCATAATAGTCCTTTAATATGCTCATTGCAAAGGTTACAGCTTGCTTTCTATATTTGATTACAAATTCTTCGAAGGCTTGTTCATCTCCGTTTTTCAATAGTTTCAACTGTTCATCCACTTTTTCACCTCCCAAAACATTATTTTTTTTCTGTTTTTATGAATGTATATACCAAGAATATTATTCCTAAAATAATTAATTCCAGTCTTGTAAAGATAAATGAACTTGGAAATTTAAAGGCCACGGCTTCAGTTTTCCTTCCCAAAAGCATCATATATGAATATGTGCTCAGGAAATTGTTTCCGAATATATCGGCCCATATAGGTATTATATTATCAAAATTCAACATTCCCATCAAAAATGTAATAGGAATTAACACATAAATCAGTTTTCCGTTAATCTTTCCCAATATCATACTTAAGCCCAGAAGGAATATGAAAGTCGGAAGCAAAAAAACGATTATAAATTTTATAAAGCTTCCAAATTCACTGTATCCGAATATGGCCTTATAATATATAAAGCTCATAAAAATCGGAACCAAAGATGTCAAAATAAATATAACAAATACCGAAGAGGACTTCAACATATAGTATTGGATTTGGGATATAGGCGATGAATATATTATACTTCTTACTCTTATTTCCTTTTCATTGAAAATATCCGACACAATAAATATCATTGAAGCCATTAATACCGGGGAAATCATGCTTATAAAAAAAGCATAAGTCCACTGGGAGAAAGGTGCTGTACCCAGATATCCGTTTATTACCAATCTTGTCAATGAATCATAGGTAGTGGCTGCAATCAGCAAAAGAACATACAGATATTTTTTAGACCCGACTATTCTTTTAATTTCATATTTCATTAATCCGATGTTATTCAACCTCAATCGCCTCCTTGGTGAGATTCATTTCTTTAAGAAACTCATTATATGTCAAATTCTTCAATAAATATTTTTTATAAACTCTTTTTATTCCTTCAGAAAAGACCTTTTCTCCCTGAATTTCTTCTCCCTTTAGAAGCTCAAGAGGCATCAAATAATACAATTCGGTCTGCTTATTTTCCATTTCTAAGGACTTTATAAATTTGGGATTCAATTTGTCTCTCATATCCTTATTTTTTATATAATAATAATTCTTAAGCTCAGCCACTCTGTTTTTCCAAGGACTTAAAAAAACATTTGATGAAATCATATCTCCGAACTCTTTTTGTATATATTTATAAGAAGAATAATTTGCAAGTCCTTCCGAAGACCAAGGGCTATTTTCTATAATATTTACACCTGTGCCCCACCATTGATGAGCCATTTCGTGAGCAATAAGCTGAATGTCATCGGCATAAACGGAAACTCTTCCGAAATCATTTATTTGTTCCTTTTCATTCTCTACGGAATACATGCTTTCCTCACGATTCACACTATTTTCTGAAAAAGTTATGACATTTTCGGAAGAATGGCCTCCTCTTTTATATATGGAAACTTCGGCAATTTTCAGCGGATACTTTTTTGAATAATATTCTCCTATGTTTTCAATATAATATTTCATCATATTTTTTATATGTTCTTCTATCTTCATGTTTTTCACGTATTCTTCGTGTTTTGGAGCATAATAAAATTCGACGGTCATATTTTCTACATTAATTTCAGTCTTTTTATATTTTCCCGCAAATGCTCCTATATCCGCAGTATGGGAACTATATTCAAATATCCATTTATTTTTATCCCCTTTTGATTCTACACTTACAAGTTTTCCGGGTGTAATTACGGTTAAATCCTTCGAAGCTGATAAATATCCGGAAATATCTATTAAATCGCCCTTTTGGACTATAGGTCTGAATATCCAATTCGAAACTTCAAGAAGATATATGCTGTCTTTGGAAATATAACCCGGCATTGCTCTTCCTACCCCATCTCTGTCACATTTTACTTTCCCTTCATAGAAAAATTCTATTTTTATTTTTTCCTCAGAAGGTATGGGTATTTCGATGATGTTCTCATTCTTAACTTTTTTGTACTCCGTTTTCTCTCCGTTAACTCTTAGAGAATTTATTTTAAGTCCCTCATTTATATAAAATTTTATTGTCTCAGAACCTTTATTTATGAGGTCATATAAAACGTGAGCATTCATCTCTCCTCCTTTGGTATTGAAGTCTACTTCGGGATAAATGCCTTTTAAATATATATTTTCATCGGAATGTACCTCAATGTTATTTGCCGGCTCTGAAGTATAGGGCTCTTTAGCATAGGCAAAGCTGCTTCCCAATAAACTAAATATGGTTAAAACCAGTAGTCCCTTGTTTTTTATATTTATCAGAAATGATTTCCATATTTTATTTTCATATCTTCTTCTGAACAGTAACCCTATAAAAAATACGGACATGGAAATAAAAAACCATAATAGTCTATTATAAATAATTGTCTTGCTTACAGGGCCAATGCCCGTAAAATCCGAAACCACATCCATATTGGTTCCTATCCAGTTCAATAAATAATTGTTTGATGTCAAACTTTTGATAAAAAGCAATCCGAAAGTTATAATGCTCATGTCCAAACTTTCTGTTAACAAATATAATCCCGATATTATTAAAACGGAAAACAAAATAGTTAAGAAAAATATGAGCCCGTAGCTAAATAAATAGTAATAGATATCAATGGGTATGCCATATTTAACCTTCTGTACAATCATAACCATTGCCATTCCCATTATAGTCGTCAAAACAGCATAAAATACTATGGAGATAATCCTGATTTTTACTATACTTAAATAGTTTAAATTCGACTCTATGATACTTTTACTTTTATTTCTTTTATCCTTATCTAAAGTCAATGCGGTAAATAAAGCAAATAACATGGAGCAAATTTCAGCACCAAATTTTGCGGAATTAAAGGATATGGTTGATGATGTTCTTTTTAAATAAAACAGCTTAAAATCGTTTGTCATATTTAATGAATTGACTCCTATTGCCAATATTATACATGTAATTAAAATCAATATAATTATTATCTTAGATTTGAACATATATTTAATTTCATTCATTTTCAGTTTCTCCTTTCAACATGCAATATATATAAGCATCTTCTAAAGAAGGAGTTATTTTATCAAAAGATGAGGGCAGTTTTTCCGATACGATCCTGTATTTAGTCCCTTTGGGGGTAATAACCGTTGAAGTAATCTTGAATTCACCCTTTACTTCACTTTTTAATATTTTTTCTCTCTCATTTCCTTCAATTTCTATAGTTCCTACATGTTCCAAAGCCTCTTTAATCAGTTCATTGGGTTCTCCGACAAAAAATATTTTCCCTTTATTTAAAACAATAATTGAATTACATATTGATTCTACATCTTCAATAATATGAGTTGATAATATAACTATTCTGTCTTTTGAACCTTCGGAAAAGAGATTTCTAAACCTTATTCTCTCTTCCGGATCAAGACCTACAGTGGGCTCGTCCACTATAAGCAGTTCCGGATTGTTAAGTATGGCTTGGGCAATTCCTACCCTCTGTTTTTGCCCTCCCGAAAGGGTTCTTATCTTGTACTTTCTTTTTTCTTTTAAACTTGTCATGCTTATAGCTCTGTCGACAGCTTCTGATTTGTTCTTTTTTATTCCCTTCAGGGAAGCAATATAATCCAGAAACTCATCCACTTTCAATTCCTCATATAGCCCAAAATCCTGAGGCAGATATCCGAGTCTTTCTTTAAGATATCTTTCATTCTTGTTTAAAGGAATCCCGTCTATTGTGATACTGCCATTTGTAGGAAGGAGCTGGCCTACCAATATTTTCATAAGGGTACTTTTTCCCGCCCCGTTAGGTCCCACAAATCCTATCATAGCCGGAGAATCTATACTTAAATTAATGTTCTCCAGTGCTTTTATGCTTTTATATCTTTTACTGATGTTTTCCAATTTTATATTCATTATCATCCCTCCACTATATATTCGAAGGAATGGTAGAAAAGTTACAGAGATAGATATAGGAAAATTTAAATTTTTTTATATGTTTATTTATATGAGTTGTTTAGATTTGTTTTTTATATCATCATTTATGATAATATTTATTATGAGTATTAATTATAAAATAAAGAACAAGTTTTTTGTTAGAACTCGTTCTTTATTTTATATAATGTTAATTTAAAATTTATTTATACATTCTTCCTAAATTGTCCGCCGCAATTATAGCGGAGTATACATCTTCGGCTTCTACTTTGAACGGCATATTATGCATGGTATCTCCTTCGGCGCAGGAAACTTCCGCTACCTTCATAATATCCTCTTCTCTTAAATCATGAATTCCCATATCTCCTAATGTTATAGGGAGGCCTACTTGTATACAGAAATTTATAACTTCCTCAATTTCTTCTGATGGGCTATTTTCTAATATTAGCTGAACTATAGTTCCAAATGCGACTTTTTCTCCATGATAAAGATGGTGACATTCGCTAATAACGGTAAATCCATTGTGTACTGCATGGGCCGCAGCTAACCCACAGCTTTCAAATCCTATGCCGCTTAAGTAAGTATTTGCTTCTACGATATTTTCCACTGCCCTGGTAACAACTTTCTTTTCTACCGCAAGTTTTGCTTTTAGTCCATCTCTCATTAAAGTTTTATAACATAATTCAGCAATAGCAAAAGCGGCCTGAGTTGCTTTTCCTCCTGCCATCGTATTTGCATCAGCTCTTACGCAAGCTCTTGCCTCAAAATATGTTGCCAATGCATCTCCCATTCCCGCAACAAGTAATCTTACGGGAGCCTTTGAAATTATAGACGTATCCACCAACACAACTTCCGGATTCTTCGGAAGGAACAAATATTCACTAAATTCACCTTCCTCCGTATAAATTACGGATAATGCGCTACAGGGAGCATCTGTGGAAGCAATTGTCGGAATTATGACTACGGGAATATGACTATAATATCCGACTGCCTTTGCCGTATCAAATACCTTTCCTCCGCCTATTCCTATTATCACATTGCAGCTTTCCTCAATTAACACTTTTTTTATTCTTTCTATTTCATTTTTAGAACATTCGCCGTTGAAAGGTTCAAAAACTAATTTGGAATCCTTATTTTTAAAACTATTCTCTATTATATTTTTTGTTCGTTTTATTCCGTTTTCGCTGGCCAAAATCAGGAATTTGTTGCCCAACGAATGAACATGTTCATATAAATTGTACAATTCATTTCTGCCTTGAACATATTTGCTTGGAGAAATAATTATATTTGTCATATTTAACACTCTCCTTTATATCTACCTATATATACAATACCCGAATTTTTTTATTTTATATATTAAAAATTTAATATACAAAATAAAAAAGTCTACAGTTAAACAATGGCACATTAGTAGGCCTTTTTTGAAACCTATTTAATGGAAAATTTATAATTTACAAAAAGCAGGTTTGCATAATTATATTATGCAAACCTGCTTTTATCTTTTTATATTAAATCTAATTCTCAATTACATCTTTAATTCTATTTGTTCCCTTTTCTATATTTTCTAAAGAAGTCGCATAAGAAAGCCTTATGTAATCATCTTCTCCAAAAGCTGCTCCCGGTATTACCGCTACCTTTCCTTCCTCAAGAAGAAGTTGTGCAAAATCAAGGGAACTTCTAATTTCCTTTCCTTTTATTGTCTTTCCCTTTAACTTTTTATAATTAACCATTACATAAAAAGCACCCTTTGGCATTTTACAGCTCAAGCCTTCAATGGAATTTACCTTTTTCACCATATGGTTTCTTCTTTCTTCAAACTGTTTTCTCATATTTTCAACACTATCCTGATTTCCGTTTAATCCCTCTACACTGGCATATTGAGCTATGGAACACGGATGGGATGTAATATGGCTTTGGATACTTCCCATAACCTTTGCTACCTTTTCATCTGCTGCGACATATCCTATTCTCCATCCTGTCATGGCATAAGCCTTTGACATACCGTTTACAACCATGGTCAATCTTTTAATATCATCACCTAATGAAGCTATGCTTGTATGTTTCTCTCCTCCATATATGAGCTTCTCATAGATTTCATCCGAAATAACGAAAATATTATTTTTTACTGCCCATTCTGCTATAGCCTTTAAATCGGAAGAATTATATATAATACCTGTAGGATTATTCGGACTGTTAAGTATTATAGCTTTTGTCTTTTTGGTTAAAACCGCGTCCAAATCCTCCACTTTGCATTTAAAACCATTTTCTTCTTTTGTTTGAACATATACCGGAACCCCTCCTGCAATTTGTACAAGCTGGGGATAACTTACCCAATAAGGAATAGAAACAATAACTTCATCTCCCGGATCCAATATAGCCATAAGGGAATTGTATAAGGATTGCTTTGCCCCGTTTGAAATTACGATGTTATTTGGATTATATTTCAATCCGTTATCCCTGCTAAATTTTTTACAGATAGCTTCTTTTAATTCGATTATACCAGAGGCAGGAGTATATTTTGTTTTTCCCTCCTTAATTGCCTTTATACCTTCTTCGGAAATATTAGAAGGTGTATTGAAATCGGGTTCACCAACACCAAACTCAACAACATCTATCCCTTTTGCTTTCATCGCTTTGGCTTTAGCGGTTATCTCAAGAGTAACAGACGGAGCAATGCTTAATCCTTTTTTTGATAAATTCAGGTTCATATTATTTATACCTCCCTTTAGATTTTAATGTTATATATATCTTTTAATGTATTTTTAATTATTATCAAAGAATCTTCAAATATTGTCTTGTATTGGAGAAGAATTATTTTATAATGTTTATACCCCTCATCGGTAATGCGATATCTTCTTATAGATCTTTTATCAGGCTGATCCCAAGAACCTATTATATATCCCTTCTCTTCCATTTCCCTTAATAGAGGATATACCATTCCGGGACTTGGAATCCATTTATTTTCCATTCTTAACTTGATTTCATCAATTATCTCATTTCCATAATAACTTTTCTCTTTAAGCAGATGAAGTATATATAATTTTACAAAAGACGTCGTGCTTATCTTAGATGGAAACTGCCTATTTCTTTCACCTTTATAATTGGTCAATACTTATCCTCCTTTCACCCTTCATCAGATTATCAACAGGAACATAATACCTTCCAATTAAATATTCCCCATCTATCAAATCTCCATGAGAATCGGAACCTCCTGTTATCAAAAGATTTTTCTTCTTGGCCAAACTTAAAAAATATACAACATCTTCATGAGTATGCTTTGAATGAATCACTTCTAATCCGTCTATTCCTTCCTTTATAACATAATCTATAATTTCTTTTCTTTTTATTAATCCCGGATGAGCCAATACAGCTATTCCTTCTTCTTCATGAATTAAATCTATAGTTTCTTTAATAGACAAGCTGCATCTTTCCACATAAGCCGGGCAACCCCTGTTCAGATACAGATCAAAAGCTTCCCTCATAGAATGTACATATCCCTTTTCAATCAGCGCTCTCGCTATATGAGGCCTCCCGATTAAACCATTTTGGGTATAAATACAAACATCTTCCATATCTATCTTCAATCCTTGATTATTCAGTTTTTTTATAATCTCGGAACATCTCTCGATTCTTTTTTCTTTCAAAAAACTAACCTTTTCACTAATTTTAGGCAAAAAATATTTTGAAAAATATCCTAATATATGAACGTCTTCTCCTTCAAATACACAGCCAAATTCAATGCCGGGAATAACTTTAACTTGACTATTTTCAAATTTTCTTATCCCCGCAACAGTATCATGATCGGTAATACTTATGGCATATAAACCTTTTCGAAAAGCTATTTTAATAACTTCATCAGGAGTTAGCAATCCATCGGAATAAGTTGTATGAATATGTAAATCTGCAGTTAAAATCAAGATATCACTCCCAAATTTATAGCACTATATTTATAACCCATAGAAAAATTATTTTCTTTCCTAATTTATACTTGACCTTTTATACTATTATTATATCATTAATATAAAAAAGCTTCCAAGGTAAAATGAAATTTTTCTATAAATTATAAAAAGTCTGCCATATATGGCAGACTTTTTAAAAAATACTATCTCGGCTCAATAATTAACTTAATAGCTGTTCTTTCCTCACCGTCAATTTCAATGTCTGTAAAAGCTGGTATACATATTAAATCAATACCGCTGGGTGCAACAAAACCTCTGGCAATGGCAACTGCCTTGACAGCCTGGTTCAAAGCCCCCGCACCAATAGCTTGAATCTCGGCAGAACCTTTTTCTCTTAATACTCCCGCAAGAGCTCCTGCAACAGAATTTGGACTTGATTTTGCTGATACTTTTAATACATCCATTAAAATATCCCCCTCTACCAAAATTATTTATTATGAATTATATATTTATATATGACTATAATTCTTTATTCTACAAATATTAGTAAAATCCTCTTTTATTTAAAAATATTTTTGCTTTTGAAAATTTTCGCTCTTTTTTATAACTCATAAAAAAATCATCTTTTTTTAGTTCGAAATTGACCTTAAACGGTTTCAAAAAGGCTGCCCTTTATTTTGCATATTCTATTGCCCTTGTCTCTCTTATTACATTTACCTTTATTTGACCCGGATAGTCAAGTTCCTCTTCTACTCTTTTGACTATCTCTCTGGCAGTATGAACAATCTCATCATCATTAATTAATTCCGGTTTAACCATTATTCTTATCTCACGACCTGCTTGTATGGCATAAGATTTCTCGATTCCCTCAAAAGAATTAGCTATTTCTTCAAGTTTTTCAAGTCTTTTGATGTATGCTTCCAGCGTTTCTCTTCTTGCTCCCGGTCTTGCAGCAGATATGGCATCCGCCGCCTGAACTAACACCGCTTCAACTGTTTGTGGTTCAATATCTCCATGATGAGCAGCAATTGCATGAAGCACTTCCTTCGACTCCTTATATTTCTTAGCCAAATCCACTCCAATTGTAACATGAGGTCCTTCAACTTCATGATCTACAGCCTTACCTATATCGTGCAAAAGTCCTGCTCTTTTAGCAATTTTAACATCAGCACCCAATTCCGATGCCATCACTCCTGCTAAACGAGAAACTTCAATAGAATGCCTTAATACATTTTGCCCGTAACTTGTTCTATATTTAAGTCTACCCAATAGTTTTATAAGTTCAGGGTGTAAACCGTTTATTCCGCATTCAAAAGCAGCTTGCTCTCCCGCTTCTCTTATGATATTCTCTACTTCCTTTTTGGCTTTTTCAACCATTTCCTCTATTCTTGCCGGATGTATTCTTCCATCGATTATCAACTTTTCCAATGCAATTCTCGCAACTTCTCTTCTTATAGGATCAAATCCTGAAAGAACTACGGCTTCCGGTGTATCATCTATAATCAAATCAATTCCCGTAAGTGTTTCTAAAGTTCTAATATTTCTACCTTCTCTTCCAATGATTCTGCCTTTCATTTCATCATTTGGCAAAGGAACTACCGTCACCGTAGTCTCAGCAACATGATCAGAAGCACATTTTTGGATGGCACAGGAAATGATTTCCCTGGCTTTTTTATCAGCTTCCTCCTTTGCCTTGCTCTCAATTTCTTTAATCATTATAGCAGATTCATGAGTTATTTCTTTCTTAACATCATTGAGAAGCAATTCCTTGGCTTCTTCTGACGTCAAGCCTGATAATCTTTCCAATTCTTCAACTTGCTTTTCATAAAGCTGATTTATAAGCTCTTCTTTCTCATCTAATTCCTTTATTTTTTTAGAAACTAAATCATCCTTTTTTTCTAAACTTTCACTTTTTCTATCAAGAGATTCTTCTCTATGCATTAACCGTCTTTCTAATTTTTGAAGTTCATTTCTTCTTTCTCTGCTTTCTTTTTCAAATTCACTTCTCATCTTATGAATCTCTTCTTTTGCTTCCAATAACACTTCTTTTTTCTTTGTTTCTGCATCTTTATTTGCATCATCTAAAATTTTCTTGGCTAATTCCTCAGAATTTTTTATCTTTCCTTCACTGATTGTTCTTCTTATATAAAAACCAGCGATGATTCCAATTATGGCACTTATAACTAATTTTAGAAGTTCAATAACGCTGCACCTCCCTTTCTATTTAATTTTCAAGTTCCAAAAGTACTTAATTTACAATAATTAATAAAAATATAAACCGGATAATCGCGGCTTATAGAGTCTACACTATTTACAAGTATAGCTTTACATACGATTTAATTTTATTACTTTTAAGAAAATATGTCAAGTTATTAATCAGGCGTTATCTTCCTTACAATGCTTTCTGAGCCCTTTAATTCTACTCGGTAGGCATTTGTTCCGATAGATGACAAATAATTATTATGAGTAACCATTATAATCTGCTTATTGAACATCTCCGAAGTTTTCTGCAAAAAATCCGCTACGTTGAATATATATTCTTCGCTCACATGTTTAGCAGGTTCGTCTAATATGAGGGGGCCGCATATTTGTGGTCTGTATATCTGCATAAAAGCAATTCTCAATGCTAAAGAAATAACGTCTACAACTCCTCCTCCTCTTGATAACTCCGGTTTTGTCTTTATGGTATGAGTACCATAACGGGAAATTACATAAAACTCAGCATTAGGTTTATTTCTTAATTCTACTATATCAATATTGAATTCCATGTCATTTTCAAAAACATACTGCAAACAATTAGTTACTAACGTTTCTATCTGCTTTTTAGATTGTTCCCTCGCAAATTCGGAAGTTTTCTGAAGCAATAAATTTACTTCTTCCAATAAATCGATCTTTGAATCGATTTCATTTATTTCCTTTTTCACTTTCTCCATCTGTTCCAGTATTTTTTCTTTCTTTCCGCTTTCCTTAGAATACAGTCTTTTTAAATTATCTATGTTTTTATTAAGGTCTTCTAAATTGGATATCATAATAAGTCACTCATTTCTTTTCCAATAAATCTTTTGGAAGAAGTTTATTGGCCTCATCGAATAAAGAATCTATCTCTAAGGTGAGTTTTTTAATTTCTTCATCTAAATTATTAGGATTAACTTTTAAGCTTTCAAGTTCCTTAATCAAATCTTCTTTTTGTTTATTTAACTGTTCCAGCCTTGCTTCCGCCTTATATCTCAAAGATTTTGCTTTCTCCAGATCATCCTTCAAAGTATTTAATTTTTTTTCATAATCCTGCATGCTTATACACTCCTCATAAATTATAAGTTAAAATACTATCCTAATGTATTTATATTTTAAACTTTCAATAATAAGACTTCAATTAACTATAATTTGATATTATCTTTTCAATTGTTTTTGAATCTATCTTACTTAAACAAAGGGGACAAATACCCAGTTTCAATAATAAGGATTTATATTCTTCGAGAAATAATGATATATTATCCTTTTCATCTTTGATAATCTTATTTGTATTATTTATATTGCTTAGAATATCAGTGTAACGCTTTTCTACATTAATAAAAGTATTAAATCCCTTTAATTTACCGCTTATATTCTGAACTAAAAGATCACCTTCAGAAATATTTTTAAATTTTTTTATATAATTATTTCCCTGTTCTATTCTCTTGTCCAAATCCATGAGATTTTTATATATGGTTGAAAGGTTGTTTAATCCGTGAATATTCTTTTCGATATCATCCGTCATATTACTAACAATATATATGGTCTTCAAATTTTCTATTATTAAATTACTATCAGATAAATTTTTATTAATATATCTGTATTTTTCATCTATTGATTTTAATAGCAATAACTTCTTTGTTTTATCATCGAGATTAATTAAAATATTACCCATTTCATCTATATTAGATGAATATTTCAATATATTTAAGTTTTCATTTATCTTCTCATCTATATTAATTAAATTGACCTTTTTACTGTTTACTATATTATATATTCTGATACAATTATTTAATCTGTCTGATTTTTCTTTTACTATATCAATATTTTCTAATCTGTTTATAATGCTCTTAACGTTTCCTATATTATTCGAACAATCTATGTAGTCCTTTCTGATACCAATCAATTTTTCTAATTTGGCTTGTTTCTCATTTATACTCCCTTGTATTATTTCAAATTTATCTAATATTCTTTTTAAATCGTCTAAATAATCATATTTTTTAAGATCATCGGACAGATTTTGATATTGTTCTTCGTTGTTTTTCTTTAAGCTATTTAAATTTGTCTTATCTTTCAATGTATCCTTTATCGCATCATCTACTATATGTACTCCTATTAACCGTCCTATGGCATTTGCCCTTGTATTCGTATTTTCCGATAAAAGAAATGGACCTTCCAATTGTTCGCTTATATTGATGGCATTAGATTGTTTTCCGGATAAGAAAATCTTTCTTATTTTAATCTTATCGACTATTTCTTTTGGAACTTCAAGACCAAATCCCTCGTATATAGTTTCTTTTCCAAATTCGTCATAATAATAATACAAATTTTTGCTTCTGCTCTTATATCTTTTAATAGCTGTATTGTCACTAAAATATATGATTATGCTACATTCCTTTTCTCCTTCTCTTATAAAAAAATCTCCTGAGGGTTCATTAAACAATGCCCATTGAATTCCTCTGATTATAGCACTCTTTCCTTGGTCAGAAGGACCTACTATCACATTTAAATGCTCATCAAACAGTATTTCAGTATGTTTATGAGATTGAAAATTTTCTAAAATCACCTTCTTGATATAGGTCATATCATATATCATCTCCTGAAAACTTAATCTGGGAAGAAGCAATTCGTCTTAGAGCCTCTTCTTTTACTTGGGGTTTAATTCCTTCTGTATGTGATATTTCCGAAAGTATTTTATTGATATCCAGTTTGTCAAAATTAACCGTTTCATCTATAGATTGTTTAAATTCATTCAACCTTTCGTTCTTGTACATATAGTTTTCTATTTCCTTTCTGTCAAGGATTAATTCTCCCTTTTGAGCTGTTTTTAATGGAACAAGTTTTATATCTATTTTCTTTGAAAGATCCATAATAACCACCTGAGGAATTCTTTCAATTTCTTTAACACTGTTTGTGATACGTATTAAGCTTCCCGGATTGATAAAATATTTTCCATCTATAATCTTAATTCCAAATCCCGAATGATAATGTCCGCATAAAGTAATATCCGCTTTAGTTTCCTTTATATCATCTATCAGAGTATAAGGGATCCCTTTTATAAATGGTCTGTCCAAAAGCATTCCATGAACTACATGAATGAGATATTTTATATTATCAGGCTTAGACTTTATAATGTATTTATCTCTGTTAATAGGATCGTCTAAATTATAAATATACGGCTGGCCTGTTAGTTGAACTTTTACACCATTCTTTTCAAGTATAATCTTTTCTCCGCTGTCGATAACATGAAGAATGTTAATCGCATTTAAAAGTCCAAGCATGGTTTTACCCAATGTTTCAGGATTATGGCCGTATATATCATGGTTGCCAGAGACTATATATATGGGAACTTTAATTTTATTCAATATTTCCGCAAACTTACTTACTATCGAAACCGAAACATCAGGCCTGTCGAAAAGATCTCCTCCGTGAATTACATAATCAATATTTTCTTCATTTATTATCCCGATTACCTCATTAAATTTTTTCTCCAAAGTCTCCACCAAATTATCCTTTCTATTTTGTGGAGTAGTTCCTCTTATGTGAGTATCTGTAAAATAAAGTATTTTCAACTTTTATATTTCCTCCTGCTTCAAGACCCCCTTATGAAAACAAGGAGGTCTCTAAAATACACTTTACTCTGCTTTTTCTTTATCCTTTTTCTCTTTACTTACTTTTTTCAATTCCAAAGGTTTCAATCCATTTTTTTCTCTGATTTTGTTCTCAATTTCGTCTGCAATATCTTTGTGTTCTTTAAAATAATCTTTAACATTTTCTCTTCCTTGTCCCAATCTATCTTCTCCATAGCTGTACCACGAACCGGACTTATTGATAATTTCAGATGTAACCCCCAAATCCACAATGTTTCCTTCCTTTGAAATTCCCTTGCCGTACATAATATCAAATTCAGCCTGTTTAAAAGGAGGAGCTACCTTATTTTTGACAACTTTGACCTTAACTCTGTTGCCAATAATGTCATCTCCCTGCTTAATAGAATCTATTTTCCTAACATCAAGCCTTACGGAAGCATAAAATTTAAGTGCCCTTCCTCCTGTTGTGGTTTCAGGATTTCCGTAGCTTATCCCAATCTTCTCACGAAGCTGATTTATGAATATGATTATGGCATTCGATCTGCTTATAGCACCGGCTAATTTTCTCAATGCCTGAGACATTAATCTTGCCTGCAATCCTACATGACTATCTCCCATCTCTCCTTCGATTTCAGCCTTTGGAACCAAAGCAGCTACCGAGTCCAATACGATTACATCTATAGCATTGCTCCTGACCAAAGCCTCAGCAATTTCCAAGGCCTGCTCGCCTGTATCCGGCTGTGAAACTATCAAATTATCTATATCCACTCCTAAATTTTTAGCATATACAGGATCCAATGCATGCTCTGCATCTATAAATGCTGCTATACCTCCCAGTTTTTGAGATTCCGCTATGGAATGTAGTGCAACGGTAGTCTTACCCGATGATTCAGGCCCAAATACTTCAATTATTCTTCCCTTAGGAAGTCCTCCAATCCCCAATGCGATGTCCAAACTTAAGGCTCCTGTAGGAATGGACTCGACATTCATTTTGCTGTTTTCTCCGAGCCTCATTATGGAACCCTTTCCAAATTGTTTTTCTATCTGAGTGATGGCTACTTCCAAAGCTTTTTCCTTACTGTTTTCGTTATTCTTATTCTTTGAATCTGCCATGATATGCCCAGTATTACTGGAGTCACCACCTTCCGTATATTTTCGAACATTAGTTCGCTATATATAATATTTTATAACATTTGATTGTATTAGTCAATTTTAATTATTTAATTTCAATAAACACTTTCTTCCCTCATCGAAAACCATTGTTGCCGTTCTGTTCTGAATACTTATTCTGTTCCCGGGAAAAGTAAATTTAACGGCATGGGAACCTTCCTTAGTTGCAACTCCTATATATACAAGACCTACGGGTTTTTCTTCACTTCCTCCGTCGGGACCTGCAATCCCCGTAGTAGATAAAGCTATATCCACATTTGATTTTTTCAACAGTCCCTCTGCCATTTCAATGGCAGTCTCTTCACTGACGGCTCCATACTTTCTTAAGGTGTCTTCCTTTACATTCAATTCTTCAACCTTAGCCCTGTTGCTGTAAGTAACTATTCCTCTGTCAAATACTTGGGAAACACCGGGGATCTTCGTAAATCTGCCGGATACCAATCCTCCTGTACATGATTCACAGAAGGCAATTTTAAATCCCCTATCCTTCAAAATTTTATATAAAGCTTCCTCTATTGTTTCATCATCATAAGAATATATATATTTGCCGATTCTTTTCTCTACCTTTTCTACCATATCATTTATTAAATCATCGGAATTCTCCTTATTCTCTTCCTTAGCCGTAATTTTAACATCTACCTGCCCTTCTTTTACATATGTTGCAATAGTAGGATTAGTTTGAGAATCAATAAAATCTTTTATCATCAACTCAAGAGTTGATTCACTAATGCCGATAGTCTTTAATGTTTTGGATTTTATAATATAGTTCTCCTTAATCAATGGGGATAAATACTTATTAAACATTGTCTTCATCTCATTGGGAGGCCCGGGAAGAATGGCTATCTTTTTGTCGTTCCAATTTACTAAAACTCCTGGAGCCGTTCCTATATCATTTTTCAGCACTATGGAATTTTCAGGTATGTAAGCCTGTTTAATGTTGTTCTCACTCATTTCTCTATGGAGTTTATTAAAATATCTCTTTATTTCATTTAATACCTCTTTATTTAAATTTAATTTTAAATTTAACGTTTCGCATACTACTTCCTTTGTCAGATCATCCTGGGTTGGTCCCAGACCTCCCGTCAATATAATAAGTTGAGAACGCTTCAAAGCTAAATTGAGTGCATCTTTCAATCTACCTCGATTATCTCCCACAACAGTATGGAAATATACCTCTTCTCCCAATTCGGCCAGTCTTTGGGATAAGAATTGAGCGTTTGTATTTAAAGTACTTCCCAGAAGCAATTCAGTTCCTACATTAATAATTTCAGCTTTCATATAAACATCTCCTGTATCATTTTTTTTCGGATTTCAATACTTTTCTATTAACATAAATATAGTTTACCCCAGAAATTATCGTAAATACAACGGATATATAAAGCATTATCTTATCAAAGGGAAAATTAATCAAACTAAAAGGGTAATTATTTAAAAGCAAAGCTATTACAGCAATTAGCTGAGTTACGGTTTTCATCTTTCCCCACTTATCTGCAGCTATTGTTACTCCTTCAGATACTGCAACTGTTCTAAAGCCCGTTATAGCCAATTCTCTTGAAATGATAATAATCACAATCCACGAAGGAACCTTCCCCAGTTCTACCAACGATATAAATGCTGCTGAAACCAATATTTTATCAGCTAATGGATCCATGAATTTTCCAAATGTAGTTATCAAATTTCTGCTTCTTGCTATATGACCGTCTAAAGTATCTGTAAGTGATGCTAAAATAAAAATAGATACAGCAATATATTGACCATATTTTAAATTTGAAAATAAGAAAAAAACAAAAAACGGCACCAAACATATTCTAAAAATAGTCAATTTGTTAGGTAAATTCATGATAAACCTCTCCTATCAAATCATATTCTAAGGAATCTGTAATTCTAACATTATAAAAATCCCCGATTTGTAATTCCTCATTACTCTCGATATACAATACACCATCAATTTCAGGGCTATCCATATAAGTCCTTCCCGCATACAAATCCTCTTCCAATTGTTCTTCCACCATGGCTGGATATACATGATTCAACTTTTCTTTATTTTTTTGTGCTGATATATTTTGCTGAACTTTCATTATCATATCTCTTCTTAAATTTTTAATTCTTTCCGGTATTTGATCATCAAAATTATAAGCAGCAGTCCCTTCTTCTCTTGAATAGGTAAAAACCCCTAGTCTGTCAAATTTAACGGATTTTACATACTCAACAAGTTCATTGAAATATTCTTCTTTTTCTCCCGGAAATCCCACTATGAGAGTAGTCCTTATAATTATATCCGGTATATTTTTTCTTAAACTGTAAATCAAATTTGTTATATTCTCTTTTGAAATATTTCTGTTCATTTTTTTTAGTATATAATCATTTATGTGTTGTATAGGTATATCCACATATTTGACTACTTTTTCACATTGAGAAATAGCGGATATCAATTCTTTCGTAAAATTGTCGGGATACATATATAATATTCTTATCCATCGGATACCTTTAATCTTATTTAATTCATTCAATAATTGTGGAAGTTTATACTCTCCATAAATATCTATCCCATAATCTGTTGTATTTTGAGCAATCAAAATTAATTCCTTCGTACCGTTTTTAGATAGATTTCTGGCTTCTTCAATAATATTCTCCATCCTTCTGCTTCTATATCTACCTCTGAGCTTCGGTATTATACAGTAAGAGCAAAAATTATCGCATCCTTCCGAAATTTTCAAATAAGACGTATAACCGTCAGTAATCCTTTGGATATCCTCCACATAATCGCTATCTATATTTTTAACATTACAAATCCTATTTCCCTTCATTTTTAATTCTTTTATTATCTTTGCAATGTCTTTTATATTACCAGTTCCTATTATTCCATCCACTTCAGATATCTCTTCCATAAGTTCCTTGGAATACCTCTCAGCAAGGCACCCAGCCAATATTAAATATTTACATTTCCCCATGGTCTTATATTCGGTCATTTCCCATATTGCTTTAATTGACTCTTCTTTTGCCGTCTTTATAAAACCACAGGTATTGACAATAATTATATCGGCCTTATCATATTCCTTAGTTAAAATATGCCCTTCTTTTTGCAAAATACTTTTCATCAATTCCGAATCAATTTCATTCTTTGAACAACCCATAGTTACTATTGATATATAGTCCAATTTTTTCTTCCTTTCCGCTAAGAATTAATACTGTCCCTATCCATTAGAACCTTCCTTGGCTTACTTCCTTCGGATTTTCCTACAATTCCTCTTCTCTCCATTTCATCTATTAATCTTCCTGCTCTTGAATATCCTATTTTCAATTTTCTTTGAAGAAAAGATATAGATGCCTGTCCTTCATTTATTACTAAATCTATAGCATCGGGAAGTAAATCGTCATCAATACCGGGAGTTTCTTCATGAGGATTGTCTATTTCTTCCGCTATGCTCTCGTCATATTCTATTTCATTCTCTTCTTTCAAGAATTGTACCACTTTTTCAACTTCTTCTTCGCTTATAAAAGCTCCCTGAATTCTCACAGGCTTTGAATATCCTGAAGGGAAAAACAGCATATCTCCCTTCCCCAGTAATTTTTCTCCACCCCCCATATCCAATATAGTTCTTGAATCAATACTGCTGGTAACGGCAAAGGATATTCTTGAGGGAATATTTGCTTTTATGGTTCCAGTTATTACATCTACAGAAGGTCTTTGAGTTGCTATAATCAAATACATACCTGCTGCCCTTGCCATTTGGGCCAATCTGCATATGTAATCTTCAATCTCTTGAGCCGCCACCATCATCAAGTCTGCCAATTCATCAATTATAATCACTATCTGACATAATTTATTTTCTGGTTCTTCCTTTTCTACTTTTGCATTATAACTGTAAATATCCCTGACATTGTTTTTAGCAAAGATCTTATACCTTCGGGTCATTTCTTCGACAGCCCAATTTAAAGCAAATTTAGCTTTTTTGGCATCCGTTACAACAGGAGTAAGTAAATGAGGAATTTTATTGTATATACTTAACTCCACCACCTTGGGATCAATCAACAATAATTTTACCTCATCGGGAGTTGCTTTGTACAATATGCTCATAATAATAGTATTTATACATACGCTTTTCCCGGAACCTGTAGCCCCTGCTATAAGAAGATGAGGCATCTTTTCAATATTGGCAACTATAGGCTTTCCTGATATATCCTTTCCCAAAGCAAAAGGAATCTTTGAAGAAATGTTATTATACTCTTCCGACTGTAATATTTCCTTTAAGTACACATTGCTTTTTTTCCTGTTGGGGACTTCTATTCCCACTGCCGCCTTTCCCGGTATGGGAGCCTCTATTCTAATATCGGAACTCGCCAAATTCAAGGCAATATCATCGGATAAATTAACTATTTTGCTTACCTTTACTCCAGGAGAAGGTTGAAGCTCATATAGGGTAATTGTAGGTCCCTTGCTTATTTGAGTTACATGAGCATCAATTCCGAAGCTTCTCATGGTTTCTTCAATCTTTCTTGCATTCCCAAATATTTCTTTTTTGTCACTATAATCCGTATTAAGATCCGAACTTTTTAAAAATTCCATGGGAGGAAATTTATAAGAAGTTTTATTTTTTTGATGGCTGTTAAAAATTTTCAGATTATCTGCAGCCTTATCTTTGTTTTCATATTTTATATTTTCCATATTGTTTTTTTTATCTTCTTTTTCTTCCTCATTTTTGGTATAATCCAATATCTTTATTCCTTCTTTTTTTTCATCTTCCTCAATCGTTTTTGGCTCAACGGAATTATATGTAGGTCTCCTATTTCTATGACTAAACAATTTTGCTATTTTAATCTTAGATATTTTAATTTCGGATATAAGCATAATATTTATGACTATAACAAAAGATAATATTATATAAGAACCTATAGAACCAAAGAGCTTAAAAAATATATAACCCAAAAAAGCTCCCAATATGCCCCCGCCTAAACCTGATTCTCCATACTGAAAAGCTAATTGAATTCTTTTCACAAATGTCATATTGCCCATTTTGCTTATATCAATAATTGTCAATACACATAAAAATATTACTATACTATAAAAAGCCTTTCTATCCTCATCTATATCCAATTTATTTGCCATAAAAAATATCCCTATAGCTATAAGTATTAACGGAAATATAAAACCTCCAAAACCCATTAACTGAAGATAAATATTCTTTAAAAACTCTCCCACAATTCCTGTTTTATCACTAAATAAACTGAAAATCGATAATATTCCCAGAAGTATTAGTACAATACCTATAATTTCTTTATCTAATTCTATTTTTCCTTTTTTTTTCTTCTTCAACGGGACCACCTCAAAAATAAATTCTATAAATAATATGAAAATCCTTCTTTTAGTAAAATAAGTTGAAAATTAATGTTTGTCTATGTAATTATAACACAAATTATAAAGTTGTACTATTAATTAAGTCCCTCTTTTATTAAAGTTCTTAATTTGGAAAGAGCTTTGTCAAATCCCCCTACTTCATTTATAATCCCGTAATCTACTGCCTCTTGACCAACTAAAATAGTTCCTATGTCATTGGCGATTTCGTCAGTAGCATACATAAGTTTCTTCAGCTCCCCCTTTTTAATACTTGATGTTCTCACTATAAAATCTATTATTCTTTGCTGCATCTTCTCAAAATATCTAAATGTTTGAGGCACACCTATTACCAATCCTGAAGTTCTTATAGGATGTATAGTCATTGTGGCAGTAGGAACTATAAACGAATAATCTGTGGCTGTAGCCAGAGGAACTCCGATACTGTGTCCTCCTCCGAGTACCAATGAAACTTTTGGCTTATTTATGCTGTTAATCATTTCCGCCAGCGCAAGTCCTGCCTCCACATCTCCCCCTACAGTATTAAGTATTACAAACAGACCTTTTATATCCGGATTCTCCATAACTGAAATCAGTAAAGGAATTATATGTTCATATTTCGTTGTTTTCTTTTGAGGGGGACATATTGTGTGACCTTCTATTTCACCTATAATTGTAAGAAATTGAATATCATTAGGGATTTTGCTTGAATTGGGGATGCCTAACTCTTCGATATTTTCATTGTTTTTATCATCGTTCATTATAATGATACCTCCATATTGTGCATAATAACAATATATAGTTTCTACTATTGAGATAATAATATTCTAACATTATATTCTAATATTTTTTAAACAATCAGGTATTAAATTCCCATGTGATTGAAATAAAGGAGATGCTGCAAATTTAATTTGCAGCATCTCCTTTATTCATTTTTATTTATACATTTCAAATTCTTCATGGAGTATTTTTAAGGCAGCTTCAGCATCCTTTTCATATATCAAGCACCATATTGTATTGTGAGAATCTGAAGATTGTAATATCTTAATATTGTTTTTCCAGAGAGCATTAACTATTTTTGCCATGACTCCCGGAACTCCATGCATTTTATATCCCACCGCACTGAGCTTACAGCAATTTTTTATTATATCATATTTATAATTTCCTTCCTTTAGTATGTTTGTCATAACAGGAAGATCCTTATCTTCTACTGTAAATATTTTTTCATCTATAAAAAAATTAATTAAATCTATATTTATTTTGTTTATAGTAATATCATTCATTAACCTTTCCGTTTCATTTTTTTCATCATCTGTTTTTACTTTTATTTGATTACGCCCTTTTTTGAATGTTATACCCGTAAGTATTTTGTCATTAAACTGTTTTTTTCTATTATTATAAAAATTCGTATCTGCTTTTTCAATAATCGTCCCTTCGCTATCGGTGAAGGTATTTTTTATTACCAATGAAATATTCGATTGCTGAGCAATTTCTACTGCTTTAGGATGGATGACCTTTGCCCCGTTTTCTGCCAATTGATATACCTCTGAATAGCACATGGTCTTAATTACTTTTGCATTTTCTACTATATTAGGATCTGCGGTCATAACACCGTCTACATCAGTAAATATTTCAACCTGATTGCAGTGCAAAGCTTTCCCTAACACTACTGCGGTTATATCGCTTCCTCCTCTTCCGAGAGTCGTTATTTCTCCATTGGAATTGACCCCTTGAAATCCTGCTACTATTACTATATTTCCATCCTTCAAACTATTAATAATATTTGATGGGTCCACATCCAACACTTCGGCATTGCCAAAATTATCATTTGTTTTGATTCCTGCAAGTCTTCCCGTAAGTACTTTCGCTTTATATCCCTTTTCTCTTATCATACTGGAAAGAGTAACTCCTGAGATAATCTCTCCGCAAGATAAAAGTAAATCTATCTCTCTTGGATTAAGAGCTTCTTTATTTATTAGATCTAATAAGGAGTCAGTAGAATAAGGACTTCCTTTTCTTCCCATGGCCGAAACTACGACTACAACATGATATCCTTCTTTAACCTTATCAATTATTTTTTTCAATACAATTCGTCTGCTCTCAGAAGAAGAAACAGAAGTTCCTCCAAATTTTTGAACAATTATTTTCATAAGTATACATCACCTCAAGTTAATTTTCGTTAGTTTATAGTATGGTTTTATAATAATTATGGTGATAATTTTTATAAGTCCATTTCAATTATTATCATATCATTTCCTATCTTTCTTATAGAGTTCCATGGGATCTCCATTTCAGATCTTTCCGAAAAAAATTTAAGCTGAAATTTTCTTTCCGGCACTAAAAGGGATATAATCTGACCGCTTTTTTCATTTATAAAGAAGTCTACGTCGGCCAATATTCCTAATCTCGCTCCATCGTTTAAATTAACTATTTCTTTGGAGCTAATTTCACTTAATCTCATAAAATCCCTCCTTAATTGAATTGGTTATCTATTTAAATATATGTTTTCTTTTTTGATTTATGTTATCATTTATGATGACATTTTTTATGATATTATTTTCCCGTATGACCAAAGCCTCCTGTCCCCCTATAAGTTTCATCTATCTCTTCTACTTCTTCAAATAAAATTTTCTCATATTTAATAAGAACTAATTGGGCTATTCTGTCTCCTCTTTTAATAGTATAATTTTCTTTTCCCAAATTAATTAAAAGCACTTTTATTTCTCCCCTGTAGTCGCTGTCAACAGTACCTATGCCGTTTGTTAAGGTAATCCCATGATTTAATGCCAAACCGCTTCTTGCCCTTATTTGTCCTTCATAGCCTTCAGGAATTTCTACGTATATACCTGTAGGTATCAATTTTCTCTCTAAAGGTTTTATTACTATTTCACCTTCTATATTAGCATATAGATCAACTCCCGATGAATTTTGAGTTTTATATTCGGGAATCGGAAGAGTACTTTTATTTACTATTTTTACTTTCATCAAATTCACCTCATATAAATAAAATATTTTTTAACTCGGACTCTATTTTTTCTTTTTTTGAAATTTCTCCTACATATGCTATGTCATATTTTCTAAAGTCAAAAATATTCTCCGACACTCTTTTAATATCCTCCAATGTTACTTTATCTATTTTTTTAATAACATCTTCGGAAGTTATCACTTTTTCAAAAAGTAATTGAGATTTTCCTAATTCCATCATTCTGCTTAAAGTACTTTCTAAACCTAATATGTAACTTCCCTTCAACTGTTCTTTTAACTTTAAAAGATCATCTGAGGATATTGAATTGTCTTTGATATTTTTTATTTCTTTTTTTATTATCTTCGCAAATTCCAATATATTATTTGAATTTAAACCTGCATATATTGAAAATATTCCTGTATTTCTATGGAAAAAAGGAGTCGAATAAACGGTATAAGCAAGTCCTTCCTCTTCTCTGATTTTTTGAAACAGTATAGAACTGCTGCTTCCTCCCAAGGCAGTGTTTAATATTAACAAAGGGTATGTATCATCACTCTCCCTTGATACTCCTTCCATTCCGATACAAAAATTTAATTGCTCTGTTTTCTTTACCATTCCTTTTATATCATTGAAGTTTAAAGGCTCTTGAATTAAATGAGCTTGTCCTTTTTTCTCATTAGTCATTCCGCCAAATTTTTCTTCAAGTATTTTTATTATTTCTTTTGATTTTATATTTCCTGCCACAGATATTACCATATTTTCGGGATTATAATACTTGTGATAATAATCAACTATACCCTCTCTGCTTAAAGAATTTAAGCTGTCTTCCGTTCCCAATACAGATAAAGACAAAGGTGTGTCTTTATATATGGTTTCATACAACAAATCATAGACTGCATCTTCCGGAGAATCAAGATACATATTTATTTCTTCCGATATGACCTTTTTTTCTCTTTCCATATCTTCTTCCAAAAATTTAGAATTAATCATCATATCCGATAATACGTCAATTGCTATGGATATATGACAGCTCAATACCTTGGAATAAAAACATGTATACTCTTTATCAGTAAAAGCATTTAATTGTCCTCCTATGTTATCAATAGTTTCCGATATTTCCTTTGCGGACCTTTTATCTGTTCCTTTAAAAAGCATATGCTCAATAAAATGGGATACTCCGTTTATTTCTTTTTTCTCATTTACTGATCCGTTATTAATCAATATTCCTATAGATGCAGATTGCATGTAAGGCATTTCTTCCATGACAACTGTTATTCCGTTATTCAATTTGTATTTTAAATACATCAATTCATTCCTCCATTGACAATTACAATAAAAAAAGGATTTAAAAATATTATATTTTAGTTTTTTACTAATTTCAATACAAATTTATTCCAAAACATCACTGATATTTCCTATACTAAATCCTCTGTCTTTAAGAGAATCAATTATTTTAGGCAACGCCTTTACCGTCCTTTCCGTAGGATGCATAAGTACGATAGAAGAATTTTCAGGCTTTTTAAGTACCCTTTCAATTATTTTTTCTTCCGAACTGTCTTCCCTCCAATCTATAGTATCAATACTCCACATAATTATATCATAATTTAATTCATTGCAGGCTTTAATAGTATTATCATTATATGAGCCGGAAGGAGGGGCAAAATACATGGAAGACTTTCCTAAAATTCCATTAATAATCTCCTGACATTTTTGTATTTCTTGCTTATTTAATTCATAACTAAGTTCTCCGTAATCTCTGTGCATATATCCGTGATTTCCTATTTCATGGCCTTCATAATACATTTTTTTCAGTAAATCCGGATTTTTTTCCGCCCATTTTCCTGTGACAAAAAATGTTATCTTTGTATTATTTTCCTTAAGGATATTTAACATATCCGGTATATATTCACCTCCCCAGTCCACATTACAGGTAAATGCAATGATATTCTCCTGGGTTTTTCCTTTATAATAAATATCCCTATTGAATGTTTCTTTTACCTTATAAAAATTATAGAGTAAAAGAAAAGAAATTAAAACAATTACGGCAATAAGAAAAATATAGATAACTCTCTTCTTAATAATAAATACTTTCACGTTCAACACCTCCATATATTAATATATTTATATTCCGAAGGTTGAACAAATATATATTAAAAAAATAAAAAAACATGAACCACTTCTCGGTTCATGCCATTTTACTTTTTATCGTTCGATTTTTCGCTTTCTTTATCTTCCGGAGGAAGAGCCGCTTTTCTCGATAAATTAATTCTACCTTGATTATCTATTTCCATAACTTTTACAAGTATTTCATCACCAACGGACAGTACATCTTCTACCTTGTTTATCCTTTCTCTTGCTATATTCGATATATGAACCAATCCTTCCTTCCCGTTAAGTATTTCTACAAAAGCTCCGAAATTTACTATTCTTGTGACCTTCCCCAGATATATTTCTCCAACTTCTACATCCTTTATTATTTTCTCAATTAAATTAACTGCTTTCTTCCCATTTTCTATATTTTCAGCAGCAATTACAACTTTCCCGCTTTCGTCTATATCTATTTTTACTCCTGTTTCATCAATTATCTTATTTATCACCTTTCCCCCCGGACCAATAATATCCCTTATCTTATCCGGATTTACATTCATAGAAAATATTCTGGGAGCATAAGGAGATAATTCTTTCCTCGGAGAACTTATTGCTTCTCTCATCTTATTGAGTATAAATAATCTTCCTATTCTTGCTCTCTCCAGTGCCTCTTTAAGAATATTCCTGCCTATTCCTGCTATCTTTATATCCATTTGAATAGCCGTAATTCCTTTTTCGGTTCCTGCTACTTTAAAATCCATATCACCAAGAAAATCTTCCATTCCTTGGATATCCGTCAATATAACTACTTTATCTTCTGACTTCATCAACCCCATTGCTACACCTGCTACAGGAGCTTTAATGGGAACCCCGGCATCCAATAGTGATAATGTGCTTCCACACACACTTGCCTGAGATGTAGAACCATTGGAACTTAATACTTCGGAAACAAGTCTGATGGTATAAGGAAAATTCTCTTCTGAAGGTATTACCGGCTCTAATGCCCTTTCTGCCAATGCACCGTGGCCTATTTCTCTCCTTCCGGGCCCTCTCATCACTCTTGTCTCTCCTGTACTATAAGGAGGAAAATTATAGTGATGCATATATCGTTTTGATTCTTCTTTTCCGAGACCGTCGATTATCTGAACATCCTCAGAAGCTCCAAGGGTTGTTATAGTAAGAACCTGAGTTTGGCCTCTCGTAAATAATCCTGAACCATGAGTTCTCGGAAGTATTCCCACTTCACATGTAATAGGCCTTATTTCATCAACTTTTCTGTTGTCCGGTCTGATACCGTCGTTTAAAATCATGCTCCTTACTTCTTCTTTTATAATATCATACAAGGAACCGTCTATATCCTCTTCATTTTCAGGATATTTTTCTAAAAAATATTCCATCACTTCTTCTTTACATTTATCGATATTTTCATCTCTTCCTTGCTTATCCACTGTGTGAATTGCTTCTCTAAGTTTGTCTGTTGCATATTCTTTTACTTCTTTTTCAATTAACTCATCGGGTTTGAATACTTCATATTCTTGCTTTTCCTTTCCAACTTCTTTTTGAATTGATTCAATGAAATTACAGATTTCTTTGATATATTCATGAGCAAAAAGAATTCCTTCCAGCATCAAATCTTCGGGCACCTCATTGGCTCCCGCTTCTACCATCATAACCGCATCTTTGGTACCTGATACAATTAAACTGAGATCTGACTTTTCTCTTTCAGCACTTGTAGGATTCAATATAAATTTTCCGTCAATTAATCCTACAGCTACCGAACCGGTAGGTCCTTGAAAAGGTATATCTGAAATACTTAACGCTACGGAAGACCCTATCATAGCAACAATATCAGGACTGCAATCCTGATCAACACTTAACACCGTAGCAATCACCTGAACATCATTTCTATATCCCTTAGGAAAAAGTGGTCTTATAGGTCTATCGATAAGCCTCGAAGTAAGTATTGCCTTTTCACTCGGTTTACCTTCTCTTTTGATAAATCCTCCGGGTATTTTCCCTACTGAATACAACTTTTCTTCATAGTCTACACTTAATGGGAAGAAATCTACCCCTTCCCTTGGCTCTTTTGAAGAACATGCCGTCACCAGCAAAACCGTATCACCGTAGCGAATCAAACATGATCCGTTAGCTTGCTCTGCAACTTTGCCAATGTTCACTGTTAGTTTCCTTTTATCAAGCTCATATTCAAAAGTTCTTTCCATATTCTACCTCCTTTATTGTATATTTAATAATATTATAACCCTTATATAATTATATAAGTCAAATTTTAATAATAAACTAATAGAGCGGGAGAACTCCCGCTCCAATTTAGCCTCTTATGCCCAACTTTGCAATAAGACTACGATATCTTTCAATATCTGTCTTTTGAAGATAATTAAGTAATCCCCTTCTCTGCCCAACCATTTTCAGCAATCCTCTTCTTGAGTGATGGTCTTTCTTGTGCAATTTCAAATGCTCATTTAAAGAATTAATTCTATTTGTAAGAATTGCAATTTGAACTTCCGGTGATCCGGTATCCAAATCATGTAATTTATACTCATCAATAATTTGTTTTTTCTGTTCCTTACTCATCGACATCTAAATCCACCTCCTCTTATACATAAATTTCGCCTTTAACTAAGTAAAACGTCGAGGATACGATTTACATAGTCAAAGGTATTTTAAGATCAAGATAATTTTAACATATACTTATATAAAAGTAAATACGGTTAATCGCTTTTGACCATATTTACATCCTTATGCATTTGAATAATCAGTTCTTCTTTAGTAGAGAATTTTTTTTCTTCCCTTAAATATCTCAAAAAATTCACGGTAATTTCCTTTCCGTATATATTCTCATTAAAATTTAATATATATGTTTCAATTGTAATATTGTTATTATTAAAAGTAGGATTGCTGCCGATATTAGTTAGGCTTTTATATTCCTTGTCTCCTACAATCGTTGATGTCTCATAAACTCCGTTTTTAGGAACGACGAAGTTAATTTTTCTCTCCATATTGGCTGTAGGAAACCCTAAAGAACTGCCTCTCCTCTTGCCATAAATAACTTTTCCTGCCATCGAAAAAGGCCTTCCTAAAAAGGAATTCGCCTTTGAAATATTTCCTTCTCTTATTAAATCTTTTATAAGGGTACTGCTTACAATCAGCCCATCTTTATAAACGGGAGGAAGTATTTTTACATCAAAATTATATTTATTTCCTAATTTAGCTAAGAGATCTCCTTTCCCTTGAGCCTTATATCCAAAACTATAATTAAACCCTACAGCTACAAGTTTTATTCTCATTTTATCCACTAATATATTTTTAACAAAATCCTCCGGAGAAAGATGCATCATATCTTTATCAAAATTCATCATATATATAGTATCAATTCCCATATCTTCTAATAATATAAATTTTTGTTCATTGGAAGTAAGCATTTCTGAATTCTTATTATATACAACTGACTTGGTATAATTTTTAAAAATAAGAACGGAATTTTTCAATCCTCTTTTTTTTCCTTCATCTATCATGTCCTTTATCAAAATACTATGTCCTATATGTAATCCGTCAAAGTTTCCCAAGGCAACTGCATAATCAGATTCCTTATTAGCATTGTTCTTTAGATCAATAATATTCATATAATCACCTTTTACATAAAACTTTTTTCATTTTTAGCATATTAACATTATTATGGCTTTTCACATTTCCAATTCCCAAGAACTTATCTCGACAATATACTCTATTCAATCCTTCCTTTAAATCCCCCAATACATCTATAGTCAAACCGTTCATCAGTTTAAAACAATCTTCATCATTTACATTCACAAAATTCCAATCCTGTAAGGCCTCATCCATTGGAATAAGAAAATCCTCAAATTTATTATTCTTAACCTTTTTTTCTAATTCTTCTATGCTCATTCCGTCTTCAATAACGAAATTACCTACTTTTGTTCTAAGCAAGTATGACATATATCCATAAGTTCCTAATTTAACTCCTATATCATTGCATAAAGTTCTGATGTAAGTCCCCCTTGAACACAAAGCTTTAAATAATACTTTGTTTTCATGGATTTCAATAATATTCATATCATATATAGTTACATTTCTTGGGCTTCTTTCAACATTTATGCCTTCTCTCGCCAGTTCATATAATTTTTTCCCCTTATGCTTAATTGCAGAATACATGGGAGGAACCTGTTCAATTTCACCTTTAAAGCCTTCAAAGGCCATTTTGATTTCTTCTTCTTCTACAATTTTATCTGAATATTTAATTACCTTTCCGTCTCCATCCTGAGTATCCGTTTCATACCCTAAAGTCAATTCCCCGATATATTCCTTTTTTGAATTAAGAATATATTCACTTAAACGCGTGGCATTTCCTACACATACGGGCAATACTCCGCCGGCATTAGGATCTAAAGTACCTGTATGCCCTACTTTTTTGATATTTAAAATTTTCTTTATCATCCTTATCACGTCGTAAGAAGTAATGCCCTTAGGTTTAAATACGTTTATAATCCCATCCATCTATTTTTCCTCTATGCTTTTATATATTTCATTTAAAATCATACTTTTTGACCTTTCTAAAGAATCATATATTGTACATCCGGCTGCTCTCTTATGTCCGCCTCCGCTAAACAAGAGACATATTTTCGATACGTCTACATATTCCTTAGATCTCATACTCACTTTAATTTCATCTTCCTTTATTTCTTTCATAATTACCGCTACTTCTACTCCTTCGGTATCTCTTAAAAAAGAAACTATTCCCTCCGAATCTTCCATTTTGGCATTGGATTTTTTCAGCATTTCCTGAGTAATAGATACAATGCCGATCTTTCCTTCTTGGAAAAATTCCAATTTATTTAATGCTGCAATAAATAATTTTGTTTTTTCAAGACTTCTATTCTGGTATAAATTAATGACCACCTTATTCATGTTCATTCCTGTATTCAAAAGTTCCGCAGCTATTAAATGAGTTTTTGATGAAGTACTATCGTACATAAAACTGCCTGTATCTGAGCTTATAGCAGTATAAATGCAAGTAGCTATATCCTCATCAATATCAATTTTCATTCTTTTCAAAAGCAAATACACTAATTCTCCTGTAGAACTAACCTTTGAATCAATAATATTTATATTTCCGAACTTTGTATTGGTTTTATGATGATCTATATTTATAATATTATTTGCACAAAGAGCAAAATCTTTGGCTACTCCAAGCCTTTCCATATCTCCTGAATCCAACGCGATAAACAAATCAACATTTTTATCAAAAGGTTGATCAGTTATCGAATCTACAGAGGGTAGAAATTTAAAATCCCCAGGTATATTATCCACTTTTATTATATTTACATTTTTGCCTATTTTTTTCAGCGATAATTTCATAGATAATAAAGAACCTATGTTATCTCCATCCGGGTCTACGTGAGAAGCCATATATATGTTATTAGAATTCTTTATAATCTCTATTGCCTTATCCATAAGGGAATTCAATTCATCATTCATTTTTATTTCCTTTCTTAAAATTATCTTCCTTAGTAACCGTATCTATTAAATGAGACATATATAATCCTCTTTCAATAGATTCGTCTAAATAAAATATGGGTTCCGGAACATATCTAAGATCTATCTGTTCTCCTATTTCCTTTCTGATAAATCCCTTAGCATTTCTTAATCCCTCAATAGTATTTTCTTTTTCTTCCTTGTTTCCATAAACACTGATGTATATCTTAGCATATCTTAAGTCCCTCGTTACTTCCACATGAGTTATACTTGTCATCTTATTTATTCTGGGATCCTTCAAATGATTTATCAACAAATCTGAAACCACTCTTTTTACCTCTTCGGAAATTCTATTAACTCTTTTATCCTTCATAATAGGATGCACCCCTTATTCTTTACGTATTTCTTTTAAGATATATGATTCAACTATATCTCCCTCTTTAATATCATTAAAATTCTCCAATCCAAGACCACCTTCATATCCGAATGAAATTTCCTTTACATCATCTTTAAATCTCTTAAGAGATGATACATCTCCTTCAAATATTACTACGTCATTTCTTATAAGTCGTACTTTGCAATTTCTCGTGATCTTTCCTTGAAGAACATAAATACCTGCAATATTTCCTACCCCTGATACTTTAAATACAGCTCTTATTTCGGATCTTCCGATTACCTCCTCTTTTATAGTAGGTTCCAACATACCATTTATAGCGGATTTAATATCTTCAATAGCATCATATATAACCCTGTAAGTTCTTAAATCCACTTTTTCTCTTTTGGCCAAATCAATTGCCGAAAGGGTAGGCCTTACATTAAATCCTATTAAAATGGCATTGGAAGCCGATGCAAGCATAACATCACTATCTGTAATTCCTCCAACTCCGTCATGAATTACATTAAGCCTTACCTCATCAACACTTAATTTTGTTAAAGACTGCTTAACCGCTTCTATAGATCCCTTCACATCAGCCTTTATTACTACATTTAATTCTTTTACTTCGCCCATTTGGATCTTCTCAAAAAGATCATCCAGCGAAACTTTCTGGTTGGCATTAAGCTGTATTTCTCTAAATTTATCCTTTTTCTTTTCTGAATACAATCTTGCTTTCTTTTCATCATCTACTACATATAAATGTTCTCCTGCCTCAGGTACCTCAGATAACCCCAATATAACTACGGGAATAGATGGAGTAGCTTTTTTCACCCTTTTACCTACATCGTCAAACATAGCGCGAACTCTCCCATAAGCAGAACCAGCCACTACTACATCTCCTACTTTCAAAGTACCCTTCTGAACTAATACGGTAGCTAAAGGTCCCTTTCCCTTATCCAGTTCTCCCTCAATTATGGCTCCAACGGCTTTTCTGTCGGGATTTGCTTTAAGTTCCTGCATTTCAGCTACAAGAAGTATCATCTCCAAAAGATCGTTTATTCCTTTCTTCTTCAAAGCCGAAACAGGGACACATATTGTATCTCCTCCCCAATCTTCGGGAACCAATCCTTGTTCTACTAATTCCTGCTTAATTCTTTCTATGTTTGCGGAAGGCTTATCAATCTTATTTATTGCTACAATAATAGGAATACCCGCCGCCTTGGCATGATTTATTGCTTCAATCGTCTGAGGCATAACCCCATCATCCGCCGCTACTACTAAAACAGCAATATCAGTAATCTGAGCACCTCTTGCTCTCATAGCCGTAAAAGCTTCATGTCCGGGAGTATCCAAAAATACAATCTTCTTTTTATTAATAGTAACTGTGGAAGCTCCTATATGTTGGGTAATTCCTCCTGCCTCCTGTTTTGTCACATGAGTTTTTCTTATAACATCCAGTAAAGAAGTCTTGCCATGATCTACATGACCCATTACCGTAACGACCGGTGGTCTCCACTGAAGATCTTCGGGAGAATCTTCAAAATCCAATCTTTCTTCGTCCATTTTTTCTTCTGATTCTTTCATACTCTCTACATTAAATCCAAATTCCTTTCCTACGATTACAGCCGAGTTAATATCAATAGGTTGGTTTAAGTTAGCCATTACTCCCAATCCTATTAGTTTAGTAATTACTTGGCTAGGAGAAACTTCCATTTTCTCTGCAAAATCCTTTATTATTATATTATCATAAATTTGTATGGTTTTTTCTTCTTTAACTTCTTTAACTTCTTTAACTTCCTTCTCTTCAGCTTCCTCTTTTTTTACTTTTTTTGATTCTTTTATTTCTTTTTCCTTATTTTTAATTTTATCATTTTTATGAACTTCAGGAGAATCTTCAAAAATTTTATCTTTAACTTTGTTGTCACTTTCCTCTTCTATAATTTCCTTGATTAACTCTGCCTCTTCCTCGTCTATTGTACTCATGTGACTATTTGCGGGAATTTTTAACTCTAAGATCTTATCCATAAGATCTTTAGTTGGTATATTGAGTTCTTTTGCCAATTCATAAATTCTAATCTTTGTCATATATACACCCCCAATGTAAATTTACAAGTGATTTTCACTCTTCTTCCTTATTGGTCTGGGCTAAGTTAAAAAGTTCTTGAAATATTTCTTCCGGCACTTCTTTTTCCAAAGATTTTGAAAGCTTTTTACTTTTACCTGCCAATTCAATACATTCCGTTTTTCTGCAGACATATGCTCCTCTTCCATTAACTTTTCCTGTCATATCGATTTCAATTTCATCATTTGTATTCCTAACTAATCTTATAAGCTCTTTTTTCGGCTTACTTTCACCACAACTTACGCACCTTCTCAGGGGAATTTTTCTTTTTTTCAAGTTAACTACCCTCCTATTCTTTTTTCCCTTCCTCATACTGTTTCTCACTCTTTATGTCTATCTTCCAATTAGTCAATTTAGCCGCAAGTCTCGCATTTTGTCCTTCCTTCCCTATAGCTAAAGAAAGCTGATAGTCGGGCACTATTACTAATGCAGATTTTTCTTTTTCATTTACTTCCACTTTCAAAACTTTTGAAGGGCTTAAACTGTTTGAAATAAATTCTCCAACATTTTTACTCCATATAATTATATCTATTTTTTCTCCGTTTAACTCATTTACTATAGCTTTTACCCTGCTTCCCTTAAAACCTACGCAAGCTCCCACAGGATCTACGTCGGGATCCTTAGAAAAAACAGCTATCTTAGTCCTTGATCCTGCTTCACGGGAAATTCCATAAATATCAACTATTCCATCATGTATTTCCGGAACTTCCAGTTCAAACAATCTCCTTACAAGACCCGGATGAGATCTGGAAAGTATTATTTGAGGGCCTTTAGTGGTTTTTTTAACCTCAAGGATATATAACTTTAATCGATCTCCCTGATTATAAGTCTCTCCCTCTATCTGCTCCGAAGGTGGAAGAACCCCTTCCGTCTTTCCAAGATCAACGTATATAATATTTTTACTTATCCTTTGAATCAGCCCCGTTACTATTTCATTCTCCCTGCCGGCAAATTCATTAAATACTACTTCTCTTTCCGCTTCTTTAATTTTTTGCATTACTACCTGTTTTGCTGTTTGTGCGGCTATTCTGCCAAAATTTTTCGGCGTAACTTCTATCATAATAATATCGCCGATTTGATACTTATCATCAATTCTTTTGGCCTCATCCAAACTTATATCTAAAAAAGAATCCTCAACTACTTCTTTAACTGTCTTTTTAGCAAAAACTTTGACAGTTCCCATCTCTCTGTCTATATTAACTTCAACATTCTGAGATGAACCAAAATTCTTTTTGTATCCTGAAACGAGAGCTGCTTCAAGCGCATCAAATATTACATCCTTTGAAATGCCTTTTTCCTTTTCAATTTCTTCAAGCGCCTCTATGAATTCGGCATTCATTTAACTTAACCTCCTTAAAATTTTATTGCCAGCTTTATTTTTGATATATTATTTCTTGGTATTTCCATTTCACCTATATCATTATCTGTAATTTTTATGATATCTTCATTAAAACTTACTAATTCCCCAGAAAACTTTTTCTTTCCCTGCAAGGCCTTATATAAACTCACATCAACATCTTTGCCGAGACTTCTCTCTAAATCCCTTTCTCTCTTTAAAGGTCTGTCCAGCCCTGGAGATGAAACCTCAAGATAATAACTTACATTAATGGGATCAACTTCATCAAGTTTTTTGCCTATATACTCACTCACCTTCTGACAATCATCAACAGTAATACCGCTGGACTTATCTATATAAATTCTCAAAAAATAATTTGAATTCTCCTTTACAAATTCTATATCTACAAGTTCTATGTTATTTTCGCGTAAAACCGGATTTGAAATTTCCTCCACCATCTTTATTATGGATTTTTTATTCAAAGTATCACCTCCATTTCTCTATCCGCCTTTTAAAATAAATCAAAGAGTGGGTTTTCCCACTCTTTAAATATACTTCCTCTTGTTGTCAATAATATTATAACATATTTATAACAAAAATCAAACACTAAATAGGCTGATTTGATTACTTTCAGGAAGTCCATTTAAACACCCGTGGTTTTCTAATGCTTCAACTACAGTAACACTTGCTTTGGTCCTGTTTATCAAATCCTCCTTTGATATAAATTCTCTCTTTTCTCTTTCGGATACGATATTTCTTGCAACGGTCTCTCCCACTCCTTGAAGAGATTTTAAAGGAGGAATTATTCCTTCTTTTCCAATTATAAACTTATCACTGTCGGATTTATAAAGGTCCACCTTCTCAAAAGAAAGACCTCTCAAATACATTTCCAGCACTACTTCCAAAACAGTTAAAAGATTTTTTTCCTTCGCGGTTCTTTCGGTTCCGTTATCTTCCAGCTCTTTTATCTTTGACTTCACAAAACTTTTTCCTTTAAGTACCAATTCCGCATCAAAATCGGCCGATTTAGTTGTAAAATAGGTAGCATAAAAGGCTTGAGGGTAATGGACTTTAAAATACGCAATCCTGAAGGACATCATAACATATGCTACGGCATGAGCCCTAGGGAACATATACTTAATCTTGTTGCAGGAATTTATATACCACTCCGGAACATTATTTTCCCTCATATAATCTTCGTCCTCTTCCGTCAGTCCCCTGCCATGTCTTACTCTTTCCATTATCTTAAAAGCTCTTTTATTATCAAGTCCCATATTGATTAAATAAAGCATTATATCGTCTCTCGTACATATAACATTCTTCAATGTAGCCGTTTTATTCTTGATAAGTTCCTGAGCGTTATTAAGCCACACATCGGTTCCATGAGCAAGGCCGGATATTCTTACCAGTTCATCAAAAGTTGTAGGCTTTGTATCGACAAGCATCTGCCTTACAAACTTTGTTCCGAATTCAGGTATTCCCAAAGTACCCACTTCCGTATTAATATCCTTTCCGGATATCCCAAGAGGATCTGCAGAAACAAAGATCTCCATTGTTTTCTCATCATCAAGAGGAATTTTTCTTGAATCAACGCCTGTGATATCTTCCAGCATTCGTATTATACTCGGAACATCATGCCCAAGAATATCAAGTTTTAATATCCTTCCGCTTATGGAATGATAATCAAAATGAGTGGTTATAACTCCTGATTTTTTATCGTTGGCTGGGTATTGCACAGGAGTAAAATCAAGGATATCTTTGTATTTAGGTACAATCATTACTCCTCCCGGGTGCTGCCCCGAAGTACGCTTAATTCCGGTACATCCCTTTACCAGCCTTTCTATCTCTGCGGGATGAACGGAAATATCTTTTTCCGTAAAATATTTTTTTACAAATCCATAGGCTGTCTTTTCGGCAATAGTTCCTATTGTACCGGCTCTGTACACATACCCCTTTCCAAAGAGCTCTTCCGTATATTTATGAGCCACAGGCTGATACTCTCCGGCAAAATTCAAGTCAATATCCGGCTCTTTATCTCCTTCAAAACCGAGAAAAACTTCAAAAGGTATGTTATATCCTTCCTTTATTAGTTTTTTACCGCATTTAGGGCAATCTTTATCCTCCATATCAATTCCTGAACTTACGGAACTATCTAATACAAATTCACTGTATTTACAATTTTCGCAAATATAATGGGGCGGCAAAGGATTCACCTCTGTTATACCACTCATAGTAGCAACAAAAGAAGAACCCACAGATCCTCTTGAACCTACCAGATATCCGTCACTTAGGGATTTGGAGACTAATTTCTGAGCAATTATATACATGACAGCATAGCCATTTTTAATAATTGAATTCAGTTCCCTTTCAAGTCTCTTCTTAACAATATCCGGCAGAGGATCTCCATATATCTTCTTTGCCCTTTTGTGAGTAATTTCCGTCAACTCCTTATCCGAATTCTCGATTACGGGAGGAAAAGTTCCGTCGGGAATAGGAAGAAATTCTTCAATTTTATCTGCTATGAAATTTGTATTTTTTATTACTACTTCTTCAGCCTTCTTTTCTCCCAGATAACTAAATTCTTCAAGCATTTCATCCGTAGTCTTAAAATAAAGAGGAGGCTGATCTTCCGCATCATGAAACCCTTGACCGTACATGAGTATTCTTCTGTATATTTCATCTTTTGGATCCAAGAAATGCACATCTCCTGTAGCAACCACAATCTTATTAAATTTTTCTCCCAATTCAACAATTTTTCTGTTTATGTTTTTAAGTTCTTCCTCGTCTTTTACTATTCCTTCTTTTACCAGATGCATATTATTGCCTATAGGCTGGATCTCCAAATAATCATAAAATTTAACTATCTCATCAATATCTTTATCATCTTTATTCCTAATTATTCCTCTGTATAATTCTCCTGCCTCGCAAGCACTTCCAATTAAAAGTCCTTCTCTGTAGTTTTCTATCAATGACTTGGGAATTCGAGGCTTTCTGTAAAAATAATTTAAATGGGATTCAGTAACTAACCTGTATAAATTTTTAATCCCCACAAGGTTTTTGGCAAATATAATAATATGATAAGTATCTTCCTTAGTAAGGTTTTTATTATTTGAAAGTTTCTTGTTTATTTCGCTGATATTTTGAATTCCTTTTTTTTTCAGAATATCAAGGCAGATTAAAAATATGTCTGCAGTAGCTTTTGCATCATCAACTGCTCTGTGGTGGTTTTCCAAGGAAACATTTAAATGCTTGGCAACAGTGTTCAATTTATGATTTCTTAAAGTCGGAAACAGGGATCTGCACAGCTCCAACGTATCTATAACAGGATTTTTAAGATCAATTCCCAATAACTTAAGATTTTCTCTGATAAATCCCACATCAAAAGACGCATTATGAGCAACAAGGTTGGCTCCTTCTATAAAAGAATAAAAATCAGGAAGTATCTCACTTATTTTAGGCTTATCTTTAACCAGCTCATCTGTAATTCCGGTAAGATCGACTATCTTTTCCGGTATAGGTATTTCCGGGTTTATCAATTGATTATACCTTTCGAGAATTTCTCCATTCTTTATTTTTACCGCTCCTATTTCCGTTATTTTATCATTATTGGGAGACAATCCGGTAGTTTCTATATCAAATACCACATAGGTATCACTAATTTCAGTATTTTGAGGATTTGACAGTATACTGCTCTTGTCATTTACCATATATCCTTCTAATCCATAAAGAATTTTTATATTGTATTTTTTCCCGGCTTCCATTCCTTCAGGAAATCCTTGGACAACTCCATGATCTGTTATGGCTATTGCTTTATGTCCCCATTGGGAAGCCCTCTCCACCAAAGAAGAAAAACTATTGATGCCATCCATTGAGCTCATCTGAGTATGAAGGTGAAGTTCTACCCTTTTTTCATCGGCACTGTCCATTCTTTTAGGTTTATCCATAATATTAAAGTTTTTCATCATTAAAACCAATTGTTTGGAATATGTATCAAATATTATATCTCCTTCTGCCTTTCCATATGTTCCTTCTTTAATATAAAGGTCCATCTCCTCTTCTTTTTTGGAAGCAACAAATGATTTCACGGTAATGGAATTAGTATAATCCGTAATATTAAAAATATATAACTTTTTTCCTCCCTTGATTTCTCTTTTTCCTACATTAAATATTTCTCCCTTTACGACGGCATGAGATATATTGGAGTTTATCTCAGAAATATCTATAGGTTCTTCCTCAATCTTTTTGCCAAGGGTATAGGAAGAAGATTTTCTTTTCTCCTTGGTTTTATTGTTTGAAACTTTATTTTGATTTTCTATCATAGCTTTAGATAAAATTTTTTCCTCATTTAATGTTCCCTTTAAAAATTCTTCCTTACTATCAATATCATCATTTTTATTTATCAATTTAAATTGAGCCTTTTTATTAACCTCATCATGAATTTTTAAATCTATATCACGGATTATTCCGTTCTTTTCCAAAATATCATATACAATACGATTGTTTATTTCAATATAAAATGTATCCTCCGAAAAATGCCAATTCAAATATTCCTTCCAAGGGTTATTGGCCGGCGTTTCCTTATCTATTAAATACATAATATTATTAAAATATTTATTTATATTATCCTTTTTATCGAAATTTTCAATTTCATATTTAATATTGATCTTCACACTAAACTCATTAAATCTCTCTTTTAATTTTTCTTTCAAATTATCTATATCCTTGCCATCAATTATATTAAAAGATTTAAGATCAACCGATAACAATTTTTCATCTAAGTTGATCTTAACTTTGTTTACAATAATATCTTCCGTAAAATTTAAATCCATATGATTATCATTTATAAGTTTATTTAAAGATACGCTTTTACTCATCAGTTACTCCTATCCCTCCCTCTAATCTGGGAATGATTACATCTTTTCTATTTCTTTCATGAATTCATTTACCAATTCTTCTTCTTTTACCTTTTTGATTATCTCCCCTTTTTTAAATATAAGGCCGCTTCCTTTTCCACCGGCAATTCCGATATCCGCTTCCCTTGCTTCCCCCGGTCCGTTTACAGCACATCCCATTACAGCAATTTTAATATGCTTTTTTATATTCTTCGTTCTTCTTTCAACTTCATTTGCAATTTGTATCAGATCAATTTGGGTTCTTCCGCAGGTAGGACAGGATATAATCTCCAAAGAATCATTAGACAACCCTAAGGAGTTCAATATTTCCTTCCCGACTTTCACCTCTTCAACAGGATCCCCAGTTAAAGAAACTCTTATAGTATCCCCTAAGCCCATGAACAGTAAAGCGCCTATCCCTACAGCAGACTTGATGGTTCCTCTCCATGGAGTACCCGCCTCGGTTATTCCTATATGGAAAGGATAATCAACATACTCGGCCATTTTCATGTAAGATTTTACCGTAAGAGCTATATCACTGGCCTTTAAAGATATTTTCATATTATTAAAGTTCATATCTTCCAATATCCTTACATGTTCCAATGCACTATAAACTATGGAATATTCATTCACTCCGTTATATTTTTCCAAATACTCTTTTTTAACAGAACCGGAATTCACTCCTATTCTTATAGGAATATTTCTTTCCTTACATGCCTTAACGACTTCTCTAACCCGTTCACTGGAACCAATATTCCCCGGATTAATTCTTAAGCCGTCAGCCCCGTTTTCCACAGAACCAATTGCTAATTTGTAATCAAAATGAACATCTGCAACGAGGGGTATATTAATCCTTTTCTTTATTTCCTTAATGGCATTGCATGAATCTAAGTCCGGAACCGCCACCCTTACAATATCACAGCCGGCCTCTTCCAATTGGTGAATCTGATTAACTGTCTTTTCAACATCATTGGTTTTTGTATTGGTCATTGACTGAACCGTTATTGGGGATCCTCCTCCTATAGGAACTTTCCCCAAAAATATTTTTCTTGTTTTTCTTCTTTTCATTTAAAATCACCTCCCAAGTAAATTAAATCTGGAGATATCCGAATAGGTAACAAATATCATCAAAAGTATCAATGCCACAAAACCAACGAAATGAATAAATCCTTCTTTTTCAGGATTTATAGGTTTACCTCTGAAAAATTCAATTATTAGAAACAATATTCTGCTCCCGTCAAGGGCAGGTATGGGCAAAAGATTAAAAAATCCTAAATTCACGCTGATGAAGCCCATGATATATAACACATTGGCAAATCCATATTTTGCGGCTTCTCCAATAGTATATATTATTCCTACAGGCCCTGAAACATCTTTTGAAGTTAATTGCTTATTATATATCATTGAAGGAATTTTAAACATTAATTTTAATATAGAACCGGTTGTTTCAAATCCGCTTTTAGCAGAATAAGAAATGCTTTTTTCATAGGCCGGATAAATTCCTATAATCATTCTTCCGTCTTCCACCTTTGGTTTTAAATAATAATCGGATTTTTGAGAATTCCTTAATATGGATATTTTTACTTCCTGGCCTTCTTCGGTACTGTTTATTCCTTCTGATATGGAGTCCCAACTATTGATCGCCTTATCATTTATGGCAACAATTTTATCTCCGCTCTTTAATCCTGCCTCATAAGCCGGAGAATTTTCAATTGTTTTATCTATAACGTTAGTAGGTCTTCCCACTATATAAGCAACTACTGCAAAGACGATTATTGCCAAAACAAAGTTCATAATGGCTCCTGCAGCCACTACAGCTATTCTCGAACCAACAGTCTTATTATTAAAACTTCTGGGATCTGAAGAATTTTCATCCTCTCCCTCCATTTTTACATATCCTCCTATAGGAAGAGCACGAATAGAATAATCCGTTTCACCTTTTTTCTTATGAAATATTCTGGGACCCATGCCCACGGAAAATTCATTAACTTTAATTCCCACTAATTTTGCAACGATAAAATGTCCAAATTCGTGAAGAACGATAACCATCAGAAAAACAAAAATAACAGCTAAAGCTGTATTCAATTATAACACCACCTATCTTTTACTTTAATATATATGATACATAATAGTATACTATCGGTGCAACAAAAATTATACTATCAAATCTATCTAAAACTCCACCATGCCCCGGTATAATATATCCGTAATCTTTAATATTTACTGTCCTTTTAATTCTGGATGCGGCTAAATCTCCAAATTGAGCTCCCACGGAACCCAGCACAGACAATATTATCATCTTCCACAAGGGAGCAATATTAAAATAAATCGAAAAAGCCAATACCAAAAAAATACTTGCCAATACTCCCCCTATAGAACCCTCCAGAGTTTTATGAGGACTTAATTCAGGGCATAATTTTCTTTTCCCCATAAGGTTGCCGAAAATATAAGCAAAAGTATCTGTTCCCCAGGCAATTATAAATACAAGCCAAATATATATGCTCTTATCCAAATATACAATATGAAACATAAAAAAAGGAACATACATAACACTAAACAAAGTTATTGAAACATTATAAACAGAAATCTTCTTGTTTAATACAATAATTATAAGAAGCACCAGCATCATAAGATTGATCATAAGATTAAAAGGCAAAACATTATTATTTATACTATTGATAAATAATCCACAAGTGAACAAAATCCCCAGCCATATATTAGGAACCATTTTGTTATCTTTAATATTCCCAAATGCTTTGTTTAATTCATATATTCCGATAAGGGAAACAAAAAATATAGACAAATCTAACATTATTCCACCTTTTGAAACAATAAACATGACTATTATAACTCCTATTATTCCGCTTATGGTTCTGATGGCAAAATCTTTCACTTAAATTCCCCCATATCTTCTGTCTCTTTTTTGATAATCCAGGATTGCTTCATAAAAATTTTTTTCCGTAAAATCAGGCCAGTATATATTGGAAAACCAAAATTCAGTATAAGCTATTTGATAAAGCATAAAATTACTTATTCTAAGCTCTCCGCTTGACCTTATCAATAAATCAGGATCAGGCTGGCCCTTAGTATATAAATAATCGGAAAACATCTCACTGTTTATTTCATCAATACTAATTTTACCCAAATTTATGTCATTTAAAAGACCTTTGATTCCATATATTATTTCATCTCTTCCACCATAATTTAAGGCAATGTTCAATACCATTTTACTATTATCCTTAGTTTTTTCAACTGTTTTTTTTATCTCAGAAATAACGGCTTTGGGAAGGCCCTCTATATCACCTATGGGATTAAATTTTATATGGTTTTTACACATTTTATCCAGCTCACTTCTGAGATATTTTATTAAAATCTTCATCAAATTATCCACTTCGTCTTTAGGTCTTTTCCAATTTTCTGTAGAAAATGCATACAAAGTAAGATATTTAATTCCTATATTAGTAGCTGCCTCAACGATCTCCTTTACTCTCTCCATTGCTTCCTGATGGCCAAAAGTCCTCGGCATATTTCTTTTTTTAGCCCATCTTCCATTTCCATCCATTATTATACATATATGCTGCGGCAGCCTATTTTTATCAATTAAGTTTTTAATTCTGTTCGCTTCATTCGTTTTATTTTCCAACATTACAACCTCCAGTTAATAAAAGCCCCTTCTTTAGAAGAAGGGGAAAATTATACTTCCATGAGATCATTTTCCTTTTTCAAGGTTAATTTATCAATCTCCTCCACATATTTATCCGTTATCTTCTGAGTTTCTTCCTCAGCTTCCTTTCTTTCGTCTTCACTTATCTCTTTATTCTTTTCCATCTTTTTTAATTTTTCATTACTGTCTCGTCGAGTATTCCTTACAGCAACTTTAGCATTCTCGGCAGCTTTTTTTACCATCTTTACCAAGCTCTTTCTTCGTTCTTCCGTCAATTGAGGTATAACGAGCCTAATAATCTTGCCATCATTGGAAGGATTTAATCCGAGATCCGACTTTAATATTGACTTTTCAATCAACGGAATTGTCTTAGGATCCCAAGGCTGTATAACTAAAAGTCTCGGTTCCGGCGCAGATATTCCCGCAACCTGAACTAAAGGTGTAACGGCTCCATAATATTCAATAGTAATTTTATCCAAAATAGACGGATTTGCTCTTCCTGCTCTTATCCCTGCAAGTTCTTCTTTGTACACACCTATTGTCTTTTTCATCCTCTCTTCTGTTTCCTTATGAATTTCCAGATACATAGCTATTCCTCCTTTACTTGAGTTCCAATTTTTTTACCGAGAACAACATTTATAATATTGTCCGGTTCATCGATACCAAATACAATTAAAGGTATTTGATTATCCATACATAGAGATGTAGCTGTCGAATCCATGACCTTTAATCCCATATTTAAAATATCTATGTACTTTAACTGTTCGAATTTTTTGGCTTCTGAATTCATCTTAGGATCAGAATCGTAAACTCCGTCGACTCCTTTTTTGGCCAACAATATCACATCAGCTTCAATTTCAGCAGCTCTTAATGCAGCAGTAGTATCCGTAGAAAAATAAGGATTTCCCGTTCCCGCGGCAAATATAACTACTCTTCCTTTTTCCAAATGTCTTATTGCCCTTCTTCTGATATACGGTTCCGCAACCTCTCTCATTTCAATCGCACTTTGAACCCTTGTTATAACTCCGGCTTTTTCTAAGGAATCCTGTAATGCCAAAGCATTAATAACAGTTCCCAGCATCCCCATATAATCAGAAGTAGCCCTATCCATTCCCTTAGCACTACGTCCTCTCCAAAAATTTCCTCCTCCTACCACTATAGCTATCTCGGTTCCCATAATTTGCAGCTTTTTTATCTGTTCCGATATTTTTTCGATAGTATCTTCGTCTATTCCTACTCCTTTATCTCCAGCTAAAGCTTCCCCACTCAACTTCAATACAATCCTCTTATATTTTGGCTGACTCATGCTAATCCTCCTCAAATATTTAATTCTATATAAACTCAATAATTCCTTCTTGTTTTTTTTGAGATTTTACTTAAATGGAGAACAAATATTTGTTCTCCATTTAAGTAAAATTTACATTTTAACTTGTTTTGCAACTTCTTCGGCAAAGTTCTCTTCTCGTTTTTCCAATCCTTCTCCGACTTCGTATCTTACAAATCTTCTTATCTTTATATTTTCTCCTATCTTAGAAATCTTTTCATTGAGCAAATCCTTTACTCTAATATTGGTATCCCTGATAAAAGGCTGCTCCAGCAAGCATACCTCTTCATAAAATTTTTCCAATCTTCCTTCAACAATTTTATTAGCAACATGTTCCGGTTTTCCTTCATTTTTTACCTGTTCAGTAAGAATTTCTCTTTCTTTGTCCACTTCATCTTCCGGAACATCTTCTTTAGAAACATATTTAGGACTGGAAGCAGCAACTTGCATTGCCATGTCTCTAATAAATTGCTTAAAATCACTACTTTTAGCAGCAAAATCCGTTTCTGTATTTATTTCAATTAAAACACCTATTCTTCCATTGTGTATGTATGCATCTACTAAACCTTCAGCAGTTACCCTTCCTGCTTTTTTTGCTGCTTTGGATAATCCTCTTTCTCTCAGAAGATCAACAGCTTTTTCAACATCCCCATTGGTTTCCTCCAATGCTCTTTTACAATCCATCATTCCAACGCCTGTTTTTTCTCTCAATTCTTTAACAAGTGATGCAGATATACTCATCGTATCCCTCCTTCTATTGTCAAAAAACGGTAAGAGTGAAATAAGAAAATATCTTCTCTCCCCCTTACCCTCTTATTTATTCCTCAGAAATTTCCATCTGTTCTCCCTGTTTTCCTTCCAATACTGCATTTGCAACAGTTTCAGTTAATAACTTAACTGCCCTTATAGCATCGTCATTCCCCGGAATTACATAATCTATTTCATCCGGATCACAGTTTGTATCAACAATACCAACAACAGGTATTCCTAATATTTTAGCTTCTTTAACCGCTATTCTTTCCTTTCTTGGATCGACTACAAAGATAGCATCAGGAATTTTATTCATATTCTTAATTCCGCCTAAGAACTTTTCCAGTCTGTCTCTTTCATGTTTTAATTTAATTACTTCTTTCTTTGGCAGAAGATCAAAAGTTCCGTCTTCCTCCATAGTATTTAACTCTTGTAATCTGTCAATTCTTTTTCTGATGGTATTATAGTTAGTTAACATTCCGCCTAACCATCTCTGATTAACATAGTGCATACCACATCTCTTGGCTTCCGACTCTATTGCTTCCTGAGCTTGCTTTTTAGTTCCTACAAACAATATCTCTCCACCATTTTCGGATACTTCTTTTACAAAATCATAAGCTTCCTCTACTTTCTTCACCGTTTTCTGAAGATCAATGATATATATACCATTTCTTTCAGTAAATATATACTCTGCCATCTTAGGGTTCCATCTTCTGGTTTGATGTCCAAAGTGTACCCCTGCTTCCAATAAACTTTTCATCGTAATAACTGACATTTAAATTCACCTCCATGTTTTATTCCTCCATTCATCTCATCTTCTTAAAGTACCATCAAAGGCACGTCTTTAAAAATCCACGAATGTGTGTAATCACTATAGTAGTATAGCATATATCATTGCTATAATCAACATATTTTTATTTTTTTATACATTCCTTTTCTTCACACTACATTAAGATATTAATTTTCTTTTATCCTTATTTTTTAAACCATATCTTTCTATCCCGCTTTCTAAAATAGTGCTTATGAACTCTGATGAAGTCATTCCTGCAGCCTTTGCGGAATATCCCATATATCCATGATGAACTTTCATATCGCCGTACTCATCTTTTTTCGAATCCATAGTAAGTCCGGCAAAGGTATTAAGCTCCAAAAAGTATGGTATACCGTTTTTTCCTATAATCATATCAATTCTGGAATAATCCTTTGCATTCAATACCCTGTATATTTTTAAAGCCGTATTTTTAATACGCCTCTCCTCTTCTTTTGAAAAATCAGCAGGACAATATATTATTTCTTTATCATACATTTTATGTTCAAATGTATTGGTTTTAACAGAATTGTACCCTATTTCTACAATAGGTAGCACTATGGGTTTTTTATAGCCTATGATGCCGACGGTTATCTCTCTTCCTTCTATAAATTCCTCTATTAATGCTCTCTGCCCAATATTTTCGGTAATCTTTTTCACTACCCTTGGTAATTCTTCTTTCCTGTATATTATATTATCCTCACCAATACCGGCACTTCCCCTTCCTGCAATAGGTTTAGCAAAAAGAGGATAATTTAAATTTATTTCCGGTATCCTATTTGCATCATCGGCTATGACAAACTTAGGGGTTGGAAGTTTATTATAAATCACAATTTCCTTTCTTTGAGCCTTGTTTAATGGTACAAGGTCAATTCCCGACCCAACATAAGGAATACCGAAGGTTTCTAAAAACGCAATTTCCTTTGTACTGGATGCGTTAAATATAATATCAATATTTTCTTTTTTAATATCATCAAAAGTTTCTCTGGGGTCTTTTTTCCATTGTAAGAGGCAAGCATCATAACCGGCAGTTTTCAAAGCTGAATAATGATGGTAGGCCTCTTCATAAGCATCATCATAAACCTTGTCAGAGGTAAGTCTCATTTGCTGCTCTACATTTCTGAGCTTTCTCCAAAATATACCCGCCTTCATCTATATTATCTCCTTTTCTTTGACATTATAAAACTTATCGCCGATTATGTTATATCACATTCTGCATCCATTCTCAAGCAATTCCTCCAAATTTTATTATGTTAAAAAGCAATGATACCGTAAAAGATATTTTTAAGATTATATAAATAATACCTCCCTGAATTCAAAAAGGTATTATTAGTAGTAGTAAAAAGGTTTCATTAATATATTAATGAAACCTTTTTTGAAACCCATTTTAGGTCAAGTATAAATTAAGGTAAATATGGCTTTCCCACAGGTTATAAAAAAATTATTTCATGGACTTAATAATGCTATCAGCAAGAACTTCCATATCCGAAAGATTATCTTCGTTCATAGTTGAATTTAGAGTCAATTTTTCATCTAAAACAGTCATATCCCTAACTTCATTTTCCAGGAATTCTCTAATCAATGTTCCTGACTTACAAGCCCAAGAACCGTTCTCTATAATGGCAAAAGTACGTTTCTGCAAATTTAATGCCTTCATATCCATCAGATAACTGTGCATCATTGGATAAATTCCCAAATTATAAGTAACGGAAGCCAATACTACATGGCTGAGACGGAATGTTTCAGAAATCAAATAGGATACATGGGTATTAGAGACATCGTACATTACCAAATTAGTTAAACCCTTTTCTACCAACTTTGAGGCCAAGATGGTCGCCGCACTTTCGGTATTGCCATACATAGAAGCATATACGATCATAACTCCCTTTTCCTCCGGTTCATATCTGCTCCATTTGTCATATTTATCCAAAAAATATCCTAAATTACTGTGCCATACGGGACCGTGAAGAGGGCATATAATTTTAATATCAATTCCTGAAGCCTTTTTGAGCAGTGCCTGAACGTGAGGACCATATTTTCCTACGATATTTGTAAAATATCTTCTGGCATCATCTATCCAATCACGTTCGAAATTCACCTCATCATTAAAAAGTTTTCCGTCTAAAGCACCAAAGGAACCAAAAGCATCTGCAGAAAAAAGAACTCCGTTAGTCGTATCAAAAGTAACCATGGCTTCAGGCCAATGAACCATCGGCGCAGATACAAAAGTCACCACATGTTTCCCGAAAGATTTCGTATCCCCTTCTTTAACCTCTTCAATGCGTTCATCAATATGGAAACCAAACTGTCGCATCATCATAAAAGCTTTTTCATTACTTATAATTTTGATTTTAGGATAACGCAATAAAATCTCTTCAATACATGCAGCATGGTCAGGCTCCAAATGATTAATCACTAAATAATCCAATTGTCTGCCTTTCAAAACCGCTTCAATATTTTCTAAAAATTGACGGCAAACCGACCAGTCTACCGTATCAAAAAGAACTGTCCGTTTATCCAAAAGCACATATGAATTATAAGAAACACCTCGTGGAATAGGATGAATATTTTCAAATAATGCAAGACGATGATCATTAGCTCCTACCCAATAAAGATCATCAATTACTTTTCTAACACAATGCATACCAAATCCTCCTTTACATTAAATAAATATTTATTATTTTTAGCAATTTTATTATACTTCTATAAAATTTTTCTTTTCTTCGCCGCACTCAGGACAAATCCATTCTTCGGGAAGGGAGTCAAAAATAGTCTCCGGCTGAATATCATTATCCGGATCTCCGACAGCAGGATCGTATTCGTATCCACATCCGTTGCAGACATATCTCTTCCAAGACGGAGCGACCTTTTTCGGAACAGCCTTCTTCATTTTTTTCATGGGAGGTGCTAACCTTTTAGGTTCGCCATTATCAAGGGCGGCAGTAAGTAGCGGAACAACTTCCATCATATCTCCTACAATCCCATAATCGCAGTTTTTAAAAATAGGAGCATTTGGATCATTGTTAATAGCAACAATGGTAGTGGCATCTTTAATTCCTTTCAAATGCTGACCTGCTCCGGAAATACCACAGGCTATATATAAATTGCCGTTAAATTTTTGTCCCGACATTCCAACATAACGGTTTAGGGGAACATATTTCAGGGTTTCGGCTACAGGACGGGAAGAACCCAGAGCTGCGCCTGCTTGAACAGCAAGATCTTTCACTATGAACATATTTTTTTTATTGCCAATTCCCCTGCCTACACTTACAACTCTCTCAGCTTTGGAAATAGGAGTATCAATGTCTATCCCTACGGTAAAATCATATCCATCCGCTTTCAACGCATCTACCAAAGCAGCTACTTGTTCTTTGGCAGTACCATCTTTAAAAATCATCTTTTTGCGTGTTCCGGTTAAGGACCCTCGTTTTCCCCGTGTGGTGGCTTCATTTTTTGGCATTTTCCCGATAATGTGAGACGCAATAACTATCCGTTGAATTTCGTTGGTGCCTTCATAAATTGTACAAATTTTTGCATCACGATAAGCCCGCTCTACCTCCATGCCTTTCAAATACCCATTACCTCCAAAAATTTGAAGGGCATCATTTACAATTTCCAAACAATTGTCAGAAACATATTGCTTTGCCATGGCAGATTCCATACTATAAGACTCATGATTTTCCTTAAGGTCGGCAGCACTATATACCATAAGTCGGGATGCTCGAAGCTTTGTAGCCATATCAGCCAGTTTAAATGAAATAATCTGCTGATAACAAATAGGCATTCCAAACTGAATTCTTTCTTTGGAATACTCTAAAGCACTTTCATAAGCTCCTTGAGCAATACCTAAAGCCTGGGAGGCAATACCGATACGACCGCCATCTAAAGTAGACATTGCGATCTTAAATCCGTCTCCTTCCTTTCCTAATAAATTTTCCTTTGGAACTTTCACATTATTAAAAATCAATTCAGCAGTAGAAGACGAACGGATACCCATCTTGTCATAGTGATCTCCAAAAGTAAAACCTTCCCATCCTTTTTCCACAATAAATGCACTAATACCGTGAGTTCCTATATCCGGTATAGTAACAGCAAAAATAATATAGATATCAGCTTTATCTGCATTTGTTATAAAAATCTTTCCGCCGTTCAGTATATAATAATCACCGTCAAGAACAGCCGTGGTTTCCATTCCCCCCGGATCACTGCCGGCATTTGGTTCTGTAAGACCAAATGCCCCCAATTTTTCGCCTTTTGCCAAAGGAATCAGATATTTTTGTTTTTGTTCTTCTGTACCATAAGCAAATATGGGCCACGATCCTAAAGAAACATGAGCAGAAAGAATAACTCCGGTGCCCCCATCTATTCGAGAAATCTCCTCAACGGCAATAGCGTAACTGATCATATCCAAGTCTAAACCGCCATACTCCTTAGGATATGGAACTCCCATCAAACCCATCTCTCCCATTTTTCTAACAATCTCTGTAGGAAACTCATTCTCCTTATCAAGAAGAAACGTTTGAGGTTTCAATTCAGTTTCCGCAAATTCTCGAATTTTTGTACGTAAAGATTCATGATCTTCCCTTGTCTTAAAAAACATACCATTCCCTCCTTTTATTTAAATTATATTTTATTTGTATAAAACTTATTATAAAGCATACCAAATACCTAATTTTATGGTAGCAAACCAGCATTTTAAACGGGTTTCATATACTTGATAAAAATTGTCCACTTTATATGTAAAATATATTTAATGTTCAAATCCATTTAAATAAAAAGTTAAACTTGTTCAAATAATATTTGATAAATACTATGGATACGCAATTCTCTATCAAATACCTCCTGGATTTTCAATAAATGACAATGTACATTACACTTAGAGTTGTATTTCTTTCTCCATGCACACTGAAAATTAGGTTGCATACAAGCGCTTATAAACTTATTTCCCTCAACGATTTCAGTCAAATCATATAAACTGAGCTTTTTAAGGTCTCCGGTTAATCTACAGCCCCCGTCAACACCTCGGGTAATCTGTATAATTCCTGCCTTCTCCAACTTCTTTAAAATCTTATATACAAACTGCTGAGGAAGCAATTCACGTTTACATATCTCACCTGAAGTAACCCGTTTCCCGTTTGCCAATACGCGCAAAATTCTCAACGCGTAATCTGTTTCCCGTGTAATCAGCAACTAGTTCCCTCCATTCAATAAAATTTTATCTATCATAATTAATATATCATTCTGGATATATTTTGTCAAGTTTACTTTTATATCCCCACTCCAAAGATAATGCATATACGAAAAAGGGAGCCTCACATTTTTCTTCAAGACTCCCACAATAGGCATAAATACTAACTTTATCAGTCATAATTTATTATATTAAACAATTTAATAGTAAAAATTACTTTTTCAATTGGCTATTCATTTTTATAATGATTTCCACTTCTCTTATTCCTCTGTTAAGTTTTTGTGCAATCTCTTTATTATCCATTCCGATATTTTTAAGTTCAAACACCTTTTTTGATAAATCATCTTCATCTTTATGATTTATTATGAAAAAATCATCTTCCTGTGTAAGTGAGGCATTTCTTTCTTCCTTTTTGGCAACAGGATAATCGGAAATATATTTGTCTGCCTTATCAACTGAAAAATCAATTATTTTTTCTAAATCATCTATGGCTACCTCCATATGATCTTTATATTTTTCGATGTCTTTATACATATCGGTAATTTCATCAAAGAACCCTTTTTCTTTATTGGAAAAAGAATTTAAAAATATAAAAGAAATAACAATACAAAAAATTCCCAAAATCATCAATACATTATACAACACTATTTTACACCTCTTAAATCCTAATATCTATCTTACTTCCTTCTTTAACTTCTTCATTCTTTCTGTCTTTTACGATTTTATTTTCTTCTTCTTTTCTCTTTTTATTTTCGTTAGTATTTTGTCTTTTACTATTTGGATCGATCCTTACCCTCTCATTTTTTTCCGGATCATTGACTCTTGTCTCATTCCTTTTAATTGTCTTTTCCTTTTGAACAAAGTTATTTTCCATCTGAACTTTAGTTCTTTCAATTTCCGATTGTTTTACTTTTGATAATTCCTGAGTTTGATGTACCAGAGGAATATAATCTACAGGCCTGACTGGCATATTATCCCCTCCTAATAAGGACCTACCCTTATTTCTCCTTCACTATTATATAATGTACAGTGCCTCAATTCATCTCTAATAAGTAAAACGGCATTTCCTATTATAACCTTTACCCCTGGATGTATTATATCTTCGACTTTAATTTTTCCTACCGACATCTCATCAATATAAGTCTTACTTTCATTATATTGCCTGTTAAGCTCTATCATCTTTTCATATAAATTTTTTTGTGTATAAACAAGTTTATCATACATTTCTTTCTTTTCATTACTTAATTTACCTCTTTTTTCCAAGGCATCAATAGTTTTATCAATCTTATCTAAGTTATTTCTAATGTCATCAAGAGTTTTCTTTACATTTTCATTTTTTAATCTAATCTGAGGATCTGTTCCTACCTCCAGTATGGTTGAAATAGCCATGGATGATCCAATAATTTTTGCATTTATTTCCCTGTTGGCTCTATACGTCCCGCCTACAATCAACCCTTTTTTCCCGATTACATTTATATTCCCCTTACTTATTACGTCGCTATGCATTATCGTCTCTGCAGTTATATCTCCTGCACAATTGATAATGCTATTTTGAATAAATCTTGTGGTTAAATTACCCTGAGCTTTAATTTCTCCTTTGCCGTATCCTTGAACTCCCGTATTCACAAATATATTTCCTTGGCTCTCTATATAAGCTCCCTCTGCAATACCCATTATTTTTATATCTCCTTCTGCCTTAAGGGTAAAACCGTTCATTACATTTTCTTTTACTGTAACGTTACCATTAAAATTAATATTTCCGGTGGAATTGTCCACAGAAGAAAGATTTAAGTTCTCGAATACGGATATTTTATTGCCCATATATTTGACCTGCCCTGCTTTTAAAGCAACTGCATATAAACCGTCATCACTGATACCTACATTTTTGCCTCTTTTGAAAAACGCTTTTTTACCTTGTTTACACGGAATTATCTCTCCCGTTACTCTCATCCCGTTCTTACCGTCTTCCGGCGGAATAAGTTCTGAAAGAATATCACCCTTTTTAACATTTGTAACCATATCTAAGTTCTTGTAATCAACCGTTCCGTCCTCCAATACCTTTGGTACCATGCTTTTTTCTGAATCAAAATAATTTTTTATATATCCATCCTTGCCATTAATAGGTTCCATCCATGAAGCTATCAAAAATTTTTCGTCATATAGTCTGTTTTTTAATATATTCCTGATCATTTTTTCGTCTATTGGAACTTTAATAACCTCTTTTATTTTTTCCAATATAAAATCATAATCTTTTTCTCTAAAACCTTCAAAATCTTTATCGGTTTTTAAAGTTAGATATCCCTCTTTTTTGTCCCGGGATAACTCTATGGAAATATTTTTTTCAGTACCCATATTAATCACCTCAAATCATTTGAATTTATTCCACTCTTAATTAAACAGTTTTTTATTTTTATTAACACCCTGCTATGTATTTGAGATATTCTTGATTCAGATAACTTCAAAATATGACCTATTTCTTTATAAGTCAATTCTTCATAATAATACAAAGAAATTATAAGTTTTTCTTTCTCAGGAAGAGCATCTATGGTATCAACCAGTATTTTTTTTATTTCGTCCTTTTCATAAACCCTCTCAGGAGTATCCTTATCATCTTCTTTTACCTCAAAAAAGTATTCTCCGTTTTCATTTAAAAAGTCCTCCAAAGATACAACATTAAATGTAGTTATATCTGACAGCATATTTTCCACTTCTTTTAGTGAAATATGCAAATACTCGGATATCTGTTCGTTAGAAGGATTATATCCCAGTTTGTTCTCCAATTCAAAAATGGCTTTTTGTACATCTTTTGACTTTTTCCTCAAAGATCTTGGAATCCAGTCAAGTTTTCTTATATTATCAATAATTGCACCTTTTATTCGTATCTGAGCATAGGTTTCGAATTTTATATTTTTATGCAGATCAAACCTCTCAATACTGTCTATAAGTCCCAGCACTCCAAACCCTACCAGATCATCATATTCAATTTTACTTCCATAAAAGTTGAACATTCTTCCCGCTACAACTTTAACTAAGGGAACATATTTTTCTATCAATTCCTTTTTTGATTCCATATCATTTGTTTCTTTATATTTATACCATAATTCTTTTGTTGTCATAAGGCTACCTCCACAGGAATAAACTAAATAGTTTTAACTCCATGACCAATTGTTTTTATGAAAAGAGTTCCATCTTCCGAATTAAATTCTATCGTTCTTCCAAAATTACCTCCTGTATCCTCAGCAACAATGGGTATCATCAATTGACTCAATTTTTCTTTCGCAGATTTAACATTTCTTTCCCCGATCTTCAAGATATCATTGTTAGAATTAAATGTGAACATCTGAGACCCTCCGGCAATTTTTGCAATGCAATCTCTTTTATTAGCACCCAATTTAATCATTTCTTCAATTAAAACTTCTATTCCGGTATCCGCAAATTTTGCTTTATTTCCGTTATTTTTTATTTCGTTACTGGAAGGAAGCATAATATGTACCAATCCTGCAATCTTTCTTCTTTTATCAAATATTGCTATTCCCACACAAGATCCGAGGCCTAAGGTCGTCAATATCCCCGGTGCTTTTAAAACATTTAAATCAGACATTCCAACTTTTATTACTACACCCATTTTACAAAACTCCTAAGCCGTTTAATATTTTAGTAAAAGATTGAATTTCCGGAATTAAAAAAAGATTTCCTATAACTTCCCTCTTTCCTTCCTCAAATTTAGTTTCTACAAACAACACATGATCTCCTATATGGCCAAACTGAATTGCAGGTACGCTAAGTATCGCTCCTGCCATATCTATAGATAAAGACGGAACCGAAATTTTAATCTTTAATCCTGTTAATTCACTTAAAGAATTTACATAGGAAGAGGATATTATATTACCTATTTCCGATAATGCCGATATGTCCATTTCAGTCAAATCATCTGAATCCGTATCATGACTATAGAGCATTTCAGTTAAATTCTTAGCAGAATTTAAGTCCAGGACAAACATTATATTGCCTACTACATCTCCCTTCATTTCAAAATATATACCTACTACCGGATTTTCCTCTCCGCCCAGCAGGTTAGAAACATCTTTGAATTCCAATAGCCGGGTTTGAGGTACATCCATGTTAACCCTTTTAGATATCATATTGGCAAGAGCAGTAGCCGCATTTCCGGAACCAATATTTCCGATTTCCTTTAAAACATCAAGAATATTGCTATTAATGTCATCTATATTTATAGACATATCTTAACACCCCATTTAAGCTTCAATTAATTTTTCCAAATCAATAATTATAATCAATCTTCCATCAACTTTTCCTATACCTTTTAAATAATTATTGGATTCCTCCTCCGATGCTAAAGGTTTATCTATAAGACTTCTTTGTATTTCTAAAACTTCCGAAGATGAATCTACAACAATTCCCAAATTTATTTCACTTTCAGAAACAATTATTATTCTTGTATTTTCATCAGTAGATTTTAATTTCAATCCTAATTTTTCTCTTAAATCAATAACAGGTATAACTTCTCCTCTTAAATTTATTACTCCTCTTACATAAGAAGGCGCATTCGGAACTCTTGTAAATTCTTGCATCTTTTCAACCGATATTACATTTTCGATATCTAATCCGTAATACTCATCTATCAATTTAAATATCACATATTTATTCAGATCAGAAGCCATCTCATCTTCCCTCCCTAAAATAATGAATTTACGTCTAATATTAAAGAAATTTTCCCATTACCTAATATGGTTGCACCTGCGAGATATTTAACATTTGATAAATACTTTCCTAAAGGCTTTATTACAATTTCTTGCTGTCCTAAGAGACTGTCCACTACTAATCCAGCCTGCTTGTCCCCTTTCTTTACAATAATGGAAACGAGCTCGTTTCTTTCTTCATCTATTTCAGTATGGATTATTTTATTCAGCCTTATTACGGGAATGGTTCTTCCTCTATATAGTATTATTTCCTGTCCTTGTATATTTCTTATCTGTTCTTTATTTATATTAATAATTTCCGATATTGAACTTAAAGGTATTGCAAACATTTCTTCTTTTACCTTTACCAGCAACGCTTGAATTATTGCCAGAGTTAAAGGTATTCTGATTATAAATTTAGTTCCTTTTCCTTCTTTTGTCTCCACTTCTATAGATCCACCTATGGATTCTATTTTGCTCTTAACTACATCTAATCCTACCCCTCTTCCCGATACATCCGAGATTACATCTGAAGTACTGAATCCAGGCTTAAACAAAAGCTCAATTGCTTCTTCCTTACTCATCGTATCGGCATTTTTCCCATTTATCAAATCTTTTTCCACAGCTTTTTTCTTTATTTTTTCAAAATTAATTCCACTGCCGTCATCTTCTACTTCTACCACTACATTATTACCGTCAGGATAAGCTTTTAATATAACCGTGCCTGTTTCATCCTTCCCAAGCTTTTTCCTTTCTTCCGGATGTTCTATTCCATGATCTATTGAATTTCTGATTAAATGAATAAGAGGGTCCCCAATTTCATCAATAACCGTTCTATCAACTTCCGTTTCATCTCCGGACATCTGAAGGGAAACATTTTTTTTCAATTCCTTCGATAAGTCCCTGACCATTCTCGGAAATCTGTTAAACACTCGTTCAATAGGAACCATCCTCACTTTCATTACCGCATCGTGAAGGCTTGTAGTAATTCTTTCTAAGTATTCAATGGCTTCATTCATGCCTTCTTTATTAGAAGTTTCTCCTATTCCCTCCATTCTTGTCTTTATAATAATAAGCTCACTGACAAGATTCATAAGATTGTCCAATCTATCAATATCAACTCTTACAGTCTTTCCTACTTTGGCAGATTTGGAAACAGTGCCGCCATTTTTCTCTTTCTTTTCTTTTTGAGTCACAGACTCTCTTTCCGCGGTAATATCCTTAGACTTAACTTGTTCCGTTTTTACTTCCAATTCAGTCAGATCGGCAATCTGAATATTCTCAATTTCCGATATGCCGTTCAACTCTCCTTCTATTTTTTCTTTCTCCTCTTTAGTGACTATAACTATAGAAAATTCCAAATCAAATTTTTCGTCTTCAATATCTTCTGCCGATGGATTCGAATAAATAATTTCTCCCAAGTTTTCCAATGTATTAAATACAACAAACGCTCTTGCCGATTTAAGCATACATGTACTTTTCAAACGAACATCTATCTGAAAACTGTTTAAATTTTGGGAACTGGCTTTACATAAAACATTATTTACATATTCATTAAACTCAACTTTTTCCTTCTTTGGTTTTTCATAATCTTTATTATCCTTATTGTCTTCATTGCTTTCATTTTCTTCATTATTCATTGCCTTTTTCAATTTATTGATAAGAACACTATAATCGTCTTCCGGTTCCTTGCTTGTTTCGGATATTTGAGATATGCATGAATCCAAAACGTCTGCACATTCGAAGAGTACATCCATGGTATTCTCTGATACTTGAATTTCTCCACTTCTTATTCCCTGAAGAACATCTTCCATCTGATGAGTCAAATTTGCCATACTGTTAAATCCCATTGTTCCGGCCATTCCCTTTAAGGTATGAGCTATTCTAAACAACTCATTTAATATGTCCTGGTTGTGAACATCCTTTTCAAGATCTAAAAGTATTTCATTCATATTTTGTATATGTTCTTTTGATTCTTCCACAAATGCATTTAAGTATTGACTAATGTCCAAATCCATTTATAACACCCCCACTTGATTTATAATCTCATCGGCGATTGACTCTAAAGGCAATATTTTATCAACAATTCCTATATTAATAGCTGCCCTTGGCATTCCGAAAACCACCGATGACTTTTCATCTTGTGCAATGATAAAACCTTTTTTTTCTTTTACCTTTTTTAACCCTAATGTTCCGTCAGATCCCATTCCGGTTAATATAATGCCTACTTTTTTCTTATGCTCTATATTAGCAACTGATTCCATCATGGGATCTACTGCCGGTCTTAATCCCAAAATAGGAGGACTCTGATTTAATTTAATAAATAAATCGTCTCCTCTTTTACCTACTAATAGATGATAATCTCCCGGTGCTATATAGCAATATCCTCTTTTAAGTTTTTCCCCTTCTTCTCCTTCTTTTACCAATACCTGAGACAAAGAATTAAGCCTGTCCGCAAGAGATTTCGTAAAATTAGGAGGCATATGCTGGACTATCACTATAGTAGCATTAATATTATAAGGAATCTTTGGTATTATTTCTTGTAGAGCTCTCGGTCCTCCGGTTGAGGTACCAATAGCAACTATATTATTGTAGCTACTTCCGCTAAGAATATCAAAATCAAACTTCTTTTTAACAGGTTCTGAAATATCAATTTTTTTATATAATCTTCTTCTATTGGATCTGCTGGCAATCTTTACCTTGTCTATTATTTTCTTTCTTTCTGCACTTCCTCCCAATCCAAATATATTCTTAGGTTTGGGAATAAAATCTACCGCTCCTTCCTCCAAAGCTCTTATAGTATATTCCGCACCTTCAGTAGTCAAAGAACTTATCATCAGTACAGGAATATTATATTTGGCAACAATATTTTTTAAAGTTTCAATGCCATCCATTACCGGCATTTCCATATCCAAAGTAACAACATCCGGTTTAAAAAGTACTATCTTCTCCAGCGCATCTTTTCCATTGCTTGCTACCGCTATAACTTGGATCTCTTCATCCTCGTTTAATATATCAGAAAGAATTTTCCTTATTAGTGCAGAATCATCGACTATTAATACTTTAATCATTATATCAACCCTTTTTCTCTCATTCTTATTTCCCTTTCAAATATATATTTTATTATTGTCTCCCTATCTTTCGAAGCGATATCGCAAAAGTTTACTCCAATTTCATATTTATAATAAAATACATCTACAGGCTTTATTCTCACTACTTTTCCCATAACATTAATTGTTCTGTCATTTATATCAAAACTCATTCCTACGATATCTCCTATGCTGTGTTTAAAAGATGTTTTTAAGGCTATGCCGTTTCCGCTTATATCCTTTGACTCACAATTTTCTTCAATGATTTCTTCTTTTTCGCTTTTTCCTACAACAAACTTTTTTATTACCTTTATATTTATAGGAAATCTGTAATAATTCCTTTCTTGAGTCCTGTAAACTTTGCTTACTTGTTGAATTTTAACTATATATATCTTATTGAACTTTCTTTCTAATACTCTTCCTTCGAAACAAAATCTTCCTTTATTTTTTACTGCACAAGAAATTTTAATTATTTCATTTTTATGAACCATTATGAAAGAAGTTTTATATATAGGCCCACTGATGACATAAACATTTTTATCGATAATATCCAAAATTTGACTCGGATAAAATTTTCTTCCTCTCTTCTCTTCTCTGCTAATTTCAATTCTTTGACCTATACGAAAAAGCTTTTTTTTATCGTCCATAATCTTCAATCACCCTTTTTTAAAAGAAAGTATTTCAATTTTTCCACAAAACTTTTAGGTCGATAATCTGGTAAAACATTTATCCCTTTCGCAGTATTTAATGCTATAATATTTATTTTCTTTGATATCTGATTATAAGGATCTGATATTACAAAGGGAACTTGTTTTCTCACAGCGTTGGAAACAATATTATTCCGATCCAAGAAACCCAAGAAATTTAATTGGATATTCAGAAATCTATCGGTTGCCCTGTTAAGCTTATTAAACACTTCATAGGCATTAGTTCTGCTATCAACCATATTAATCACTACATTTAGTTGCCTTCCATACCCTTTGAGTACCAAGGTTTTTATTAAAGTATAACTATCAGTAATAGATGTAGGATCAGGTGTTGTGATAACTATAACTTCGTCGGAAGACATTATAAAGTCCGTTACCGAATTATGTATTCCCGCTCCCGTATCAATTAATATAAAATCCGAAAATCTCTCTAATTTCCCTAATTCATCAATTATCTTATTTATTGATTTATCGTCGATTAAGGTTAATTCATTTATTCCTGTACCTCCGGACAGTATCTTTATTCCCTCCGGTCCTTCATGAATTACTTCAAATATATCAAGCCCGTCTTTCAATAAATTCGAAATGGTATATTTGGTTATAGTTCCTGATACAATATCTATATTGGCTAATCCGATATCCGCATCAAAGACTACTACTTCATATCCCAATCTTTTTAAAGAAATTGCCAAATTTATAGTAAAATTAGTTTTTCCTACTCCCCCTTTCCCACTTGTTATAGAAATAACTTTACTTTTTTTCTCTCTCTCCTTTGTAACAAAATCATCAATATTTATATTTCTATCTTTCTTTATTAAATTTCTTAATTTTTCAGCTTGATCCGGCATATTAATTCTCCTTAAACAATTGACCCGCTATTTTTTTTAAATCCGCTACTTCTATATTATCGGGAACATCTTGTCCATTTGTAATATATGAAAGAGGATTATCAAAATAATATTTTACATTTAATATATTCCCATAATTCTCCGTTTCATCTAACTTAGTAAAAATAATTTTACATTCACGAAACAAGCTATACTGTTTTAATATGGACAATAAAGTTTTTAAATCCGTTGAAACACTCAAAACAAGATATATTTCCTTATTGTCCACAGAATCAGTTAATTCTTTTGTTTCAAGTATTTGCTCCCTGTCCTTATGGGTTCTCCCTGCAGTATCAACTAATACAATATTCTTGTCCTTAAACTCTTCCAACGCTTTATTCAAATCTTGGGATTTATAAACGGTTTTCAAGGGAATATTAAGTATTTCACTATATACCTTTAATTGATCCACTGCAGCAATTCTGTATGTATCGGCAGTTATTAATCCAACACTATGTTTTCCTTCAAGTATAATTCTTGAAGCTATCTTAGCCAAAGTAGTAGTTTTTCCAACACCAGTAGGTCCAACAAAAAAAATTACTTTTTGCTTTTCTTCAATCTCTATCGGTTCTACATCTCCGAGGCGTTCATATAAATAATAATTCACTATTCCATCAAGAGTTTCTTCGTCCTTATCTTCTATATTAACATTTTCATTTATACTATTCAATATTGAGGTAGCAACCAACTTGTCAACTCCATTGGATACTAAAACATCTCTGTACTTTTCAAGTCTTTCGTTTATCTCATCGCTCTTGTTCATATTATTATACATTTTTTCTACAAGGTTTTGGAGCTTTACTATTTCGGCTTTTAGATTATCATTCTCATTATTATTTCTAATTGCTCTGTTATTTTGTCTTTTAAAACTATATTCTTCTTCATCTACTGCCGCCACTACTTCAACCATGCTTTTTTTAAATAATCCCAAAAAGCCACCTTTTTTAATAGTTTTGGTATTAAGTATTACTGCTTCAGGCCCCAATTCTTTTTTTAGCTTACCCATTACCTCTTGAGTATTTTCTCCTATATATCTTTTAATTTTCATTATATACTCACCATCCCTACAGATTGGACCTCAACAGAAGACTCTATCTCATTATAGGACAAGACAACCAAATCATTTGTCAACTGTTCTGTAAGCCTTTTGAAATACAATCTGACAATTGGTGCCGTTAATATTATAGGTTGTTCTCCGATGGAAGTAAGTTTTTTAACTACCTTCAATGTATTGTTTAAGATTGTTTGAGCTTTCCTGGGTTCTAACGAAAGATAAGAACCCGTATCGCTTTTATTTATGGAATTCATTATCAACTCTTCTACTTGACTGTCCAAGGTAACGACCTTCAAATGATTATTTTCCACATATCTGTTTGTTATATACCCTGAAAGTTTTTGCCTGACATACTCCGTTAATAAATCCGTATCCTTTGTAACCGTACCATAATCAGCTAAAGTTTCCAATATTGTAACCATATCCCTGATACTTATCTGTTCTCTTAAAAGATTTGAAAGGACCTTTTCTATCTCTCCAAGGGATAACACCTTCGGAACAACCTCTTCCACCACAGCGGGATATTCTTCCTTTACATTATCAATAAGGGATTTAACTTCCTGTCTTCCTATTAATTCATAAGCTCTCTGCTTAATAATTTCAGTTAAATGAGTAGCTATTACTGAAGGAGGATCTACTACTGTATATCCCAAAACTTCTGCCTTTTCTCTTTCTTTGTCGGTAATCCATTTAGCAGGAAGTCCGAAAGCAGGTTCTACCGTATCAATTCCTTCAATTTCACCTGTAGCTGCACCGGAATCCATAGCCATATAATGATCGAAATAAACTTCACCTTTGGAGACTTCCACTCCCTTGATCTTTATCACATATTCGTTTGGATTTAGTTGAATATTATCCCTCAATCTTACAATAGGAACCACCAGCCCCATTTCCATAGCAATCTGCCTTCTTATCATTACTATTCTGTCCAATAAATCTCCGCCTTGGCTTACGTCCGCCAGTGGTATTAAGCCATAACCAAATTCCAGCTCTATGCTGTCCACTTTTAATAAGGACATGACATTTTCAGGTCTTCTCAATTCCTCCGCTTCAGTCGGCCCCACGGAGACACTCTCTTCTTTCTCTTTTCCTTTTGTTGCTTTCTTCATTAAATAGGACAATAATAAGAAAATTAAAGCGATGACTATATAAAAATGGAGTGGAGTAAATATTCCCAAAAATGCTAACACACCACCTACTATAGAAAGAAGCTGAGGATTCTTCCCAAACATCTGCTCGACTAAATCTTTTCCTAAACTGCTTTCAGAAGCAGCTCTGGTAACTATGATACCTGTTGCCGTTGAAATCAAAAGGGCAGGTATCTGGCCAACCAATCCGTTTCCTACAGTAAGAAGAACATATTTTTGTAAAGCTTCGGAAAAGCTTAAACCCATACTCATCATTCCTATTAAAAAGCCTCCCAAAACATTTACAAAGGTTATTAGAATACTTGCTATAGCATCTCCTTTTACAAATTTACTTGCTCCATCCATAGATCCATAAAAGTCAGCATATTGCTGTACCTCTTTTCTTTTCTTCTTCGCTTCACTTTCAGTAATAAGTCCCGCATTTAAATCGGCATCTATTGCCATTTGCTTTCCGGGCATTGCATCAAGAGTGAATCTTGCAGCCACTTCGGCAACTCTTTCCGAACCTTTTGTAATTACTAAAAACTGCACAATAACAATTATAATGTATATTATGAATCCGACGACTATATTACCCTGTATAACAAAATTTCCAAAAACCTCTATTACGCTTCCAGCATTTCCTTCAGTTAAAATTCCTCTTGTTGTAGATATATTTAAAGACATTCTGTACAAAGTAGTTATTAAAAGAAGGGAAGGAAATACGGATATATCCAATATATCTTTCGTATACATAGAAAGCAGTAATATAAGCAAGCTTAACGCAAGATTCACAGTAAGCAAAATATCCAATAAAACCTTAGGAATAGGTATTATAATTATTACTACCATAGCAATGACTGCCACCGCTACAACTATATCTCCAAACTTCATATTAATCCTCCTAATACTTATCTTTTAAACTATATACATATGCCAATACTTCAGCTACCGCTTCATACAAATCGTCGGGAATTGTCTCTCCGATTTCCACATTTTCATATATAGTTCTTGCCAAAATTTTGTTCTCTACAATCGGTATATCATTTTCTTTTCCAATCTTTCTTATATTAAAAGCAATATTATCCGCTCCTTTTGCTATCAAATACGGAGCTGAATATTTTTCAGCATCATATTTCAGGGCAACAGAAAGATGGGTAGGATTTGTAATTATAACATCCGCCTTAGGAACTTCCTGCATCATTCTACTCCTGGCAAGCCTCCTCTGAGTCTCCCTTATTTTAGATTTCGTTTGAGGATTTCCTTCCGTCTGCTTATATTCCTCTTTTATTTCTTCCTTACTCATCATCAAATTCTTTTCGTATTCTCTCCATTGATAAAAATAATCAACAAACGCAAGAGCAATTAAAACTCCCGCAATCTTCATTGCAAAATCAAGTATAATACTTGACATACTTTTGATGGCCGGAATCATCTCAAGTCCCGGAAGGTTAATTATGGTGTTTAAATTATTCGATATAAAATTATAAGCCACATATCCTATGATGACTACCTTAATAATAGATTTTAACAACTCCATAATTGCTCTTTTTGAAAATAATCTCTTGAATCCTTCAATAGGATTTATCCTGCTGAGTTTAATCTTCAAAGGCTTTGTCGTAAACAAGAATCCTATCTGAGCATAATTTATTAATAATCCTGATAGAAGAGATATTAAACCTATGGGAAGAATTGCCCCCAAAAATTCAACAATAACTTTTAGAAATCCTACCTTAAAATTTGACTCCAAAAAGATATCAGTAGGATTAGATATTAAAGAAAAAACCTCTTCTAAAAATTCAAGATAATTACTGAATATTCTACCTCCAAAAATTTTAAAACCTATAAAGCATAATAATAAAATAAAGGCGGAAGTGACTTCTCTACTTTGGAGAACTTGCCCTTCTTCTCTTGTATCTCTTCTTTTCTTTGGGGTTGCCTTTTCTGTCTTTTCTCCTTCTGCAAAAAGTTGTAAATCTATAGAAAAAATTCTGCTTCTCATGTTAATAACCTTAAGAATTCATATATACTATTAAACATTTCTTCAAATACATTGTTTGATATAACCCCAAATAATGGTAATGTCACCATAACTACCACAAGACCTATAACAATCTTTAGCGGCATTCCTACAACAAATACATTCATCTGAGGCATAGTTCTTGAAAGAACCCCCATAAGAATATCAATTAATAAAATAGTAGTAATCACAGGAATGCTCAATCTAAACCCTATCGAAAAACTTTTGGACACAATATCAGCCATGAAAAAAGCAATATTTTTATCTATTGTAAATTTACCAATTGGTGCAAGCTTATAACTATCCACCAATGCCTTTATCAAAAGATGATGTCCGTTTATAGTCAAAAATATTAAAAATGACATTATATAATAAAAATTACCCATAACAGGTATTTGCGTATTAAACTGAGGATCAAGAACATTTACCATGGCAAATCCCGTTTCCATATCGATAATCTGCCCCAATACATAAAAGGTTGAAAAAAAAACATAACTTATAAACCCTATGATAAGTCCTATAGACAGTTCCTTAATTATCAAAACAACATAATTAGCCCCCTTTAAATTTAAAGAATTGATATTCAGTACATTCATAACAATAATAGAAAGCATAAAGTTAAAACCTATTTTAACAATATTTGGTACATTCTTAGAGCTAAAAAAAGGAGAGAAAATAAATATTCCTGAAAGCCTTATAAAGATTAACAAAAAAATCTCCCATTTACTAAGTACCATATTTAAAATTTCTTCCATAATTAACACCTGTCTATTGTATATAAGAATTAATATTTGTAAGCAGCCCCGAAGTAAATTCCGTCAGAACTTTCAATATCCAAGGTCCAAATATTACAAGAGCTAAAAGTACGGCTATTATCTTAGGAACAAAAGCTAAAGTGGATTCCTGAATTTGAGTTACCGCCTGAAATATACTTATAACAAGACCTACTGCCAAACTAAAGATCAGCATTGGAGCTGATGCCGTTAAAATAGTTCTAATAGCACTTTGTGCAATTTTAATTATATCTCCTTCACTCATACCGCCACCTCCATTATTTGAATCCTAAAACCATAGCTTTAGATATTAAATTCCACCCGTCAACTAAAATAAACAATAATATTTTAAACGGAAATGAAATTATAACAGGGGGAAGCATCATCATCCCCATTGACATTAAAGTACTTGATACTATCATATCTATTACAAGAAACGGCACATATATAATAAATCCTATTTGAAAAGCAGTTTTCAATTCACTTATAATAAAAGCCGGAATCAGCACATAATTAGGTATGGCATCCAAGTTCTTAACATTAGAAATATTTTTAATGTTCATAAAAAGAGATAAGTCTTTATCCCTCGTCTGCTTGAACATAAATTCTCTTACGGGAGCCATCGCTTTTTTCAAAGCCTCTTCCTGATTTATTTCCTCCTTTAAAAAAGGCTGCAAAGCTTCGCTGTTAATTTGTTTACCAACAGGAGCCATGACAAACATCGTTAAGCACAATGCCAACCCGATTAAAACCTGACTGGGAGGAGTCTGCTGCAAACCTAAGGCATTCCTTATAAAAGAAAGTATAATTATAATCCTGGTAAAGCTTGTCATCATTATCAGTATCGATGGTGCCAAAGATAATACCGTCAATAGAAGAAGTAACTTTATAGAAGATACATAATCTTGAGGAGTACCTCCATCCTCTATTTTGATATTTTTCCCAAATAATGATACCCCAGATTGTGCATAAACTCCACTGCTAAATATCATACTTATAATAAAGATTAAAATTAACAAATTAACTGTTCTTTTTGTCATCTTTTTCATCCCTACACTCATTTGAATTAACTTCATTTGACCTTTTCATTTTTAATTTGTCTTTTATTTTTCCAAGATCTTTTAACGCCAAAATTGAATTATACTTTTTCAAGTAGTCCGTAAAATTCTTTTCATCCGATTCTTCATATATAGGAAATTCATCCTCATTAATTTTATCTATAAGTGTAAAGCCGTTATTTCCTACACCCATAATATAAATTTTGTCATTCACCTTCATGACTATCAATTTAACATTTGTTCCCAAGCTTACCGTATCAATTATTTCCATATACTTACTTTTAAAAAATGATTTAGATCTTTTCCCAACAAGCTTTGTCCCGTAAAAACATAGTACTATAACTGCGATAAAGATTAAAAGATACAAAATCATTTTAATAAATAATTTTAAAAAACTTTCTTCACCGCCATTTCCTTCTGCATAAGCAAAGGAATTAAATACTGTAATCAAAAAGATAAATATTCCTCCAAAATATTTTCCCATATTTTAGCTTAATACCTTCTTTACAGCTTCTATTACTCTATCTGCTTGGAATGGCTTAACAATAAAATCCTTTGCTCCCGCCTGTATTGCTTCAATTACCATAGCTTGTTGTCCCATTGCTGAACACATAACTATTTTAGCGTTCCCGTCAATTTTTCTTATTGCCTTCACAGCTTGAATTCCATCTACCTCAGGCATGGTGATGTCCATGATAACAAGAGAGGGCTTTAATTCATTATACTTTTCTACAGCTTTCATCCCGTTTTCCGCCTCTCCCAAAACTGTAAATCCATTTTTAGTTAAAATATCTTTTATCATCATTCTCATAAAAGATGCATCATCTACGATCAGTATTCCATCAGCCATATGTATATCCTCCTTAAATTCTTATTAAATTAATTATCCTCTTTATATGAATTTGATATATCGGTTATCCTTATCCCAAAATTATCATCTATAACCACAACTTCACCCTTAGCAATAAATTTTCCGTTTGCATAAACATCTAATGGTTCCCCTACAAGTTTATCCAATTCAACAATAGTACCTACGCCATATTCCAATATCTCTTTAATTTTTTTAGCTGTCCTTCCCAGTTCTGCGGTTATTTCAACGGGAATATCTCCTACTAAATCTATACTTTCATTGTGTAAGTTTTCCTTCTTGGGCTCAACATCAAAAGCCTCAAACTTAGGTTTTTTTACAATAACACTTTTATCTGTCTCTATATTTTTGTTTTCGTGTAAATGCTTCTCTTTTTTCTCTTCCTTTCTTTCCTCCTTTTTTACCTTTGAATCAAACATTTTATCCAAATCATCTTCTTTTTCATATTCGTAAGATAAAGAAGAGTCATCGGTTGAATTGGCAGAAACAACTTCTTCCTCCGATTCAACTTGAGAATCTTGTCCCATTAACTTTGACACTAACTCCTTTGCAAACCCTACTGGAATAAGTTGCATGATATTACTGTTTATAATATCTCCCACTGTCATCTTAAAAGATATCTTAACAATTGAATCGGCATTTTTCAATACATCTAACTCATCTTTTGCCTTTTCAAATGTTATCTCCGTGGATTTTGGAGGCTCAATATCTATCTTTCTTGAAAACATCTCCGAAAGAGACGTACATGCGGTCCCCATCATCTGATTCATAGCTTCGCTTACAGCAGATAAATCCATTTCTGTCAGTTCTCTGTTTAAATCAAAAGTTTCTTTTCCTAACATTAGATCAGTTATGATTTTTACATCATCCGTCTTTAATATTAATACATTTGACCCTTCCAGTCCAGTTTTATATTTTACATCTATAGCAACAAAGGGAATTGTATACTCATCGGCAAGAATATTGATATTCTCCACGGAAACTTGGGGTATCGTAATACTTACCCTCTGTTTTAATAAAGTAGATAAAGCAGTTGCCGCCGAACCCATACTGATATTACCAATCTCTCCCAGCGCATCTCTTTCCACTTCACTGATTTCCTCATTTAAATCCGTTAAATTATCTTCCGTTGTTCCCTTTAATAATGCGTCTATCTCTTCTTGAGAAAGCATATCATTAGCCATATATATTTTCACCTTCCTCTATTATCTTATTAATTTTTATTGCCATCTTATTATTCTTAGTTCCAAGTTTACCTAAAAATTTAACAAAGGGACCTATTTTGACCTTTATATTTTCATTATTACTCTTATCAAACCCTATTACATCTCCCTCAGTTAAATTGACAATATCACTGATCTTAACTCTCGTATTCCCCAGTTCGGCTGTTATGGGAACTATCGTATCCAAGATCCTATCTTTAATTAATTTTTCGTCTTCTTCGGAAACATCCTTTTTGGAAGTCGAAAACCAATATTTTGTGCTAAGTTTATCCAATATAGGCTCTATGACTATATATGGAATACAAACATTTATCATTCCTTCTACCTTTCCCACTTCAATATTCAATGTTATCAAAGCAACAGTTTCGTTAGGAGGTACTATCTGAGCAAACTGAGAATTAGTTTCAATCTTTTCTAAGGACGGTTCCAAATCAATTACATTACTCCATGCTTCCTTAATAAAATCATTTAGTTTTGACATTATTACAGTTAATAGCGATAATTCAATTTCCGTAAATCCTCTGGATTCATATTTTCCATCTCCATCTCCTCCCAAGAGTCTGTCAATCATTGTATATACAATATTAGTAGATATATCAATTACTATCTGGCCATCCAAAGGGTTAAAATTAATAATGGTTAGAAAAGCCGGATTGGAAATCGCATTGTTGAATTCACTGTAGGCATATTGATCCACAGTCATAATACCTATCTTAACAGGCGCTCTTAAGTAGCCGGATAGAAAAGTCTGCAATAGCCTACTAAAATTCTCATGGATTATTTCTAAAGTTCTCAATTGATCCTTTGCAATTTTCTGAGGATTTTTAAAATCATACTTTTTAACTTTTTTAGAACCCTTCTCTTCTTTCATATCCTGGACATTTGCTTCACCTGAGCTAATAGCTTGAAGTAGGGCATCTATTTCATTTTGAGACAATACTTCTGGCAATTGTGCTACCTCCCCTACTGAATAATCATTTCATCGAAATAAACATTTGTGATACTTTCGTCATCGAATATTTTTACCAAACTGTTCTTTATTTCCTTCTGAAGATTGGTCAGCCCTTCGCTTCCCTGAAGTTCTTCTTCTGTTTTATTTCTGATTATTTTGTTTATATCATCTTTTATTAAAAATTGTTTATTTTCCAATTCCGTTTTGCTGTCTTCATCGATCAGTTCTATTGTCACCTTAAGGCTGAGCACTTTTTTACTGTCTTTTATATTACAATATATACTATCTAAAGATAAATAATATTTTTCAACTTTCTCCTTCTTCTTATTATTTTCAAAAAAAGTAAAGCCCCCTTTATTAAACACATATCCCGCTATTGTTCCGGCAAGTCCAAGTATAATTATAACAACAACTACCACAATTAGTATTACTTTCTTAGTACTCACTTTATCACTCCTTTACTTAGGTTCATTTTTTTGAGAAGACTCTCTGAGTATTACAATATCAACCCTTCTGTTTTTAGCTTTATTTGCTTTAGTATCATTTGGCGCTATGGGTCTGTAATAGCTGTATCCGGATGAAGATATCCTGTTTCCTTCAATATTTTCAACTTCAACTAAATATCTTAATACATTGGTCGCTCTTATTGCAGATAATTCCCAGTTAGTAGGATACTCATTAGAATGTACAATTGGATCCGAATCCGTATGGCCTTCAATTTTAATCTGCATACTTTTAAACTCAGATTTCTTAAGTATCTCCGCTAAATAATGGAGGATATTCTTTGATTTTGGTTTTATATCAGCCTTTCCCGAGTCAAAAAATACACTGTCCTTAAACCTTATGACAAGTCCTCTTTCTTCCAAATCCATCGTAATTTCATCGGAAAGTCCCTTCTCATCAGTATATTCTTCCAAAATATCCCTAATTCTTTCTAACTCATCTTCGTCCAATCCCAAATCTTCAATATTGACATTACTTCCGTTTCCCGAACTTTCACCAGGTCTAAAGGACTGAACCATAGTATCAAACTTTGCTTTATCTACATTGGAAAAAGCATATATTGCCACAAAGAAACAGAGTAAAAGTGTTATCATATCAGCATATGTATTAAGCCAGGAAGATGTATTTACATTATCCGCTTCTCTCTTCTTTCTCATATAACTCCCTCTCTTCTAAGCTGTTCTTGTTCTCTGTAATTTTTTCTCATTTGGGGAGATACAAAGGTCTTCAACTTTTCTTCTATTATCCTTGGGTTTTCTCCGGCCTGTATTGCCAACAATCCTTCTATTATCAGTTCCTTAACCAGCACCTCCTTGTTTCCTACAATTTTCAATTTATTAGCCATCGGTAAAAAAACGACATTTGCTAAAATGGACCCATAATAAGTCGTTACCAACGCTACAGACATTTGAGGTCCTACAGTACTGGGATCACTTAAGGTTCTCAACATGTTTATAAGTCCTACAAGAGTTCCTATCATACCAAAAGCAGGTGCAAAAGTTGCTGCCGACTCCAACATTCTCTGACCTTCAGCATGTCTGTCTTCAAGAAATGTAAGCTCTGTTTCCATTATATTTCTTACCAATTCAGGATCGGTACCATCTACTATCAGCAGAATTCCTTTTTTAAGAAAATCATCATTAATCTTCTCTCCATATTCCTCCAAAGAAAGCAAGCCTTCTTTACGTGCAACGTTGGCAAGATTAATTATCTCTTCTATTATTTTATTAGGGCTGAAGTCCTTTTCTTTAAATGCATTTCTAATTACATTTCCCAAATTTAGAAAACTTTTAAGAGGATAGCTCATAAGAGTGGAAGCCAAAGTACCTCCTAATGTAATTATTATGGATGGAATATTTATATATGAGGCTATAACACCTCCGGATGAGTAAACTCCATATATAGTAAAAAATATTCCTGCAAGAAGTCCCACTACAGTTGCTATATCCAAAATTTATTACACCTCTTTTCCTTGCTCAATTTTATGATAATCATTAATTCTTCCTTTAAAAGCTATAATTTTTTTAATCACTTCATCAATACTTTCAGCGACCACTATTTTTTTCCCCGTAGTAAGAGTTATGACTGTATCAGGAGTTGATTCGATAAATTCAATTAAATCACAATTAACAATAAACTCTTTTCCGTTTAATCTTTTAACTTCTATCATTACATCTTCCACCTTTTTTTGCTGGGCAGCTAAACTGCCCAGCTTTTAATATTATCTTTTCATATTTACAAGTTCCTGAAGCATCTCATCGGAAGTCGTTATAATCCTTGAATTTGCTTGAAATCCTCTTTCAGTAGTAATCATCTCCGTAAACTCCATAGAAATATCTACGTTGGACATCTCCAAAGAACCTGATTTTGTCGACCCATAACCACTGGCGCCAGGTTTCCCTACCTGAGGCTCTCCGGAATTTCTTGTATCCGTAAATAAATTTCCTCCGAGTTTTTGAAGCCCCATGGAGTTATCAAATTTAGCCAAAATCAACTGCCCCAAAGTCTTTTTTTCGCCGTTGCTGAATTGCCCTACAACTTCCCCATTAGGGGAAATAGAAAATCCTTCTATTACTCCGGCTGTATTTCCTTCCAAAATCTTAGGCTTTGCGGAAGTATCATCGGCATATTGATGCAATTGTGAAAGGTCCACATTTATTATGTTGTTGTATCCTCCGCTTTCATTTCTCTCTCCGAATCCTGTTTCATCGTCTTTTATTTTAATCTGTAAACTTCCTCCCGTAGTCAATTTTCCGTCAGAGCTAAAGACTATGTCTTTAAATCCTTTAGATTCATCGACAGGGGTAATTTCTTTTCCGTCTCCTCCTTCCGGCTTTATAGAAAGTATCCTGTACTGCCATTCACCGGAAAGATGCCCTAAATCAGCCAATGCTTCCTCTTTGGTATCATATTCACCGGTCCCGATTTCCTCCGGCCAATTACCTTTACCATCAAAAAATCCTTCCTTTATCTTCTTTGAAATTTCAAACTCAACTTTATATCCGTTTCCCAAGCTGTCTCTGATTATAGTATCGGTTTTATATATCCCGTCATTATTTAAAACCAATTTGTACTTTTTACCGCTTGCATCTTGAGTCTCAACAGCCTCATAGGGCAAATCCATCCTTGAATCCAAATTACCGTCAAACTGAATATTCCTTGTAGTTGTAGGTGCCACGGTTTCAGAGCGGTTTACAACTATGGGGCGGATCTCCGACGTAATGTTCCCGTCTTCGTCGGCACCGTAGCCTAATACCTTATATCCGTCGGCCGTAACCAAATTTCCTGCCCTGTCAAATGTAAAATTCCCCGCTCTTGTATAATATCTGTTTTCAAAATTAGTATCATCCGTCACCACAAAAAATCCTTCACCGTCAATCATTACATCTGTAGGACTGTCGGTAGCCTGAGTATTTCCCTGAGTTTGAATGGTATTTATCGAACCTATGCCAACTCCAAGCCCTACCTGCTGAGGATTCGTACCTCCCTTTCCGTCCTGAGGTGCTCCTGCTCCTCTGACAAGCTGATTTAACAAATCCTGAAAAGCCACCTGACTCTTTTTATATCCCACAGTATTTATATTGGCTATATTGTTTCCTATAACATCCATCTTCGTCTGATGTGCCCTAAGCCCTGAAACTGCGGAGTACATTGACCTCATCATAATACATTCCTCCTATTTTTTAAGAACGGACTATATCCTCTGTCGTTCAGATATAATAGCCTCCTTAATAGGTCCGGCTATATTATTACCGCTCCGTCTATATTTGTAAAAACATTATCTCTTAATCCTTCTCTGTCAACAGTTGTAATAATAGTTCTATTTTTAATGCTCGCTATAAATGCCTTATCTCCCATTAGAATCAAAGCATCCTTTACTCCTTTTTTCTCAGCTTTTTCCACTGCTTTGTTAAGCTTGTCCGTTTCGTCCGTACTTAATTCTATTTTTCTTCCGTCCATTCTTTCCAAGGCATGTTTGGAAAATTTAATTTCTTCCTGATTAGCCTTAATCCTATCTAATATATGTTGGAAATTTTTATTTTCTACATTTACATTTCCCTTAGAGATATTTTGGGGAGAATTAGTTATAATCCTACTTTCCAACTGTTTAACATTTATTTCTTCCATAATAACAGCTCCTAATAAAACATGATTTTAACCTTCTGTTGAATCTTTTTGAGATTCGTCTCCTCCGTAGGCTTCCATCGCTTTTTTTATATTTATTATTTCTTTGAGTATTTCAATGTTTGCATCAATCTGATTATTATTCATATTTTCAAGAGATTCCACTATTTCATCCTTTGCGGAATTAAAATTGGTATTTAAATTATTCATCTGCTCCAAGGAAGAAAATTGTGCGAGCTGAGCCAACATGTCCTTATCTTCCATGGGATTTAAAGGATCCTGATGAGACATTTGCGTCATTAAAAGCCTTAAAAAAGCATCCTTATCCAACGAATTACTTTTTTCTGTTTGTTCGGTTTGTTCTTTTTCATCTTTGAACCAATATACCGGTTCATTGTTATTTACACCATCAACTGCCATTTTTACACCTCCTATGCCATTAAATCAAGTTTTCCGACTTCCGTATTCGATAAATTCTCAACGAACATAGAAGCATCATAATTACCAATTCCTTCTAAATTAACATTCTTCATTTTTACTTTTTTATTTCTCTTATTGCTGAAGAAATTATTTTTGCCTTCTTTTTCAAAATCACTGTTATTCCCTACATATACACTAAATGTTTTTATATCCAGTCCTTGCTCTTTCAGCCCTTCCTGCAGCTGGTTTATATTCATTTCCAGTAACTCCTTGGTTCTAAAATTATCCACTACAGCTCTTGCTATGACAACTCCTTTCTCTACCTCTACTTTCAGAACCAATTCCCCCAGTATCTCGGGCTTAAGCTTTATTCTTACTTCCTGCTTGCCTTCGTTGCCGTCATTTACTAAAATCTTGATTTTTTCTGCTACCTGCTCTATTATGTTTTCTTTGTTCACTTGGGGAATATCACTTTTAAAAACAGCGGATTCCTTTGAAACGGTATTATCATTTTTAATTAAACTTAAAAATGATTCTCCCTTTGATTCTTTAATATTTGCTTCCTCTTCTGCCCCATCTTTGCTTTGATTATTTTCTTCCGACATTTCCATCTTTGACGAATTTTCCGTTTCCGGCTGCCTGTTAACTTCTTGGGATGCCTTTAACTGATTTTCATCTGCTTTTGTCGAATTGTTTAATAATTCTTTATCATTGTCTCCGGAAGTTTCCCCATTTTTCACATCATAACGGCTGTTAAAAATTGATTTGTTATTTGCCGATTCATTGCTTTTCTCAGCCGTGGTATTATCCTTCACAATTTCTCCCTTTAGTGATTTTAACATTAAATCCAAATTATTCAGATCATCTTTCAAAAGAATGTCTTCATCAGTATTCTTTATTGCCTTTATGCTGTCCATCAGCTCTCCGAATTTTTCTATTTTATCTTGGATAAGTCCCAAAATATTGCTCTCTTCTTCCGGCTTTAAGTTAACAACCATATCTTGGATATCCTCTATAATTTTCTTGCATTCCTTTAATGCATCTTTCGTGGATGAATCATCAAGTTTACCTGTATCGATATCTTCCAAAATACTGATAATATTTTGAAGAACAGAAAGAACAATGTCCTTATTCGTTAAAGTCTCATCCTCAGTTTCTTCATTATCTTCCAAAGGTTCGGCATCTTCAATTTTAGTATCCTCCTTAATGTCATTAATGCCATTTTTCTCAATGCTTTCTTTAGGATCTACTTTTGAAATTACTTTACTCTTGGAATCATTGCTTTCTTTATCTTCTATTCCATATTTGGATTTAACTTCATTCAACAGTTTATCAAACTGTGAATTTATTCCGTGTTTTGTGTCTACCTTTCCTTTATTGGACACCACAGCTGTTCCTATATCAAAGATTTTTAAATTTAATTCCTGCACTTTCTCACCTCCTTTCAATGTTAGATAATTATATTTTAAGGTTTAGCCAGCATTTGAGTAAGTTCCGCAGCGTTTTTCGCACTCATCGAACCCAGTATTTCAGATACTGCAGACTTTTTCATCTTTCCAAGTACATCCAATACTATTGTGGAATCCGATATTTCAAATACAGGAGTTGAATCAACTTCAAACTTGGTAACTGTTTTATTATTCCCCATCATACTTTCTAAAATATTTCCTACATCTGAAGGATCCATTTTCTTATATACTTCCACCAATTCATCAATTTTTTTATTGTATTCACTGATAAATTTAATTCCTTCGCTCATTTTTTCAGCAACGTTTTGTTCTCTTCTTTGAAGTTGTTCTTCTTTCCTTACAGCCGATAAAATATCCTTCATAAAGTCTTCGTCTTCCACTCTTGACAGTATATCCGATGATTTTTTAATACTTAAATTTAAATAAATATCAGCCAGTTCTTCAATAGAATAAGTGTCTGTATTTCCTATTTCCTTTACACACACATCAACAGGTCGTAATTCATACAGCTTTGACAAATCTGCATATTTATTTTTATCAGTTTCTTCTTTCAGCATCAAGCTCTCAAGCTCACCTCTGCTTTTTTGATCCAATCCCGAAAGAATCTCATTTCTTATTCCTTCGTCTATATAATATAATATCTCTCCCGCTTTATCCTCGTCCATATATTTAAGCATTTGAGGAAGCTTTCCTGCAAAATCTCCATCCTCTTTGCATCTTCTCTCAATTTCGTTTATAGCTAAATATGTATCCATATCTTCGAATCTTGATATTTCATCCTCTAATTGACTTTTTTCATCTTTTCGTATTTCATCATATATCGAAGAAAGGGAATTCTTTCTTAGATCCATATTCCTTATCAGCTTAAGTATACTCTCCGTTCCGGCAGAGGAAACATCATTCATTGTCTTGATAATATCATTAAATAATCCTTCATTATCCTTTTTAACTACATATAATTTATCGGCAGCCCTGTCAGCTTCAAGAGACAAATAATAATTCGCCATATATTTTCTCATCTCTTCTTTATTTTCTTCCGTAGGCTGATCTCCAAAATGAGAACCTATAAACTCCGGAACATTACTCAAAGCACCGTTGACTTTTGTCTTAAATGTCTTGTTGTTGAAATATATTAAAACACCGGACACTAAAAATATTATTATAAATATCATAACTAATATTAAAACAATTCTTTTTTTGCCTTTTTTCTTGTTTTCTTCATTATTCTTTTCATTTACTGCATGCTCTGCGTTCTGCCTATATTTTTTTATATTTTGTTTGCTTTTTTCGTTTTTTATTTTCCCTGCCTTTTCCATTATAGTCCCCCTATCCTCGGGCGTTGGATCTGTAGCTGACCAAATTATCGACAATTTTGTCCTCCGATAATTTTTCTAAATACAGATATTCTTCATGTTTATTTTCTTTTAGCCTTTCAAATATCTTCTTCTCTTTAGAAGCTTCAACAAGTTCTTCCTTTGACTTGTCCACATCTATTCTTTTATTAACTACCACATTTTCCTGCTTTTCAATTTTGTTCTTAAGATCATTTAGATATTTACTGTAAAGTTGCATATTTCCTATTTTAGTATTAGCAACTTCCTCATTTTTCTTTGTTTTCATATCTTCCTTATGGTCATAATATCCATTTAGTATATCTTCTTCTTTATTCAGTTCTTCTTTTAATTTACCATAATTCGCTTTTTTAACAGTTTCCACAGTTGACTTATAATTCAGCACCTTATCAAATTTAAAATTAAACTTTTCCATATGCTTCACCTCTATACATGTTTAAGCTCATTTATTCTTTTGCTTATATTTAAAATCATTTCTTTAACATCAGAAAAAGTATAATTTTTCAACGTTTCTTGGGTAAGAAAATTGTTAATGTCATCAATAAGTTCAATTGCTATATCTATCTTTTTATTTGAACCTCTTTTATAAGCTCCGATATTTATTAAATCTTCGGCTTCTTTATATGTAGCTAACACATCCTTTATTTCATTAGCTCCCTGCATATGTTCTTTATCCACTATATTGGGCATTACTCTGCTTATACTTGCTAATATATCAATAGCAGGATAATGGTTTTGATTCGCCAATTTCCTTGACAAAACAATATGTCCGTCTAATATCCCTCTGACTGCGTCAGTTACAGGTTCATTCAAATCATCTCCGTCTACAAGGACAGTATATAATCCCGTTATCGTCCCTTTATCGGAAGTACCTGTACGCTCCAACAGTCTCGGAAGAACAGCAAACACGGATGGAGTAAACCCTCTGGTCACAGGAGGTTCTCCTGTTGCCAATCCGATTTCTCTTTGTGCCATTGCAAATCTTGTAAGAGAATCCATAAGAAGCATTACATTTTTTCCTTTATCTCTGAAATATTCCGCAATAGCCGTTGTAACCATTGCCCCTTTTACCCTTATAAGTGCAGGCTGATCCGATGTAGATACTACAACTACCGATTTTTTAAGACCTTCCTCCTTCAAATCATGTTCAATAAATTCTCTCACCTCTCTGCCTCTTTCACCTATAAGTCCTATAACATTTATATCAGCAGTGCTGTTTCTCGAAATCATTCCCATAAGAGTACTCTTTCCGACACCGCTTCCTGAAAATATTCCGATTCTTTGACCTTTACCGCAAGTTAATAATCCGTCAATCGCTTTTACTCCAAGAGGGAGAGGTTCTGATATAACCTTTCTTGTCAGAGGATTGGGAGGACTGCTATTAGCGGAATTATACTTTAAAGTTTTTATAGGACCCTTTCCGTCAATCGGATTTCCCAATCCGTCTATTACTCTTCCAACCAATTCATCTCCTACATTTACCCTTAAAGAATTTCCGCTTGATACTACTGTACTTCCCGATGCTATTCCTTCCATCATCCCCAAGGGCATCAGAAGTATTTTATCTTCCTTAAATCCCACTACTTCAGCCAATACTGGAGTACTTTGGTTATGAGGGTATATATAGCATAACTCTCCCATGCTCACCATAGGCCCGGTAGATTCTATGGTAAGACCTGTAACCTTAGTTATATTTCCCGAGTACTTAGTAAAATTTTTTTCTTCAACAGCCTTTATATACTTTTTTATATCTACCTTATCTATCATTCATATCACTCGCTACTTAAAATATTATTTAATAATTTTTTTACTTCATTTATTTGATTTGTAAGACTTACATCGACACTTCCCTTGGACGTTTCTATAATACAGTCTCCTTTACCAAGATTGCTGTCGACTTTTACTTCCATTTCGTCAACAAGGCTTGCTCTGGATAATATATTTGCTTTAGACATTTCCACTATGTCATAATCATATTTGGAAACTATTACTGTAATATTTGCTACAGGCTTTAAACTTTCAATACCTTTTAAAACAAGGGATACAATCTGCTCTTTATTTTCATCCATTCTTTCGTACAATATCTTTTCACATATATTGATTACAAGGGATATTACATCTTTTTCTATGTCTTTATAGATAGAATCTCTTTTGTTTAAATAACCATTTTTTATCTCAAGAGCCTCTTGGATTAAAATATCGGATTTTCTTTTCCCCTCTCCGTATCCTTCATCAAACCCTTTTTTTGCTCCTTCTTCGTACCCCTTGTTTGTTCCCTCTTTATATCCCTTTTCATATCCTTCTTCCTTGCTCTCCTCGAGTATTTTTTTTGCTCTTTCGTAAGTATCATTTAAATAGTTTTCATTATCTCTGTTTGCCTTTTCTAAAATTGATTGAGCTTTTTCTTCAGCATCGTTAACAATGATGCGATATTGCCTTTTAGCCTCCTTCAAAAGAACTTTTCTATCGGCAAGGTTTTTATCCCTATCGTCTTGAGAAACAATATTTTCTTCATCTAACTCTTCTTTTTCAATTATCCGAAAAGATTTTATAATTTTAGGCAATAATTTCATCTCCTCCCCTTGGAGTAATTATTTCGCCTTCCTCTTCTAATTTTCTTATCACATTAACTATATTCTGTTGAGCCTCTTCTATATCTCTCAGCCTTACAGGTCCCATAAAATCAATATCTTCTTTTATCATCTCAACAAGTCTCTTAGACATATTGGAAAATATAACTTCTTTTACATCCTGACTTGAACCTTTAAGAGCAATAGACCATTGGCTATTTTCAACCTCTCTGACAACTCTTTGAATACTCTTGCTGTCAAGAGAAATGATATCTTCAAATACAAACATTCTCTTTCTTATTTCTTCGCTTAATTCTGCATCTTTAACATCCATCTCTTCCATAATATTCTTTTCGGTTCCTCTATCCACAGAATTCAAAATATCAACAACTGTTTGTATTCCCCCTGTCGCAGCAAAATCTTGAGATATCATACTCGAGAATTTACTTTCCAATACTTTTTCTACCTTCTTTACTATTTCGGGGGAAGTGCTATCCATGATAGCAATCCTCCTTGTAACTTCAGATTGTTTTTCCTGAGGCAAATTTGACAAAATTTGCGCTGCCTGACTTGGCGATAAATAGGATAAAATCAGGGCAATAGTTTGGGGATGCTCATTTTGTATATAGTTTAACAGCTGGTTAATATCCGTTTTTTTGATAAACTCAAAAGGTCTCACCTGTAATGAGGAAGTAAGCTTGGATATAATATCCGTTGCCTTATCAGAACCTAATGCTCTTTCCAAGATATCCTTCGCATAATTTATTCCGCCTTCTGAAATATACTCCTGTGCTAAACAAAGTTGATAAAAATCCTCTATTACCTCTTCCTTTTCTTCAGGGGATACCTTTCCTATGTTTGCTATTTCCAGAGTAAGTTCTTCCATTTCATCTTCGTCCAAATGCTTGAATATATCCGCTGAGCGCTGAGGCCCTAATGCAATTAGTAGTATAGCCGCCTTTTCTTTGCCTGTAAATTGTTTCTTTGGCATAAATGTCACTCCTATTCATTCAGCCATGTTCTCAATAGCTGCGCTACTGCATCTGGCTTCTTTTCAATAAACTTGTCAATTTGAGTTTTCATATCGGATTCTTTCTTATCAAAATCAATTTCCTCTGAAGGTTTCACTTCAGTATCTTCCTTTTCTAACTCATTTTCCTCTTCTAATTCATCTAACTCCATTTCCTCTTCTTTTTGCTTTCTCTTTCTATAAATCAAAAATCCGCCGGCTCCCGCAGCTGCCAAAGCACCTATTATCAGCCATAATAAAAGATGTGAATTTCCCTTATTTAACTCAGTGTTATCAGAACCCGAACTGAAGTTTTCAGCGCTAACTTGTACCTGTTTTGTATCTATTCCGGTAGCAGCATAAACCAATTTGGATATTTCATTCTTTTTTTCTTCAGTCATTTCTCCACTAGATAGTGCATTTTTATTTATAAGAACTGCCACAGTCACTCCTTCTACCTGTCCCGGAGTCTTTCTTATTTCCTTATTTATTTCATTTAATTCATAATTAATAGTCCGGCTTGCCTTATTATATTTACCATTTTGGTCTTCAGGCATCTGATAATCGGGGGGATTCTCTTCCGTTCCCGGAACCCCTTCGGCTTCGTCTCCAACCATATTCTCCTCTATTTCTTCCATACTTCTTACAAGTCCCTCTTCGCTTCCTTCAACAGGCGGAGAAAATTCAGTTATCTTACTATTTTCAACATCAAAATTAATTTTAAAACTGCTTCTTACGTCTACATTCCCATATCCGAACATATTCTCCAAGAAATTTCTAATACTTTCATTAGTTTTATTTTCAAGATTCTGTTGTATTGCATATTGATCACTCGTATCAGAACTCTGACCGTTTTCCTCATCTAAAAGCTGTCCCTGATCATCAACAAGAGAAACATTTTCGGGATTCATATTAACAGAACCTGCTACCAAATTTTTAATAGCTGTAATTTTTTCTTGTGACAAAGGAGTACTATCGCTTTTTTTCAAAAATACCGAAGCAGTAGTTTCTTGTTTATTATCTTCTACTACAAAGCCACTATCTTCTTTTTCATCTATGTACACCGTGGCACTCTCTACTCCGTCTATCTCAGATATGGTTGAAGCCAATTCATTCTGCAGTGCATACTTCATTCGTTCCTTTTTCTCATATTCAGTCATAGTCCAACTTGAATCATTAAAAGCATCGGTAAAATTATATCCTTCCTTCGGTAAACCGTAAGACGCCAATTCTATTTTTACCTTGTTTTTCATGCCTTTCGGGACAAGAATCGTTGTTTCTTTATCTCCGGTTTTCCATTCTATATTCAATTCATCAAGTTTCTTAGTAACTTCTCCCAAATCCTTTAAAGAAAGATCATCATATAATACCTCATATTTAGTTCTGGTAAAAATCAATACTAAGATTACAATACCTAAGATTACCAATAAAGCACTGATTCCTATCTTGATTTTTTTTTTCTTATCTGTTTTCTGCCAAAATTCAGTTAACTGATTCCTGACTTTTTGTATAGTTTCTCCCACCAAATCACCTCATTTCTTGCTACAAATATTATATTTGAATCCTCATGATTTCCTTATATGCCTCTACTACTTTATTTCTGACACTTAAAAGTAAATCCAAAGCTGTTCCTGCTTTTTCGGCTGCAATGGATACATCATGAAGGTTATCCAACTCTCCTGTGGCCGATAATTTCTTATATTCTTCTGATTGAACTTGTAAATCATTGACTTTATCCAAAGCATCTTTTAAATAATCTCCAAAGGAAATATCTTTATTATCATTTTTACTGTCATTTACTTCATCAGTATTATTAAGAAACGTATTATTAATTAAATCAATCGAATTTACTCCCATTTTTCTTCCCCCTATTCTTTCCCGATTTCCAATGCTTTCATCAACATTGTTTTAGTGGAATTCATCGCAGTAATATTTGCTTCATAAGCTCTTTGGGCATCTATCATATCTACCATTTCATTTATGACTTCCACATTCGGCATCTTCACATATCCATCTTCATCCGCCTCCGGGTTTCCCGGATCATAAACGAGTTTAAACGGGGTTGTATCTTCCACAATCTTACTTATTTTAACTCCTCCGTCGCTGTTTTCTGCTTTTTCATCACTAAATTTCGAAAGATATTCTGAAAACGGAGTATTTCTTATTTCCTTAAATACCGCCATCTGCCTCCTGTAAGGCATGCCGCCTGCCGCTTGAGTAGTTTCGGCATTGGCAATATTCTTTGTTATTACATCTATTCTTGTTTTTTGTGCGGTTAACGCTGATGCACTAACATTGATCGAATCAAACACTCCCATTAGTATTTACTCCCTTCGCTTATTACTTTTTTTATTTTTGTATATTCATCACTTATTTGATCAAGTAAATTGCTATACAGTATCTCATTCTTCGATAACTCCGCTTCTTCTGTATCAATATTTACGTTATTGCCGTCAAAACGATATGATGTATCTTCATCCCTGTATACTTTTACGCCTTCGCCTTCTCTTGTGTATCCGTTATAGGGTATATGTTTTTCATCCGTAGTTGTAAGTTTCATCTTTTTATAATTTTCGGAAGCATTTTTCAAACAAGTTTGAAAATCCACATCCACCCTTTTATAATTCGGAGTACTACTGTTGGCAATATTTTGAGTTATCGCCTTATTTCTTAACCAAGATCCATCCAATGCCGTCTTTAAATAATCTGAATTTGAAAATAATTTTTCTAACACAATATCACCTCTGATAGATTAGATGTAAAATACATCTTTATTCTTCATTTTACCACATTTTTCACCAATATTATCATGAATATTTTATGAAATAAAACATTTTTCGATAAAAAATCAACTTTTTTTACTTTTATATTTTTATATTCTTCATATTCTTCAAAACTCCTTCATAATGTCAAAAATATTACATGATATTTACCAAGATGGTACGTTAGACCCAGCAAAGTTCCAATATATCTGGGAATTTATTCCTAAGCAGTCAATCTATTTTATTACCTATAAATCCAATAAAAAAAATAGTAGGTTTTTCACCTACTATTGTGTTACTTTTTTTAATTCTTCTATTAATTTGTCATTTAATATTTTTATATGAGTACCTTTCATTCCAAGGGATCTCGATTCAATTACCCCTGCACTTTCAAATTTCCTTAGTGCATTAACTATTACGGAACGGGTAATCCCTACTCTATCCGCAATTTTACTTGCTACAAGAAGGCCCTCATCTCCATCTAATTCATTAAATATATGTTCTACGGCCTCAAGTTCCGAATATGACAAAGTTCCGATTGCCATCTGTACAACTGCTTGCTTTCTTGCTTCTTCTTCTACTTCGTCATTTTTGGATCTTAATATCTCCGTTCCCACAACTGTAGCACTGTATTCTCCCAGTACCAGATCATCCTCTGTAAACTCTTTCCCGTATCTTGATAGCACCAACGTTCCGAGCCTTACTCCACCGCTGTTAATAGGAATAATTGTAACTATTTTATCCGGATAATTACACTTGGATACTTGGTCAAAAACACATTCCGAAATTTCTTTAACATTCTCTTTAGTTTCTACTACTCTCAATAAGTCATCGTTATACTTATCCGGAAATTTTTTACCTTTTACCACTTCGTTTTCAATTATATCACAGTCATATCCGGAAATCAGCTCATATCCTAACACTCTTCCCTTCCTGCTGGCTATATATACATTCGCATCCAATATATCACTCAATATCTTGCTCAACTCCGGAAATGATACTGGCTTAGACCCTGAATTCTGTATGGATTTATTCAATCTTCTGGTTTTTTGCAATAAACTTTCACTCATATTTATATCCTCCTCATCATAATATATACTTTGATACGTCTTTTTCTTGTATCTCATTTATAAGTTTTTCCTTCACATATCTTTTGTCTATTACTATCTTTTTTTCCTTTATATCCGGGGCGTCAAAAGATATATCCTCAAGTAATTTCTCTAAAACCGTATATAGTCTTCTTGCTCCGATATTTTCAAATTGTTCATTGGATATAAAGGCGACCCTTGCGATTTCCTTCAACGCACCGTCCGTAAATGACAAATCTATCCCTTCTGTTTTAAAAAGCAATTCATATTGTTTCGTCAAGGCATTTTTAGGAGCGGTCAATATTTCTTCAAAATTCTTTTCAGTCAAACTTTCCAATTCTACTCTAATAGGAAATCTTCCCTGAAGTTCAGGAATCAAATCACTTACCTTGGATACATGAAATGCTCCTGCTGCAATAAACAAAATATGATCGGTCTTGACGGGGCCATACTTAGTAACAACAGTACTTCCCTCTATAATAGGGAGTATATCCCTCTGGACTCCCTCCCTCGACACATCGGGACCGGAATCATATCCCTTTCCTGCAATTTTGTCAATTTCATCAATAAATATTATGCCATTCTCCTGAGCACTTTTTATCCCGGAATCAATAACTTCGTCCATATCTATCAATTTCTGCGCTTCCTGAGACCCTATAATCTTTCTTGCTTCTTTAATAGTAACCTTTCTTTTCTTAGTTTTCTTTGGAACCAAATCTCCAAATACATCATTCATATTTATATTTAACTCTTCCATTCCAAGTCCGCTAAAAAATCCAATGGACGAATTAGGACTCTCCTCTACTTCAATTTCTATTATTTTATCATCTAACTCCCCATTTCTTAACTTTTCCCTGACTTCATTTCTTCTGATTTGTATATTATTATCCTCTTCATTATCGCTCTTACCTTCGCTACCTTCTTTTTCTTCAGTATTGCCGAATATTATATTCAAAGGATTAATATTGCTTCCCTTTCTTCTCCTGGAAGGAATTAATAATTCAACTATTTTTTCATCAGCTAAAATTTTTCCTTTATCATAAACTTGTTCAATTTTTTTATTCTTGATTATTCTAATAGCTTCTTCCACTAAATCTCTTATCAGAGAATCAACATCTCTTCCCACATACCCTACTTCGGTAAATTTCGTTGCTTCAGCCTTAATAAAGGGAGAATCAACCAATTTAGCAAGCCTTCTGGCAATTTCGGTCTTTCCCACTCCCGTAGGACCAATCATCAAAATGTTTTTAGGCTTAACTTCATTTCTAAATTCCTCATCGAGCAAATTTCTTCTATATCTGCTTCTCAAGGCTATAGCTACGGCTTTTTTCGCCTTCTCTTGCCCTATAATATACTTATCTAATTCTTCCACTATTTCCTTAGGCGTTAACTCTGCCATTTAAATCACACTCCTTAAAGAACTTCAACGGATATATTATCGTTAGTGTAAACACATATGGTGGATGCAATTTGTAGAGATTCTTTGACTATGTCTTCAATGTCCATTTCAGTATGTTTCAGTAAAGCCTTTCCAGCCGCCAAAGCATAATTCCCTCCTGAACCAATACTTGCAATTCCATCATCAGGTTCAATAACTTCTCCGCTTCCAGAAACAATCAGAAGATTTTCATTATCTCCCGCTATAAGCATGGCTTCAAGTTTTCTTAATACCTTATCCCTTCTCCATTCCTTTGCCAACTCTACGGCAGCTCTTAACAGATTCCCTCCATACTGTTCCAACTTTTCTTCCAACATTTCAGCTAAGGTCATAGCATCTGCAACAGATCCTGCAAACCCAATAACCACTTTATTATTATATATCTTTCTAACCTTTTTTGCGGTACTTTTCATTATGGTATGTTCACCTGCTGTCACTTGTCCATCACCAGCTATAGCTATTTTCCCATTTTTTCGTATTGCTATGATAGTAGTTCCTCTAAGCATTTAAATCCACTCTCCTATAAATTCTCTGCAAACAAATGAAATGGTATCATACTTTCATTAAAATATCAAGAAGAAAATAAAATATTTTCAGAATATTTTATTTTCTTCTTGATAGATTTAATTATTTATTGTTTTCATGACGAACATAATCACAGTCTTTATTTATGCATTTTATTAAAATTCCATTTTTATTTTTTTTCTGTACAAGCACACTCCCGCATTTAGGACATTTTTCGTTTATCGGTTCATCCCAAGATAAAAAATTACAATTGGGAAAGTTGCTGCAGCCATAAAAAGTTCTCCCTTTTTTGGATCTTCTCCTCACTATTTTCCCTCCGCAAAGAGGACAGGAAACATTTATTTCCTTAACCAAAGGCTTTGTATTTTTACATTCGGGATACCCGGGACAAGCTAAAAATTTTCCGTATCTTCCATGTTTTATAACCATATTTCTCCCGCATTTTTCACATTTAATATCCGTTTCCTCATCTTTAATTTCAATTTCAGCCATTTCCTTTTCCGCTACATCCAAAGATACTTTAAATTCTTTATAAAAATCCTCTACAAGCTTCTTCCATTTATAATTTCCTTCTGCTATTTTATCCAGCTTTTCTTCCATATCGGCAGTAAATTCCTCATTAATTATGTCTTTAAAGAACTCTTTCATTAAATCATTAACAAGTATTCCAAGTTCCGTAGGCTTAAAATATTTTCTCTCAAGTATTACATATTCCCTGCTTAATATAGTACTTATTATGGGAGAATATGTACTCGGTCTTCCTATCCCTAATTCTTCCATAGTCTTTATAAGAGTTGCTTCCGTATATTGAGCCGGAGGTTGAGTAAAATGCTGATTTGGTAAAATTTCTTTAACATTAAGCCTTTCTCCCTCATCTAAAGGTGGTATATTAGTATCTCTTTCTTTCTCATCTATACTTTCATAAAGTTTTAAAAAACCATCGAATTTTAATATAGATCCGGCAGCTTTAAATATATAGTTACCGCAATTTATCTTAACGGACAATGTATTATATAAAGCCGCACTCATCTGGCTTGAAACAAATCTGTTCCATATCATCTTATATAATTTATATTGGTCAGCCGTTAAGGAGTCCTTAATAGTGTTGGGCGTTCTCAAAATATGTGTAGGCCTTATGCTTTCATGTGCATCCTGGACCTCTTTTGAATTTTTATGGAATCTTCTTCCTCCCGAACTATATTCTTTCCCATATTCCTTTACAATATAATCATCAGCGGATTTAATAGCTTCTTCGGATATCCTTGTGGAATCCGTTCTCATATAAGTTATAAGCCCTACAAATCCTTCTCCTTTAATTTCAATTCCTTCATACAATTGCTGAGCTATTATCATGGCTTTTTTAGTGGAAAATCCCAGTTTCTTAGTTGCATCCTGCTGCAAGGTACTTGTTATATAAGGAGGATAGGGATTTCTTTTTTTGGTACCAGCCTTGATTTCTTTTACATAGAATTCGTCTTTTTTCAATTCCTTTAGAATATTATCCGTTTCTTCCTTGTTCTTTAACTCTAATTTTCTTTCCTTTCCGTCTTTCAATTCTCCATAAAAATTTGCCTCAAAAGAATCCTTCCCCTTTAGAAATATCGCTTTAATTGTCCAGTATTCCTGAGGAATAAATCCCTTTATCTCCTTTTCTCTGTCACATATTAATTTTACAGCTACGGATTGAACTCTTCCTGCACTTAATCCTTTCCTTATCTTCTTCCAAAGAAGAGGACTTATTTTATATCCTACCAATCTATCCAATATCCTTCTTGCCTGCTGGGCATCAACCAGGTCTATATTAATAGGTCTTGGCTTTTTGACGGATTGCTGAATAGCCGATTTGGTTATTTCATTAAATTCTATTCTAACAGGTTCTTTTTCATCTATATTAAGTAAATGAGCCAGATGCCACGATATAGCTTCTCCTTCTCTGTCCGGGTCCGTCGCAAGATAGATATTGTCGGATTTTTTGGCTTCATCTTTCAATTCTTTTATTATTGGCCCCTTCCCTCTGATAGTTATATATTTAGGCTCAAAATTATTTTCAATATCAACTCCCAGATCGCTTTTAGGCAGATCTCTGACATGGCCTACAGATGCCTTTACCTTATAGTTCTTCCCCAAAAACTTTCCTATGGTCTTTGCCTTTGCAGGAGATTCAACTATCACTAGATTCTTTTGCAATGTTTAACACCTCCGTATATTTTAATCTCTATGATAATGTGAAAATCTTTCCTCCTAATTCTCTTATCATTCCCTTTAATTGCAGTGCAGTAAGGACACTGTTAACAGTAGAAATATCCAATCCTGTCATATATACTATATCATTACAATAAACTGGTTTTTCAACTATACATTTTAAAATTTTTGCTTCATTCTCCTCAAGCTTTGAAAAATCTATTTCTCCTTTTTTGGATACCTTTATAACTTTTTCTTTAAGCTCCGATATTTCTTCCAATATGTCATCAATGTCCATTACAATTTTTGCTCCATCTTTAATCAACCTGTTAGTTCCTCTGCTAAAAATGCTGTTGATATTTCCGGGAACCGCAAATACTTCTCTTCCCTGATCTGCCGCAAAGTTAGCCGTAATTAAGGAACCGCTCCTTTCACCAGCTTCAACTATTATTACTCCCAAAGATAGACCGCTGATTATTCTGTTCCTCTGGGGAAAATTATGAGAGAAAGGTTTAGTATCTATGGGGAACTCGGAGATTACCGCTCCCGAATTTTCTATTTCATAAAAAAGTTTTTCATTATTCTTGGGATATATTTCATTAATTCCGGAACCGAGAACCGCTATGGTTCTTCCTCCTTCCTTTAAGGCTCCCTTATGAGCCTCCGTATCTATCCCTCTTGCCAATCCGCTGACTATTGTCACTCCAATTTTTGCTAACTCTCCGGAAATTTTTTCACTTACCCATTTTCCATAGGAAGTAGCTTTTCTTGAGCCGACTATAGCTAAAGACAAATGATCTTCATCTTTAAATTTTCCTTTAGTATATATTAAAACAGGACTGTCATCAATGTTTCTTAACCTTTTCGGATAGTCTTCATCTAAGACAGTTATTATTTCCACATCTAATTTTTTTATTTTATCCAAAATTTTTTCCAAATAATCTTCATTTCTGTAAGAAATCAATTTGTTCTTAATTTCATATTTTAACCCTTCCATATTCATTATTTCTTTTGCAGGCGCAGTCCATAACAACGTTATATCTTTAAAATATTCAATCAAGTACTCAATTGTCTTATTCTTCATGTACAAACTATTCAACCAGACTAAAATATCCTTGTGGGAAAAATTTTTCATATATTCATCCCCTTACCTCCAGTATTTTTGTTCCAAATTTCTATACTGAATAGCCTCCAATATATGATTATCCTCTATAAATTCCTTTCCGTCCAAGTCAGCAATAGTTCTCGAAACTTTCAATATCTTATTATAACTTCTGGCACTAAATTTAAATTTTTTAAATGCTTCTTTAATTATATTTTCAGCCTTTTTGTCTAAAAGGCAATATTTCTTTATATTCTTAGGAGATAACATGGAATTACTATAAATCTTTTCATCTTTATACCTTTTGACTTGACGTTCTCTTGCAATATTCACTCTCTCCCTTATTATCAACGAAGATTCTTCTTTTCCTTTCCCAATTAAATCCTTATATTTAACGGGAAGCACTTCCACATGAATATCTATTCTATCAAGCAGCGGACTGCTTATCCTATTTAAATACCTGTCAATACTTATCCGGCTGCAATTACAGGGGTGATATGGATCTCCGTAATGACCGCAGGGACACAAGTTCATAGCACCTATAAGCATAAACTGGGCAGGATATGTAAGAGTCGCATTTGCTCTTGAAATCGTTACTACTCCATCCTCCATTGGTTGCCGAAGTACTTCCAATACGTTCTTGTGAAACTCGGGCAATTCATCTAAAAACAAAACTCCGTGATGGGCCAATGATATCTCTCCCGGTTTAGGTATTCTGCCTCCTCCAATTAAAGAAACCGGTGACGCAGTATGATGAGGTGCCCTGAAAGGCCTTTTCATTAATAACGAATTATCCTTCAGCAGTCCTGCCACACTATAAATCTTGGTAACTTCTATAGCTTCGTCAAAAGATAATTTCGGTAAAATCCCGGGAAGTCTTTTAGCTGCCATAGTTTTACCCGAACCGGGAGGCCCGATTATAAGAATATTATGTGCTCCCGCCGCAGCTACCTCCAATGCCCTCTTAAGCCCTTCTTGGCCCTTAATATCGCTAAAGTCTTCATCAAATTCATCTTCATTGTGAAAAAGTTCTTCCCTTTTCTTTTTATAGGGCACTATGGCTTTTTCGTTATTTAAAAATTCAACTGTATCCTTTAGGCTTTTAACGGGAAAAACATTGATATCATTTATCAAAGAACATTCGTCCCTGTTGCCGTAAGGCAGAACTACATTTTTTATCCCCATCTCTCTTAAGGAAATAATCATTGGAAGGGCTCCTTCAATTTTATTAACTATTCCTTCTAATGTCAACTCCCCTATAAAAGCAGTATGTTTATGATTGTCAAATTCCTTAATTATTTCCATAGCCTTAAGTATCCCCACTGCTATAGCCAGATCCAATTGAGAACCTTCTTTTTTCAATACTGCTGGAGCCAAATTAATCGTTATTCTGCTTAAAGGAAATACATATCCGGAATTTTTTATAGCGGTCCGGACTCTTTCCTTAGATTCTTTTATCGATGTATCGGGAAGACCGACTATATTGAATAGGGGAAGTCCCCTTGACAAATCAGCTTCCACTTCTACGATGTATCCTGAAAGCCCTTGAAGAACACATGTGTTTGTTTTTGAGTACATAATTCTTTCCCCTTTATATTTTTATTCCCCGGGTTATAAGTAATATTATGTATTTTTCGCTATTCTCTAATAGAAAACATTTTTTATATGGTTTATTCTGTCATTTTCGTTAAAATATACTTCAATTATATCAAATCGCATTTGATAATTCGTCAAATTTTTTATCCTCATATAATGCAAAGATGTATTTATAATTTTGTTTCTCTTATGAGAATTAACCGCCTCATAAGGATATCCATAATTACAGTTGCTTCGAGATTTAACTTCAATAAAAATAATTACATCATCCTTTATCGCAATTAAATCAATTTCTCCCGTTTTTACGGAAAAATTTCTTTCAATTATTTCATACCCCTCTGAAATGAGATAATTGCATGCTAAATCTTCTCCCCTTTTCCCTTTTTTTACATTATTCATGACTTTCTCCTCTATACATGTTTAAATTATATATATAAGCAATTATCTCAGCTACAGCCTCATATAACTCCTGAGGAATTTCCATTCCCATTTCCAATTTCATCAGACTGTCCGCTACATCTTCATCTTCATATATTTCCACTTTATTTTCTTTAGCTGTTTCAATAATCTTTTCAGCAATATGTCCTCTTCCCTTGGCAACAACTATAGGGACTGAATTATCCTTATTATATTTTAAAGCTACAGCGCTTTTTCTTTTCTCTTTCATATTCTACACCTTTAAATCTATATAGAAAAAAGGTTTGTCATTGACAATTAATTTCTTAAATAAATTTGAATTTCCCTCTGAAGTGTAAGTAATATTATTTATCTTAAAACCTTTTTCCATAAGTTTATTTTTTAAATATTCTTCATTTTCCTTAAATAAATAATAATAGTCATCATCTATATTAAAATTCACATCCATAGTTCTGTTCATAACAAAACAATACACCTTAACGTTTCCTATATTGCTCATATTAAGATTTATAAAAATAGTTATATTCTTTAAATTACTCTTTTTTTCTTTCCCTTTTTTTGACAAAAAAGATATCATACCCAATCTTTCATCTTTTGAATACAACGGTATATAATAAAAGCTTATTTTGTCATTCAATTCATTTAAGAAACTTATCTTGTCATTCAGTTCTTTTATTATTTCCTCTTTTTCTTCCATGCCTATATTACTTTTTAAATATTTATGGTTTACCAACTCAATTTTATAATTCAGTTCCTCATAATAATTTTTTATTTCATCTCCATCAAGTTTCGCTATATTAAGGCCCAGCTTTTTTAATTCATTATATAAGGAAATGTCAATTTTTTCAACAGATTTTAAGAAATTTTCTGAAAAAAGCCTTTCACCCTGCTCTATCTTCATTATAAATTCAATGTTTCTTAAGGAAGGAATTATATTATGTTTTACCATAAATGCTATTTGTTTTATAAAATTTGAATCTATATTTCTATCTTCAAAAAAAGATTTTATCTTATTTTCAATAAATAAACTTTTCCCATTTTCTTCAATTCCTTCATCATTAACTTCATCATTAATAAGGGAATTGTTATCCTTGTTCGTCGCCATATCTTCTCTACTATCATTTTTCACTGTCAATATTTTGCTCTTTATATCCTCTTTATCAATAAGAACATTTTCACGGGATAAATTTCTGCTGTATGCAGAAAATACGTTTTTTTCTCCTGTCGGACTATCATTTTTAAATTCAGAATAATTCTCAATTTTCTCTTCTTTATCATCCGATGGCTCATCTCTGATAACTACAAAATTTCTTATATCTTCCTCAAAATCATCATTCCCGTCATTAACATTTATGATATTTTCATTCTCTTTTAAGTTTAATATTTTATAAACCCTATCAAGAATTTTAATTCCCTTCTGAAGAGTATTTTCATTTATAGGCACATCATATTCCGACAAGGCTTTTAAAAATTCCATAGAAATATAATCTTCTTCGATATTATATTCTTTGAGTATAGATTTAAGATAATTTTCTTCTTCCTTAAATAACGAAGGTCCTATATTTTGTTCATCTTCCTTATATAAAGGAGTAATGACAACAGTGTCTCCATTAATTTCTTTAACATAATAATCCATTTTGCTGTTTTTAAACTGAGACATATCCATAAGTGATTTTGTTACAACTTGTCCATATTTTTCAATATTTAGTATTACCTTATCACCAATTATGTCAACAATGTCTCCTTGGATGATATCTCCTTCTTTGATCAAATTATTAAATTTTAACAAATTCCTGTCAACAGGCAAATTAAATTCAATTTTCATATTGCGTATCCCCATTAAATAATATTTTTCAAAAATGTCATTCTATGAATGGGAGAAGGGCCAATTTTTTTTATTGCTTCCCTGTGTTCCTTTGTTCCGTATCCTTTATTTTGGGCTATATTATATCCCTTATACTCCTTGTCCCATTTTAAGCATTCCATATCCCTATATACCTTAGCCACAATAGATGCACAAGCAATGCCATAGCATTTATCATCACCCTTTATTATACCCTTCTGATCAATGGGTAAATCAATGTTTTCCGCATCGATAAGTATATAATCGGGAATAACGGTTCTATCATCCTTCCCTTTCAAATTAAGTACCGCTTGTTTCATAGCAAGCCGAGTAGCTTGTTTTATATTGATTTCATCAATTACGTGACAATCTGCTCTTCCAATACCTACGGCTACGGCTCTGTCTAAGATCTTAGGATACAGTTCTTCTCTTTTTTTAGCCGACAGCTTCTTCGAATCCCTAATTCCTTCTATAAGGGGACCTTCCTTAGGCATAATAATGGCACACGCTATTACGTCTCCTGCAAGGCATCCCCTTCCTACTTCATCAATACAGGCAATATTTTTAAATCCTTTATTTGTCAATTCCTCTTCAAACGGAATCATACTTATCCCTCCAAATCTTCCGGCATTTCCAATGTAACTCTGCCAATACGTCCCTTTCTGAAATCGTCAAGTACCATATTACATACCTTCTCATAATCGATTTCTTCTCCCCGCAATATGCATCCCCTTTTATAAGCAATACTGTTAAGTATATCTATGGAAGAAACATTTTCTATATCTACTTCATACCGCTCTTTCAGCAATTGAGGATATAATCTTTTAAGGCTCTCAATTAACTTTAAGGCGAGAGTTTGAACATCCAGTACTTCATCCTTTATTGCACCTGTAAAAGCTAAATTTAATGATGTATTTTCATCCTCAAACTTAGGCCATAATATTCCCGGAGTATCTAAAAGTTCCATATTATCCTTAATTTTTATCCATTGATTTCCCTTGGTTACACCTGGCCTATTTCCGGTCTTCGTCCCCTTTCTTCCCGAAATAGTATTAATCAAAGTAGATTTTCCTACATTAGGTATTCCCAAGACCATAACCCGTATAGGCTTATTTTTTATACCTTTTTTCTGTAAATTTTTTCTTTTTTCTTCAGTAATCTCATAGGACAACTTTATCAATTCGTTCAGTCCTCTATTATTCATTAAATCCATGAATACAATAGGAAATCCGCTCTTTTTAAAATAATTCTTCCATTTTCTATTTCCTTCTTCACTACTTAAATCACTTTTATTAAATATGGTTATCTTAGGTTTATTTCCTATTATGGAATCTATATCCGGGTTTTTACTGCTTAAAGGTATTCTTCCATCTAAGAGCTCATATATAATATCTACCAAAGTTAAATTTTTTTTAATAGATTCTTTTGTTTTTTTCATATGACCTGGATACCAATTTATATTCATAAAATCACCCACTGTTTTATACTATTTATCTTAATAAACAAATATTGGGACTATCCAGTCCCAATACATTAATAATTCGTCTTCTCTCTAACTTTAGCAGCCTTTCCTTGCCTGCCTCTTAAGTAATATAATTTAGCCCTTCTTACTTTACCTTTTCTCGTAACCACAATCTTCTCAATTCTGGGAGAATGTAAAGGGAACGTTCTCTCAACTCCAACACCATAAGATATTCTTCTTACAGTGAAAGTCTCTCTCGAACTTCCGCCCTGTCTCTTGATAACAATACCTTCAAATACCTGAATTCTTTCACGATTACCTTCTTTTATCTTATAATGAACCTGAACGGTATCTCCTACGCTAAATGCGGGGATATCCTTTTTAATTTGTTCTTCTTCTATCATTTTAATTATATTATTCATAATCATACCCTCCCTTCTCCATAGATGTTCTTACATATTATGCAGAGGACCATCCGTAATTCAAAATACGAAGTGTATTATAGCATATAAACAATGAAATTGCAAATATTTTATTATAAACCTATTGTGTATTTTTACCATTAAACTGAGAATAAAATAATTCATAATATCTGCCCTTATTGGTCATGATGGATTCGTGAGTTCCCATTTCAACAATTTCTCCGTTATACAATACTATAATCTCCCATAAATTTATTCCTCCCTCCATATTAAATATAATTATTTCTTGAAATCATTCCTATGGCTCTTTTTTCCTAATTTCATCCAACATATTCTTTTCTTCTTCCGTTAATTCCTTTTTTAATAATAAATCTTTTCTCTTTTTATATGTGATTTTTAACGATTCATATTTTCTCCACTTATTTATTTTTTCGTGATCTCCCGAGAGAAGTATTTCCGGAACTTCCAATTCCTTAAATTCCCGGGGCCTTGTATACTGGGGGTATTCCAACAAACCGTTAAAATGAGATTCATCTTCAAAGGACTCGGAAGAACTTAATGCTCCGGGAAGAAGTCTTGTAACAGAATCTATTACAACCATAGCGGGAATTTCCCCTCCCGTAAGAACATAGTCTCCTATGGATATTTCCATATCTATATAATTTTCCACTATCCTGTTGTCTATGCCTTCATAATGTCCGCATAAGAGTATCAGGTGATCTTCTTCAGATAAGGAATTGGCAATCTTTTGATTATAAAGTTCTCCCTTGGGAGAAAGATATATTACCTTTGAGTTCCCATCTCTTACACTTTCGATGGCTTCGTATATAGGTTCAACCTGCATAATCATCCCCGGCCCTCCTCCAAAGGAATAATCATCAACTCTTTTGTGCTTATCCGTTGAAAAATCTCTTATATTTATGCAATTTAATTGAATGATGCCTTTCTCCGCAGCCCTTCCGATTATGCTCCAATCATTAAATCTTTCAAATAATTCTGGAAATAACGTCAAAACATCGATTTTCATTCTATCATTCCCTCCATAGGCTTAATAATGATCCTTTTATTCTTAATATCTACAGCCTTTACCACATCCTTTATGGCGGGAATTAAATATTCCTTATCCGAATCTTTATCTTTGACTACATAAACATCATTACTGCTTAGTTGAAGAACATCCTTCACTTTTCCTATTATATTTTGAAAATTGTCATATACGTCACAGCCGATTATTTCATATATAAAATAATGGCCCTCGGGAAGTTCCACTCTATTCTTTTCATCTATATAAATATACTCATTTTTATATTTGATTACATCATTAATATTATCATACTCTTTAAATTTTAATATAGGTATTCCCTTTTTATATGATACGGATGATATGTGAAGTTTAAGTTTTGCCTCGCCTACATAGATTTCCTTTAATTCTTCAAATCTTTCCACATAATCTGTCAAAGGGTATACTCTTACCTCCCCTTTTATCCCATGGGTATTGATTATTTTCCCAATCTGTATCCATTCCATATTCTCACCACCTCAAAGGTATAAAAGGGATTAGATTTTATCTAACCCCTTTATTGTATGATTTCAACTACTACTCTCTTGTTTTCTTTAATTGCGGCAGCCTTGACAACCGTTCTTATTGCTTTTGCTATTCTGCCCTGCTTTCCTATTACTTTCCCCATATCTTCCGGAGCTACTTTCAATTCAATAATTACCGATTGAGTTCCCTCAATTTCGTTTACTTCAACTTCCTCAGGATTATCAACAAGAGCCTTTGCTATCATTTCTACCAATTCACCCACTTAATTCACCTCCCGGGAATTATTCTTCACTGCCTTCATTCTTCTTTTCTTCTTCTTTTTCTTCTTGAGATCTGGAATATAATCCGCTTTCTTTAAAAAGTTTGTTTACAGTTTCCGTTGGTTTTGCGCCGGTACTCATCCATTTTAAAGCCTTTTCATCGTTTACTTTCACAGTCTTAGGATTTGTTAACGGATTATAATAACCGATTTCTTCTATAAATCTTCCGTCCCTGGAAAAACGAGAATCAGCCACAACAATTCTATAGAAAGGATTCTTTTTAGCTCCAGTTCTTCTTAATCTTATCTTAACTGACATTTTTTCACCTCCTTTTAATGTACTGCTCATTTATCACATAAATGGAAATCTTCTCTTTTTCATTCCTCCGCCTTTTTTAAACATCTTCCCCATATCCGTAAATCTCTTCATCATCTTCTTTGTTTCCTTAAATTGCTTCAAAAGTTTATTTACTTCCTGAATATTAGTACCGCTTCCCACGGATATTCTCTTTTTTCTGCCGCTATCAATAATCGACGGATCTTGCCTCTCCTTTTTAGTCATTGACTGTATAATTGCTTTTATTTTGACTAATTCTTTTTCATTCACATCTACATTCTTTAACGCCTTTGAATTAAGTCCCGGTATCATTCCCACAATCTGATCAAGAGGTCCTAAATTTTTCATCTGATCCAACTGATCCAGAAAATCATCCAAAGTAAATTGCTGAGTTCTGAGTTTTTCTTCAAGTTCCATTGCCTTTTGTGCATCTATGGCAGATTGAGCTTTTTCAATTAAAGTCAATACATCGCCCATTCCCAATATTCTTGAAGCCATTCTGTCAGGATGAAAAGGTTCCAAATCCTCCAATTTTTCACCCATGGCAACAAATTTAATAGGTTTATTTGTTACGGCTCTTATGGAAAGAGCAGCTCCGCCTCTTGCATCCCCATCGAGTTTTGTAAGTATTACTCCCGTAATTCCAAGTTTCTCATCAAAAGTTTCAGCTACATTTACTGCGTCCTGACCGGTCATGGAATCAACAACCAGCAATACCTCCTCAGGGTTTAAAACATTTTTTATATTTTCAAGCTCAGCCATCAAATCTTCATCAATATGAAGCCTTCCTGCCGTATCAATAATAATAACATCGTTGCCGTTTTTCTTTCCATGCTCTAAAGCAGCCTTGGCAATATCAACAGGATTTATTTTATCTCCCATGGAAAATACGGGGACCTGCGCTTTCTCTCCTACTACCTCCAATTGCTTGATGGCAGCCGGTCTGTATATATCACAGGCAACCAGCAAAGGACGTCTATTCTGTTTTTTAAAAGACATGCTCAACTTTGCCGCAGTTGTAGTTTTCCCTGCACCCTGAAGTCCACACATAAGTATTATAGTAGGAGGTGATGACGAAAAATTAATTTTACTTTCTCTCTCACCCATCAGTTTAGTAAGTTCATCATTTACAATTTTAACTACCTGCTGTCCGGGAGTTAAACTATTCATCACTTCCGAGCCGACAGCTCTCTTTTTCACATCATTTATGAAATTTTTTACAACCTTAAAGTTTACATCTGCTTCAAGAAGGGCCAACTTTACTTCTCGCATAGCTAAATCCACATCTTTTTCATTAAGCTTTCCCTTACCTTTAAGCTTACTCAAAGCATTTTGTAATTTTTCGGACAAACTTTCAAATGCCATTGTCTACCCTCCTATCCTTCTTCTATTATCTCTTGGGAAATTTTTTGGATATACTGCAATTTACTATTAATCTCACTCAATTTCTTTTTCTCCATTAACATCATAATATCATTGGTAAGATTCAGTATAATTTTGACTTTCTCGTTAGTGTCCTTGAATTTCTTAACCAACCCTAATTTATCTTCATATTGAACAAGACGATTTTCTGCTCTTTTTAAAATATCATAAACTCCCTGGCGGCTTATATTTATCTCTTCTCCGATTTCAGCTAAAGAAAAATTGTTTATATAATACAAATCTATAACTCTGTATTGCTTTTCACTTAAAAGCTTTCCGTAAAAATCAAACAATATTCCCATTTCAACCAATTTTTCCATAATAATCATCACCATAAAATAATTACTGTCAAGTTATAAACTTGACAGTAATTATTTTAATATATAATTTCTTCTTTGTCAACATACCGAGCAAAAAATTATATTTATCGCTAAGATTTAGATCAACTAATGCATTGAGGAAAAACCTAACATGAACAAAAAAATTTTATCCATTTAGTGAAACATCAATCTGACTTTTCCATATAAGATTTTCACAATATAACATATCAAAACTATAGCCGTTACTTCACAAACCGATAGGAGCTGTGTCGTTAAATTCCCGATAGGAGCTGAAAAAACAGCCGAAAGTATATAACTTATAAGAACAGCAAAAAGTAAATAAACAGAATTAACTATTAAAAATTGCTTTATCTCAGTTGAATCAAATTTCTTCATTATAAGCCTTAACAAACAAAATAAGCTGACAAATAAAATCAAATATACTACAGCATTATTAATTTTCTGTATATTCTCCCTCATTGCAAATTCCATCGGATAAGTTTCTTTAATTGTGAAAAGCGAATCGGTTCCTAAGGAAGAAAATAAATTCCCCAATTTAAAACTGTATGTTTCCAAAACTATATATGCTAAGTTAAGTAAAGAGATAATCAGTAAATAAAATTTGAAAAACTTATTGATTTTTAAACCAAAAAATCGGCATTCCATAAATAACCCCTCCTTTGTTTCCCTATAACAATAATACCATGAATTTCAAAAAAATTCATGGTATTATTATAAATATTTTTATAACGAATAGGAAAGTTCTCTCTTATAAGTATTGATTAAAAAGAACTTTCCGTAAATGAGTTTCAAGAAAAGCTTCCTTATAATTCTTCGATAAAAGCTTTTCTTATATTAATCAAAAATAGCATCAACAAAATCATCGGTATTAAATTTTTGAAGATCCTCGATTCCCTCTCCTACTCCTATAAGCTTAACGGGCACATTTAATTCTGTTTGGAGGGCAATAACCACTCCTCCTTTTGCCGTTCCGTCCAATTTTGTCAATACTATTCCCGAAATATTACATACTTCCTGAAATTCTTTGGCTTGAATTAACGCATTTTGTCCGGTCGTTGCATCCACCACTAAAAGTACTTCTCTTCTGGCATCTCCGTATTCTCTTTCAACAACTCTGAATATTTTATTCAGCTCATTCATAAGGTTTTTCTTATTATGAAGTCTTCCTGCCGTGTCACATATCAGTACATCTGTTTTTCTTGCTTTGGCTGCTTGGATTCCGTCGAATATTACTGCTGCCGGGTCTGAATTTTCCTGATGGGCAATCATGTCGACTCCGGCTCTTTTGCTCCATTCCCCCAATTGTTCGATTGCCGCCGCCCTAAAGGTGTCTCCCGCCGCTATAAGTACCCTTTTGCCTTCTTCTCTCAAATTATATGCAAGTTTTCCAATGGTTGTTGTCTTTCCCACCCCATTTACCCCTACAACTAAAACAATTGCCGGAGAAGGTTCAATATTTAATTCCCTGTCTTTTTCTTTTTCATTTAATATATCCTTTATTTCATTTTTAAGCAATTCTTTTACTTCGATAGCTTCCGTTACTTTATTTTCCTTTACCTTTGTTTTCAGCCTTTCGATAATATCCATAGTTGTATTAATCCCTACATCGCTTGTTACCAAAATCTCTTCCAATTCATCAAAAAGGCCGTTGTCAATCTTGCCGTAAGATTTCAATATACTGTCAATTTTTTCGGCCATTCCCTTTCTGGTTTTCTCTAACCCTTCTTTCAGCTTCGACAAAAATCCTTCTTTATTTTCATCGGTATCTTTTTCTTTTCCCTCTATATCTTCTTCATTGCTTTTCTTTTTGAAAATATTAAACATTCTTCTTCCTCCTTAGCTTGCAATTTCAGAGTATTTATCTTTTAATTTGATGGATACCATCTTAGTTACCCCTTCCTCTTCCATAGTAGCACCATGAAGCACATCGGCAATTTCCATAGTATTCTTTCTGTGAGTAATTATTATAAACTGAGTATCCTGAGAAATCTTCTTTAAGTATTTAGTATATCTATAAATATTTCCTTCATCTAAAGCAGCATCTATTTCATCTAAAATACAAAAAGGAGTCGGCTTCGTTTTCAGTATGGAAAACAAAAGGGCCACTGCTGTAAGGGATTTTTCTCCTCCTGAAAGCAAAGTCAGACTTTGAAGCTTCTTCCCAGGGGGTTGAGATATTATCTCTATACCGCTGGTAAGAACTTTTTCAGGTTCTTCCAAATAGATATCCGCTTTTCCTCCTCCGAATAACTCAACAAAAACTTCATTAAAGTTTTTTCTGATCAAATTAAAACTATGGACAAACTGCTCTCTCATTTTCTCTTCCATCTCTTTAATTACATTGATCAAATCCTCTTTTGCGGCAACTAAATCTTTTCTCTGATCTTTAATAAAGTCCAATCTTTCCTTTACCTTCTTATATTCTTCCACAGAGCTTAGATTAACTGTTCCGAGATTTTTTATACATTCCTTTATATCCTTAGCTCTATCATAATACTTTTTCTCATCATCTATATCAATTTTATAATCCAGCCCTTCTTCATAGGTCAGTTCGTACTCTTCCATGAGCTTTCCGTAACAATTTTCAACCTGTACGGAATACTTGGCCTCCTTAATATTGATATTATTTAAATTTTTCTCTAACTTGCTTATATTATCCTTTATTATATTCAGGCTTTCATCCTTTAAGTTTAAAGAACATGTAAGTTCTTTTTTCTTTTCTTTTTCCTTTTCAAGTTCCTCTTCGGAATTTTGAAGATCATATTTACATGCATCTATCTTTTCAGACAAAGCTTTCTTTTTATCAACCAACTGAAATAAATCATCTTTTAGTTTTTCGATTTCCTCTTTTTTAGTATTAACGACCAATAGAGAATTCCCTATTTTTTCTTTGATATTATTTATTTTTTCTTTAATTGAATTGAGATTACTTTCTTTCAGGCTCTTCTCTATCTTCATTTGAGTTACCTTGTCGTTTAATTCATCTCTTGTTTTTTTCCTTATTTCAAAATTCTCCATCTCTTCCTTCATATTTTCTCTCAATATTGTATTGCCCTCTTCTGCTTCTTTCAGTTGATCCTTAAGATTCAGACTTTCCTTTTTCATGTCTGTTTTTTCCGCATTTAAACTTTCTTTTTCCTTTAAATACTTATCCTCTCCGTTTTTTAATCTCTCAATGTCCTGAACAATATTGTCCTCTTCATTTTTCATTTGAATAATTTCAATATTCATCGTCTTGATCTTTTCATTTAAATCCTCTAAGTCCGCTTCTTCTTTGTCATTTAGAGATTTCAGCTTCCATATATTGTTCTCTAAAGATTTCTTTTCTTCTTTAAGAACATCAATATCCTTAACCAATTCATCTAATTTCATTTTCCTCACTAATATATTGGTAGGAGCATTGGAAACACTCCCTCCTGTTATGGAACCTCCCGGATTTAAAATATTCCCGTCCAAGGTAACAATCTTAAAAGAGTTTTTATATTTCTTGCTTATGGCTATTCCCCAATCAATGTTTTCCACTATCAAAGTTCTGCCCATAAGATATTCAAAGATATTCATATATCTTTTATCAAAATCAATTAAATCAGCGGCAACTCCTACAATTCCCTTTTCATTGCTGTCGTGAGAACTGATTTTTAGTTTATTTCCTCTTATGGCAGTACAGGGAAGAAAAGTAGCTCTTCCCAACCTGTTTCTTTTCAAATAATCGATTAATTTTTTGGCTGTCTCCTCTTTATCAACGACTATATTCTGTAAATTTGAACCTAAAGCCATCTCTATAGCCTTTTCAAATTTTTTGTCAACCTTAATAAGATTGGCAACTACTCCTATTACTCCCTTACTCAAGAAATTATCTTTATCTATGGCTTTAAGTATACCTCTTACGCTTTTATAAAAACCCTCATATTCTTCTTCCATATTTTTCAGAAGTTGAAAGTTGGATATCTTCCCATTCAGGTTTTCTTTCAATTCATTGAATTTTAAAGATATATTCTCTATGTCTGATTTAAGCTTTTTTTGACGTCTCAACCTGTTTTCCGCTTCTTCTTTATATCTGTTAAATTCCTTTTCCCTATCGACTATACTTTTCTTAATTCCATTCAGCAACAGCATTTTTTCGCTTTTTTCTTTTCTCATCTCTTCTGTTTCACTATCTATCTGACATATTCTTTTATTTATATTTTCTTCAAAAGCGTTTAAATTAATAATCTTATTTTTTATATCCGTCACAGAGTTAAGTTTCTCAAAGATATTGTCCTTCCGGCTTTGTATGTCACTATCCTTTAATGAAATTTCATTATTGATACTGTCTAATTCATCAACATTTATTGCCAATTTTTTACTTAGTTTTATTAATTCCTCATCCGCAATCTTTAAAGAGTTCTCTTCTTTTTTTTCTTCTGCAAGCAGTTCTTCTCTCTCTTTATTTAAATTCGTAATCTCTCCTTCAATTCTTTCCTTTTCTTTATTTAAGTACCTTTCCTTTTCATTAATTAACGACAACTCATTTTGATATTTTTCAGCGGAACTTTGAATTTCATAGTTTTTATTTCTTATATTTTCAATTGATCCTTCCTTTTCTTCCAATTTGGATTTTATATTCAGGTATTCTTTTTGCAGGTACTCATTTTCCTCAACGCTTTTTTTGATCTGGTCTTCTATACTTTTCTTATCCTTTTCAAGATTTAGAAGATTAGAATTTAAATTATCAATCTCCCTCAAGAATAAATTAACCTGGATTTCCTTCAATTCCTGAGACAATTTTAAATATTCCTTAGCTGTCTCCGATTGTTCCTTCAAAGGACCTGTCTGACTTTCCAATTCCGTTATAATATCGTTTATTCTGAGTATATTTCCTTCCGTCTTGTCCAACTTTTTCTCTGATTCTTCTTTTCGCATTTTGAATTTAACAATCCCAGATGCTTCTTCAAATATATTCCTTCTGTCCTCTGGTTTTGTACTGAGGATCTCATCAACTCTCCCTTGCCCGATAATGGAATAGCCTTCCTTGCCCACTCCCGTATCCATAAAAAGCTCTCTTATATCCTTAAGCCTGCAAGAATTTTTATTTATATAATATTCACTTTCTCCCGATCTGAACATCCTTCTTGTAACGGCAACTTCAGAATATTCTATAGGTATCTTTAAATCTTTATTATCGAAAACAATTGTAACTTCGGCATATCCGACAGCTCTGCGTTTTTCGGTCCCGGAAAATATTACATCTTCCATCTTGTTTCCCCGTAAATTTTTAACGCTTTGTTCTCCCAAAACCCATCTCACTGCATCGGCTATATTACTCTTTCCGCTTCCGTTTGGACCGACTATTCCCGTTATACCGTCCTTAAATTCAATTTCCGTTTTATCTGCAAAGGATTTAAACCCGTGCATTTCCAATTTTTTAAGATGCAAATACAACACCTCGCCATTTTTATTAAAAGGTTTCCCGAAACATCAGAAACCCTTTAATTTCTCATCTAAACAATATCTCTAAAATAATTTTTCAAAATATCCTTTTTATCTATTATATCATAATGATCTTCTATATGAACAATGATGATTTGGGAATCAATATCCTTTTTATATACCTTTATATTACTAAAATCATATAATTCTTTTAAATATTTAATATTCGACGATTTCTGCCCTGCCATAGGAGATATATTTCTTTCCTTCGTTTCTATAGTAATAATTTTATTCTTAATATCCTCTTTCTGAAAATTTTTAAAGTATTCCTCCAAAAAATCTCTGTAAAGCCTTGATTCGACTAATTGTCTGAAGGCAGGATGAAATGGCCCTGCCACCACATCTTTCCCTGTTGTCATGTTCTCAGTAGGCTGAAGTCCTATTCTTATAACATCGATATTATTGCGTTCAAAGAGTACTAAAAGCTTTGACGAAATATCTATTGCTTCCTCTAAGGAAAGGGGAACGTACTCGCCCTTTTCATATAAATCCTTCAAATAAGTGTCTTTAATTACAAGAGTAGGATATATCCTTACACAGAAGGGATTCATCTTGATGATCTCTCTTCCCGTAAGGAGAGATTTTTCCATATTGTCTCCAGGAAGGCCTATCATCATCTGAAGCCCCAGTTTAAATCCATAAGATTTTATGAGGTCTGAAGCACGATATACGTCTTCCTTATTATGCCCTCTTCCGCTTAAAATAAGAACTTCGTCATCTAATGACTGGACCCCCAGCTCTATTATATCTACATGATATTTTTTTAATATATCAAGCCTAAGTTTGTCTATATAATCAGGTCGTGTAGAAAGGCGAATTCTATCTACCGCACCCTCTTTCTTATATTTAAAAGCTACGTTTAATAATCTTTCCTGAAGATTCAGATCAATACCGGTAAAACTCCCTCCGTAAAATGCTATTTCCACATCTTTTCTGCGGGAAGGTATTGTGGAAAGATGTTCCTCTATTATATGTTGAGCTTTATTTTCATCCATTTCATCAGTTTTACCCGTAATCCTTCTTTGATTACAAAATACACAATTATGCGGACAGCCCAAATGAGGAACAAAAATAGGAATTATATAATAATCTTTACTCATTTTTAACACCCATTCCGTTAAGAGCTTCTTTTGCAGCCATTTGTTCAGCTTCTTTTTTATTTTTTCCCAATCCTCTTCCCAATATTTTATTATCAACAACTACATCTACATAAAATACCTTATCATGATCCGGGCCTTCCTCTTTTTCAATAGTATATTCTATCTTTGAGCCGAATTTCTTTTGAAATATCTCCTGAAATTTTGTCTTATAATCAAAAAATAAATCCTTTTCCTCTTCCAGAGAAATAACATTCTTTTTAAAGATATTTATAAAAAATTCCTTAGCTTTCTCTAATCCTCCGTCTAAATATATCCCTCCGAGCAAAGCTTCAAAAGCATCTGCCAAGACGGAATCCCTTTCCCTTCCTCCCGTAGTTTCTTCTCCTTTCCCCAAAACGAGATATTCTCCAAGGTTTATCTGCCTCGATATAAATGCTAAGGACGATTCGCATACTATGGCGGCTCTGAGTTTGGTAAGTTCACCTTCGGGATAATAAGGGTACTTTTTATATATGTAGTCACTGACAATTATGTTTAATACCGAATCTCCTAAGAATTCCAACCTTTCATTATGTTCATAATACTTTCCCTTATGTTCATTTGCATAAGAGCTGTGAGTTAAAGCATTAATTAAAATATCGATATTATTAAATTTAAAATTGATTTTCTCTTCAAAAATACTCAATTTGTCTTTAAACGAACAATTGTATTTCATAACTATACCTCCGAAACATCTTCAAGTATTAAAAGATTAGGTCTCGATATCCTCAAGACCCATTTTTTATCAATATTACTCTAAATCAGTCGTTTTTTGAATATACTCCACTGCATCTCCGACGGTTTTTATTTTATCAACCTCATCGTCATCAACTTCCAGATCAAATTCATCCTCTATGGCCATTATAAGTTCCACTAAATCCAATGAATCTGCATTTAAATCATCTTGAAAAGAAGAATCCATAGTTATGTTTTCTTCATCAATATCAAATTGTTCTGAAATAATCTTTTTTAATTTCTCAAGCACCATAAAAATACCTCCAAAATAATAATATTTTAAAACATATATATTATATATATTTTTTATATCTATGACAAACTTATTATTAAAATTTCAAAAAATTTTTAAGTATTACTCACTAATAGATATATTATCCTCTATTATTTTTATAATATCCTTTTCTGCAAAATTTTTAGTCTGCTTAATAGCATTTTTTACAGCAATTTCGTCAGAGCTTCCATGAGCTTTTATAACAGGTTTACTAATCCCAAGAAGAGGAGCTCCGCCGTACTCCCTGTAATCCATCTTAGATTTAAATGCCTTAAAACTTGACTTTAATAATAAAGCTCCTATTTTTCGAGAAAAAGACTTCATAAATTCATCCTTAAGAATATCAAAAATAGTAAACGCCAAGCCTTCCGTCAGCTTAAGTATGATATTTCCCACGAATCCGTCACAAACTATTACATCCGCCTTGCCTCTCGGTATATCCCTTGCTTCAACATTTCCTATAAAATTAATATTAGAGTTTTCAAGGAGCTCATAAGCCTCTTTTACAAGAAGATTTCCTTTCTCTTTTTCGACCCCTATATTGGCTAATCCAACTTTTGGCGAAGAAACTTCGAATAGTTTCTCATAATATATGGAACCCATCAATCCAAACTGTTTTAAATAGTCAGGTTTACAGTCTGCATTAGCTCCGGCATCCAGCAAGAATGCCATTCCATTTTCGGTTGGAAAGGGTGATGCTATGGCAGCTCTTTCAATTCCCTTTATTCTCTTTGTAATAAGCGTTCCTCCTGTTATCAATGCTCCTGTATTCCCTGTAGAAATAAATCCCTGATATTTTTCATCCTTCAAAAGATTAAGGGCTATAATCATGGAAGAATTTTTCTTTCTGCGGATTGCCATTGCAGCCTCATCTTCATTATTTATAACTTCTTCGGCATGAATTATACTTATCCTGTCTCCCGTATAATTATTTTCAGAAAGTTCTTTTCTAATTATGCTTTCGTCCCCTACAAGGGTTATATCTACATTCAGTTCCTTTAAAGCAAGTATACTTCCTTTAACCACTACTTTTGGGCCTTTATCTCCTCCCATTGCATCTACAAGAATATTCATCTTTCCCCTCCTTTTCACAATTTTAAGATTCATAAAATTACTGTTGATATTAAATATACATTACCCCAAATAAAAAATCAATAATTAAAAGACAGCGGTTTATGATATGCTGTCTTTTTAATTCATTGATTTTTTATTTTTCAACTTTTATTACTTCTCTACCTTTATAATATCCGCAAGACCCACATACCCTATGAGGAACTTTTAATTCATGACATTGAGGACATTCTACTAAGGTAACTTTTGAAAGCTGATATGCAGAAGCTCTTCTTTTATCTCTTCTTGCCTTTGAAGTTTTTCGTTTTGGTACTGCCAATTAAAACACCTCCTTAATTTTCGCTGAACAGATCCTTCAATTTTGCAAATCTCGGATCAACATCATCTCGATTACAATTACAATTCCCTTCATTTAAATTTTTTCCACACTTAGGACATAACCCTTTACAATCACTTCTGCAAAGAGATTTCATCGGAAGGGAAACTACTATGGAAGAAATTATAAATTCAGTTAAATCTACCGAATTCCCGCTATAATATATGGGTTCTTCTCCATCTCCGTCAGGGATCATCTTTTTATTGCTTTCTATAAGCTTTCCCGATACGGGAATATCTATTTCTTTTACAAACTCTTTTAAGCATCTGGCACAGGTTTCAATAAATTTATAATTTAAATTTCCATTTAGAATTTTATTTTCACCAACTCTAAATATGTTTCCGGTAAATTTTACAGGTTCCGTAAACAAAATTTTACGTTCATTTATATATAAAGGTTCCAATTTTAAATTTTTGTCTACGTGGATACTTAAAACATTATCATCAAAAAAACTTGACAGATTAATGCTCATAATCTTCACCTCATTACAGCTAACATGAATAATTATATAAAGCAAGATAAAATTTGTCAAGAAAATTATATAAGTTCCTTTGTCTCTCTTGCTATCATAAGTTCTTCGTTAGTGGAAATTACAAAAACTTTTACCTTCGAATCCTCCTGACTTATCAATGCATCTTTGCCTCTGACCTGATTTTTTTCTTTATCCATTTTTATCCCTAAAAATTCAAGGCCTTTACATATTTCGTATCTGATTTCGGAAGAATTTTCACCGATTCCGGCAGTAAATACCAATACATCTATTCCTCCCATTAAAGCGGCATAAGCTCCTATATATTTTTTGACTCTATTATTAAATACGTCTAAAGCCAATTTGGCTCTTTTATTTCCATCTGAAGCGGCGGACTCCAAATCTCTGAAGTCACTGCTTATTCCGGATATACCCAACACACCGGATTTCTTATTTAATAATTCATTTACATCTTCTGCGGACAACTTTTCTTTTTCCATTAAAAACGGTATTATAGCAGGATCCACACTGCCGGATCTCGTTCCCATAGCCAACCCATCTAAAGGAGTAAATCCCATGCTTGTATCAACGGATTTTCCTCCGTCTACCGCACAAACACTTGCTCCGTTTCCCAAATGACAAGTTACTATCTTTAAATTTTTAATATCTTTTCCCACCAATTGAGATGCTCTCATTGAAACATATTTATGAGACGTACCATGAAATCCGTATTTTCTTATCTTATATTTCTTATATAATTCATAAGGAAGAGCGTATATATAATTAGCCTCCGGCATAGTTTGATGGAAAGCGGTATCAAATACTCCTACCATGGGAATATCAGGCATAAGCTCTCTGCATGCTTCGATTCCTATGATATTTGGTGGGTTATGTAATGGCGCTAAATCTATGCAATCATTTAATGTCTTCATTACCTGAGCATCAATTTTTACTGAAAATGCAAATTTTTCTCCTCCATGTACTATTCTATGTCCAGTCGCATTTATCTCTTTAAGAGATTTAATAGCTCCATACTTTTTATCAATCAAAGAATCCAAGACTAACTTCATGGCATCTTTATGATTTTTCAGCGGTTTTTGAATTACAACTTCCTCTTTTCCGGTTGTCCTGTGTTTTATCCTGGAACCTTCAATTCCTATTCTTTCAACCAGACCTTTGGCCAACAAGTTTTCTCCTTCCATATCGATAAGCTGATATTTAAGAGAAGAACTGCCACAGTTTATTACAAGTATATTCATCCTTTATACCTCCCAAATAAGTTGATTACCACTATTAATCATATTATTACAAATTCTTATAAAAATCAATCAAAAATATTCATTTAACAGTAAAATCATTTTATGACTTAATTATGTTATAATATCAATATACAGTCTTTATAATTATGGAGGATAAGATAAGATGAAGGTTCTCGGACTTATAACCGAATACAATCCTTTTCACTACGGTCACAGCTATCATTTAAATTTTTCAAAAGAAAAGACCCAATGTGATTTTTCCGTTGCGGTAATGAGCAGTTCTTTTCTTCAACGGGGAGAGCCGGCTATCGTGGATAAATGGGCAAGAGCAAAGATGGCCATAGATTCGGGAGTGGATTTGATTATTGAGCTTCCTGTTTTTTATTCTGTCCAAAGTGCAGAAATATTTGCTTATGGAGGAGTAAAATTATTAGACAGCCTGAATATAGTCGATTATATATCCTTTGGAAGCGAGCTTGGGGATATGAAGTATTTAAAAATGATTTCCCATATACTAAGTGAAGAACCGGAACCTTTTAAAAAATATCTGAAAAAATATTTAAAAGACGGGTATTCCTATGCTCAGTCTCGGATGAAATCACTGGAAGATTATATGGATGCCGATAAATATCATTCTGACTTCCCCTTAGAAGATATCATTCGTTCTCCTAATAATATATTGGCTATAGAATACCTGAAAGCACTACATAGAATTAAAAGCAATATAAAACCCTTTACAATTAAAAGAGTAGGAAATGATTATAGGGAAGAGGAATTGTCAGGGAAGTTTTCTTCTTCCGGAGCTTTAAGAAGGCAGATATTAAAAAATGATTTAGTCAAGATAAAAAATTTAGTGCCGCCTTCCGCTTATGAAGAGCTTTTAAAATATGATGAAAATAAATATTCTTTTAACAGCTTGGAAAATTATTCTGAAATAATATTATATCTTTTAAGGACTGCTTCTAAGGACAAACTTAATAATTTGATGGATATGGAAAACGGTCTGGAAAATCGCATATTGAAGTATTCATACAAATGTAATTCATTAAGTTCTCTCGTTAATTGCGTTTCCACAAAAAGATATACTAAAACAAGAATTCAAAGAATACTTATCCATTTACTGCTCAATATGAATAAAGATGAATTTTCTTTGTTTAATAAAAGCTATCCTAAATATATAAGAATTCTCGGCGCCAATAAAAAGGGCCTTAAAATATTAAAGGAAATTAAGAATAAATCGGATATAAAGATAATAAACAAGTTTTCAAACTATAAAAAGATCAGCGATCCCCTATTGGAAAAAATGATTTTATTGGAAAAAAAAGCTACGGACATTTATTATATGGGTATCCAGAAACCTCCGGAATCCTATAGGGGAAATATGGACTATTTCACATCTCCTTATATTAAAGATTAGAAACTTCATTTATCTTTTCTTTTATTTGTGATATCGCTTTAATTGTTGTATTATATCCTATTTCCTCACATTCCTCTACTCGTTCAAAGCTGAAAGAATCTATATGGGAGAGGGGAATCTGAATAATTATATCAGCAAGCCTTTTATCCTCTTCGTATATTCTTTTCGACATTATATCTATGGACTGCTGAATTATATCAAAAATGCGAAATATCCTACTCTGATAACTACCAAATCCCACATCTGAGGCTATTATAATATCGGCACCCATATCCTTTAATACGGAAACGGGCAATCTGTCCACAACTCCCCCGTCTACCAATACCTCATTATGGAATTTTACAGGTTCAAAAACCCCCGGGATTGATATACTTGCCCTTATAGCTTTATACAGTGGGCCTGAAGTAAACACAACTTCCTCTGCATTATTTAAATTTGTAGAAACTATCGATATTTTTTTATCCAAATCTTCAATATTTCTGCTTCCCGTTATTATTTTCAGTATTTCTTCTATTCTGTCCCCCTTCACTATCCCCTTGTTTGGGACGGTAAAATCCAACCATGTTTTCTTATCAACCTGGATCGCAAGACCCTTCAGCATCTTAGGAGATATACCCGTACAGTACAGTCCTCCTATCAATGCACCGGCACTGCTTCCCGAAAAAAAATCTATATTTATATTATTTTCTTCCAACGCCCTTAACACTCCTATATGGGCTAATCCTCTGGCAGATCCGGAACCTAAAGCAAGACCTATTTTTGGTTTACTCATAGTATCACTCCCTTTAAAATAAAATCATATATCCCACAATTATTCAATATAATTATATAAAATCGGAGGGAACAAAATGAAAGCAACAAAAAATAGCGAGAAAATATCTTTATCAAATACCATATTCATTATATTTATATTATGGATATTATACAATTTAATATTATTTCCGAAAACTTCAATCAATGGCGCTGTGAAAGGACTTAATTTGTGGTTCAACGTATTGATCCCTTCCCTATTTCCTTTTTTTATTATTTCTGAAATATTAGTCTCCTTAGGATTTGTGGATTTTATGGGAGACATACTCGGACCTATAATGAAACCTTTATTTAATGTTTCAGGAAAAGGGGCTTTCCCCTTTACAATGAGTATCACTTCCGGTTATCCCGTCGGGACTAAAATTGTTTCCAATATGAGAAAGAAACAAATTATATCAAAAATCGAATCTCAAAGACTAATCTCCTTTTCCAGCACTTCAGGCCCATTATTTATGATAGGGGCCGTTTCCATAGGAATGCTAAACAGCCCCCAAGTCGGCCCTTTGATAGTTGCTTCTCACTATTTAGGTGCTATAACCGTAGGACTAATATTCAGATTCTATAAACATAATATTTCTTTTAAATATAAGGACCAAAAACATAATGTATTCATTTCGGCTAAAAACTTTCTGCTGTTTAAAAATAAAAATTCAAAAAACCTTGGTACTATTCTTTCAAACAGCACAAAGGAAAGCATAAATTCAATTCTCTTAATTGGAGGATTTGTTATATTTTATTCTGTTTTGACAGAAATACTATATGAGTCCAAATTATTTTATTTAATTCTAAAAATATTCCATGAAATCATTCCGTTTAATATAAGTACAAATTTATTAAGGGGAATAGCTTCAGGAATTATCGAAATAACAGTAGGTTGTAAAACCATAGCCGAATCAAACGGAATACCGCTAATTCAAAAATTAACATCTATAAGTTTCTTAATCGGATGGAGCGGACTGTCTATACATAGTCAAGCTTTAAATTTTATATCCTCTACCGATATCAATCAAAAATTGTATATCTTTGCAAAATTTCTTCACGGAATATTTTCCGGCCTCTTTTGCTATATAATATATAATTTAAAATATAAGGATATGGCAATAACATCGTTCTCAGTGGAAAATTACCCTTGGGAAGTATTTTCTCCGGCAAATTGGACAAAGATTTTATTTTCCTCCATACAGTTGGAATTGATTGTAATTATATCCTTAACTATTTTTTCAATAATATCAGCAATTATAGGCTGCCACAAAAATACTATTTAGGTCCGCTTAATTCTTTTCTGTTTTGCTCAAGAACCATAATGAGATCCTTTAAATTCTGCTGAGTTTCTCTTAACAGATTATCGGCATATTCCATTGCGCCTATTCTTATATCCTTTGCATTTGACTGGGCTTTGGATAAAATTTCCTCTGCTCTTTCCTTGGCAGCCTTAGTTATTTCATCCCTCTCGACTAATTCTTCAAGATGGATTTTTGCTTCGTCCATTAATGTATTGGCTTCTTTTTGAGCTTCCGCAAGAATCCTCTTTTTCTCCTCTTTAATCCAATTAGCTTGTTTTATTTCATCGGGAAGTTTAAGCCTTATTTCTTTAATAATTTCCAATAGCTCTTCCTTATCCAATATGCTCTTTCCGGAAAAAGGTATTTGAGAACTGTTTTCTATTATATCTTCCATTTCATCAATTAAATTTAGAACCTCCATCAGAAAATTTACCTCCTTTTTATTTTTTTCACTAATTCCTTTTCCACATTTTTAGGAACCAAACAGGAAATATCTCCTCCAAATTCTGCAATCTCCTTGACTACGCTTGAACTCAAAAATGAATATCTGCTATCCGAAACCATCATTATAGTCTCTATATCCTTGCACAATTTTTTATTAATAAGGGACATCTGCATCTCATATTCAAAATCAGAAATCACTCTTAATCCTCTGACAACAGTAAATATTCCCTTCTCTTTTGCATAATCAATGAGAAGCCCTGAAAAACTATCAACCTCAACATTATTGTACTTACGTACTACCTCTTTTAGCATGTCCTTCCTTTCTTCAACCGTAAAAAGGGTGTTCTTGGCATTGTTATTAAGTACCGCCACTGTTACTCTTTCAAATTTTTTCGAACATCGTTCTATTATATCTAAATGTCCGTTTGTTACAGGATCAAAACTTCCAGGATATATTACTTTCATTACTCTATCTCTCCTTCTGTTATAAGGCTGTAAAATGATATTATTTTATCTCCGTAATCTCTTTCGTCAGTCTTTATTAAATTTAAAATTCTATTTCCAAGGGATAATTTTTTTTCATGTTCAACTACTACTATTCCATTATCTTTTAAAACATTCTTTTTTGAAATAATTTCTAAGGTTTTGCCCGGTAAGTTTTGCCTATAAGGTGGATCCATAAAAATATAATCAAAAACAATACCGTTTTTACTAAAAAAGTCCAAACTTTTCAGGACATCCTTCTTATATATGTAGCTTTTCTCATTAAAGTTTGAAATATTTATATTCTCCCTTATTAAATTTATTCCTTCATAAGAATTATCAATAAAATAACATTTCATTGCCCCTCTGCTCAAAAATTCAATCCCTATATTTCCGGTACCTGCATATAAATCCAATACTATCGAATTTTCATCAATAACCCCTAATATATTAAAAAGGGATTCTTTTATCCTATCTTGAGTCGGTCTTATGTTTTGGTTCTTTGGGGTTTTAAGCCTAAGTCCTTTTCTGCTTCCCGATATAATTCTCAAGGAAAACACTCCTCACTTATTCCTTTAAATACCTTTTTTATTTTAGCATAAATACCATTAATTGAAAATGATTTCATCAATTTTTCCTTTAAACATTTTTTTCATTCTTTCTTTTATCTTCTTATATTTTTCGTCTTTTAATTCAGGATCTTTCGTCAATATTTCCATAACCCTTTTTTGAACTTCCCTTAAAATATCCATATCGGTAAATAGATTCGCAATCTTTAAATCGGGAAGTCCGTGCTGCTTGAGTCCCAAAAATTCTCCGGGACCTCTTAACTCCAGATCTTTTTCCGATATTATAAAACCGTTTGTGGTACTTTGAAGAATTTTCATTCTTTCTCTTGATATCTTGCTGCCGCTTTCATTTATAAGTATACAATAGGATTGGTATTCCCCTCTCCCGACCCTTCCCCTTAATTGGTGAAGCTGGCTCAGTCCAAAGCGTTCCGCATTATATATAACCATTATATTTGCGTTAGGAATATTTACTCCCACTTCTATTACAGTTGTAGAAACTAAAATATCTATATTATGACTCTTAAAATTTTCCATTATTTCATCTTTTTCGCTCGATTTCATTCTCCCATGTAAAAGGCCTACACTAAATTCTTTAAATGTTTCATTTTTGAACTTCTCATATAATTCCTCAACTGACTTTAAATTCAACTCTTCCGATTCTTCAATCAAAGGACATACTATATAAGCTTGCCTTCCTCCCCTTACCTGTTTTTTTATAAATTCATTCACCCTTTTTATATAGCTTACACCTACCGCATAAGTCTCAACTTTTTTTCTCCCAGGGGGAAGTTCATCTATTATGGATATGTCTAAGTCCCCGTACAAAATTAAAGCTAAAGTTCTTGGTATAGGAGTTGCTGTCATTACTATAGTATCCGGATTCAATCCCTTTTCCGAAAGAAGTTTTCTTTGCTTAACCCCAAACCTGTGCTGTTCATCCGTTATTACAAGCCCCAATTTATTAAATTTAACATTGTCCTGAATAACAGCATGAGTTCCTATAAGAACATCTATGTCATCGGACTGCAACTCATCCAATATTCTCTTTTTGGCCTTTACACTCAAACTTCCCGTTAAAAGCTCACATTTGATTCCCATGCCGTCAAAAAACTTACATACACTTTCATAATGCTGATTTGCCAATATTTCCGTTGGCGCCATCATAGTTGCCTGATATCCCGATTTAACAGCTTTATATATTGCCATCAAAGCAACAACAGTTTTCCCCGAACCTACGTCTCCCTGTATAAGTCTGTTCATCTGCCTCTTGCTTTCCATATCCCTTTGGATTTCTTCAAATACCTTCTCCTGGGCCTTCGTAAGTTTAAAAGGCAGGTTCTCTGTAAATTCATTGATATTCACATCTTTATCAAAGGATATGCCGTCATCCTTAAGGCCGAATTTCTTCTTTATTATAAAGAGGCACAGTTGAAGGATAAATAATTCTTCAAATACCAGTCTCCTTCTTGCGGCCATAAAAGTTTCTCTATTTTGGGGAAAATGAATATTTTTAATTGCATCCTTTATAGAAATCAGATTAAAGGATTTTAATAAGTCATCAGGAAAAATTTCTTCTATTTCATCTATGTATTCTTTCAATGCATTTGCAATCATTATATTCATTTCGTTTACGCTTAATTTATCAGTCACGGAATATATAGGAACTATACTTCCGACTTTATTTCCCTTGTTCCTTTTTTCATAAACAGGAGATATTATCTGAGTTTCGAAATTATTTCTTTTAATTTTTCCATTTACCGATATTTCTTCTCCCTCAGAGAAATTATCAGCCAAGTAATCCTGATTAAACCAAACCAAATATGCAGCACCTGTACTGTCCTTTACAGGTACTTTAAGGATAGACAATTTTCTTCTCGGCCTCAATATAGAAGGAGAACCTGCAATTACAACATTTAAACTGACTTTTTCTCCATCCGCACAATCCCTAATTTTGGAATATTTGGTTCTATCCTCATATGTTCTCGGAAAGTAATACAATAAATCCTCTATCGTTACTATCCCCAACTTTTTAAGTCTGCTTGCTCTTTTGGGTCCAACACCTTTTACATATTGGACAGACGCTGATAATCTATCCATTTTTTCACCTCTTAAACAGATTTTCCCCTATAAAAATAGGGGAAGAAGAAATTACTCTATCGAAAAAATATAATAATATAAAGGCTGCCCTCCATATATAACTTCTATATCACAGTCATTATGTTCTTTTTCTATTTTTCCAGCCAACTCATCAGCTTGCTCTTTTTCTGTGTCATTTCCATAGAATATAGTTACAATACTCGTATCTTTATCAACCATATCGTTTAAAAGCCTCTCAGATACCTCCTGAACATCTTGACCTGTAGCTTTTATATCTCCATTTGAGATTCCTATGATATCTCCTTTTTTAATCTTTGTTCCATTCATCTCCGTATCCCTCACGGCATATGTTATTTGCCCTGTCTTTACTTCCCCAATTGCTTCCTTCATATTCTCAATATTTTCTTCAACACTTAATTCTTCATTAAAGGATATCAGGGCAGAAATTCCCTGAGGGATAGTCTTCGTAGGAAACACATATATATTTTTGTCACTTAATTCTTTAGCCTGTTCCGCTGCAAGAATTATATTGCTATTATTCGGGAATATAATAATATTTTCTGCCTTTATTTTATTAACAGCATTCAATATATCTTCCGTACTGGGATTCATTGTTTGTCCACCAGGTATAATATAATCCGCATGCAATCCCTTAAAAACTTCGGATATTCCATCCCCCATTGATACAGTTATGATTCCGTACTTTCTGATTTCATCATTTTCCAAATTTTCTTCTTCTTTTTCGTTCTCTTCTGCTTTCTTTTCTTCTTCCTCGGTAACAACAAGCCTTCGATGTTGACGTCTCATATTATCGATTTTAATATCATTTAATTCTCCAATCTCTACTGCCTTTTCCAAAACTATACCGGGATTATTTGTATGAATATGAACTTTTATAAAATTATCTCCCCCTACCACAAGAAGAGAGTCTCCAAGGGGAGCTAATTCCTCTCTGAAGACTTGGGGATTTTTATCCGTATTATTTACTAAAAATTCAGTACAGTACCCGAATTTTATATCATTGGTATCAATATCCTTATGGAAATTCATATTCTGACTCTGAGTCTTTGCACCTGTACTGGTCTCATGAAATTCAATTTCCTCGTCAGTATTCAAAGTATTATATGCACCTTGAAGTATTACTAGTAACCCCTTTCCTCCTGCATCAACTACTCCTGCTTGTTTAAGTACAGGAAGCATATCAGGAGTTTTATTAAGTACTTCATTACCGTATTCTATTATTTTATACAAAAATTCGGATATATATTTTTCATCTTTACTTAGCTGTGCTGCTTTGTCGGCACATTCTCTTGCTACCGTTAAAACAGTACCCTCCGTTGGCTTCATGACGGCCTTATATGCGGTCTCCTGAGCCATATTGAAGCTTTCCGCAAAATCCTTTATATAAGCCACTTTCTTCCCTTTCAATCCATTAGACAGGCCTCTAAAAAGCTGAGAAAGTATAACTCCTGAATTTCCTCTTGCTCCCATTAAGGATCCGTTACTTGCTGCTGCTGCTACTTTATCTACGCTTAATTCCTCAAGATTCAATATTTGTTTTACAGCCGATTTCAATGTTAAGGACATATTTGTGCCTGTGTCTCCATCAGGTACCGGGAAAACATTTAAAGAATTTACTTCGTCTTTATGTTGATCTAAATAGTTTGCTGCTCCTATGAATAACTTTTTGAGATCCTGGCCGTCTATATATTCCTTATTCAATATCAAGTACCTCCTTTACTACTTTTGTACCCTAACACCCTGAATAAACACATTTATTTTTTCTATCTTCAGTCCTGTTTGATTTTCAACATTATATTTAACTTTTTCAATTATATTTTCGGCAACTACCGTCATTCTTATTCCATATTGAAGTATGACAAATAAATCAACAACTATATGTGTTTCATTTGTGTGAACTTTCACTCCTTTAGATAGATTTTCCCATTTTAATAACTCAAAGAAGCCTTCCGTAGCACTCTTGGTTGCCATACCTACTATTCCGTAACATTCCATTGCGGATAATCCTGCAACTGTTGCTATCACATCATCATCTATGGAAATATATCCGTATTCGTCATTAAATTTCGCTGGCATATTCTACCTCCTCCTAAATATTTATATGATTACATTTTACCTTATTATATCAAATAGTTCAACTATTGCTGTTTATCTTTTAAATTTAATTCTACGTATTGCATTTTTAATATCCATTATGTTAAAATAGATTATGTTGTTATTGAATAATTATATGCTGTAATAATAAAGCATATGAAAAATAATGAAATTCAGCATAGATTTGAGGAGGTGTTTCTTGTGTCAAAACGTTGTGAAATATGCGGAAAAGAAAAAACATTCGGGAAGAAGGTTAGCTTTTCAAATAGAAAAAGCAGCAGAACCTGGTCTCCTAACATAAAAAAAGTTAAAGCCATTGTTGATGGATCCCCAAAAAGGATTTACGTTTGTACAAGATGTTTAAGATCCGGAAATGTAACAAGAGCATTATAATTTAACACAAGGGGACGGTTCTTCCGTGCTGTTTAAACAGCACGGAAGAACCGTCCCCTTGTGTCTATCCGCATTTATATAGTAGAAGACCTGTTATGAATATAACAAAAGCAAATATAAGAAGCCAAAAATTAATCGGTATTACCTTAATAATTAATATTCCTCCCAATATCATCAAAATCAGTCCTATTATTCTGAAGGGACCGCGTCTACATCTATGCGGAGGTCTAATATGCCAAGGTTTCCCCCCTCTCATAAAACCACCACCTCTTGCCACAAACTTTACTACATATTATTCAGATATATATATTATAGTTACAAAATTGTATTTTCCATATAAAGAAGATCAGTCCTTGGATATAACAATTATACATTCTCCCGACTCGATTTTAATTTCTCCTCTGTCTTTGACTATTCTGTTGCTTATTCCATAGGATGAAGAAAATTCGAACTTTTTTCTATCTGTTTCATATTGGAAACCTTTTAATGTAACTATGCTTCCCCTTTCCCACATGGGGATTATTGAAACATAGGTATTTTCCTCTTTTTCAATAACAATATCTCCATATCCGATAAATATCTTGTTGTTTTCATCAACAATAGTTCCTTTAATATTCATTTTATATAATTTATAGAGAAGATGAATATTGGCAAGACTGTGATCTAATCTTGAGCCCGTTGCTCCCATAAAAATTATCTCTTCGGCACCTTTTTCAATAAGAATGTTGATGGCTAATTCTGTATCCGTATAATCCTTTTTTATGGGAAACTTTTTAATTGTCACCTTATCCCTTTCCATCTTTCTAAACGTATCCTTATCTATAGAATCAAAGTCTCCTATCAAGAAGTCTGGCTTGATAGATGTATCGGCTATATAGTCAGCTCCGCCGTCGGCACAAATTATATAATCCGAATCTCTTGCCACATCTCTTAATAATTTGTCATTCTTAATTTCTCCGTTTGATATAATAAGCCCCTTCATAAAATCCCCTCAATCTTATTTTCTAAGTTTACTCAAAGGTTTCAGCAGTATAGACATTACTACGGACGATATAATAAACTCTGGAAGAAGATAACTCATCTGGTATCCTGCAGAGTATATCCAAGGATTTTGCCCTCCTGCATATTCGGCAAAGAATATTACTCCGGAAAGAAGATGGCATATAAATCTTCCTCCTACAGATAATAATATACCTATTATAAGTATAATGTAATCCTTTGTCGTATATTTTTCTCTCTTAAAATTAAAAATTCCTACAAAACCCAAACAAGCAAAAGCCAAAGGATAATCCAAGAAAAACTGAGCAATATGATAGACTTGAGGATTAAGTATACACTGAAGCACACCATATATTCCTCCAACTATTATTCCCGGTCCTACTCCCCACCTTATTGCAAATATCATGATAGGTATCATACTTCCGGCAGTTATGGAGCCTCCCTGAGGAGCTTCATACACCTTTACATAACTTAAAAGAGTAGCCAATGCAATCATTATTCCGCCTTCAGCAATCATTTTAGTACTCCATTTCTTTGAATCCGACATATTATAAATCCCTCCTAATAAAAAATTAAACCCATTACCTGAAAAGGCAATGGGTTTTTAATCATAAACAATTACACTTCCCTCCGCTGGTATTATCCATTTCAGGTTCAAGGGTCGGAAGATTAACTTCCCTCTCAGTCATTGCGACTCCCCTAGTGTTAAAACTATATTTTATTTTGCACCCTTATTATAACATGAATCATATAAAATTTCACTATATATTTTTAAATTTCTTTGTCTCCTCTGTTGGGTCCTCTGCCGCAAATATTCCGGAACCTACTACCAATATTTCTGCTCCCAGATTGGCTATTTCTCTTGCATTATCTAACTTTATTCCTCCGTCTACCTGTATTTCGATGTTTAATTTTCTCTTATCAATAATATCCTTAAGATCTGAAATTTTCCTCTTCATTGACGAAATAAAGGACTGGCCCCCGAATCCCGGATTCACGGTCATTATTAATACCATGTCGATATATTCCATGATATATTCAATATTATTTAAAGGCGTTGAGGGATTTAACGCTACTCCTGCCCTTATTCCCCTATTCTTAATGCTCTGAATTGTCCTGTGAAGATGGCGGGTAGATTCTTCATGAACGGTAATAATGTCTGCCCCTGCATCTACAAAATCATCTATATACCTTTCGGGATTTTCTATCATAAGGTGAGCATCAAAAGGTAATTTTGTTACATTTCTTATTCTTTTAATCACAGGAGGTCCGAAAGTAATATTCGGAACAAAATTTCCATCCATAATGTCCAGATGAATAAAATCCGCTCCTCCCTCTTCCACTTTCTTCAATTCATCTTTTAAATTGCTGAAATCAGCAGATAATATTGATGGTGCGATCTTTATCATTTTAATATCTCCTTTTGTTACTTTTTATCTCTTGAAGAAATCTCAAATAATTTTCATATCTTTCCCTGCTTATGACTCCATCTTCAACTTTCCTCCTTACCTCACAGTCAACCTCTTTATAGTGAAGGCAGTCGGAAAACTTACAATTGCCGCTATTCTCCGCTATCTCATTAAAGTACTGCTGAACCTCTGATTCATTTTTAATAAATTCAATGTTCAAAGTACTGAAACCCGGAGTATCTACTACATAGCCTCCGCCTTTAAGTTCCAGTAATTCCACATGTCTTGTAGTATGTTTTCCTCTTTTAGTCTTATGACTAATTTCTCCCGTCTGCAAACTCAAATCCGGCTGTATTTTATTCAGCAGTGAAGATTTTCCTACTCCGGAAGGCCCAGAAAATACTGTTATGTTGTCCTTTAAAATCTCTCTTAATCTATCCATTCCTTCATCAAAAAATTTGCTGAGTCCCAATACTTCATATCCGGCGGAATTGTAAATTTTCTTTATCAAATTAATTTCTTCCTTGTTAACGCATAAATCATTTTTAGTTATACATATTATCTCTTTTATTTTTTCATATTTGGCTAATATCAAAAATCTGTCCAAAAGCCACAAGTTAATATCAGGATTTTTGATACTCATAACTATTACAGTTTGGGTAATATTAGCTACTGGAGGCCTTTCAAATTTCGTTTTTCTTTCTCTGATTTCTAGCATATACCCTGTATGAGCCGAGGGATTTTCATCGATTAACACATTATCTCCTACAAGGGGCGTAATATTCTTTTTCCTAAAAATCCCTCTTGCTTTGCATTCATACATTCCTATTTTTGTGTTTACATAATAAATGCCGCCTATCCCCTTTACTATTGTACCCTCCAGCATTATAGCCCTCCCTTATGAAAAATTAAAAACAAATTATCAATCAACCAAAGTTTTGGTTGCCTGCAAAGTATTATCAAAGTATACTTCAAACTTAGTATTTTTAGTTCCCTTTATAGGTATAACAATGGTTCCGTCGGAAGGATAGTGAATCCTATCATAGTAAACAGTACTTGCTCCTCCGTCTATTTTAAGAACTTTAACTTCGGTTTGACTCTTATCTTGAGGTATTGTTATATTCAAATCACTGGAAATTTCTTTATTATCATCAGGATTGTCTTTATCATCATTATCTCCGTTATTGTCTCCTGATCCTCCGCCTTTTCCGCTGCTTACATATAAATCAACTGCGGTACCTTCTTCAATTTCATTTCCCTGCTCGTAGCTTTGCCATATAACCTTGCCTTCTTCTACTTCATCACTGGGCTGAGGTACAACTTCTCCCTTAGTTAAGCCCTTTTCCTTTATAATCTGTAATGCCTCTTCAAGGGTCTTTCCTACAAGTTTCGGCATAATCACGTTTTTAACTTTCGGCCCCTTGCTTACGACAAAATGTACCTTTGTACCTTCCGGTACCTCCGAATATGCTTCCGGGTCCTGACTTATAATTATATTTTCCGGTATTTCTTCGTCAAATTCATACTCTGCTCCGCCATCTTTAAGACCGTTCTCAGACAACAGGGAATCTACATTGCTTATATCCTCATCCTTAAAATTAGGTACTTTTACGAGTTTACTTCCCTTGCTAACCACAACCTCTATAGGATATCCTTTCTTGACAGTATCTCCAGGATTCTCACTTTGAGAAATGACATCTCCTTCCTCAAATTCCGAATTGAATATCCTGCTCTTAACCGAAAATTTCAGCCCTTCTGCCTCAATCATTTCCTTAGCCTTATCTTCCTGAAGTCCCCTTACATCCGGGACTTTCACGGTCGTAGAGAGAAACTTATCTTTAAATTGCCAAAATCCGAAAGCCATGGCACTAACAAGAAGAAATGCAGCAAGTATTGCAAAAAATACAACCCTATTGTTTCCGTTTCTCTTTTTTTTCTTCTTCTTCATGTTTTTAGGACTCTCCTCCTTCACAACAGGTATAATTCTGGTAGGTGAGTCTAATGAAACATCATCTTCTCCAACCATGTCATCATCCCAGTTATTTTTAATTCTTTTCAAATCAACCAGAAGTTCATTTGCACTTTTATATCTTTCCACTTGGTCTTTTCTGACACATTTCATTATAATCTTTTCAAGATTTTTGTTAATGGTGGGGTCTATATGAGAAGGTGGTACTATTTCCTCCTGAACATGTTTTAATGCAACGGAAATCGGGCTTTCCCCTTCAAAAGGAACCCTTCCCGTAATCATTTCATACATCACTATTCCCAGGGAATAGATATCGGACTTTTCATCCGTATATCCGCCTTTTGCCTGTTCCGGAGAAAAGTAATGAACTGAGCCTAAAACATTATTAGTATTTGTAACGGTAGAAGATGTCGCAGCCCGTGCTATTCCAAAATCCGTTACCTTAACCCTTCCGTCCTCTGTAATCATTATATTATGAGGCTTTATATCTCTGTGAACAATATGATTGGCATGAGCATGGGCTAAAGCTTCTGCTATCTGAATCGAATAGTCAACCGTCTCCTCGAAGGAAAGTTTTCCTTTTTCTCTGATGACTTCCTTTAAAGTCTTGCCCTTTATATATTCCATGACGATATAATAAATATCCCCTTCTACACCTACATCATAAATACTTACTATATTGGGATGGGATAGTTTTGCCGCTGCCTGAGATTCTCTCCTGAATTTTCTAATAAATTCTTCATCTGAAGTGAATTCTTCTCTCAAAACCTTTATTGCTACATATCTGTCAAGCAATCTACATCTTGCTTTATATACAAGTGCCATACCACCGCCGCCGATTTTTTCAATAATTTCGTATCTTCCGCCTAACAACTTTCCAATCATTTCATCACCTCGTTTCTCTTAGCCCTAACGGCTATTGCCGTAATATTATCGTATCCACCTCTAATATTGGCTTCTCCTACTAATTTTTCACAGCACTTTTGTAAATTATCATCAGCAAGAAGAATTTCAATAATTTCCTTCTCAGTAATCATATTTGTAAGTCCATCGGTGCAAAGAAGTATTATGTCTTTATCAATCAATTCTTCTATAATTATGTCAATCTGAATATTTTCACTTGTACCCAATGCCCGCGTAATTATGTTCTTTTGAGGATGAGTCTGGGCCTCTTCCTTACTTATACTGCCGTTTTTAACCATTTCCGCTACTAAAGAATGATCTTCCGTCAGCTGTCTAATCTCTTTATTTCTTATAATGTACGCTCTACTATCTCCAATATGACCAATGTAGAGCCTCTCAGATGCAAAATATGCCAAAGTTATTGTAGTCCCCATGCCATTACATTCTTCACTGCTCAATGACTTATGAAATATTTCCTTATTTGCTTCTTCAATCGTCTTCTTTATTAGCCCAGGTATATTCGCATCCTTTTTTTTAAGCAGATCTTGGCTTTTCAAAAAAACGTCTTCAACTATCTCAACCGCCATAGCACTGGCAACTTCCCCTGCCTTATGGCCACCCATTCCATCAGCAACTACATACAATGGAATTTCATTATCCGTAGATAAATAGTAGGAATCCTGATTATTTTCCCTTATTCTACCTTTATGGGTATATACTCCTACTTCCATAAAATCACCTCGCTATAATAAGCCTTTTTCATTCATATAACTTCTTCTAAGCTGTCCACAGGCAGCATCTATATCAGCTCCCATTTGTCTTCTAACAGTTGCCGGTATACCATTTTTATTTAGTTCTTTCACAAATATCTTTACTGCATCCATTTCAGGCTTTTTATACTTAAATTCTTTAATAGGATTTAGCGGTATAATATTTACATGGCATAAAAGACCATTGAGTATTCTTTTTAATTCATCCAAACACTCTCTCCCATCATTGAGGCCTTCTATTAAAGTATATTCAAAAGTAACTCTTCTATTAGTCCTATTTACATAATATTTACATGCCTTAATAATTTCTTCTATATGGTATTTATTATTAATAGGCATTATCTTACTTCTCAATTCATTAAAAGGAAAATGGAGAGACACGGATAAAGTAACCGGTATCTCTTCATCAGCAAGCTGATAAATTTTATGTACAATGCCGCAGGTAGATATGGTTACATTTCTAAAACTAAAATTCTGCCCATTTTTATCATTCAATATCCTCAGCATCTTCATTACATTAAGGTAATTATCCAAAGGCTCACCACTGCCCATCAGCACAATATTGGACAATCTTATGCCCAGATTTCTTTGAATATTATAAATTTCACTTAACATTTCCCCTGGTGTGATATTCCTTATTATCCCTTCTTTAGTGGAGGCACAAAAACTACATCCCATTCTGCAGCCTACCTGAGTAGATATACAAGCAGAATATCCATATTTATATTTCATTGCTACACCTTCAATAATATTATTATCCTCTAAAAGAAACAAGTATTTTTTTGTGCCGTCTAATTTGGAATCAAATCTTTCCAATATTTTTAAATCACTGATATAATAATCTCTATTCAGCTTGTCCCTAAGCTCTTTTGAGAAGGAATTAATATTTAAAACATCACTATTCATATTTTTATGCATATAATTATACAATTGTAATCCTCTGTAGGGTTTTTCCCCTATTTTCAGAAATTCCTTTTTAAGCTCTTCCAGCGACATAGATTTTAAATCTGTTCTAATCAAAAAAATCCTCCTATCCCTATCTCAAGTTAATATTATACCATATATATGTATAATATTAATTAATTTTTTTCATCTTGGCAATAAAAAAACCGTCTGTACTGCTAATATTGGGAAATAATTGAATATAACCATTTTCGGTCCCCGATAAATTTTGATCTTCCTTAATCAATTCCTTAAAACCAATTAACTTAAAATCCTTATTGTCTTTCAAAAAATTTCTTATCATCTTTATATTTTCTTCTGAAATAATCGTACATGTACTGTAAATTAAAATTCCTCCCACTTTTAAATATTTTGAACAAGTATTCAATATACCTTCTTGAATAGAAGTTAAGTTATTGATATCTTTCTCTTCCCTATTCCACTTAATCTCCGGTCTTCTTCTTATAAGACCGAACCCTGTACACGGAGCATCTATCAAAAGATAATCCGCCTTGTTAACTAAACATTCATCAATCACAGATGCATCCTGAATTTGAGTTTCAATTATATCTATTCCTAATCTTTCACAACTATCTTCAATTAACTTAATCTTATGTTCATACACATCACGGGATATAATCTTGCCTTTATTGTTCATGATTTCCGCCATATGAGTAGCTTTACCTCCCGGCCCGCTGCATGCGTCGACAACTAAACTGTCCTTTTCAGGATTCATTATTTGAGAAACAAGCATACTGCTTTCATCCTGAATAGTAAAATACCCTTTTTTAAATTCCTCCAATTCGGTAATTCTATAGGGATTTTCTATGATAAGCCCATAATAGGAATATTTAGTTTCTATTACATCATATCCTTTACTTATAAGTCTTTCTTTCAAATCCTCTCTACTTGTCTTTAAAATATTAACTCGTATATTTAATTTAGGTTTTTGATTATTTGCAATGCACAGTTCTTCGGTAAATTTTTCTCCGTATTCTTTTAGCCATCTATCGACAATCCACTTAGGATGAGAATATTTTATGGATAGATATTCTGATACATTATTTTTATTGATTTTTATCAGTTCTTCTTTATTTCTTGAAATATTTCTCAGCACTCCATTCACATACCCTAAAGTTCCTTTGTGAGAATATTTTCTTGAAAGATTTACGCTTTCATTTACTGCTGCACTATCAGGAATTCTATCCATAAAAACTATCTGATATACGCCTATTCGCAATATTTCAAGTATAAGGGCAGATAATTTCTTCAATTTAATCTTAGATACCTTACCTATTATATAATCAATATATAATCTGTTTTCCAATACTCCATATACAATTTCCCTTACTAAATTTTCATCTCTCTTATCCATTGAATTTTGTAAATGTTTATATATTGCAATATTGGAATAAGCGCCTTTTTCGTTTACATCAACCAATATATTCAACGCAATTTCTCTAGCACTCTTTGCCACCGCATTCCCTCCAATAATTTATATGATAAAGAAAAAGAGTAAGGATTATATTATATGGCTTCCTTACTCAAATAATATATATTTATTATCTGATATTATCGATTATCTTCTCCTGCCCGATAAGCCTATAAGCCTTATTAACTGACTTATAGCCACCAAAGTTGCCGCAACATATGTCAATGCGGCGGCCTTCAATACTTTTTCGCAAGGTTTTACTTCTTCTTCATCAACAAACCCACCTTCCAATTGATATAATGCCCTTTTGCTGGCATTAAATTCTACAGGAAGGGTAACAACCTGAAAAAGAACAATTCCCACATAAAGAAGTATTCCGGCCTCCAAGAAAAACGGACTTATTATAAACCCTAAAAGTATTAATATCCAAACAAATCTTGCACTTATACTTGCAATAGGCGCTATATTATTTCTCAGTAAAAGCGGAAAATAACCTTCACTATGCTGAATAGCATGACCTGTTTCATGGGCAGCAACACTTATGGACGCAATACTTCGGCCCTCTGCCACTTGTTTGGATAATCTTACGACTTTTGTTCTGGGGTCATAGTGATCTGTCAATTGTCCTCCTGTAGTTTCAATACTTACATCACTTAAACCATTTTTGTCTAAAATCATCCTTGCTACTTCTCTTCCCGAGTATCCCAACCTGCTCTGTATTTTTAAATATTTATTGAAAGATGAACTAACTTTAGCCTGTGCATACAGTGATAAAATTAAAGCCGGAATTAGCAGGAGCATACCTGTATTATAACCATAATATCCATAGTATCCATAATTTCCATACATAGAAATCCTCCCTTTCAACTTCCTATTTAATATAATACCAAAAACATTATAATTTAAACCTTTAATTTAGCTGAACACCTATTTCCATTTTATTTCCCTTCAAATATTCCTTAACATTTGTTCTTCTTCTGCCCGGAAATTGAAGTTCTTCAATTATTATAACACCATCTTCACATTTTACATATATCCCTGAATTATCAACTCTTACAATCTGCCCATTATTTCCCCCCGCCATTGTATCATCAGCAGATGCCTTATAAATTTTCATAGGTTCATTTTTATAATAAGTGTAAGCAATAGGCCAAGGTTTAAGACCTCTTACCAAATTTCTGATATTAATCCTTTGCTGATTCCAATTAACTCTTCCCAACCCTTTTTTTAACATTGGAGCATAATAAAAAGAATCATAAAACCCTTGAGGCTTTTTATTTTTCTTTGCTACTTCAATATTGTTTAAAACCTCCGCTATTAGCTCACTTCCCAAAAAAGAAAGTTTGTCAGTCAACGTTTCCGAATCATCATCTTCTTTTATATTTAAACTTTTCTGAAGAAGAATATCCCCCGAATCCAGTCCTCTTCCCATTTCCATTATAGTAATTCCTGTTTCTTTTTCGCCGTTTATCACTGCCCAATTAATCGGTGCGGCTCCTCTATATTTGGGAAGAAGAGAAGAATGAATATTTATGCAGCCGTATTTCGGTATACTCAACAATTCTTCCTTCAGTATCTGTCCATAAGCTGCCACCACTATGCAATCAGGTGAAATATTTCTGATAACTTCTATTGTCTCTTTACTGTTTACATTTTCCGGCTGATATACCTCTAACTCCAATTCCAAAGCTTTTTCTTTTACAGGAGTAGGCAGAAGTTTTCTCCCTCTGCCTTTAGGTTTATCTCTTTGAGTTATAACAAGAGAAATATCAATGCCTTCTTCATATAATTTTTCAAGAGAAGGAGTGGCAAACTTCGGTGTACCCATAAAAATGATTTTCATATATTCACCCCTTATTTCACTTCTCCTTTTTTTCTTTATCTTCTTCAATTATAAGATCGGTAAATAATATTCCGTCTAAATGATCAATTTCATGGCATAATGCCCTGGCAAAAAGCCCTTCTCCCTCTACTTCTTTTCTGTTTCCGTCTATATCCGTATATTCAACCTTTACTTTTTCCGGCCTTTTAACCTTTCCGGTTATCCTCGGTATACTCAGGCAGCCTTCAAAATCAATCAATTCACCTTCCTGCTCAACTATACGAGGATCTATCAATTTATAAAGGCCCTGCCCCGCATCCACAACTACAGCTCTTCTCAATACCCCAACCTGGGGTGCCGCGAGTCCCAATCCTTCTTTACTGTACATAGTTTCCGCCATATCGTCCAAAAGGACTTTTATTCTATCAGTAACATTATTTATCTCCTTAGCTTTCTTTCTTAAAATCGGATCTTTTGAATATCTAATTTTTCTAATTGCCATAACATTTTCCTCCTATAATATTGAACTGGGATTTATATCAATATTAAATTTAACTCCTCTATATTTTTTATCATCCCTATTGTTTATACATACCCTTCTAATGATATCTTTTAACTGAAATAAATCTTCATCGGAGCATTTAAATAATATCTGCCATCTGTAATTATCCTTAATCTTCTCTATAAGTGCAGGATTAGGGCCATATATATTTCTTATTAAATTATAATCATAAATCAATTCCAAATTTTTTATAATCTCACTATGTATATCTTTAGACACATTTATAACTTGTTCTTTTTCTTTTCCATATACAATAATACTCAAAATATTTGTAAAGGGTGGAAATTCAAATTCCTTTCTTAAGAGTATTTCCCTATCGAAAAAGCCTTCATAATTATAATCCTTTGCCATTTGAATACTGAAATGTTCGGGATTATAAGTCTGAACTATTACTCTTCCTTCAAAATCTCCCCTTCCCGCTCTCCCTGCCACTTGAGTCAGAAGCTGAAAAGTTCTCTCGCTTGATCTATAATCAGGAAGGTTTAAACTGGTATCTGCGGCTATTATTCCAACTAAAGTTACATTAGGAAAATCAAGACCTTTTGAAATCATCTGGGTACCAATAAGTATATCTGTTTCTCCCCTTTTCATCCTTCCAAATATCCTTTCATGGCTTCCTTTCTTTGTTACCGTATCTGTATCCATTCTCTCCACCGAGGCTTTAGGAAAATATTTTTTCACCTGTTCTTCAACCTTTTGAGTTCCTATACCAAAGTATTTTATATAATTACTCCCGCATTTAGGACAAATCTTGGGAGCAATCATTTCTTTTCCACAATAATGGCACTTTAATTTATTTTCCTGTATATGATAAGTCATGGTTATATCACAACTTTTACATTTTATCACATACCCGCATTTTCGACAAGAAACAAAGGTAGAATATCCTCTTCTGTTTAAAAAAAGTATGGTCTGCTTGCCCTCTTTCAAATTTTCTTCTATTTCCTTATATAGCTTTCTGCTGAATATAGAATTGTTTCCATTGTTTAATTCTTCCCTCATGTCTATTATATCCATTACAGGCATCTTTTTATTGTTAATTCTTTTTTTTAAAACAAATAATTTTATTTCACCATTTAAAACACTATTATAAGTTTCAACAGATGGAGTAGCCGTACCCAATATTAAAGAACTTCCTTCCATGTCACATCTTTTTCTTGCTACTTCGTAAGCACTGTATTTAGGATTCATCCCTGATTTATAACTTGTTTCATGCTCTTCGTCAATTATAATAAGCCCCAAATTATTAAAGGGAGCAAATACAGCCGATCTGGCTCCAATAGCTATTTTAACCTTTCCTTCCTTTATCTTTCTCCATTCGTCAAACCTTTCCCCGTAAGAAAGCTTGGAATGAAGAACCGCAACATTGCTCCCGAATCTTCCCACAAACCTTTCAATCGTTTGAGGTGTAAGGGATATCTCAGGTACCAATACTATTGTATCCTTTCCGGCCTTAATCATTTCTTCAATAATCTGAAGATAAATTTCTGTTTTTCCGCTTCCCGTTACTCCATGAATTAAAAAGGAACCATTTTTATTTATATCATCAAGTATTGTATTAAAACATTTTAGTTGTTCTGGTGTAAGTTTAAACCTTTTATAAGGGCTTATATCACTCTTGATGACATTCCTAAACACTTCTGTTTCGGTTACCTTTATTAAACCCTTATCAGCAAGGGCTTTTATAGTTTGATAGGAGGCTTTCGTATCTTCCATTAAATTTTTTATAAAAGCTCCTTTTTTTTTATAAAGATAATTGACTACCTCTATTTGTTTTTTTCCTCGGGAACTTATATCTTTTAAAATATCATCCTTACTTTGATTTGAACTTAAAGAAATATATTTTTCTAATTTTTTGTTTATTTTAGTTTCAATTTCCAAAGTATTATAAACTATATTTTTTTTCTTTAAATTATTAATAATCTTATTGGCATTCTCGTGATCCATAAATTTTTTAACATCATCTAAGTAACATTTTCCCTTTTGATTTATATATCCTACTATTTTTTCTTCTTCTTTTGTCAAATTTTTTAAAGAAACATTATTAACATTAAGAACAGTTCGAATTTCCTTAAAATCTCCCGGAGGCATAACCAAATGAAAAGCATCCAAATAAGAACATAAATAATTTTCTCTCATCCATAGGCTTAATTCAATCATATTTTTAGATAAAATAGGTTCAAAATCCAATGCATCTGCTATACATTTTAAATTTTTAGTCTTATCCTTCCATTCAAATATCCTTACAACTATTCCCTGAATAATTCTGTTTCCAACTCCGAAGGGAACTGCAACTCTCATTCCTTCCTGAATATTATCCTTCATTCTATCCTCTATTAAATAAGTAAAAGGTTTGTCCGTTTTTGAAGAATTATTATAAATAATTACCTGTGCTGCTAAATTTCCCATGGAAATCAACCTTCCCAATTTAAAAATAGTTATAACTTATCTCTTTTGCTAATCAATTCCACTGCTTTATCCAATATAATTCCCGCTAATTTTCTTTTTTCCATTAGAGGATAATTGTCAACCACATCTTTATTATCAATTATTGAGACTATATTTGTATCCGTTCTAAATCCTGCGCCATCTTTGGAAATATCATTAACAACTATGAAGTCGAAATTTTTCTTTTTCAGTTTTTCTTTAGCATACTCTATGACATTATTTGTTTCTGCAGCAAACCCCACTATAATTTGGTTTTTTTTAAGTTTCCCAAAATAAGCTGCTATATCCGGGTTCGGAACAAATTTAAGCTGTAGACTTTCCCCGTTTTTCTTAATTTTATCTTTGCTTACGGTTTCCGGTCTATAATCCAAAGGAGCAGCAGCCTTTATCAAAATATCGCAATCATCAAAATTTTTTTCAACTGCATTTAACATTTCAATAGTAGTATTAATTTTTATTATTCCTACCCCGTAAGGCGGGGTCAAATTTACCGGACCGGTTATGAGGACAACCTTTCCACCTCTCTTTTCAGCTTCTTCAGCTAAGGCATATCCCATTTTGCCGCTGGAAAAATTAGTCATATATCTCACCGGATCTAAAGGTTCTATTGTAGGTCCTGCAGTTATGACTATTTTCTTGTCTTTTAAATCATCTTTATGAAATGAATTCAATATATAATCCACTATAATTTCAGGCTCCGCCATCTTGCCTTCTCCATAATCTCCACAAGCAAGTCTTCCCTTCCCTGGTTTTATAAACTCATATCCCATTTCTGAAAGCTTCTTTATATTATCCTGAACTATAGGGTTTGTATACATATTCATATTCATTGCCGGAGCAAAGATAACTTTTGCTCTGGTAGCCATAATAACCGTCGTGAGCATATCGTCAGCTATTCCGCTTGCAATCTTGCCTATTATATTTCCCGTGGCAGGAGCAATCAGAACAATATCCGCTTTTTTGGCAAGAGAAATATGTTCCACTTCAAAAGTCTTTGGCTCTTTAAACATATCAACATAAACAAAATTTTGGGATAAGGTTTGAAATGTCAATGGAGAAACAAATTCCACAGCAGATTTTGTCATAATCACATCTACATTTGAATTAAGTTTTTTAAGCCTGCTTACCACATCACATACCTTATAACATGCAATCCCTCCGCTTACTCCTATCAGTATATTTTTACCATTTAACATCTTATCCACCTACTTTATTCCCTTAATTTCAGGTCTTCTATAGGTTATTTTCCCCTCGGCTATTTCCTCAATAGCTATAGAAACAGGTTTCGTAGAATCTGTAGCAATATATGGCTTCGAGCCATCAACTATCTGCCTTGCTCTTTTAGACGCAAGAATAACAAGGGTATATCTGCTGTCAGCTTTTTTAGCCAACTCATTAATAGATGTATAAAACATATAGTATCCTCCTTAATCTAAAATTGATTTAATTACAGAACGCTGTCTCACTGCTCTGCATTTTTCGGCAATTATTATCGCCTCAATTTTTCTGACTGCATTCGGAACTTCATCGTTTATGACAAGATATTCATACTCAAAAGCCTTGTTTAATTCTTCATAAGCATTGCGAAGTCTTAAGGCTATATCTCTAAGGTTTTCTGTTCCCCTTTTTACTATTCTATTTTTGAGTTCATCTATTGAAGGCGGAAGTATGAATATAAAAACTCCTTCGGGATATATTTTCTTTACATTTAATGCTCCTTGAACATCTATTTCCAAAATAATATCTTCACCTTTTTTCAATTTTTCAAAAACAAATTGTTTAGGAGTTCCATAGTAATGGTTGTGAACAAAAGCATATTCCAAAAATTCATCATTATCTACCATCTCTTGAAATTTTTTTTCATCCATATAAAAATAATTTTCTCCGTATTCTTCTCCCTTTCTCGGAGAACGAGTAGTTGCCGAGACAGAAACACTTAATGATTTATTTCTGTTAAGTAGTTCTTCACATATTGTTCCTTTACCACATCCTGATGGCCCCGATATAACAATTAAAAGTCCCTTGCTCATCATAAATCCTTCTTTCTAATCTATATCACCATCAAAATTATCCTTATCATTAAATCTATGGGCTACAGTTTCAGGCTGAACTGCAGAAAGAATAACATGGTCACTGTCAGTTATAATAACTGCCCTTGTTCTTCTTCCATAAGTAGCATCAATTAATATTCCTCTGTCCCTTGCTTCCTGAATCATCCTTTTAATTGGAGCTGATTCGGGGCTAACAATTGCAATTATCCTGTTTGCTGAAACAATATTTCCAAAACCTATATTAACTAACTTAATACCCACAATTATACCTCCTGTTTTATTCAAAATTTTGTACTTGCTCTCTGATTTTCTCCAATTCACTCTTTGCTTCCACAACACAACTGTTTACTTCTATATCATTCACCTTTGAACCAATAGTATTTATTTCCCTGTTCATCTCTTGAATTAAAAAATCTAATTTTCTTCCTACGGACTCGTTTAATTCCAGACTTGACTCAAACTGATTTATATGGCTGTAAAGCCTTACAATCTCCTCATTTATATTGCTCTTATCAGCAAAAAATACCACTTCATTCATTAATTTCTCTTCATCTAAATTAAACTCATCCCCCAATAGCTCTGAAACTCTTTTTCTTAATCCCTCTTTATATTCGTTTACTATGAAAGGAGCTTTTTTCTCTATACTCTTTATTATTTCTTTAAAGTTATTTATTTTTAACAACACATCTTTTTTAAGCTCCTCGCCTTCCTTAATTCTCATATTCATAATATAATCTACCGCATCCTCTACGGCAGGTTTAAGGCAATTCCATATTACCTCTTCATCCTCTTCTTTTCTCTGAATCTTTATAATTTCAGGTATGCTTACAATATTATCTAAAGTTATTTTTTCTTCAATATTCAATTCCTCAGCAACTCTCTCCAAGGCGGATTTGTATGATTTAGCAAGAGGTATATCCACATTAATATCTACATTTGTTTCATTAATATACTCTAAATTTATATATACTTCAACTCTTCCCCTGATTATATACTTCTTAATTATCTTCTTTACTCTCTCTTCCAGATATCCAATATGTTTGGGCATTTTGATAACAATATCATTATACCTATGATTCAGAGTTTTAATCTCCACAGTGAAACTATGTATACCATCGCTGCTTTCTCCTCTTCCAAAACCAGTCATACTTTTTATCATGGTATTATCTATCATCCTTTCCGCTACTATTATAAACCATTGTACCACAATTTACATGCCTGTCAATTTAAAGCCATATAGAAATTATAATACTATTAAAGATATTTATCCATTGATTATTACAAAAAATTAAAATTTTATCCTTGTTTTATAGCTCGTAGAAAAATTCCATTTTTATTTATTTATTTTATAATATTTATTTTAATTAAAATAAATGCTATACTTTATATGATAAAAATTTATCTACAAAATTACTACGGAGGAATAAAGATGTCTTTTGATGGAATAGTTACAAGAGCTTTAGTAAAAGAATTAAATGAAAATATATGCGGAGGAAGAATCGATAAGATATATCAGCAGGAAAAAGATGAAATACTTGTTCATATTCATAACAAAGGAGAAAATTACAAGCTTCTTATTTCAGTCAGCAGCAATAATTCCCGTGCTTACCTGACTAAAACTTCAAAATTAAATCCTGATAATCCTCCTATGTTTTGTATGCTTCTCAGAAAACATATTCAGGGAGGGTATATATTAAATATCGAACAGTTTCAACTGGATAGAGTTATATCCATGGATATTCAATCTCCCAATGAGATGGGAGAATTAACCGTTAAAACTTTAATATTTGAATTAATGGGAAAATGGAGCAATATAATACTTATAGAAAAATCCACAAAAAAGATTATTGACTCAATTAAAAGAGTTCCGGAAGGAGTAAGCAGAATAAGGCAGATACTTCCGGGATTAATATATGAATACCCACCCTCTGAAGAAAAATTAAATCCTTTAAATTTAGATAAGAAAAGTTTTTCAGAAAGAATTGATAATACAAATAAGAACAGTCAAATATATAAATTCTTTTATAAAAATTATACGGGATTAAGCCCTTTAGTCAGTAGAGAAATATGCTACAGAGCAAATATTAACGGAGACAATTTATTGTCTTCAGTTAGCAATGAAGAAATGGAAAAAATATTTTTATCCTTCTCTGATCTAATAAAAGGTGTAAATACAAATAACTTTACCCCTAATATTATAAATGCAAAGTCTTTAGGCAAGGTATTCTTTCATGCCCTGGACATATTACAATTTAATCATTTTCCTAAAGAATACGATAATTCCATGAGTAAAATATTAGAAAAATTCTATGAAAAAAGGGATATATCAGATAGGATTTCCCAGAAGTCCTCATCTATTAAAAAGATAATCGAAACAAAGATGGAAAGATCAAGGAACAAACTTCTCAAGCAAAAGAAGGAACTGGTTGAAGCTCAAAAAAGGGATATATATAAGATATATGCAGATTTAATATCTGCCAATATTTATAAAATAGATAAAGGAATTAAGGAAATAAATTTAGAAAACTTTTATGATGAAAATTCAGAGGTAATTTCTATTCCTTTAGATGTAAAATTGTCCCCGTCACAAAACGCGCAAAAATACTATAAAAAATACGCAAAATTAAAAAATGCCGCAAAGCTTCTTGACCAGCAAATACCTCAAACCGAAGAAGAAATATCATATTTGGAAAATGTAATGATAGGAATAGAAAACTGTACAGATATAACTGAATTAGATGAAATCAAAGAGGAATTATTTAATGAAGGATATATAAAAAGCAATCCAAGGAATAAAAAGAAAAAGGAAACTATTGTTTCAAAACCATATCATTTTATTTCTTCAGATGGCATTGATATCTTCGTAGGCAAAAATAATAAACAAAACGATTATCTGACCTTAAAATTTGCGAACAGAGAGGATTTATGGCTTCACGGAAAGAATATTCCCGGAAGTCATGTGATAATAAGATTTAATGAAAATATACCTGAAACAACTATAATAGAGGGAGCCACATTGGCGGCTTATTTCAGCAGAGGAAAAAATTCTCAAAATGTCTCTGTAGATTATACTTTGAAAAAATATGTTAAAAAACCAAAGGGTTCAAAGCCCGGAATGGTAATATATGAAAATTACAAAACCATATATGTAAATCCGGATAAAGATATAATTGAAAAGATGAAAAGAGCGGAATAAACAGGAACTTTTTTCCTTTCTATTCTTTAATAATTACCTGTTCCAATTTATCCGTCTCTTTAAATTGTACACTTATAACTTCACTTTTTTTAGTAGGCACATTCTTGCCTACATAATCGGGCCTTATGGGAAATTCTCTATGACCTCTGTCTATTAATACCGCTAGCTGGACTCTTTTAGGCCTTCCCTTATCTATTAACGCATCTAATGCTGCTCTTACGGTTCTTCCCGTAAAAATAACGTCATCACATAATATTATTGTCTTATTATCAATATCAACATCTATGCTGTTATTTTTTACTATGGGATCTTTATAAATTTTCGTCAGATCGTCCCTGTAAAAAGTAATATCTAAAACTACAACAGAAAGTTTTATTCCCTCTATTTCAAATATTTTTGATGATAATCTCTCGGCAAAGGGAACTCCTCTTGTTTTAATTCCCACAAAGATTAAATCATTGGTCCCCTTGTTTTTTTCAATTATTTCATTGGCAATTCTTGTAATAGCTCTTTGAATTGCCTTTTCGTTCATTATTAGAGCTTTTGTATTCATTTCATTCTCCTTCTTTTATATCCAATATTTTAAGTACCCTTTTAAAATATTCAGGAATATCACAAGTAAATTCCATATGCTTCCCACTAACGGGATGATTAAAAACAATTTTCCCTGCATGAAGAAGTTGTCCCTTTAATTTAAATTCCTCCTTAAAATTCGAATAAAGAGGGTCTCCCACTACAGGATGATTGATATATGCCATGTGAACCCTTATTTGATGAGTTCTTCCTGTTTCCAATTTTAGTTTTAATAAAGTATATTTTCCGTATCTCTTTAGTACCTTAAAATGAGTAACGGCTTTTCTACCATTCTCGTAAACTACCGCCATCTTCTTTCTGTTTTTGGGATCTCTGCCTATAGGCTTATCTATAGTTCCATCATCTTCTTTTATATTTCCATGAACCAAAGCCGTATAAATTCTATCTATGGAATGAGATTTCAAATCTTCCGATAATACTCTATGGGATGTGTCATTCTTCGCTATAATAAGAAGCCCAGACGTATCCTTATCAATCCTATGAACTATTCCGGGCCTTATAATCCCATTAATTGACGACAGACTGTCCATGTGATAAAGAAGAGCATTGACTAAAGTATTGGAATAATTCCCTGGTGCGGGATGAACCACCATTCCTTGAGGTTTATTAATTACCCCTATATCCTTATCTTCATATACAATATCAATAGGAATATTTTGAGGTTTTATATCCAAAACCTTAGGAGGAGGAATATTTACTATTATATGCTCTCCTTCTTTGACTATATGCTTTGGTTTGACGTGATTTCCGTTTACCGTAATCAATTGATTTTTAATAAGGCCTTGAACGTAGCTTCTTGATACATTATTTAGTTCTTGGGCTAAGTAAGAATCTATTCTCTCTCCATCTTCTTCCCCTACATATATTTCAACTATATCCATTATAGCCCCCTACTGACTTCATATTTATTGAAAATAACCATATAAATAATCATAACAGTCGATATAACAACGAAACTATCAGCAACATTAAATACAGGGAAATTATACCTGTTTAAAAAGCGAAAACTTATAAAGTCAATTACATATCCCAATCTGATTCTGTCTATTAAATTGCCTATTGCCCCAGCCATAAGCATAACTAAGGCTAATTTCATGGAATTACTCAGATAATAAAAATTCCTTTTCAAAAATATAATTATTATTAAGATCACTATAAAAGTCATAATCAGAAAAAATATTTTTTGATTTTGAAGTATCCCGAAAGCTGCTCCATAATTTTCCACATAATGAAATTGAAGAAAATTTTTTATTATTACAACGGGACTTTCAGGTTTTAAGTATTTTACCACGATATATTTTGATAATTGATCAAGTATCAGTATCAGTATAAATATTCCATACAGCAAAATTTTGCCCTCCTTAAGATAGTTTATTTACTTATATTTTAATCCAATACATGAATTTATACAACAAAAAAAGCCAGTATTCCTACTACCAGCTAATTTTTTTATAACCCATAGGAAAGCTTTATTCTTCCTTAATTTGTGCTTTCCATCAATGGGTTTCAAAAAAGGCTTCATTAATTTATTTTAATCGAGGCCTTTTTTGTAATATTCTTCAGAAATCTTTTCTACTTCTTCTACCGTTCCAGTATCATCTTCATCCAACATTCCTCTGTAATCGCCGGTGGAAAAGGACGGATCATTTTTTACTCTGTTATATCTGTCGACAGCCTGATAACTGTCTTCACTGTCAAATTCTACTTTATCACCATTAGCAGGAAAAAATGATTTCATACTTTCAGGTTTTGTTTCAAATATCTTTTCTTCATCGGATAACGCCTTTTTCTTTGAACATTCAGCACACAAATTCGCATAAGGAATTATTTCAAGCCTTTCATCTTCTATTTTTCTCCCGCAATTATCACATAATCCAAATTTATCATTATATAATTTACTCTCAGATACTTCTATTTCCTTTAAAGTATCATTTAACTTATCTTTCATTCCTTTATCCTGTTCCATCATAAACATTTCGGTTCCCAAATCTCCGGGATGGTTGTCATAAAAAGATAATTCACTATAATATCTTTCCATGGAACTTGAATCATCGGAATATTCCATTCTTTCTATTATCTTTTCAACTTTTTTCTTTTCGGAGCCCAACAATTTTTTATAATGTTCTATCTTTTCTTTATTCATTGCATTCCTCCTAATGAAGATAATATTGAACTATATTTACTATTTCGGCTATAAAACTTCCAATCAAAGGAATATTTAATTTTATTAATCTTTGTAAAAAGTAAACTACTAATGCTCCAAGGATAGTAAAACCGACTGCCATACCAAACCCCCTGGCCAACCCCTGAATAAAATTTAAATACAGAAGTTTTTTTCGGTTATTGATTAGATCAACATACTCTCCTATTTTACTTTTCTCTAAATTTAATGCAATATCATCAATTTTTTTTTCAATTTCTTTTTTCCTTCTCAATCTTCTCCCCTCATAAATAATATCTCCAAATTAATAAGAATAATTCAATTTTATATATGGATAGGACTTGCCTATGGAGTATAAAAAAATGGAGGTTATTCCTCCATTCCTTTATCTTCTTCTAATTCGGAAGATACTGCTATTTCCTTGTCTGTTACATTTGTATTGCCGTTATTTTTATCAATTCGCCTATAATATTCATCCATTGTTGTCAATTGGGATTCAATTAAAGATTTAAAGCGAGTAGTAAAAACAAATACCTCTTTTTTTAGTTCTTCATATTCCTTTCTGATATTGCGCACTTCCTCATTGGCATTCTGAATAATACCCTTAGATTGACTCTCGGCTTCCGATATTATCAATTCGGCTTTTTTCCTTGCTGTAGTTGTTACTTCTTCGGCAGTACTTTGAGCGACTATAAGAGTATTCTTCAAAGTATCCTCCAAATTATCATATTGTTTTAGCTGGTCTGTCAACATCGTAATTTTATCCTTCAGCTCAATATTCTCTTTATAAACCTTTTCATAATCCAATATGATTTCATCAAGAAAAATATCAACTTCAGTCTCCTTATATCCTCTAAAAGCCCTTTTAAATTCCTTATTTTGAATATCCAGTGGCGTAAGCATATTTTTTCACTCCATTTACTTATATATTCTTACAGTAGCTCTAAATTTATTTTTTCTACTTATTCCATCTAAAGATATAACTTTAGATCTACCATATCCTCTTACAGAAATTAAGTCCCCCTCTTTAACCTCAAAAAAAGATTTTGAAATAGGCTGCCAATTAACTTTTACTTTGTTGAGCTTAATAATCTCTAAACTCTCATTTCTGGATAAATCATAAGAATTACTCATTACAACGTCTAACCTTAAAGAAGATAGAGATACCTTCTTATCTTCATAAACTTCTTCAGGTAATTTTAAATCTTCTTGCCTTATTTCCTCTATGTAAACTTTTTCTTTGCCCACAGTTTTTAAATTATAGAGCAAATAATCTTTAATATCATTTTTTACTATTATTTGAGTTTCATCCTTATGTATTAAAATATCCCCAATTTTTTCTCGTCTTATTCGTAAACTCATAATTGCACCTAAAAAATCTTTATGATTTAAATTTTCAAATCTTCCTCTAATGGATAAAGGACACAGATCCGCTTTTACATCTTCAAACGACATGTAATCAGGATATATAAGGATAATCTTTCTTTCCGAATTTTTAATCAAACCTTCTTCCTTATAAGATATTTCAGGAAATCTATTTAAAATGCTCTTTGAAATTCTAATTTCATAAGGATCTAAAAAATCCGTCGAACAAACAGTATAGCTTTTAATAACCTTCTCAATTTTATCCAATAATTTTCTGGCATTAAGAATTTGATTCTTATCTTTTATATTAGCAATATACTTATTTTTGTCCTCAATCATCTTATCACCATATTAAAATATAATTGCAATTAAAAAATAAGAAATGAGCCTTAGAAAAATAATAGCCAGTATAGGTGAAAAATCAATCATCATAGTATTAAGTCCGACTCTTTCCAACAATCCTCTGCAAGGCCCCAATATAGGTTCTGTCATCTCATAAATAAAGTTGCTCAGAAAACTACCTCTTAATGAAGGAATAAAGGACATAAATGCCCTTACTATTATCAATATTTCTATAATATAAAACAATATGTTTATAGAACGATATAAAACCATCATAATTATAACCTCTTATCTTTCTCCCTATTTACCAAGAGAATATCCCCTTACTTTTGATTTCGTCAGTAAGACTTCCATCTATTTCCACATTGCTTGGCGCTAAAACAAAAATATCCTTGGTAACTTTTTGAATATTCCCTTCCAATGAGTATAAACCTCCGCTAATAAAATCAAAAATCTGTCTTTTAACCTCTCCATCCAATTTCTCTAAATTAATAATTACGGTTTTCCTCATTTTTAAATCATCCACGATTCTTGGAGCATCTTCATATGCCATAGGCTCGTGAACTATTATTTTCATATTGGCATTAGTATGAATATTTACAACTTTATTATTCATCTTTGTAGCTTTTGTAGTTAAAGGTAATTCAGAATCTTCATTTTCGTCAAATTCTTCCTCTTCTTCATCATCTAAATCATCAATTCCAATAAAATACTTAACCTTATTTAAAAAATCCGACATAATAACCCCTCCTATTTATATATTCTTTTTCCAAACAAACCTGTACCTATTCTAACAATATTTGAGCCTTCTTCTAACGCTATAGTGTAATCATTTGTCATTCCCATGGAGTAGTACTTCATTTCTAAATTGGGATAATTTTTTCTCTCGATTTCCTCCCCCAATTTTTTTAAATCTCTAAAAACATATCTTACTTCTTCAGGATTTTCTGCAAAAGGTGCAATGGTCATTAATCCTTTGATTTTAATATTTTTGAAATCCAAAATTTGTTCAATAAAAGGTATTGTTTCCTCTTTCTTTAACCCAAATTTTGATTCTTCTTCAGCTATATTTACCTCCAAAAGCACTTCCTTAACAATATTTTCAGCTTCCGCCTTTTTATTTATTTCCTTTGCAAGAGACAATCTATCTAAAGAATGAATCAATTTTACCTTATCAATAATATATTTAACTTTATTTGTCTGAAGATGCCCTATAAAATGCCATATCGCATCTCCACTTATTTCCGGAAATTTCTCAGTTAGCTCTTGAGCTTTATTCTCTCCGATATTTTTTACTCCCAACTCCAGCATAGCATTGATTTTCTCCGAATCAACTGTTTTTGTAACCGCCAATAAAGTTACATCTTCTCTTTTTCTCCCCATTTTTAAAAGAGTGTTATTAATATTTTCCTCTACTCTGTCTAAATTATCCTTTAATTCAGCTTTAATTTCCTCATAGTTGTCAATCAACTATCTGTCCCTCCTTAACACTGTCACCATTTATAATTATTTCATCAAACAGACCTACGGTCTTTCTTGTTTCATCTCCATCTTTTAGTTTAATATAATTATTCCCATCACCTTCCTGTATTATTGCATATTCATCATTATGACCTAATATTATTACAGGTCTAAATCTAATTATTCCACTAATATCTTTTATATAAATACCCTTTAATCCATCTACATCACATATGGATTTCAACGGTACTTTTATTCCTTCATACTTAGCTTTTACTATATTTATATCTATATAACGCTTATTATAAAAATCTTGGAAAAAAGAATTAAATTTTAATATCAGCAATGCCTTACCATCTTTTTTTTCTATTTTCTCCACTTTCCCTTTGATTCTATCTTTACCGTCATTAGCAGTTATTTCCACTGTATTTCCTGTCTCAAGTGATTCTATCTTTTTACTGTCATCTACTATACAACCGATATACCATTCAAAATTATAAATTATTTTAAAAATAAAATCTCCTGTTTCAACCTTATCATTATTTTTTATTTTCTTTTCCTTTAAGTTAACTCTTTCAAACTTGTCCAAAGTATAATTGTCCAAATTTTCGGCTGAATAGATATCCTCCAATCCATCGCTGTCAAAACTTACGATTCCGCTTTCTTTAGAAAAGTAATTTATAGTATTATCGGATATTTCTTTAATTAATTCAGCTTTTCTTTTATTAAGATTATCCAAACTCTGTTTAAGAAGAGTATTTTCTCCGGAAACATCTGTATTCTTTCCCATATTAAGATAAATATTTTCCTTTACTAAAGAAACATCCTCAAAATCCTCTTTACTTATTTTATCCTGTAAAAGCTCAATGGTCTCGCTTAAGTTTTCTTTTACTTCTTTTTTGTCTGTTTTTAATGATTTGCCTTCCTTATCAGCTTTTTTCAAATTTTCAATTTTAACATTTATTTCTTTCAGTTCTTCTTCTAAAGCTGATTTATCATCTGTTAGAGAAATACTTGCAATTTTTTTCCCCGCTCCTGCTCTATCTCCTTCTTTATAATATGTAGAAATTTTCCCATTTCCTTCTGATTTATAAACATCTTCTTTTTTTATCACTACACCTTCAGCTTTTACTACATCCTCCAATTCACCCTCTTCTGCAAGGGTAGTTTTAAATGTGGTGGCATAAAAAGTAGGAACGGTTCTAAAAATCAAATATGCTAATATAAAAAAAATCAATATGAGCCTTAATCGTTTTTTATTTTTTCTTTTTCTATCACGTTCCTCCTTTGACATGGCTATCACCTTTCCGACTATTAACCTTAAATTAATATCTATAATATCTTCTTCAAAAAAGTCATTTCTCCTTCATAATATCAAAAAAAATTTCTAATAGGACTTCCGCCCTATTAAAGAATTAATATACCTCAATCAATCTACAAAGCCTAAAATTCCTTAAAAAACTTGCCATACTTACTTATAATCTTAAATTTAGCAATATTTTCTACGCTGAATTTTTTAACTTCATCTCCATAAGTTACCATCAAAATAGATTTTTCCTTTTTTTTAGCACCTATAACTATTCCCTCAAATTTTTTATTGTCTTTCAAAAATACTTTAAGCTCATCACCAGATTTAATTCTAAATCCATCTAAAATAAATTCCTTCATGTCGGTTTCTTCAATATGAGACTGGGTTACAGATTTTTTATCTATAAGTATAATATTATTTTTTAATAAAATTTTTTCTTTAACCACAGCCAAGATATATCCTATAACACTAACCATAAACAAAGTTATAACTATATATTCTAAATAATCAAGCATACCCCATAACCCCCATAAAATTATACTATTATTAATAATTATACCATAAATGGCTATCTACTTAAACTAAATTTACAGATCTTTAGTTATATATAATACACTATAATATTATATGAATCCATAATAAATCAAGGAAGCATTTTTTGGAATCCGCTTAAGGTCAAATATAAATTAACGAAAATGGGATTTTCCTATAGGTTATAAAAAGCTGCCATATTTTACAATATGACAGCTTTCAAACAATCTTTATTATTCTTTTATTTTGATGTTAACAAATAATATCATTCTATAATATGTTTTTCTTTTATTTGTCTTTCGATGTAGAAATAAACTAATCGATTAACTTCAGTAACTGTTCTCTTAATATTTTTATATCAATACAAACAATTTCCCATATTAAATTTAAATTTACACCTTCATAATCATGAACTATACGATTTCTTAAACCTTTCATTTTAAACCATGGAATGTCAGGATACTCAATCATATATTTCTTATCTAATTTATTAGCTAATTCACCAATTTGACTTAAATTAAACACACATGCTTCCACCATCATGTTATTATTTCTAAATTCATCATATGTGACATTGTTTGTATATTTTAATATAGATTCAATATGGTTAATTATTTTTTGGATAATCTTCTGATTTCTCATATATTACCATTCCTTTCTTTTCAATCTCTTGAATTATTAAAGAATTAGGTTCTATATGTGATTTATCAATTAAATCTATATCTTTTCCCAAAGTATCAACAAGAATTTCAAGCAAACCAACAAAATCCAGGCCCTTTAATTTCCCATTTGTATCAATGTATAAGTCTATATCGCTATTCTTAGCAACCTCACCTTTAGCATAGGACCCAAACAGTATTGCCTTATTTACCGGATAATTTTTTAATATCGGGATTGTCATTTCTTTTATTTTTTCGATTGTAAGAGTATCGGAAATCATAACTCTTAACCTCCTTGGACTTATCTAACTACATATTTATTATAACATTAATTATAATCTGTTAACAAATAATATCATTCTATAATACGTTTTTCTTTTAAATGTTCTAATATATATTCGGATCCTTCTTTGACGTAATCATTCATTTGAGATTCGTTTAAATAGCGATATTCTCCATCTAAGTTGCCGGTAAAATTGTTATAAAAATCGGAAATATATTTTATCTGTTTTTCAATAGCTGTATCAGAATAGTAATCTAAATAGACATTAGGAAACGCTTTTATTTTATCGAAAATACGGAAGGTACGAAAATCAGGGTTATTTTTTAAGAACAAATGATCTAAATTGTACCAGTCTTCCTTTACCGTCCAAATAAAATTTTTATCATTTAAAAAAGCTTCTTTGAATTTTTCTTTTGTTGAGCTAAGTATCATTTTCATCCATAATACATCCGTAATCAAATGAATATAATAACCAATATAAAAAGATAATTTTCCCTTTTCTTCATTATCTCTTATATATGTATCAAAAAATTTCTCATAATCTATATCCTGCTTTTTCCCCGTATCATTCCAATGAGTTATTTTAGGTGAAGGAGTGAAGTCACTCCAATCCTCATTTGGTTCTCCGCAGTCGGGAGCAATATTTCCTACAATAAACTGCTCCATATCAACATTCGGAATATAATCCATGATTATATCGGCTATCCTGAAATGCACCATCCATGATGCCATATTTATTCACTTCCCCCTTTAATTTTATAGTCTTATTATATCAAGAGCAGAAGCTTTCGTAAACGATAGAATAGTTTTATAAATTTGAATAATCCCCGATCTTTCCTAAATGTTTACCTATGGTAAAATAGTTCATGGGCGAATATACTACCGGATTAACCTCTCTAAGGTCAAAAAAGTCAAGTTTTTGGATATCCTCAGAAACATTGATATTCTTGATTTCTGCAAAATAAGTGTGTGTAGTGCCGATTTCAACAGTCTTTATTACCTGACATTCATAGCTGAATTTTCCACCTACAAGTAAAGGAACATCAAGAATCTTGCCTTTTTCAACTGAGTATTGCAGTTTATCTTTCATTTCCTTTTTATATGTAGCTCGGTTAAACTGTTCACAAAGAGGCAATAAATCAGGAGTCACAACAGTAGCAGACAAAAAACCTGTTCTTCCAATATTCTCTTTTGTTTTCTTTGTTCCATTTATACTGATTACAAGACAACTGGGCTCTCCCCGTGTATAGCTTATCCATGAAATAGGCGCAAATCTTTCATTTCCATCCTCATCATATGTGCCGATCAGAAAAACTTGCTGGGTAAAAAAACAAGGTGTATTATTTTTAATCATCTTCATCTTTAACATCCTCCACAAAAAACGTAATATTTTTAAGTCCATGATAATAATTGCCCTTTTCAGAGGTAAATTTCAAAACGCAATAATCTTCAGTGTTGATACCATCAGGATAGTAAATTTCAAAACCCTCATGCCAAAGCATAGCTTTATGTTCCATATCTGTGCAAACTTCCATTGTACCAATAAGCATTAACCCTCTAAACTCTGCTTCATTACAAAAATAAATACACGACTTTGGATTTTTTAAAAATTGCTGTGTCCTCTTTGCAGAAAAATTGGTGGAAAAATAATGGGTAAATAAATCATCATGTTGTAAAGACATCATGGCTTTTGTGTTTGGAAATCCATTTTCATCAACAGAGGAAACAAATACATTTTTTGTACTTTCAACTAAATTCATGATTTCCTTTTTTAATTCTTTTTTCATCTTTCTCATTCACTCGCTTTCTATAAGATTTTTAAGAACTTTGTTTAACAGCATTTCAAACTGAATTATCTCGTTATCAGTAAAGTTCTTATAAAAAATTTCATTCATCTGCATGGATACACGATTGTATTCATCATTGAGCATTTTCGCCTTTTCAGTTAGAGTTATTTTTATCTTTCTTCGATCTTTTATATCATAATTCCGACAAACAAGTTTTGCCTTTTCCAACCGGTCAAGCATACTTGTAAGTGTTGTCTTTGCAAGTCCTGTTTTCTTTGACTGTTAATAACGGATCCAACATAGAATGCTGAAAAACCATCCCTATGGATTTTCTTACATCATTGTCTTCCTTTCCAACTTCATGTCCTCCAATATGTATTTTCCCCTTTGTTTTTTCCAATACTGTAGAAAGCATATTGATAGTAGTAGATTTTCCAGCCCCGTTTGGACCTAAAAAGGCAAACAAACTTCCCTCTTTTACTATAAAACTTATATTGTCTACTGCCACAAATTTTCCATATTGTTTTGTTAATCCTTCAACTTTAATGATATACTCCAAATTTCATCCCCTCCATATATATTATTAAAAATATCTTTCACTGCATTATACAATAACTGTAAATTTTATATTCTCCCTCAGCATCTTTTGCTCCTAAATTTCTTTAATCTATTTTATATAAGAGAATAAATCTTGATAATTACATATAAAGTAAATATATAAAGTAATAGATTTTATAGAATATTTAAAAACAAAAAAACTTCTCTTGAGGCATTATAAAGTAGCCTTTTTTGAAACCCATTTGCGGAAAATTCTTTTTATTCCGAATTTTCTTTCTAAATTAACACAGACAAACGTTTTGCTGTTATTATACTAAAATATCAGAGGTGAAGATGCAATGTTAAAAGGTTTTAACTCCCCGTAATACCAACCACTGATACCATTTTTCTTTGCTAAATAGCCTTTGGACGTTTTTTTAACAATAGAAATTTTGTCCCCGACATTTACAGGCAAGCGGTAATCAGTATAATCATCGCATGTTGCATTCTCATCGAAACTGTAAATATAACTGTTAAGTATGGGGAGGCAATATCCGGTTGTACTGTGTTCCGCATATGAAAATTCATCGCCTTTTTCGAGAATCTTGATTTTGTTGTCCGTATAACGAATATTGATTGAATTTGTTGACGCTTCTTGTGGTGTCAGAGCAGCATATACAGGAAATTCATCATAGCTTTCAAAAATAAAATCAGTAGAATTGATATCGGGTATAATAAATGCATTAAGTTGACCATCACGCTTTAACCCGCACCCGCCATCAATACTGATAATTTTTTGTTTATGATTTATAATAGGATTCGAAGATGCTATTTTATCGTTATATAAGGTAACAGGCCAATGACCAACTATAACATACTTTGAAAAATATAAATTCTTGTCCATAAAAGCATCGTTTTTAAGGTAAGGAAAAGCATCTGTCCCAATGAGAGAATCAATATCAGCGGTCGGCAGTCCTCCGTGAACAAATATAAAATTTTTTGTCTCTATTATTGTTGGAAGAGAATGAAGAAACTCAATTTCAGCCCTAAAGTTCTCACGAATTCTTTGTTTTGCTTCCAGTATATCTAAAGAGGTGCTTATACAAAGATTTAATTCATCGCACATGTCTGTGAAGAAACAACTGCCCCAATGTTTTTTCATATATACTATATAGTTAAAAAGTCTCTCGCAATTTTCAGTACTGTCATCGTCAAGCATGACAAGCTGCCATGCATCTACATTACCCATTAGAGGATACACGCTATATTCTTTGCAAAACTTTATAATATAGCGAAGTGTCCTAAGACTTTCGGGGCCTTTTTCAATAATATCGCCAATAATAAAAAGAATATCTTTCTCTGACAAGTCTACCTTTTCAAGCAGCCTTTTCAGATATCTATAGTGACCATGGATATCACTTGTAACAATAAGTCTTCTATAATTAGGTATATTGATTTTCTTTACTGTTGTCTTCATAAGACTACCCCCGATATGCGTTTTTGCAACCCACATTTAGTTTACCATATAAATATAAAGAAGCCAACTGTTGTTAACAACAATCAACTTCTTTCGATAAAACAGTTGTGTCATTAGGTCAAAATAGATGCGTTAATATAGATATTATTTTAAGTATAACATAAATATCAGGCTGAAACAGATACAATTGCATCTGTTTCAGCCTGATAACCTTGGTCGGGATGACTGGATTTGAACCAGCGGCCCCAAGTCCCCCAGACTTGTGCGCTACCAAGCTGCGCCACATCCCGGTATTTAGCTAAGTTGAAATCTCTCATTTTTTACAAGCAAGGTATATTATATACCAAAATAATCTAAATTGCAAATACTTTATTATGTTATCAGAGGAATTTTCAACTTCAACTTAAGAATTTCAAAATTTCAAGGCTTCATCCCTAAAATAAATTAAAAGGTAGAATTTTTCTACCTTTTAATTTATTTATATGGTTTTACATTCCCCCTATACTATTATACAAATCAGTCCTCCGCTACCGTCGTTAATTATCTTTTCCAACGTTCTTCTTAGTTTTTGCTGAACATCTTCCGGCATCATATGAAGTTTTCCTTGCAATTGCTCATTAACCAAATCATATAACGATTTACCAAATAAATTGGACTGCCATATCTTTGACGGATCTCCTTCAAATTCATTCAGAAAATATTTAACCAGCTCTTCACTTTGTTTCTCCGTACCAATTAAAGGTGAAACCTCAGTAGTTATATTTGCTCTTAAGAAATGTAAACTGGGTGCTTGCGCTTTCAATTTCACCCCAAATTTATTGCCTTGCCTGTATATTTCAGGCTCTTCAAGGTTTAATTCTTCAATACTCGGACTTACTAATCCATACCCCAATTCTCTTGCATCTTTTAATGCACCTGCTATTTTATCATATTCTTTCTTTGTTTGAGAAAGTTTAGATATAAGACCTAAAAGTTGATATTCTTCTTCAATTATGTATCCGGTCATGTCATTCAAAACCTTATAAAATAATCCATCTTCCAATATCAAATTTATATTAGTGACTCCTTCTCCCAATTTTATTTCTGTAATATCAACTTCTTTTATAACATCCAGTTCCTTTAATTTACTCAAGGAACTTGAGACCTCACTTAATTTCTGCAAGGCTTTAATTGATTCTTTTAAAGAATTTAATATATCCGTTCTAATCCAATGATTTTTCGGGAGCCCTTCCGTCCATCCCGGAAGATTGATATTTATTTCTTTAACCGGAAACTCAAATAGTATCCTTTCAAATATCTTTTCCAGGTCAGCAATTTCCATGTTTAAACAATCAACTGCAATTACCGATACATTATATTTTTCTTCCAAGCTTTCTCTCAAAGCTATGGTACTATCTAAATTAGGATGTTTTGAATTAAGTAAGATTACAAAAGGTTTTTCCAGTTCTTTTAGCTCATTTATAACCCTTTCTTCCGCTTTTATATAATTTGATCTTTCTATATCAGTTATTGAGCCGTCAGTTGTTATAACCATTCCTATAGTTGAGTGATCTGTTATAACCTTCTTTGTCCCTATTTCTGCTGCTTCTTCAAAAGGTATTTCTTTTTCATACCAAGGAGTAGTAACCATCCGCGGTATATTATTTTCCTCATGACCTAAAGCTCCTTTGACTAAATATCCTACACAGTCGACCATTCTGACCTTAAATTTTACATTATCTTTTAAAACCAATTCTATCGCTTCATTAGGAACAAATTTGGGTTCTGTCGTCATTATAGTTTTTCCCGCACCGCTAAGAGGTAACTCATCCTTTGCTCTTTCTTTTTTATATTTATTTTCAATATTAGGTATTACCAATAAATCCATAAAACGCTTAATAAATGTGGATTTCCCTGTTCTCACCGGACCGACTACGCCTATATAAATATCTCCATCCGTTCTTTCCGCGATATCATTGTATATATTGAATGCTTTCAACTGTCTCCCTCCCTTTCAATTTAATTAATTATATGCTCTCTTAACATTATATATATTCAACCCTTTTTACCCCTCCATTTTGTTATATTGATACAATTCTTAATATTATATATATGTTCACAACCCTCTATAATATGACAGGCAATCAAGAAGAGAAATAAAATTTCTTAAATAAAAAAGGAGAAAAAGTTTAACCTTTTCTCCATCTTTATAGATTTTATCACCAATTATATTTATTTTCTTGAGCTGCTTCTTCCATTTCATGTTTTTTGTCTCTCAGCATCAAATTATACACTGAATTTTTTACGTCACTTCCCCTATACAAAACTTCATATATTTCCTTTGTTATAGGCATAGGCACATTATATTTTAATGAGAGTTCATAAGCTGATTCTGTAGTCTTTATTCCTTCAACTATCATTCCTACTCTTTTTACTGCGTCTTCTATTTTAACTCCTTGTCCAATAAGTATTCCTGCCCTTCTGTTTCTGCTATGCATACTAGTACAAGTAACTATCAAATCTCCTATTCCTGCTAATCCCGAAAAAGTTCCATGGTTGGCACCCATTTTCCCCCCAAGCCTTGATATTTCTATGATTCCTCTTGTCATAAGAGCAGCTTTAGTGTTGTCTCCATAGCCTAGACCATCCGATATACCGGCTCCCAAAGCTATAACGTTTTTTAATGAACCCCCAAGTTCTACCCCTATCACGTCCGGATTAGTATATACTCTAAAATAAGGAGTCATAAATACATCCTGAATATATTCAGCCAAATTTTTCTCCTTGGAAGCAGCTACCACAGCAGTAGGAACATTTCGAGCTACTTCTTCGGCATGAGATGGTCCTGACAAAGCTGCAAATTTATTGTTGGGAAGAATTTCTTCTACTATCTGAGAAATTCTAAGAAGAGAATGGTTTTCTATCCCTTTTGCCACATTTACTATGATCTGTTCTTTATTTATGTACTTCTTGGCTGAATTCAATACATTTCTGACCACCTGAGAAGGAACACTAGTGACAACGACCTCTCTTTCATATAACGATTTCTCCAAATCAGTAGTTATCATTATATCTTCCGGTATCGGAATTCCCGGAAGATATTTGGCATTTTCTCCTGAATCTCTTATTTTCTCAAGTTGCTTTTCATCTCTCAAATATAAATTTACATCATAACCTTTATTTAAAAGCAAAATAGCTATGGCAGTACCCCAGCTGCCTCCTCCTATCACCCCAATTTTTCTTTTCATAATCATCCTCCTAATAATATCATTGAATTCTTTGTCCTAATTTTGATTCCTTTCCATTCATAAGCCTTGAAATATTGCTTCTGTGTTTAAACACAGCTATACTTGCCAATATCACTGTAAAAATAAATAACTTAAAATTAAAGGGTCTATCAAATAAGACTATAAAAATGGGAACTAATAAAGTCGCTATCATCGAGCCTAAAGAAACATATTTAGTTATTCCTATAACTAAAAATCCTATTAATGTACAAATCAAAGCTATAGGAAATTGGACATATAACATAACTCCAAGAGAAGTAGCTATTCCTTTCCCCCCTTTAAATTTTAGAAATATAGGCCAGTCATGACCTAATACCACAAAAATACCTGCAATGATAATACCGTCAAAACCCAAAATCTTATTTCCTATGGCTGATGCAATAATTCCTTTCAATATATCAAGCATAAAAACTATTAATCCAATTTTCACTCCAAATACTCTCAATGCATTTGTCGCTCCTGCATTACCGCTTCCATATTTTCTGACGTCGGTTTTTTTTAACCTTCTCCCCAAAACATAGGCAGAAGAAAAATTTCCGATGAGATAAGAGATTGCAGCTATAAATATGGTCTTATTCAATTTTGACCCTCCCTTTCCCTAAATTCAACTTGAAGCGGAGTTCCCTCAAATCCAAAATTATTTCTTATCTGATTTTCCAGATATCTGGCGTAAGAAAAATGCATCAATTTTTTATCATTTATAAAAATCAAAAATTTAGGCGGTTTAATTCCTATTTGAGTTGCATAAAAAACCTTAAGCCTTCTTCCTTTATCTGTAGGAGGTTGATTTAAAATAACCGCTTCATTGACTATATCATTTAATACTCCTGTGGTAACCCTTTTGGTATAAGAAGAATATACGGATTTAATTATTTCAAAAAGTTTATTCACTCTCTTACCAGTCTTGGCTGAAATAAATATAATAGGCGAAAACATCATAAAAGGAAGAGTATTCTTTATATCCCTCTCATATTCCAAATATGTTCTGTCTTCTTTTTCCACTATGTCCCATTTATTAACTGCGATTACACATGCTTTACCTTTTTCATAGGCATAGCCTGCAATTTTTGCATCCTGCTCTGTTATTCCATCTTCCCCGTCTATCACAAGAATACATATATCTGCTCTCTCTATAGCAGATAATGTCCTTACCACACTATATCTCTCAACTTCTTCGGATATACTTCGTTTTCTTCTCAAGCCCGCTGTATCTATCAATATGAATTCATTATCTCCATAAGTAAAATAGGTATCTATAGCATCTCTTGTAGTCCCGGGAATATCTGTTACTATAACCCTTTCTTCTCCCAAAATATTATTAATCAAAGAAGATTTACCTGCATTTGGCTTTCCTATTACCGCTACTTTAATTATATTTTCATTCTCCTCAGTATTTTTGTTTTGAGGAAAATATTTTACGACTTCGTCAAGCAAATCTCCGATACCCAAACCTTGAGCAGCAGAAACGGGAATAATTTCTCCAATTCCCAATTCATAAAATTCATATATATCATCGGGAGTCTTAGGCGTATCAATTTTATTACATACTAATATTACCTCTTTCTTTGATTTTCTCAGAATGTTCGATATGTCTCTGTCTGTAGCCGTCACTCCGGACAAACCGTCTACTACAAAAAGTATTACATCAGACATTTCTATAGCAATTTCCGCCTGACGTCTTATCTGAGACAATATTTTATCCTCACTGAATGGTTCCAATCCTCCCGTATCTATTACTGTAAAATACTTGTTTAACCACTCTGCCTCTTCATATATTCTATCCCTTGTAACACCCGGATTATTTTCCGTAATAGCAACTCTTCTTCCTACAATTCTATTAAAAAGAGTGGACTTACCCACATTTGGTCTTCCCACAATAGAAACAACAGGTCTATCCATAAAATCACCTCAAATCTTTCTTAAATATTTTTATAAATGAATCACCGGAAACATCTGAAAGAATTACATTTGTTTTCAACTTATCTTTTAAATCTTCAACCGTAATATCATCCAGAAATATCTCTTCACCTTTTCTCAGCATACACTTAGGTATTATTATTCCATCTATGTTTTTATATTCTTTAAGCTGTTCAATTAGATCTTGTCCAGTTATCAGTCCAGAAACAGTAATCGTACGGCCAAAAAAATTATTAATAATAGGAACTACCCTTAGGTTAAGGCCATCAAATTTTGAAGATACTTTTTCGGTTATACTTAACATAAATTTATAAGCTAAAGTTCCTGTAGGAATTATATAATTCCTATTTAAAGATATATTTTCTCTTATATTTTTCAATTCATTTTCTATTTCATGACTAAAAAGCCTCATCAACCCTACTCCGTTTTCATATTGAGGAAATTTTTCATATTCTTCATAGGATGGGAGACTTCTATCAGTCATTGCATAAAATTCATCTGACAAAAAAACAAATCTTGTATTTATATTTTGAAATAATTTTCCCTGTATTTTTTCTATGCTGTCTATAAGCTCCTCTGCCATTTTAGTATTAAAAGGTTCCACAGGAAATAAATTTTCTCTGTATTTTGTTAACCCTACAGGCACTATCGCAACACTCTTAACGCTTGGATATAGTTCTGACAGATCATCTATTGTCCTTTTTAATTCATACCCATCGTTAACATGAGGTACCAGTACTATTTGACAGTTCACTTCTAATTTCCCTTTTTTAAATTTTCTAAGTATATCCATTATATTACCGGCATTTTTATTATTCAACATCTTTATTCTGAGATCCGGGTTAGTAGTATGAACTGAAATGTTTATGGGACTTAATCTATATTTTATTATCCTGTCAATATCCTCATCATTTAAATTAGTTAGAGTAATAAAGTTGCCTTGCAAAAAAGATAACCTTGAATCATCATCTTTAAAATATAAAGTTTTCCTCATATTCTTCGGAAGTTGATCTATAAAACAAAAGATACACTTGTTTTGGCAGCTCTTAGCTTTATCAATTAACGGGTTGAAAAAATCTATTCCCAAATCTTCGTCATATTCCTTTTCAATCTCCAAATCCCATACTTCTCCGTTCTTTTTTTCAATTCTGACAACAATATATTCATCTGAAATTAAATACTTATAATCTATTATATCCCTTACTTCATGATCATTAACGGAAACTAAAAGATCTCCCTGTTGAATTCCTAATTCTTCAGCTATGCTTCTCTTTTCTACACTTTCAATTATATTTTTAGGTAAATTTGCTATTTTAAATTCCATAGGTGTCCTTTCATCAAATTATTTAAATACATTTATATTTTATAATAGGAACCGATTAATGTAAATAGAAACAGACTAATGGGATACTATAATATAACAACCATTTTCCAAATCATGAATGGTCCCTGAAGTTATTTTGGATAATTTCAATGACACCTTTTCTTGTTCTTCTTTATCTTCAGCAAGAAAAACAGGTACACCTCCACACATTATCTTTTTTTCATCCGTAGTTACTACAGCCAATATATTACCCTTAATTTCCACATCCATTTTCTGTCCCTCCTAATCTGATGCTTTCCTTCCCACATAGGAATCCAAAGGTTTCTTCTTCGCACTTTCCAACACTATGGTTTTTTCTACTAATCTAACTAAATAATTTACATCATTTTCCATACTTACAACAGCCATAACAATTTTACCGGTATCGGGATCCCTTGCTGCAAGAGGGCTAAAATCAGGCTGATCTACGTCCTTTCTTACTCCCAACAGCACAGAAACATTATGTTCTATTGATTTTCTCTGTCCCAAATTTGAAAGGGTAACCACACCGTTTTTGTCCTTCGGAATAATTTCCACTGCTATCCCTTTTTTTAAATATATATCTCTGCTTGGTTTGTAGCCTATATTTATAATAGATACACCGTTTACTATGAGTAATGGCCCATCAAATGATATTTTTGCCGGATATACATCCGCTATCTCTTCTATAGTATCTCTGGATATAGTCCTGTTGAATAAAAAAATTATTATAATCCCTAAGATAATTCCTATAAGCATAGCATAAACTGTTTTAAAATATCTTCCGCCAATTGTTATAAAAATACTTACTAATAAAGACGTAAGCATTGCCATATAATTTCTTGCCTCAAAGGCTTTAGAAATATCCTCTATATATGCTGTTCCTCTGGGAACTAATTCTGTCTCATCAATTTTCTCCAAGCTTTGTCTCTCTAAATTTCTTACTTCCCTAAACTGTTGTGCCGCCAATGAGAGAAAAGTAACCGCAGAAAACTCTTTTTCCATTAATGAAGGAATGGCAACTGCCCCCAAACTTGCTGCTATAAGTCCTAAAGTAACATGAGAAAAAACGCCCTGAGGATAACTGGGATACTGCCTATAATCAACTTTCAGCATAGATAATCTTGATAAAAAACCCAATAATATGGAAGGGATTATTATATAGCCGTATTTATCCATAAAACACCTTCTTTATTTATTATACCTATTATATATTTTCCTTATAAAACAAATATATTCATTTCTATTAAATAAAAGAGAAAATAAGGCATTCCTATGGATTATAAAAAAGATGACCTAAGGTCATCTTTTCTAATTATTTATTATTCATATAACGGAAATCTCGAACATAATTTCAATACTCTTTCCTTTAGTTCTCCCCTATCGTTTCTTTCGTCTAAAGCCAAGTTCATAATTTCAGCTATTTCCTTCATATCCTCTTCCTTCATTCCACGGGTAGTAACTGCCGGTGTTCCTATTCTCACCCCGCTCGTAACAAATGGGCTTTCCGGATCAAAAGGTATAGTATTTTTATTAGCGGTAATCCCTATTTCATCCAGCATGGCTTCCGCTTTTTTCCCTGTTAATCCTTTGCTTCTCACATCTATAAGTATAAGGTGATTATCAGTACCTCCTGAAACTAATCTAAATCCTTTATTCAGTAATTCTTCGGATAAAACTTTGGCATTTTTAATTATCTGCTTCTGGTAATCCTTAAAATCATCCTTTAATGCTTCTCCAAAACTGACAGCCTTTGCAGCAATAACATGCATCAAAGGTCCGCCTTGAATCCCCGGAAATATTGCTTTATCTATAATTTTAGCATATTTTTCCTTGCATAATATTGCTCCTCCTCTTGGGCCCCGCAACGTTTTATGAGTAGTAGTAGTCACGAAATCAGCATAGGGAACGGGACTCGGATGAAGACCTGCTGCTACCAATCCGGCGATATGAGCCATATCTACCATTAAATATGCCCCTATCTCATCACTTATTTCTTTGAATTTCTTAAAATCTATAATTCTCGGATAAGCACTGGCCCCTGCAACAATTAGCTTAGGCCTTTCCTTTAATGCTATTTCCCTCAATTGATCATAATCAATTCTTTCAGTTTTTTTATCAACCCCATAGGGAACAAAATTAAAATAAGTTCCCGAAATATTTACAGGACTTCCATGAGTTAAATGACCTCCTTGGGAAAGATTCATTCCCAAAACTTTATCTCCAGGTTTAAGTACCGCAAAATATACTCCCAAATTAGCATTTGATCCGGAATGAGGTTGAACGTTTGCATGCTCTGCATTAAAAAGTTTCTTTAATCTGTCCCTGGCCAAATTTTCTACTATATCAACATATTCACATCCGCCATAATACCTTTTTGCAGGATAGCCTTCAGCATATTTATTGGTAAGCTGGCTTCCCATAGCCTCCATAACTTGCTTTGAAACAAAATTTTCCGATGCAATGAGTTCTATCTTATTCCTCTGCCTTGATATTTCCAACTCAATTGCCTTTAATACCTCAGGATCATTTTTTTGTAGATTTTGAAAATCCATTTAATTTCCTCCTCCGTATTAATTTATAAAAAAGGCTTTTATTGAAACATTAATATATTAAGAGAGCCTTTTTGAAACCCATTTTACGGAAAATATATATCAATGAAAATAAAATTTTCCTATGGGTTATAAAATAATTAATAATCAATATTTCCTTGAAAAAATGTTTAAACAATGTAGTATAATAATTATATCTAAAATATGGCCTCCTACATTATTATATAAATTATTATAAAATTTTACAAGATAAATAGTTATAAAAAGGTGGTATTTCTAATGCATGAAAACAGGAATGAATATGATGAAGTAAAAAAACTTTTGATATTATCCATACTTGCAGGAAAGATAATGCTCAAAAGCGGTGCTGAAACCTATAGGGTGGAAGATACTATAAACAGAATATGTAAATCTCGAAAAAATATTAATTATGTAGAATCCTTGGTAACAGCTACGGGAATATCCGTTTCAGTAGAATACGATGAAGAGATTATAACATATATCAAAAGAATTAAAAGTATTTCCATTGATTTAAATAAAATAGATATGGTAAATAATTTTTCCAGAGAATTTGTTAATGGAAATATAAGTATAGAAGAAGGGCTTAAAAGACTTGAAAGAATAAATAATACTCATATATACAATAATTTAACAAAATTAGTATTCGGAAGTTTGGCAGGATCTTTTTATACAATAATGTTCGGAGGTACTTTTATGGATTTTATTTCTAGTCTTATGGTAAGCCTTTTAGTAGTATTCGTAACAAATTATTTAGCAAAAAGGGAAATAACTTTCTTTATTAATAATTTTGTAGGAGCATTTTTAGCTTCTATTTTATCCATACTATTAGTTAAATTGCATATAGGAAAAAATATGGATATGATAATAATAGGTTCCATAATGCCTTTAGTACCGGGAGTAGCTATTACAAATTCTATAAGAGACACTATGTCGGGAGATTTCATTTCCGGATCATCCAGAGGGATAGAAGCTGCAATCATTGCTTTTTCAATAGCTTTTGGAGTAGGTCTTGTATTAAAATTATATTTTAAGGGGGCAATAATGTGATTAGACAAATTATATTTTCTTTTTTCTCCACTATGGGGTTTGCTATTCTTTTTAATATACCGAAAGACACCATAATAAAGTCAGGAATTGTAGGAGCCTTAGGATGGTTTATCAATTTAAATATTTCAAATATTTTCGATTCAGCCATTGCCGGTACTTTTTCCGCTGCTCTTGCCGTCGGAATTATGGGAGAAATACTATCAAGAAATTTTAGAAAACCAGCAACCATATATATAATACCGGGAATAATTCCCTTAGTCCCCGGAGCCGGAATGTATTATACCATGTTCGCCTTAATAGGAAAAAACTTTTCCGATGCTGCCAATCTTGGAACTGAAACGCTATTCATTGCTGTAGCTATTGCTTCAGGTATAATAATTTCTTCTACCTTAAGCTATTCTATCAAGAGAGTCAGAAATAAATCTTAGCTAAATAATTCTTTTCATTTCAAATTGGCTCTCCTTTTTATTTGAAATTCTTTTGTCAATAATTTTTACTATAAAAAATGCAGCAGCAAGAAATATTAAACCTATAGCAAAACTATAAATTTCATAATTAGCTAATCCTGTCTTTTTAAAAACTTTTATTCCTAAAAAAATACCTGAGAGGAATATTGAAAAAGGTATTACATACATAATAAATGCATATTTTAAAATTTTGTTCTCTTTCATGTCTATCTCAACATAATCCCCCACCTTGCTTCCAAGGGAATTCGGAACATTTACAATAATGCTCGGAGCTTTGCACATAGCCGAACAGCTCTCACAACTATGCCCGCAAGCAGTAGACCTTTTGACTTCAACTTCAGCATTATTTCCATCCGTTTTTAATACTAAACCAATTTGGTTCATCTAAATCTCTCCTTGAACTCAATTTTATATTTCCTTTATTATATACCATGGCAAAAATCTTTTTAAGCATAAATAAGAGAGATAATTCGAGGATACCGAAAAAAAGCATTGAAAACTACTGTACATCAGTATTTTCAATACTTTTTTGTTATAATAATAGTGTCGAAGACAGATAGTGATGTCCATGTTAGTAACTTAACAGAAATTAATTTCAAATCCATTTCAATTCCTCATTAGGTATTATAAATTAAATAAAAAGGTTGCAAGAAAGCTTTTTGATAGTGGGTTTCAATTCCTCATTAGGTATTATAAATTACTATGGCTATGCTTTCATTGAAGAACGGAGCATCGTTTCAATTCCTCATTAGGTATTATAAATAGCAGAGGCGGCGGTGGATGAAAAGATAGCGGAAAGTTTCAATTCCTCATTAGGTATTATAAATTAAAAAAGGCGATTTTATACCGGAACCTTTAGTTTAGTTTCAATTCCTCATTAGGTATTATAAATCAGAATATGCAGATATTACGTACAAGGTTAGGGGGGTTTCAATTCCTCATTAGGTATTATAAATCCGGTTTCTTCGTCAACTTCCATGTACTGCTGTCCTTTGTTTCAATTCCTCATTAGGTATTATAAATCAGAAAAGAATATGCTTAATGAATATACCACAGCATGTTTCAATTCCTCATTAGGTATTATAAATGATAGGGGAGGTAGAATGATGAAAGGTTATTACAAGTTTCAATTCCTCATTAGGTATTATAAATTGGTTCTTGCCATGCCATTATATCGCCCTCCTTCCTTCGTTTCAATTCCTCATTAGGTATTATAAATCGAAAAACGTACTCTCAAATTAAAAATGCTCATAAAAGTTTCAATTCCTCATTAGGTATTATAAATAATTTATCTGTTGTCATATCGTCCTCTCCGAGGTAGTTTCAATTCCTCATTAGGTATTATAAATAATTAGCAGAAAGAATAGGAGTGACACAAGTTTACAGTTTCAATTCCTCATTAGGTATTATAAATAATTATGTTGGCAACATATGCGGCGGTTGTATGGTTGTTTCAATTCCTCATTAGGTATTATAAATGAATATGCAAACAAGAACAACTTGTGGTAGGACTGTGTTTCAATTCCTCATTAGGTATTATAAATCTATAGCCTGAATACTTCCATCCTTATCTCTGTAGGGTTTCAATTCCTCATTAGGTATTATAAATGGGGGACTATGCAAAAGAAATTATTTGCGTAGGAGGTTTCAATTCCTCATTAGGTATTATAAATACGAAAGAATAGGACATTCCGATAGCAACATAGCTATGTTTCAATTCCTCATTAGGTATTATAAATCGCCCTGACATGGATTTTCTTTTATAAACTTCCAAGGTTTCAATTCCTCATTAGGTATTATAAATTTGGAAACTAACGGGTTAAGCGGCTTGGTAGCTTACAGTTTCAATTCCTCATTAGGTATTATAAATAAGCGGCCCCTTACCCCCGCTTTGTAGGCTTGTACGTTTCAATTCCTCATTAGGTATTATAAATCATCTGTTGTAGGCCCTTGTAGCCGCCATAACGTCGTTTCAATTCCTCATTAGGTATTATAAATCAGTTTCCTCTACATTGCCAAAATTTGTTTTTGGAGTTTCAATTCCTCATTAGGTATTATAAATCAGACATATACGGATTAGGCTCTTCTAATAAAAATCGTTTCAATTCCTCATTAGGTATTATAAATGAAAATACAATCACAAAAGATTATATAGAACAGATAAGTTTCAATTCCTCATTAGGTATTATAAATCCGGATTAAAGCTTTCTGCATTTGGAGATAAATCTAGTTTCAATTCCTCATTAGGTATTATAAATAGTGATAGGATTGAAATTAACACCAAATTATAGCCTGTTTCAATTCCTCATTAGGTATTATAAATAAGAAGAACTTGGAGATACAGGGCATGGGGATATGTGTTTCAATTCCTCATTAGGTATTATAAATCCGCTATCTGCTTTTCTCCGGTAACCTCGTCACAGTTTCAATTCCTCATTAGGTATTATAAATGTACGGAACAGCCCAAGCTGGAGATGTGCTGAGCGGGTTTCAATTCCTCATTAGGTATTATAAATTATCTGCCGCAAAACTCCATACACCAGTATAATTATGTTTCAATTCCTCATTAGGTATTATAAATTTCCAAGTCGAACCCTTCCCGCATGGAGAAGGTAGCGTTTCAATTCCTCATTAGGTATTATAAATATGCAAAGGATCCGAAATCTATATGGGGGCTGGCCGGTTTCAATTCCTCATTAGGTATTATAAATTCTTCCCCTCTTCAACATATCTTTATTAACATGCGAAGTTTCAATTCCTCATTAGGTATTATAAATTATGGGCGGTAAACCCTATATGGACAAAGGCGGGCGTTTCAATTCCTCATTAGGTATTATAAATACCATCAAAGTTGTTTACCCTATTATTGTCAAAATCGTTTCAATTCCTCATTAGGTATTATAAATCCATTTATACATTGATATTATTATATTCTTTATTTTTTGTCAAACCAAAAAATTTATATAATTTCTTAATAATCTCTATATATTTATTGGTATTACTTAATTATGCAAAAAAATAAATCGCCGTCGATCCCCGGGACTTTTTACATTATTAGGGGTCGACAACAATTTATTTTTATTGTAGTTATTGAGTAGACAATGTACCTTGGTTGAAATTCTTAAAAAAACTATAATTAACTACCGGAACACAACAACCACTAATCGGTTATTGTGTTCCGGTAGTATTTTCAGCATCCTCAAATTATTCCTCTTATTTTAAATTGACTTTAATATGAACTTCCTCCAATTGTTTTTCGCTGACTTCCGTGGGTGCATCCGTTAATAAGCAAGTAGCACTCTGAGTTTTTGGAAAAGCAATAACATCCTTTATATTATCACTTTCCGTAAGAAGCATCATCAATCTGTCAAAGCCATAAGCCAATCCACCGTGGGGGGGAGTTCCGTATTTAAATGCTTCGAGAAGAAATCCGAATTTATTCCAAGCTTCCTCCATAGTAAATCCTAAAGCTTTAAACATTCTCTCCTGAAGGTCCGAATCATTTATTCTTATACTTCCTCCTCCCATTTCATCTCCGTTTATAACTATATCATAAGCCTTAGCTCTTACTTTTTCAGGCTGAGTTTCAAGAAGGTCAATGTCCTCATCCATCGGATGGGTAAAAGGATGATGCTTAGACACATATCTTTTCTCCTCCTCACTCCATTCGAAAAGAGGAAATTCGGTTATCCATAAAAGTTTTAAGTCATCTTTATCTATCACATTTAATTTTTTGGCAATTTCTACTCTTAAATTTCCCAGACTGTCAAGGACTATATTTTCTTTATCTGCCACAAACAGAAGTAGGTCTCCTGCTTTTCCGTTCATTCTTTCTATTATATTATCCAATTCTTCTTTAGATAAAAATTTAGCTATTGGTGATGAAATTTCTTCTTTAGTTATCTTAATCCAAGCAAGACCTTTTGCGCCGAAAGTTTTTATATATTCTTCCAGTTTCGAAATATCCTTTCTCGAAAAATCACCTTCGTGGCCGTCAACATTTATTCCTCTTACCTGTCCATTATTGTCAATAGTATTCTTAAATACCTTAAAAGATGAATTTCCTACAAGATCGCTTATATCCCTTATTTCAAACCCAAATCTCAAATCCGGCTTATCGGAACCAAATCTGTTCATTGCTTCTTTATATGTCATTCTTTGAATAGGAATAGTAATATCAACACCCTTTAGTTCTTTAAATAATCTTTTCAAAAGTCTTTCATTTACTTCAATCACATCTTCTATATCAACAAAGCTCATTTCCATATCCACTTGGGTAAATTCCGGCTGCCTGTTAGCCCTTAAATCTTCATCTCTGAAACATCTTACTATTTGATAATATCTGTCCATTCCTGATACCATTAAAAGTTGTTTCATCAATTGGGGAGATTGAGGAAGAGCATAAAATTTTCCTGCGTTTATCCTACTGGGAACCAAATAATCCCTTGCTCCTTCCGGAGTAGGTTTTGTAAGCATTGGAGTCTCAATTTCCACAAAGTTATTTTCATCGAGAAAATCCCTTATAATTTTAGCTGCTTTGTGACGCATCTTTAATTTCTTTTGCATAGAGGGTTTTCTCAAATCCAAATACCTATATTTCAACCTCATAGCCTCTGATACTTCATCTCCGTCCTTGATATAGATAGGCGGAGTCTCCGATTCATCCAGAATTTTTAGAGTATCAGCTAATATCTCTATTTTCCCTGTAGGAATTTCATTATTTACCGATTCTCTTTTTCTTACTTTACCTCTAACAGCAAGAACATATTCACTTCTAATCTTCTCTGCCTTTTTAAATATTTCTTTAGAAATCGTATCATCAAAAACAACCTGAGTAATTCCGCTGGTATCTCTCAAATCAACAAATATCAAAGAACCGAGATTCCTCTGTCTTTGTACCCATCCCATAAGAATTACTTCTCTTCCCACATCATCTAATCTCAAATTACCACACATATCTGTTCTTCTCAAATTTCCCATTTTTTCTCCCATGTTAAATTCCCTCCTTCAATAAATAAAAAATCCCCTCGTCTCCATAAAGGGACGAGAGGTTTTATTCCCGTGTTGCCACCCTAAGTTAGATATATAAACACATACCTCACTCAAGTAAATATAACGCTTTAAGCGAACAGACCTACTTTAACTTCAGCCTGTTATCTCCGAGGTGTCTTCATTAAAATTGGACATCGGATTTCCACCATCACCGACTCTCTGTACTTTACTTTTAATTACTACTCCTCTTCATCAAAAACTATATTTTTCATTATTATAATCTAAATATTTACTGCTGTCAATATCTCAATTGAAATTATATAAATATATGTACAATTAATCTTCTATCTGCTCTCTCCCATAAAAAATAACGCTACAGTTCCGGGACCGGAATGAGATCCTATAACAGGCCCTACATTGTTAATTATTATATCCTTCACTTTACACTCATCTAACACCAATTTTCTTAAAAAATTTGCATCTTCTAAACAATCCCCATGACTAATAGCAATTACCTGTTCTTCCGGATGTACAATCTTGTTTTGCAGCTCTTTTGCCAAAGCTTTTAAAGAACTCTTCCTTCCCTTTACTTTGTGCAGAGAAACAAGTTTTCCCTCTATGTTAACATGAAGTACAGGCTTTATTTGAAGCAAAGTCCCTAAAACTGCAGTTGTTTTAGAAATCCTCCCTCCCTTCAAAAGGTGAAACAAACTCTCTACCGTAAAGTAATGATTCATTTTCAATTTGTTATCTTCAAGCCAATTCACTATATCCTCTTTACTTTTCCCCTTTAAAAGCATATCATAAGCATAATACACAAGTAGTCCCTGCCCTAAAGAAGCACTTTTTGTATCTACAACTGCAACATCCGCATTTGGATATTCTTTCATGATTTCGTTTTTCGCAGATTCCGCACTTGCTACGCAACCGCTTAATGCCGAAGAAAATCCTATGTAAATAATGCTTTTACCCATGGATATATATTTCTTAAATTCCTCTACAAATGTATAAGTATTAATTTGAGACGTAGTAGGAGTTTCACCATTCCTTACCCGATTATAAAAATCTTTATAGCTGATGGATTTCCCAAAATCATCCTTATATTCCTCATCTTTAAAATGACAAGTAAGGCTTAAAGCTTCTACATTACTACCCTCAATAAAGCTTAGCGGCAGATCACTGCAAGAATCCGTTATAATAACTGTTTGCATCATTATTCTCCTTTTTATTTTTTTATTAATATAAATCACAATATGTTTTATTTATATTTCATATCATATATTTTATATTACAAATTTCAAATCCATATAACTATAATATTCCTCAGAGTTAAACTCATTATATTTAAAATAAAATTTTATGTCAATGTTTTTTATTCATCACCTATATTTATAAAAAAACGGCGTAACTAAAACTAAGTATACGCCATAATAAACTGCACACTATCCATATTTCAATTTAATGTAAGTGTTTCCTCCTCAATAAACTGTTCCCGTATTCTATTCCTCACGGTTTTTTTACTTATATCACTAACTTTTTAGCTAATAGAGCTCCTCCTATAGAACCTGCATACCTGGCTAAAGGATTCGTATGGATTTCCTGTCCGATACTTTCTGATAAAATTTGTACAAATGGTTTTAACTCACATAAACCCCCTGTTAAATAAAGAGCTCCGCTCATTCCGTTTTTATTTAAAAGAGTTTTAATTCGTCCGATGATAGAATTAAATACACCTCGTGCTATATCCTCTCGTTTTGTTCCGCTCCCAATAAGATTAATCACTTCAGATTCGGCAAAAACCGTACACATACTGGTAATTTTGATATTTTTGCCGTATAGAGCTATTTCCCCCATTTCTTCTATGGAAACTCCCAATGTATTTGACATTAATTCAATAAATCTTCCGGTTCCCGCGGCACATTTGTCATTCATTAAAAAGTTTGTTACATTTCCATCTTTGACGGTTATAATCTTAGTATCTTGTCCACCAATATCCATCACCGTTATATCTTCTCCCGCCAAATAATAAGCTCCCTTGCCATGACAAGTAATCTCGGTAACGGTTTTTTTCGCATAAGGAACGGATACCCTTCCATATCCTGTTGCTACTACTACGGATTTATCTACATCAATGGATTGTTCATCCAAGCTCTTTTTTATCTTCATTGAAGTGTCCAAGCTGTTCCATCCCGTCGGCATCACCATATTTAAAACTAAATCATCTTGATTAAAAACCGAAACTTTGGAAGCAGTTGAACCAATATCTATCCCAATATAATACATCTTTTCACGCCCTTACTTCTAATCTAACGAATACAATCCTAAAACCTCTACAGAATTGTCTCTGATAATAGATTTGATATTTTCTTCATCTCTTTTCTCATACATTATGGAAATGCCGCAACATTTAGAAAGTTGTCTTGGAGTTGGGGATATAACATACTTAATCTTTTTATTCTTTAACAAGGATTCTAATTTCAAACCCTGAGTATAATTTGGAAAAAGTATAAAATTCTTCTCCACTAAATCATCTCCAAAAATGCCTCAACCCTTGTTCTTATCTGTCCCACATCTTCTTCGGAATAATCTGTTTCTATATTGATTAACGGAATATTATTCTCTTTTAATGCCTTTTCTAATTTTCCATATTCTATGGCATAAGTATGACAGAAAGATAGATTACAATAAATTACCCCATCAGCATTATACTCCTCAGCATACTTAATAATGTCATCTATTCTATCATTATTTGGAGTAAAACAGGCACAATTTATATTCATATATCTTTCAGCTATGTTTCTTACGAGATCATCAATTGTATCTCCTTCATCAAAAACTTCCTTTTCAAAATATCGAGTACCTGTACATGTCTCTTCTACAACAATTTCCGCATTCAATCCTTCAATAATATGATGAATTTTCCAATTAGGAACAGACATAGGGGTTCCTGTTATCATAATTCTCTTTCTACCGTTAGGTTTCATTGTTTTTATTCTTTCATCCAGTTCATCGCACAATTCTTCTGTTTTCTCGGTAAATCTTATGGGATCGTCAACAAAAGCCACTTGGCTTACTAACAAAGCATCCAACCCGCTAATAGGAGAAGGGGTATGTTTCCTCAAATCATAAAGCCTCTTTAAGGCTCTTCTCTTCTTATTCACCAAATCAATTGAATTTTTCAGTTTTTCAACGGTTATTTTATTACCTGTAAATTCTTCTATTTTTTTAATAAATAACTTGATTTCATCCTGCCACTCCTGAAAATCTTTCTCTCTTTTCATTTGGGGAAGTTCCATTACATGAACAGGCATATATTCCTCCAATATTTCATAAGCCTTTTTTTTAGCATCACAAGTTGTCTCGCCTACAATCATATCGGTTGACTGAAAGTAAGGGCAAGTACGGCTTACTTTCGCTCCCATAAAAGCTTTAACTAAAGGGCATATATTCCTCGGTAATACCTTTTCCCCATCTTCAACCCAAAATTGACTTCCAGAGCAAAGTCCAACTCCTACCGCATCCGCGGCCAAAATCACTTCGTCCGGTACAAAAACACAAAAAGTCCCTACTACCTTTTTACCGTTTTTCTTGCTTTTCTGAATCTCTTCTATTCTTGCTCCGTGTACCTCTGCAAGGGCATAGTTAAAATAATTCATATTATCCGGTCTGTTTTTCTGAGTCATGTAAATCTCTCCAAAAGAATCAGGCAAAGCCGCGCAAAGAATATCGTGTTTTTGTAAATCCATATTCAATTTTTGCCACATTTCATTATAACTGCCCATTTTATAACTCCCCCTTAATTTATTTAACCAAGTAAATTATATAATAAGAAAAAAATTAATAAAAATAGAAAATATCTATAGCTTTCAAATAAATATAAATTTAATCTATTTTAATTACAATAAAATTGCTTAATCTTATTAAAAAGCTGCTTGCATCACTCTTAGCTTGATACAAGCAGCTTTTTAATGTTCTATAAGTATTTATTACCACTCAGCAATTGTTCCGTCATAGTTTCTCCATCTTGGGTTTGTCCAGTGGAGTCCTTCTTCGCTTATTTTTTTAACATATTCTTCATCTATCTCAATTCCAAGACCATTGCCCTTTGGTATATCCACAAATCCGTTTTTATAATTAAATATTTCTTTGTTCTTAACAAAATCAAGCAAATCAAATCCTTGATTATAATGGATTCCAAGGCTTTGCTCCTGTATAAACACGTTAGGTGTACAAACATCAAGCTGCAATGTTGCCGCAAGAGCTATAGGACCATAAGGAGCATGAGGTGCCACTGCCACATCAAAAGCCTCCGCCATAGCAGCTATCTTTTTGCCTTCAAAAATTCCTCCTGTCAACGCCAAATCAGGTTGAACTATATCTACAATTCCCCTTCTGAATATATCCTTAAATGCCCATCTTGTATATAGCCTCTCTCCCGTTGCTATAGGTATGGAAGTATGGGACGCAATCTCTTCTAAGGCATCATTATTTTCCGGCAATACAGGTTCTTCAATAAACATAGGTCTGTACTTCTCCAGCTCCTTAGCTAAAACTTTAGCCATTGCTTTATGGACACGGCCATGGAAATCAACTCCTATCTCCAAATCATATCCTACTGCTTTTCTGATTGAATCCACTCTTTCAAGTACTGCATCTACCTTTTTATAAGAATCTATATAATGAAGTTCCTCCGTCGCATTCATTTTAACAGCTCTAAAGCCCAGTTCTTTTCTCTTTAGAGCTTCATTGGCAACATCTGAAGGCCTATCCCCTCCTATCCATGAATAAACCATAATCTTATCTCTTGCTCTTCCTCCGAGGAATTCATATACAGGCATATTATAATATTTACCTTTAATATCCCATAAAGCCATTTCAATTCCGGATAAAATAGTCATATTTATAGGGCCGCCTCTAAAGAAAGATCGGTAAAGTACTTGCCATAAATCTTCAATTTGAGTGGGATCCTTACCAATAATGTACTCTCCCATTTCTTTGGCACCTGCTACAACAGTTTCCGTTTTTGTACCAGAAATCAACTCACCCCATCCGCTTATACCTTCATCAGTATTTATCTTTAAAAATATCCATCTCGGCTTTATCTTGTATAACTCTAACGATGTAATCTTCATATTGCCGTGATTCCCTCCTTAATTTTAATTTATATGATTGTCATCACACAGATTTATTATACACTAAAAGAACATATTTAGCATTAAACAATAACGTATTAATGTATTAAATTATCCTCATTTCTTGAAGATTTATTTTAATGTAATGAGATTGGGAGGAGTCTGCCCTTTTATAACAGCTATGACATTATCAACTGCCGTATCTCCCATACGTCTGTTTGATTCAATAGTTGTTCCGCCAATATGGGGTGCTAATATAACATTAGGCAAATCAAAAAGAGGCATATGGGCAGGTGGTTCAAAATCATACACATCAGTAGCATATCCTCTTAAAGTTCCGTCTGTTAAAGCTTTGTACAAAGCATCATAATCCACAAGCTGTTTTCTGGCTGTATCAACTAAAATAGCCCCTTTTTTCATCAATTTAAATTTATCTGCATCAAGAATATTCAAAGTTTTATCAGTTAGCGGTAGGTGCAATGTTATGAAATCCGACTTTGATAATAATTCGTCCAGTTCAACATATTTTATTCCCAATTTTAATGCCGATGAATTCTTCTCAATATCATATCCCAATATGTCCATATCAAACCCCGTAGCCCTTTTTGCGGCTGCAGTACCTATGGCTCCAAGCCCTACAATTCCGATTGTTTTTTTATACAAACTTATTCCCGTAGGTTTTATCCATCGGCCAGCTTTGGTATCATAATTAGCTTGATAAAGACCACGTGCCAGCATAATTAAAAAACCGAAAGCCAAATCAGCTACTTCTTGACTATTTGTAGCAGGAGCATTTGTAACAACTATTCCCAATTTATTCGCAGTTTTAATATCTATTGCATCTACTCCTACTCCATGCTTTGCAATTATTTTAAGATTCTTGCATTTCTCTATCACATTGCCAGGGACCTTATCATTTCCGACAATCAACGCATCCGCATCGGAAGCATATTGAATCATTTCTTCATTTGTAAGAGGCCTTCCATATGGATTAAGAGTTACTTCACACCCTAATTCCTCCAATCGTTTTAAAGGCTCTTTGTTAATCCTGCCAAATGTAACTGCTGTAGCAGCAACTTTCCATTTTTTCATTTTAAATTACTCCTTTCTATACTAACCGTTAAATCCGGCAAAAGCCACCTGAATATCAGGTGGCCTGTCTATAAAAATTTTTTTAAACTAAAAACATTTGTTATTTGTTGGAGTCATCTTCAACATATCCAAAGGCCTTATGCCATGCTTTAGGATTCTTTTTGAATAAGAACAATATTGCAAATACACCTGCAAAAGCTATTATTATTCCTATAGGTTTCTCTCCTAAGAAGTAAAACAAAGCATGAATAGGTCTCATATCTGCACCGACAACTGCCGAACCTGTATCCGGCAATGCAATTCCTATTTTCTTTACAGTTGCGGCAAAGACTGGTGCAATCTTACTGGAAGCGTATAATGTTATAGCTACCCCGATAACATCAGTTATATAAGAAGCAATAATATTTCCTCCCATAATAGCTACTGCGACTGAACCCAAGAAGAAAGGAGTTACTCCTAAATCTGCCAGCATGATAAATTTATTTCCCGGCAGGAAGAATATAAGTGGAACAGTAGTTATCATAGTTAAAAGTCCTGTTGTAAGAACATCCGGATGGCCTATAGTAAGAGCTGAATCCATTCCGAAATTAATTTGCCTCTTAACACCCTTAGAAGAAAGCATTCCTCTTACTTTATCGCTTAATGTAGCAAACCCTTCCAAAAGAGCTGCTGTTGCTTTAGGATACAAGTAGATGAATGCACCTGTTCCTATACCTAATGACAATATACTTGCCCATGTACTCATTTCTCCTAATTTCCCATGCCATGCAATAATACCGATAGCAAATGAAATCAGAAATCCTATAACAACTGAATCTCCTAAAATTCCAAACCTTTTCCTTACTGTCTTTGAGTCAATTTGGATTTTAGTCAATCCAATTTTATCAAATAACCATTTTAAAGGAACAGCTAATAAAACTAATCCTTGACCGCTTGCATGAGGAAAAGCAAGACCAGGTAAGTTAAAAAACTTCTGCATAGTAGGCGCTGTTATATCTGCTATTACAAGAAGGAACATTTCTACGGCTATTGTAATTAAAACTCCGTATAATAAACTTCCTGTAGAATAATAAACCAAGCTTCCTATAAAAGCCCAATGCCAAAAATTCCATAAGTCCAAATCCAATGTATCTGTCATATGAAGTAAAAGCATTATTACGTTTACCAATATCCCTATTGGGATAACTAATGCACCAATTGTTGTAGAATAACCTACTGCTGCCAAAAGAGCCCAACCGGTATCTACATAAGGTAAATTAATTCCCGTTGAAGTAACCATGTCAGAAATTGCTCCACCGATTAATCCCATAAAATATGGATTTAAAATTGATACAAGGCCATTAAGTCCTACCCCTATATAAAGAGCTGATCTTAATGCCTTTGTAGGCTTTACCCTAAGAATCAGTTCGAAGATTAGTATTATTATGGGGAGCATAACGGCAGCACCAAAGGTTTTCATAATTGTCTGAAACATATTTACAACCTCCCTTTTCTTTATTTCTTGTCAATAATATCCTTAATCTGCTCAAAAACTTGTTCTTTACCTATGCCAGTCAAAAATGGAATGCCACTTATAACAGGTACATCTATATCGTCTAAAGCTACTCCTGCAGTAGAAACAACAAAATCAAAATCTCCGCCTTTAACTGTTCTGGCAACGTCTAACACACGGCCTTGAGTGAATTCTGCTTCCACATCCATATCTTCCAGCGCTTCTCTCAATGAAACAAGTACTATCGAAGAAGTCGCAACACCGTCTGCACAGACAACTAATGCATGAACACGTTTACGTTCATTTTTTCCTTTCATATTTTCACCTCCTTATAATGGTAAAATTACCATTCAATTATTTTTCTATGTTAAATTAAAATTAACTTAAAGGTACATTTTTTATTATTTCCATTATTTCATCACTTGTTTCGGCATTTAATATTTTTTCAAGTATCGAATCATTTTGTAACAATGAAGCCAATTGTTTAAGCATATCGATTTGGCTGTGAGGATCTTTTAATGCCATCATAAAGACCACATTTACATCTACGTTTTTTGACGAATTTTCCATATTTTTAAATGATAGTGGCTTTGCCAGTGTTGCAACGACTATTGCCGGTGCTATTACATGTTTGGGATCCGTATGAGGAATTGCAGCACCATATTTATTTAGCTGTAATCCTGTAGGAAATTTCTCCTCACGTTTTTTAATTCCCTCAAGGTAACTTTCTTTAACAAAGCCTGAATCATATAGTTTCTTATATAATTTTTCAAATAGTTCTTCCTTAGTTTCTACTTCTAATTTTGTAACAATTAATTCTTTATTGAGTAAATCTAACATTTTCATTAATTCAACCCCCAGTCTTTCTATTCTAATATCTTGCAAGCATCATGCCAACTATTCGGTTGGAATTGTATTTTCTAATATTATCTCCTTCATTTCAGCAGAATTTCGGGCTTTCCTCAACTTATCTATTATTTCTTTATCTCTCAATACTTTATACAAATCATATATATAACCTTTAGAATCTTCTTTTAAAGCCATTAAAAATATTAAATCAGTTTTTAGATCTTGTTCCCAAGGGATAAATTTTTTCAATTTTGCAATCACTATAGCAGACCTTTTTACATATCTTATACTGCCATGAGGTATAGCTATCCCTTCTTTCATCCATGTTGATCCTATGGCCTCTCTCTTATAAACACTGAGCATAAAATCTCTATCCACATATTCCTTTAAATCCAATAATTTAATCATTTTATCAAGAGCGTCTGTTTTGCTGTTTACATCAAGGTCAACTAATATTAAATCTTCGGAAATAACTCCTTCAAGAGGACTTTTATCTCTTATATCTATCCCTATAACTTCTTTTAGTTTTCCCAAACCCTCTCCACTCATTATTTCCTCTACTGATATAAATGGTATATCATCAATTTTGGGATCTATAGTTCCCACAAAAGCAGATATAATACTCTTTTTTCTTATATCAACTATTTGTTCATCTATTTCCTGCTCATTAAATGCTCCTATAGGAATAATTTTAAATTTATCTTTGATGCCGACTATTTTATCTTCAATATACCTTTTAATTTTAAGAGCTGTTCCTTCACCGGTTATACATATGGTAACAACAGCCTTAGGAAGTTTATATGAGTCCTTCACTCCTTCTACATGGCCAACATAAGATTTATTTATATCTAAGGAATTAACAATATCATCAAGAGTCGTATCAGGTATAATAGCCCTTCTTACACACTCCAAAACCATTACGGTATCAACTCTTCCTATAGTACGTGTTGGTATTCCCGTTCTTTTGGTAATTATTTCTCCAAAAGTTATAAGAGAACCCATATCAATAAGTATCACACATCCTTTGCCCTCATCTACTTTTTTTGCCAGTTCGATAGTCCTTGAAAGGGCAGCTTCCGGCCTTTCATCAAGATCCATCTCTATACCATGAGCTATATTTACTCCCAGCAGTTTATTGGCAACCTCGGCCATACCTTTAGCTACATGACCATGAGTCAATATTATAACTGCTACTTTCTTTTTGCTCTTATCTTCATTGGCAGAAAATGTCCTCAAATACATTGCAACAAAACCAACTTCGTCATCGGTCAGCTCTATTCCGAGATCCTTGTTTATTTTATCTATCATTTCTTTTGCTACTCTATATTCATTGGCATATTCTTTTTTAACATTTTCAAGTTGAGGATTGATTATAGCTTTTCCGTGTTTAAGCCTGTCATATGCAGCGCTTAAATGTATTGCCAAGGAATAAAAAAAGTTTTTCCTGATATTACTGTAATAGCGGTTAGCAATGTCGACCGCATCCTCAACAGCATAAATAATCTTTTCACCTACAATTTCCTTTAACTCTTTTTTTGAAACCGTAGAATTTAATTTTGTACTATAAGCAAATCTTTTCAGTTCTGTTTCCACTTGACTTCCGACTATTCTATATATGTCACTCTTCGAAAGTCCTTGATTTTTAAGTTCATTAAATCGATCTTCTATAAACTGATAAATCTCATTTGGAAATATATATCTGTTCTCTTTCGGAAATAAACTGCTTCTTCTGTCAGGATATACTATCATATCCTTATCACAATATTTTTCTATTTCGGGATCTCTCTTTCCGACATTAAGAAGTCCCATTCTTACATGATTGGGAAGATATGATAAGCTTATATCTATATTTTTGCTTTCACTATCAAGAGTATTTAATAGACCCCTTGCACATGAAACTTGTATATCACTTCTTATCTCTCCGATGTTTCCTGAGCAATCATACAGCATTAATGCTCTTATGACGTCATTTCTTATTTTTATTGATCTATTTATTCTTAAAGATTCCTCCGCAAAAAAACAATTTATTATTCTGTATCTTTCAGAAAATGGTCTTTCACTAATTGGAGGCAATTCAATAACCATAGGAATCCTTCTCCTGAATGTAAGCAACAAAGATGACTCCGGGTTTTCGGTCGTTGCCGCTATAAGCATTATCCTTGATTCTCTCATATTCTCCGTTTCACCCAGTCTTCTGAATCTTCCCTTATCCAATAAATAAAAAAGTATTTCCTGACCTTCACTGGGAAGCCTGTGCACTTCATCAAGAAACAATATTCCTCCGTTTGCCTTTTCTACCAAACCGGCCTTTGATGTATCGGCACCTGTAAATGAACCTTTATTATATCCGAAGAGATGAGACATAAGCAGTTGAGGATTATCGGCATAATCTGCACAGTTAAATACTATAAAAGGATTTTTTTTAGTAAATCTCTTTGACTCTAATGCAAATTCATACATGGATTCCGCAAGTTGACTCTTTCCAACTCCTGATGGACCAAGAATTAATGTGTGAAGGCCATGAGGTGGATATAATATGGCTGCCATTGCCTGACTGATTTGCCCTTTTAAACTGCCATCATAACCTATTATTCCTTTAAAGGACAGTAGATCAGCTTTCTCCCACTTTTTGCTGCTTTTTAGGTCATCATCTTCTTTTGAATTTTCATTTTTCTTTACATTTTCAACCTCTTTTTCATTTTTGCCATCTTTCACATTTTCAACCGGTTTCACATCATATGCCATACTTAAAATATCTTTTTTTATTTGAGACACGACAAACCTGGACACATTATATCCAATTTCATTTAAACTTTTGGTAAGCTTTCTATCAGATATATTCTTGTTTTCCTTAAGAATTTTTTTTATGTCATCATATAAATATGATTTCCTTCTTTCATTGGAATTTGATATATTATTCAGGAGTCTGTACCTTGTTACATCTTCTCTGCTTATCTTTAGTATTTCTGCAATTTCTTCATCTGTCAGAGGATTTTTCTTATTTTCATTCTGTATAATCTTTTCAATCTCACTCATCATTACATCACCCCTATAGTTATAAAAATTATATATGCAAATTTTGTGACAACTAATATGGCAGGCTTTGTGTAAATTATTAAAATTAGATTAAACAGCCATAAATAATAGTTAACAATCCCCACTCTATCACATTTTCAGCCTCTCATTTTTATCTATTTATTTTTTTGGCTTTCTTAGATTACAGTAATTATTATTTGTATATAGTACTATTCTATCCATTTTAATTTTTCACTTTTTCTGCCATTTTCTGTTCAACTTTAAATGAACCTAAAAAAGGCTTCCTTAATGTATAACACCTTAATAGAAGCCTTTTTTATAACCCATAGGAAAATCCCATTTTCATTAATTTATATTTTCCGTTTTCACTAACCTTTCTTACTTATAATCAATCCTATTTATGCTTTATCCGTAACAATCGATCTATCTCTTGTGAAGTCATGGTATTTGATAAGATCCCTCTTAGACGCCTCTCTGCCTCTTCTTTTGTAATGACTTTACTAAAATCATAGTTTGCATGTTCTTCCCATTCCTCTGCAGTTGAATAAACAAATGTAGCCCAATTAGGCGTAAGTATTTTCCCCCTGGAAAAAGCTGTTACATATAAATTTTCAAGTAAAAACGAAAATGCTTTTGAATACTCTTTACCTGATATCTGGGCAAAAACTTTAATTAATTTAGCTTCCAAAGGCCCGGATTTCAGTAATCTGTATATCATTTGGCTTTTTTCGTTTAAGGATGGACGAATCAGACAATTTTTCAGCAGAAAATAGACTTCCTGAGAAAGATAAACTGTTCGATTTCGATATGCTTTACAATAAAATATTTCATGGGAATCAATCAGTTCAATAACATCTCCTACTTCACAACCGATATCATTTATAGAGGGAAGATAGATATTATCATTACAAGAAAAAATACCTCTATCCTTTAGTTGACTTCGAACATTTTCTACTCCATTTTCACCACGCTTAAGTAAAATCGTCATTTTATCACCTCAAAATTAAAAAAATTTGATTTAAACAGTCTGACACGTTGGACAAAAATAAATACTTCCCCCTAAATAAGGCTGGCGGATAATCTCTCTTCCACAAACAGGGCAGGGTTTTTTATATGTTTTATTCGACAATTTAGTAGCATAGCCGCCAAAGTTACCGAAAAAATCTTTTTCAGTATCTCGCCCTCCCAAAATAGCCATACTTCTTAGTGTATACTTTACAGATTCAAAGAGATTATCTATTTGTACGTCAGAAAGTGTTTTGATTTTACTTTTAGGATTGATACGTGCATTAAATAAAATATCCTGCAATACACCATTCCCCAATCCCGGTATGCGTTGCTCAGTGGCAAGAAATGCCTTTACACTTGATGTGCCGGAAACACTATTTAATAATTTCATAAAATAAATTTTGTCAAACTTATCGGATAATGGTGATATAGCTTGTTTAGCAGCAATATAATAAGGATTGTCATTTTCTCCATCAGTAAAAACCCACATCCCACCATACATCTGAACCGTACATACCATAACAGATAAATCGTCAAATTCAACTAATAGTTGATGTTTTGGGGGCAGTGAGTCATTATTGGGAAAATATCTGATATTGACACCATCACCAAATAACATAATAGTAGTCCCTAAGGATACTTCAACATATCCAGCAAGAGGAGTTATTGTATCAACTCTTTTGCCTACCAAATGTTTCGAATATGTATCCGGTTCCCCAAAATAAAAAGCAAATTTATGGGGAGAATGGTTTGCAATGACCTTTTTAATCGCTTTGCCTGCTATTGTTTCATTCATCTGTTTTGCAATTGTAATGCATTCAGGAATTTCTATCATTTTTGCACCTCTTTCCAACTTGTATTTTAACATAGGTTTATTATATCATTATTAAGAAAAAACACCACTGCTTTGATCTGATAATATAAAAACACTCATCTTCCTTTTTAATTTATAGGAAAATGAGTATTTCTATATTATCACTTTAAGGCTTCAATACCACTTTTATTGCTTCTCCTCTTCTCGTAAGTTCTATCGCTTTTTTTATTTTTTCTAATTGTAAATTTTATTGGACTTATACCGGTATTAAGATATAAGTCCAATAAATAACCTGACCTGTAATTTAGATATCAAAATAGTATACAAAACTCTATAAAATATGATAATATAGAAAGTATAAAGGGGTACTTTTGATTGATAACTTCGGGCCAATGAAGATCCTTCGAAAGTATTTCCTTTTTTAATATACTATTAACCATTTGATACCTCCTGTACAGGTTCATCAAAAAAACTGTTTAACAATCTTTCAATGTCAATAATAGATTTCATTTTATCTAATTTCTTCATCAATTCTTTATCTGTTATCATTTGTACAAGTGTACTTAAAACTCCCACTTGTTTCTTCGGATCTTTTACTCCGAGCACAAACACAAAGTGAGCTTTTACTTTTTTCTCCGGTTCTCCCATATGCTCAAATACAATCGGAGACGACAGTCTTATAAAAACAATGCAGGCTTCATTGATGTATTCGGCATCCGTATGTGGAATCGCAACACCATATTTTTCGGTCATTAACCCTGTAGGATAAACTTTTTCTCTTTTTTTCAAAGCTTCATAAAAGTCTGATTTTACGTAGCCTTCTTTATATAATTTTTCACTAACTTCTGAAAATAATTGATCTTGGCTTTGAAAACTTTTATCCAACCAGATTAATTCCCGTTTAAAGACTTCCTCCTTTTTATACATTTATAACCCTCCTAAATTTACCATTCTACAGCTCATTTTATATTCTTTTCAATGTCTTGATACAATTTATCCATTCCCATCCAAGGATACAATAGGCATAATCCTTGAATTACCGGCAATTTTGTCTGTATCGCTGCCGTTCCTGCTGTAACAACCATATCCATCTTATCTTCAAAAATAGATAAATCTTGAGTTTTATAGGTATTTACAAATTGCACGTCAGCATTTATCTCTCTTTGAGAAAGTCCGCTTTTTAAATTCTGTATAATCTTTGCTGCTTTTTCATCTCGTATTCCACCAACAAGCAATATTGATACTTTTTTCATGTCATAACTCCTCAATTAAATTCTTTAATTATTTCTTGTGTCCTACTAATTCCAATACGGTCAGCTCCTGCATCAATTAGTTTCAGGCATTCTTCTAAGGTATGAATACCTCCGGCAGCCTTTATCTTCATCTCTTTAGAAACCGATTCTTTCATTAAACGAATGTCTTCTACAGTAGCACCCCCCGGAGCAAATCCCGTTGATGTCTTTACATAAGCTGCACCTGCCTCTTCTACTAATTTAGAACCCAGTGCAATTTCTTCTTTTGTTAAAAAACAATTTTCCAGGATAACTTTTACAATACAAGGAGTTGCATTAACAACTGCGTTGATATCATCTTTTACTTTATCTACTTCTCTGTTTTTCAATGCCCCTATATCAATAACCATATCTAACTCAGCTGCACCCTTGGCATACGCATCTTTTGCTTCAGCAACTTTTGAAAAAGTGGTATGTGCTCCTGAAGGAAAACCAATAACTGTTCCGATTTTAACATCTGTTCCGTGTAATATTTCATAAGCCAAATCTAAATTACAAGGATTAATACATACTGAAGCACAATGATTTTCCTTTGCAAAATGTAAACCTTCTAAAACCTCTTGTTTAGTTAATTGTGGCTTTAATAATGAATGATCAACATGTCTTAAAAATTCACTTTTAGTTAGTTTCATGATAATATCTCCTTTTCTACTAATATTTTTTAATTAATTAATATGAAATTTAGAACAATGAAAATAATTTAACAATAATCCAAGTTATAAAATTGGCACGATCCAAATTTCCAATCTGGGATGCACCTTCCGGTATAGTTACTCCTGCAGTTAGCGCCATCTTTGTTTCGGCAGGTGACAAATTTGTAGCAAATAACAGCACAAGAGCCATTACCACTGTTCCTATTATCAATGAATGAATAACATTGCCCTTAGACATAGCGGTAATCAAGCAAACAAGAAATGGTATTACTGCCAAATCAGCAAATGGTAAAATTTGATTCCCCGGTAAAATTATTGCTAAAAAAATAGTAATCGGCACTAACAACAAACCTACTGCAATAACGGAAGGTTCTCCCAAAGAAACAGCGGCATCCAGACCAATAAAAATCTGGCGGTCACCAAAATGTTTAGCCATAAATTCTCTTGCCGCTTCTGAAATTGGAATTAATCCTTCCATTAGAACCGCCACCATTTTAGGCATCAAATACATAACTGCAGCCATTGCGATTCCCAATTTCAATATACTAGCCGCATCTAACCCTCCTAATATTCCTAAAGCAATTCCGATAATTAGCCCCATTGCCATAGGTTCGCCAAATATCCCGAATTTTTTTCTAATCGTTTCCGGATTGGCATTCAAACGGTTAATCCCCGGTATATGATTCAGTAGCCAATTCAAAGGAATAACGATTGGTAAAAATCCCAAAGCCGTCAAATGAGGGAAAGATATTCCCGGCATACCAAAGTAATTCTCCACATAAGGTTGCGTATAATCAGCTAATAACAAAGCAATGATAGCCGCTACACTGGCTGCCACAATTCCCATGACAACACTTCCGCTTGTAGCCGTTACAGCCGCACCAATAAATGAAAATTGCCAAAAATTCCATATATCAACATCCATTGTTTTGGTAAGCTTCAGGCTTAACATAATAAAATTGATTATCAATACAATAGGAATCATTAACCCGGCCGCAACCCAGGCCCATGAAATAGAAGACATTGCCGGCCATCCGATATCGATTATTTTCAAATTCAGGCCTAATCTTTTAGTCATGGCTTGTGCTGCAGGTCCCAATTCCGATGTCAATAAATTGATGACCAAATTGATTCCCGTGAATCCAATTCCTATTGTAACTCCGGATCTAAAGGATTTTGAAAGACCGGCTCCCATTATCAACCCAAATACAAAGATGATAATAGGTAACATAACTGCTGCTCCCAAACTTAATATCCAATTTAACGCCGCCATTTTATTTCCTCCTTTATATTTTTATATTTAAGGAACCTTATGTCCCTTAACTGCTGTCCAAATCATAAACCATTCTTCAGGTGTCAATTTATATTTTAATGCACTAACGGGCTTTTTTACTAAACCGATTTCTCCTGAACCAGTAATTGGTATCAATTGTGCGGGATGTGATAACAACCAGGCAAAAGCAATTTCATCAATAGACGATGCTCCGACTTCTTCCCTGATAATTTCCAACGTCTCACGTAACCGAATTTCCTGTTCTTCTGTCCCTGTAAAAATTCTTCCTCCTGCCAACGGTGACCAAATCATTGGGTGAATTCTTTCTTCCAAACATAAGTTTATAACCCCGTTTTCCATATTTCCCATATTTAAAGCTGAAAGTTCAACTTGGTCTGTAATTAAAGGAACTGTAAGATATGATTTTAGCATTCGAAATTCATCTGGTAAAAAATTAGAAACTCCAAAACTCTTTACCTTACCATCTTTATATAATTTTTCGAAAGCCTTACCTATTTCTTTTGGGTCCATAAACGGGCTTGGACGATGCAATAATAACGTATCAATATAATCTGTCCCCATATATTTAAGTGATTTTTCTACTTGCTGAATAATATATTTTTCACTATAATCATAATATTTCACCCTTGCAGCAGCAGATTTATACACAATTCCACATTTGGTAATAATCTGCATCTTCTTTCTTAAATCCGGTCTTTTCTTCAGCGCATCTCCAAATTTTTTTTCTACCATATAATTTCCATAGATATCAGCATGATCCATTGTCGTAATACCTAAATCCAAACATTCTTCAAGAAATCGAATTAACTCATCATCAGTCAAATTCCAATCTAAAAGCCTCCAGAATCCGAGAGCTATTCTTGAAAAGTATAAGTTGTCCGCCATCTTTATATATTCCATTTCTATTCCTCCTATTTTTCTACAATATGTTTTAATTTAGATACAACCTCTTTATCTGTTGCTTCTTGATTTACTCCGGTTAAATAACTTATTGCAAATATTGAAGGCGTTTTCACTGTATTTGGTACTCTTGTACTCGAAACTATCAAATCATAATCAGGTGCTAATTTTTCAACTTCTACTATTTTGACTTGTTTTATTGATACGTCTATTTCATTGTCTTCACACAGCTTCTTTACCCTATTTGCAATAACCGTACTTGTTGCAATGCCGCTACCGCAGGAAACAAGAATCTTATAGGTTTTCATTATGTCCACCTCCTTTCAGTTGGGTATATATTTTTTAACAACGTTTTCTTTTAAAGAAAGCATTGTCAAAAGCTTATTGAACTAAAAACTTGGCCGTATCCTTGTCCGTAATCAAAACATTAATATATCCGGCTTTCAAAGCAACTTTTACAGCATCATGTTTTTCTTCGCCCTCCACTATACAAATTTTCAGTGGTATATTTTTTAAATCACTTTCACTAATACCTACACTTCTATCTGTTATATTCTTACAGCAAATGTTTCCATCCTTGTTTAAAAACGCTATAGAAACAATATCACAAACAGCACCTTCATCTTTCAACTGTTTTAAGTCATCGTCCGAAAGATATCCTGATTTGCTTAAACTACTATCCTTTACTAAAGGTGAACCTAAGCTAAATAGAGCATAATCGGCACGTTTAGTCTGATTAATAACTTCCTTAATGTGTGTATCATCCATTAAAAGTTCCTTTTCCTTTTTACTCTTAACTAATGCAGGAGCTAATAAAGATAATGAATTACATCCCGTTTTTTTTGCCAGATTAGAAGATATTGTTGTCGCATGCATATCAAGTTCACTTTTGCCGTGTCCCCCTATAATAGGTGAAAATAACAATTTCATATTGGACATATCTTGAATAAAATTAGATACTCTGCTCATTGTCGATCCCCATCCAATTGCAATTGTTGAATTCTTAGTCAAATTGTTTTCTAAATAATAAGCAGCAGTACTGGCAACTTGGTTTTTCATATCATTATTCATTGAACTGTCAACAATAATAGTTTCCTTTAATTGATATTTACTATTAATCTCAGATTCCAATTCTAAATATAAACCGCTATAATCAATAATAATTCGGACAATGCCCATATCCTTTGCTTTTTGTAAAGAACGTGATATTTTCATTCTTGTCAAGCCTGTTTTATTTGCTATTTGTTGTTGTGTTAAATTTTGTTCATAATACATCTGACATATAGTCGTTAAAATTCTCCGCTGCATATCCATTTTCATCAATCACCTTTCCTTTCCTGTTCATTTGAACATATAGTGTTCTTATGAACAATTACAGTATAATATAGTTATTTTATAATGTCAATAGGTTATTAAAAAATATATAATTTATTTTTTCAAAAAATTAAACCATTATAATCAAAATAGATATAATGGTTTAATCTAAAAACTGGCAATATAATTATTTTATTTTTGCGCTACTAAAAGTACTGCTGCAGCCTGTTGCCACAATTTTTCTACTCTTTTAAAACCGGCTGTATTTAACATTTTTATCTGATTATCAATTGTACAAGGAGTATCATAGTGATAAAACCCTCCCTTAATTCCCATTTCTGACCGTAACCGTTTGTTTTCGGCGAAATAAAAATCCTCTTCTTCTTGCGTATTTGCCATATAATCACATTCTATATATAAACCTCTCGAATTTAATGATTTGTAAATTTTAGTATAGAGAATTGTCTTCTCCTCATGGGAAAAATGATGAAGAGTCTGAAAAGAAATTGCCGTATCAAATATTCCGATACCAAAATTATAGTCAAAATAATCTGATTGAATCAGTTTGACTTTTTTATTATTGTACTTTTCTCTCAATCTATCAAGCATACCTTTTGACAGATCAATTCCTGTTACCTCCACATCAGGTAAACGTCTGAAAATCTTATCTAATTCCAGCCCAGTACCACAGCCTAAATCCAACAACTTTTTCGTACTGTCGGGAATTTGTTCCGCCATTCTTTTATAGCCCTCCCTGCAGCCTTCCACCTCATTTAACATATGGTCATCATACATATTCACACGTTTATTAAAAAATTCATCCATTTTTTCCAAATCCATGTATATTCCCTCTTTCTAAGTCCATATTGAACTAAATAATTATTACCATGGAATAATAGTCAAATTAGGCCATTTATTATGCCATTTGTTCACTTTATTGTTATAAATCTCTTCGGTTATCTGTACTTTATTGGCCCGGACAATCCCCCCAAACAAGTCGTTAAGTCCAAAAGGCGCATACACCTTTAATCTGTCCTCCTCAATTCTTAACCCTATAGATGTAGCTGTTGTAGGCCATGAATTTATTGATTCTTCAAGAGAATTGTATGGTTCAATTTTATACCCAAAATGATTTTCATACCAAAGATGAACTCTTGCTTCATTTTTAACATCAATAGGGATTTTAATGTCCGAAAAAAGAGTATTCACTCGCTGAGCCATTAAATTTTCGGTGGATTCTTCTAAATTTAAATCGAAATATACAAAATCTATATCACTTATTCCATAGTCAATGGGATTATCGGAAAGAAAATTCCAAACAGTTTGAGCAATACATCCGGCTCCTATATAATAATCTGTAATATTTAATTCTTTTGATTTTATTAAGATTTTTTTCAAATTTGAATTCAACATGATAATATTTTCAAGCATATTAATTTGTGTAGAAATATCTTTATTTAATCCGTCAAATTTGTGAAGCATAAGATCCCTCCTAAATATATCTCCATTCATATGTTCCGCCTAACTCTTCCATAAATTTTTCAATTGACGGAAGCCGATCCTTTTCCACACCATTGATAAATATAATTCTTAATTCCGAACCCCCTACGGAATAGGAATTTACGGGATATGACTGTATGAATGTTCTCCTTATACCCTTTAAATACTGCTCGTCCTCAAAAGGCGTATAGTCCCCGAGATAATTTAACGAAAAAGGTGAAAGTATATAAATATACTTTGTGAACTCTATATCCCCGTTTAGTTCCTTTAATACAATATTGTCCTTTGAAAGCTCGGCATCTGTTTCCAGATATTTTTTATAATAATCAAATTTAGAATTTTTATGGGAAACGCCATTAAAAGTACAGGGAATCTTGTCAACAAAATTTCCTATGGTATTATAATATTTATATTTCTCCCATATCCGTTTATTGCTCAATATTCCTAGAGGAATAGAATCAATTTCAAACTGGATATACAATATCTTTGATACAATATATATTGCAGTTTCAAGGATCGGTTTGAAATCAGAATTGTATTTTATCACAAACGGTTCGGAAAATCTAATAGGACTTCCTGTTGTATAGCAGGGATATTTTTTGTAAAATAAGTCTGCTGCTGCTTTATATTCCTTTAAGATTAAAGATTTGTTGAATATCTCAAACTTCTTTTCTTTGTCACATAAAAGGATATTGTTTATATAATGGCTGAATGGCAAAATCTCATAGTTCTTATCACATCTTTCTTCCAAATACATTCTTATTATTCGTTTGGCATTAATATCGGAAATTAAATGGGCAATGTTCAGCAAAAAACAATATTGATTTAAACTTAACTTTATTATGGCAAAATAATATAATATGTTATTTAAACCTCCTTCTTCGTTTAAGGCCTTTTCCATGAAATCCATAATTCTTTCCATAGCTTCTATTTTTGATTTATAATCATATTCTGAAAGATCTATGATATTAAAATTAATATTGTCTAATTTTTCATATTCCGCAAATTTATATAATCCCTCTTCAAAACATATAGATGACCTGAGTACCGGCTGTTCATTAATCAGTTTTAACAATATCGCATTTTTATTGTCTTGAAAATTTTTATTTTTAAAGGGAATTATAAATCTTATCTTGCTCCTTTTAATTTTTCGATCCCAAAGTTTCGCATTTTCATTAGCCACACAACCCATATCGTATTTATATACTCTTTTCTTTAAAAATATATTTTCCCTTAATTCATCCGAATCTGCCTTTAATTCTTTCAATATCCTATCAATTTTGTTTTCTTCAATTTTTTTTAACTTAAGTTTCTTGCTCAACTTATCCGTATTGATTTTTTGAATTATCGGACCTTCCTCTAAGGAGCTATAATCTGTAATATAATCTATATCGATGCTTTCTTTGGAATTATTTTTAATATAATCCAATACTTTCTCAATATCTTCATCAGTGTGGAGTACAATCTCTTCCGTCAATTCCGTATCATATTTAACAATCATCGAGGGTTTAGAAAATTTGTTTTTAAGGTCTATATTCATAGAACGAAGTGACAACTCCTCATTTTTTTGTATCAATTCACATATTTCTTTTACAGTAGGTCTATTATATATCTCACCTATGGGTATATCAATATTTAATTCTTTATAAATTCTGTTTGACAATATGGACGCCTTCAACGAATGCCCTCCCAGTTCAAAGAAATTGTCATTTATTCCTACCTTTTCTGCTCCCAATACTTCTTTCCATATCTTGACTAATTTCTCTTCCGTTTCATTCCTCGGCTCTTCATATTCATTTAGGTTAATTTCTATTTCAGGCTTTGGAAGAGACTTCCTGTTAAGTTTTCCGTTGGCTGTCAGAGGCATCTTTTCCAGTTTCATAAAATATGAAGGTATCATGTACTCCGGTAAGCTCTTCTTTAGATAACCCCTTAAATCCAATGTAGCGATATCTTTATCGCTTACCACATAGGCACATATATATTTTTCTCCTTCATCTTCTCTTGCTGTGACTGCCGCTTCTTTTATGTCTTCATGTTGTAACAGCCTGTTTTCTATTTCTCCCAGTTCTATTCTGAATCCCCTTATCTTTACCTGATTGTCTGTTCTCCCTAAATATTCTATGTTTCCGTCAATTCTTTTAATATTACTCCGTTACTCCAGCCGTCGTATATAATATGATGGCTGCTTACAATCATCTCATGAATATATTCGTCTAATTTACACAGATAAATTCTTAAAGTTTCTCTTGTTATATCTATTCTGCTATTTAAATCATTCAGTTTAATATTTTCTATTTCACTGTATTTGTCTGATTTTTCTGTAAGGTCAATGTAGTTAATAGGTACTTTATGTTCTTTAAGAACAATTTGAACAGGCTTGTCTATTCCCTTCCATCTGAAAACCGTCCTTAACATTTCGTTGTTATCTATTACATGTTGCCATGATTTCTGTAATAAATTTAGCTTTAAATCTCCTTTAATATTTAAACTCAGCTGTTCATGATACATATGGCTGTGTTCATTGCTGATATAATGGAACAATAACCCCTGCTGCAAATCCGTTAAAGTCATGATATTTTCTACATTATTCCTATCCAATTTATTTTCCGTTTTCACAAACTCACCCCACTTTTAATATAAATTGTCAGAAATACTGTCAAATTCCATTTTGTATTACATTATAACGCCAATATATACTATATTTTCTAATTATCATACCATAAATTATCAAAAAATAAAATACTTACGTAAAGACAACCACATCAGCTAATGCCGATAAGTGTTAATTCGGGACAAATATCTAAAAAACTGCCTTCTTATGGGAAAAATGGTGTATAATATATATGTACTTTTTATTTTAAAGAAGAAGGGTATTTGATATGTATAATATTTCCAGGAAAAATGTAGTATTTAAAAGAGAGAACCAAAATATATTATATTTTAATAGTGCGTTTCCTTCAGGTGACCAATATGTTGATAGGGGAAAAGCTTTCTTATATGAAGGCAATGGAAAAGAAGGCATTGTATTTATACATGGTTTAGGCAGTAGAAATTTTGAATACTTAAAATATTATCCCGAAAATTTAGCTAAATACGGTTATACAACCATAATGCCTGTATTGCCTTATCATTTTGAAAGAATGCCGAAAGATAAAAAAATAAACTTCCTATCCGGTACTGCAGCTGATATCGAAAAAAGATTTTATCAGTCAGTTGTAGATATTCTATCCTGCGTTGATTATTTGGAAAATATGGGCATCAAAAAAATACACATTATGGGATTTAGTTTCGGAGGTATGATAGGAACAATAGCCAAGGCTTTGGATAAAAGATTAGACAAGGCTGTATTTATTGTATCCGGAGGCAATTTTTTATATATCACTTGGGGAAGTGTTGCAACCAAGGTTTTGAGAGTACGTTATGAAGATAAGGGAAGCTGTAGTATAGAAAAATGTCGCAAACTACATGAAACTTTTGATGAAGAAGCAAAAAAATTCAATACTATAGATGATTTAAACAAACTGCCCATCTGTTTCAGATACGATCCATCCTTGTTTGCCAAATTAGTAGATACGAATAAGGTTTTAATGATTAATGCCATCTTTGACCCCTTTATTCCCAAAAATGCTTCCAAAGATTTATGGACTAAAATGGGAAAACCCAAAAGGTATATGCTTCCTTCCGGGCATTTAACTTCTCATCTGCTGTTTAAAAAATTTATATTGAAAAAATCCGTAGAATTTTTAAAGTAAAAAACTTTCTACAAATGGACGATTTGAAGTGATTCCGTGTGATTCTAATTTTCCGCTTCATATTTCCGTATCAATTCAATTATTGGTTTCAAATTGTCTTTATCCGTCCAATCATGGTTAGAACCGATTGCCTGCATTAAAGCAGCTTCCCATGGTTCATAATTCTCAGGGTTTTTCTTTGCAACAACCTTTTTTAGCATTCCGCATAACATGCGATCTTTCCATGACATACCTGCCTCATTCCATGCTCCCCTGCAATAAAAGCAAGGTATTCCGGCAAGTTCATCTTTAAAATTATGCTTTCTTAAAGCCTCTATAGCTTTTTCGTCATAAGGAGATGCACCTACTGCAAATGCTACAATCTTTTTGTTTTTCAACCTTTCGTAATACTTTTTAAGAAAGGAAATACCTAAAATACCTGAAGCATAAATACCTCCGCCAAAAATAATAATATTATACTTTTCAACCTTATCTATTGTGGCTTTTTTTGTTTCAAGCAAGTCACAATTCAATTCCTCCGACAACCAACATGCATATTTCTTGGTGGCTCCATATTTTGAACTATAAATTATAATTGTATTACTACTGTCCATATATTTTCTCCTCTACCCACGAACTAAATTCTTTATAGAATTGATTAAATAAAATTATCATTTACAAAAATAATAAATTTCTTTATATCCGTTAAGTTATACTGTAAAATTTCATATATTATTTCTTTATCTATTTTTAAGTATTCATGAGATAATATATTTCTAAGACCTACCATATTTTTATAGATTTTAGTTTCTTTATCCTCTAAATATTTTTTATTATTTAAAATTTCAAATGCATCTCCGAGAATTTCAGGATTACCCATATTATTATCTACTACAATATGAGTTGCAATATCAACCATCATGTTTATAGCTATAAATAGATTATATTCTACAACATCTTGTGCAATATCATCTTTTAAAAATTTTTCTAGTGGCAAATTTTTATATCTTTCAATTTTATTCAATGAAGCTGACAATTGATTGAGCCTTTGTTTAATTACTTCTATATTAACCATTAAAATCCACCTCGTTTTTTAGTCTTTCAATAGTTTTCTTATAGGACATTTCTAAATATCTTTTTATATCATTGTATTCAAATAATATTTTTACTTTATAATTGCTTTCAATGGTTCTATCTCTTGTAAACAACAGTATATTATTTTTATAAATTTCATATTTTAATAAAGGGGTAGCAGCATTTAATACTACCAAATCAACTTGTCTTTTACATATTTTAGTTAAATCCATTCTTATTTTCAAATATTCTTCTATGTTCATCTCTTCTTTCAAATATATTCCGATATCTACGTCACTATCCGCTCTCATATTTCCTTTGGCATATGATCCAAAGATATACGCAAAAAGTATATTTTCATATTTCATTAATACATTTTTACATTTCTCAACAATATCCATATATTTTCTCCTCTACATTTACTCATTTATTTTCTCACAGAATACTTTAAATACTCTGCCTATAATATAATAGCTGCACGGCAGCAGCACAAAAGAACCGTCCCCTCGTGTCCCCTTGTGTCGTTATTTATATCTTAAGCTTGATAAAATTTTGAATTCTGTTTGAGAATAAGTCTCTTTCTTTTCTTTATGGGGAAATGTGCTTTCAAATATATCAAACTCTTCTTTTTCTGCTTCAAAACTACTGCTTTCCACAAATCTTCCCTTTATCCCCTGTAAAGCTCCGGGCTTGAGTTCCAAGGCCATCAAAGCTACTGCATACATTCCGTCTGAAGTTTTAATATTGTATCTTTCGCCGCATCTAAATCCAAACCTGCTGTAGTATCTGGGATCTCCATAAATACACACGGCTTCAAATCCCATGTCCTTTGCCTTATTTAACGAATACCTGACCAATTCGGAACCGATTCCCCTTTTCTGAAAATCCGGATGTACGCTTATAGGTCCGAAACAAATCACCTTATATTTCTCTCCATTATCATTTTCTATGACCCCATGAGTATAAGCAATATGCCCCAAAATCCGTCCTCCAACTTCTGCCACAAAATCAAGCTCAGGAATAAAATCTTCGCTATTCCTGATATTGTGAAGAATAAAATGCTCATCGCAGCCGGGAACATGGACATTCCAAAAGGCTTCTCTCGTTAACATTTCAACTTCTCTGCAGTCATTTTCTCTTTCAAGTCTTAATTTTAAATTTTCCATTATCCTTATCTCTCCATCTGCTCTTTAATTTTAATACATTTTTACAAAAAATTTTCTTGTCCTTGGACCGTCGAATTCACAAAAATAAATACCTTGCCATATGCCTAATTTCATTCTTCCTTTTTCTATAATAACAGTACATGAAGAACCTATAACAGAAGCTTTTATATGAGCGTGAGAATTACCTTCCCTATGAAGGTATCCTCTGTCTTCCGGAAAAGCCCTTCTTAAACCTTCCAGTATATCATGGACCACATCGGGATCCGCGTTTTCATTTATTGTTACCCCGGCAGTCGTATGAGGAACAAATACGGTAACAAGACCTTCTTCTATACCACTTTCCCTAATATCATTTTCTACTATATCCGTAATATTAATCATCTCGTCGGATTTATTTGTTTTGATTATATGTTCCAATTTATCCACTTCCTTTATTATTATATTATAATATTATTTAATCTTTTTTCTTTTCTTGAATTTTTCTGTACAACGTTGCTCTGCTTATTCCCAAAGCCTTAGCGGCATTTTCTTTTCCCTCCAACGTATCTCCGTATTTTTTCAATGCACGGTCTATGTACAAAGCTTCCACTTCCTTCAGAGGTCTTATTAAGCCATATTCTGTCTCCGTTGGTTCCTCCTCATAACTGAATTCCCTTGGCGGAAGATCTTTTATACTTATGAAGTTTCCTTTAACAATATTTACTGCATATTCAACGGTATTTTGAAGTTCTCTTATATTACCGGGCCAACTGTAATTATACATTAACTCCTTGACATTATTATCAAAGCCCTTAATATTTTTGTTCAATGCCTTATTGTAGGTATTTAAAAAATAGTCAAGGAATACCGGAATGTCCTCCCTTCTGTCCCTCAGTGCCGGAATAAACAGAGGAATAACATTAAGACGATAATATAAATCCTCCCTGAACTCACCTGTTTTAACCATTTTACTCAAATTTTTATTTGTTGCAGCAATTATACGTATTTTTACAGGCACATCTCTATTAGAACCAATCCTTTGTATTTTTCTTTCCTGTATAGCTCTTAAAAGTTTAGATTGAAGATGTATAGGCATTTCACCTACTTCATCAAGAAAAAGTGTCCCACCGTTTGCCAATTCAAATTTTCCTATTTTGCCGCCTTTTACAGAACCCGTAAAGGCTCCCTCTTCATACCCGAAAAGCTCACTTTCAAGTAAATTATCGGGGATTGCCGCACAATTTACGGCTATAAAAGGCCCTTTCGATACATTACTTTCGCTGTGTATAGCTCTTGCAAACAGTTCTTTGCCCGTTCCACTTTCACCTTGTATAAGTATAGTCGATGAACTTTTGGCAAATGTATGTGCATCCTCTTTAATTTTTTTTATTACATCACTACTTCCTATTATCTGATCAAATTTAAAATCCGAAACATTACTTGATACCTTATTTATCTGCTTGTAAAGCTCCTCCGTCTTTTTAAAATATATAAGAGAACCCTTGTATATACCGTCAGCTATTATGGGATCACAGGTCACTATAATGCTAACTTGCTTTCCGTTTATTCTAAAAATAACCTGCTTTTCTTCAAATACGGTTCTGTTTACAAGAGAATAAAAATCATCCTCATCAATATAATCAAATATTTCATTAAGATTTTTTATTTCTCTGTCGCCAAAACCAAACATCTTCCTAAATTTTGAATTACAATTTATAATATTATGATTTTCGTCAAGACCGATTAGGGCAAAATCTATATATTCTATTAAGAGAGCCAACCTTTTATAGAATACTTTAAGCTCCAAATTTTCATGATTTTCTTCAAGTTTACTTATTAAAAGATCAGACATTTTAGTTATGAAATCTATAAAAAATTTTCTCTTGTGAATCAATTTCTTTTTGTCTTCTTCTGTACTTGCATATATTGCCACGCTTCCTATTAATATTTCCCCTTTCATTATGGGCAAAACTATCATAGAACATATATCGCAATTTTCCTTTTTGGAGCAATTCTTACAGGTAGCAGTCTCCGTTTTTCGTTCTTCAATTATTATAACCTTCTTCTCCTTCAATGCTCTTGCTGATATTGAGTTTTTTCCGAAATAATCTTTCGATTTCGGCTGAAGGTGACTGTCTCCCAGTATTTTTAAATGAGTATCACCTATGAGCACCTCCATATCCAATACGGTTGCTATAATTACAGCCATTTTTTGAACGTATTCCTGTATGTTCACAAGCTCAAACAAGTCAACATCACTCCCTATCAAAATAAAGCATATATCGTTTTTTATAACGAATAGGAAAGCTCTCACTCATAAATATTGATTAAAAGGAACTTTCCTTAAATGAGTTTCAAGAAAAGCTTCATTATAATATAATGTTCTGATAGAATCTTTTCTTATATACATATTATATTTAATGGAAAACAATTTCAAGGATATTTTCAGGAAATGCATAAAAGCACTCTGCAAAGTAAAAATTATTTATCTTTGTACAGAGTGCTTTTTCCATTCAACTTACATTTAAGGAATCTTAAAACGGCCCATAATTTATCAAAGATGCATATACTACAAATAAAGCTCCCAGCAGGGTCCACATTGCTATCAAAGGCCAGATAAATTTAACCCATTTCTCATAGGGAATTTTCGCAACTAATAAGTTTGCCATTAAAATACCCGATGTAGGCGCTATATAGTTTGTAATTCCATCTCCAAATTGAAAGGCTAAAACCGCAGTTTGTCTTGTCAATCCCAAAACATCCGCAAGAGGAGACATGATTGGCATAGTCGTTGCCGCCAACCCTGAACCCGATGTAATTATAAAATTCAGTATAGTTTGAACAAAGAGCATTCCAAGCGCACATACAGCTCTCGGGAAAAATGATATTACCGATGCCAAACCGTGGACTATAGTATCAAGAATCATGGCATCCTGCATTATAACAAGAATACCCCTTGCCAAACCTACTATCATTGCCCCATAGGCAATATCCTTTACTCCATCAATGAAGCCTTTTACCAAATCATTTGGTTTTATGCCATATACCAAACCGGAAATAATACCCATTGCAAAAAATACAGCTGATATTTCTGTAAGATACCAGTCAAAGTTGAATACTCCGATTAGCAATGTAATCATACCTAATGCAAATATAATTAATACAAGTATTTGCTTTTTGGTAAGAGGGTCTATTGTTTCCAAATCCAAAATCGTACTTTTCTCTTTTTGTTCGATATCATATATAAGGCTATTTTTAGGATCTTCCTTAACCTTTTTAGCATATCTCGAAATATATATCAAAACAAGAATTACCGTTGCAATCCATATAACTATTCTCAGTCCGATTCCGGAAAACATAGGTAGTCCCGCAATTCCTTGGGCGACTCCTACATTAAAAGGATTGACAACCCCCGAAGTATAGCCTGCTACAGCTCCCATCAATACACAAGCCGTACCTACAATGGCATCATATCCTAATGCCCTTGCCAAAGCTATTCCTAAGGGAACAAAAATTATCAGTTCCTCACTCATGCCTATTGTAGCTCCTCCCACAGAAAAAACAAAAACAATTATGGGTATCATCAAATTTTCCTTGCCTTTAAGTTTTACGGCTATCTTAGAGATAGCTGCCATAATAGCTCCGGTTTGATTAATCAGGTTAAATGATCCTCCTATAATCAGTATAAAAAATATTATGCTTTCCGAACCGCTTAATCCTTTAGGAAACGCTTTCAAAATATCAAATAAACCTGCCTTGTTCCCTTTGATGTATTTAAATGAATCGGGATCTACAACCATTCTTCCGTCTGGAGCTTTAACCATCTGATACTGTCCTGAAGGTATAATATAAGTCAACAATGCCATGATTACAATTAATACAAATAGAATAACATATGGATCAGGCATCTTTGATTTTTTCAACTTAGTGTCTTCCATAATTTATCCTCCCCACTTTTATGGAAAATTTCCATTTTCTCTATTCTGTCGAAGGCTTCCTTAAGCTTTTCGATTCCCACAGTACATGCAAGCCTTATATATCCTTCTCCGCATTCTCCAAAAGCTATGCCGGGTATAGTAAGGACATGAGCTTCTTTAAGAAGAGCATCGCTTGCTTCAGCCGAAGACAATCCTGTTCTTTTTATGTTCACAAATAAATAAAATGTTCCTTTAGGACTAAGGACAGACATATTTGGTATTCCGTTAATTCTGTCCGCAGAATAAAACACACGTTTTTTATATTCCTCTATTATGGGTTTCTGAACCTTTTTTCTGTTTCTCAATGCGTAAATCGCTCCTCTCTGGGATATTGACGGAGCAGTAAATACCACATTTTCATTTATTTGCTGAATAACTTTTATGATGTAATCGGGAGCTATAATATTGCCTATTCTCCAACCGGTCATTGTAAAATTCTTAGAAAAACTGTTGATGATTATTGTCCTTTCTTTCATTCCATCCGTACATATAATGGGAATAAAAGGTTCTTCATAGCAGAATGATGTATATATGTCATCGGATATTACTATTAAATCATATTTAACCGCAATATCTCTGATGCCTTCAATAGTTTTCGGCGTCAATGTACTTCCTGTAGGATTGTTCGGTGAATTAACTATTATCGCCTTTGTCCTTTCGGTTATTAATTTTTCCAATCTGTCCGTATCTATCTGAAAGTCTTCGTTCTCATAGGTATTCAAAGGTACAGGTATTCCTCTTGCCAACTCCACCTGTTGTGGATATGGAGTAAAATATGGTGTCTGAACTATGACTTCATCCCCATCATCTAAAATGGCCTCAAGAACAAGATACATTGCCAAACATCCGCTGGCAGTTACAAATATTTCTTCATCCTTTATAGTTAAACCGTATTCCTCTTTATAAAATTTTGTTATTTCTTCTCTAAGCTCCGGATCACCCCTGAAGTCGGTATATTTTGTATATCCCAGTTTCGCATCCCTCATGGAATTATCAATAATTATATCATGGGTTATTAAATCGGGGTCGCCAAGACTCAAATCTATTACATCGTTAAATTGTTTTGCAAGCTCATCAACCTTCCCCATAGGAGTAGATTTATCTTTCCAGTATCTTTTAGATATATATTTATTTTTCATAATGATTTTACCTTAAGGAAACAGTGTTCTTATTATAGTTTATAAAATCCCTTTTGTATAATTCGGCGGCAACCCCAATATCAGTTGAACCCATACCTATGATACACGCACATATTATCTCATCGTCATTTTCTCTTCCTTTTTTTTCCCCGATAACAATCTCAGGTATCTCAGCATATATATTATTCTTTGTTATTCTTCCGGCTTTAACAAGTTTAAGCAATTCTCCCCTGTGTGAATTTTGTTCCCAATTATCAACTACAAGTTTATCGGCTTTTAAGGGAATACTTTCATCAAGTTCCTGAAATGATCCGACTGATAATACGGTACATCCTTTCTTGAGCCATTTTCTCATAACAAGGGGTTCATTGGCTATTGTAACGGTTATAATAGCATCGGAATCGACACAAACTTCTTCGTTGTTCTTTGCAACAGATATATCCAAATTCAATTCTTTTGACATTTCTTCAGCGAACTTTTCGGCTGCCTCTCTTCGTATATCTCCAATTATTACATGGTCAATTTTCATAACTTCATTCATAGCTCTCAAATTCATTCTTCCCTGAACCCCGGCACCTATTATGCCAAGATTTCTTGCTTTTTTAGATACCAAGTATTTTGCGGCTACTCCGGTAGCTGCACCTGTTCTTATGTCCGTAATATAACTTCCATCCATTATGGAGAGAACCTCCCCTGTTCTTGGATCGTTAAGTATGATTACAGCACTTATATAGGGTAAGCCTTTCTTATAGTTGTCATTAAACCCCCAGACCCATTTTATCCCCGACATATCAAAATCCTCTCCCAAATATGCGGGCATCGCATTGTAAGACCCTCCATAGGGGGGCCAATCCGTACTTTCACCTAAATCCAGAGTAATTTTAGAAGGCATAACAACATGGCCGTTACCATGAGCGGCATAAACCTTTTCTACAAGTTCCAGAGTTTTCTTCATTGTCAGTTTTTCTTTGATTTCTTCTCGGGATATTAATTTAATGTTTATCATATAAAAACCTCCTTTTATGTTTTCAGCCTTATAATACTGCAATTTTTGTTCCAAAATGCATAATGTCAAATTTCGGCTATTTAAAAGGAGTATCAAAAAAATATATTCTCAAAATTAGAAATTTTTCGCAGGATTGTTCTCATAATGAGAATAATCCTGCGAAACCATCTTAAAATATGTAACAAGATATTACACTTTATCATTCTTAACAATATATGTAACTTTTCTAAAATCCACATACTTCGTTAACAATACACAGCTTGATTCTACTATTATCTGACTGCCCTTCAGTTATTAAAAGACTGTTACATACTCTATCCTTTGACGTGCAATCTACATATATCATATATCTCTGAACCTCAAGTTGTTTTTCTTAGCCGACAATCTCCAGCCTGCATGGGCTGAAGCAATATATATGTATCTCGGCATCTTTGCCATTACAAATATATTCTCCTTTGGTTGGTATCCTTCTTCCAAACCTTTTTTTAAAGCAATGAGGGCCTGATATATAGGGCGTTTTACGGAGGACTGCCAAGGAATAGTCTGGGATTGAGCTATAAAGGGACCCGTCCCCGTTCCTATTCCAAATTGCCAGTTAAGTCCTGAATCTTCACAAAAATTTTCAATTATTTTTAGAGCATATTTGTTTTGTTCTCCCTCATAAAAACCGCAATTTGAAACAGCATAAACGGAAATATTTTTAACAGGTTGCAATCTTATATATTCTTGGAATGATTCCAAAAAATAAACTAAATGCGACGGAACAGCATCTACATATAGGGGAAAAACAAAAACTACTTTGTCGCAATTATAAATCTGTTGAAACATATCGTCTTTAAACGGTTTATGGCTTCCGTCACATATAAGCACTTCAGTTTTATCATCCATCAATTTAATTATTTCATCAATTAAATACCGGGAACAACTGTCTTTAGCTTTTGGACTGCCATTTATCATGCAAATTTTCATCAGAGAACCCCCCTTAATTTCGGTATATCATCAATATTGTCTGCAAAACAAAAAGAATGATCAATCGCATTAAAATTAACACCATTAGCTGCAACTATCTTTGATAAATTATCTCTTTCTTTTTCTGTGGCATCTTTTCCATATGCTATTACAGATAATTTTAACTTTCTTTTGTACCGGCTTTTGTGATGCATTTCTTTATTTCTGACTGTAAAAAAAGGGCTAAGATACCCGATACTTCGGTCTAATACATTCTTTACAAAAGGGCTGAAACCACCATAGCATACTCGGCTTATGATAATTAATTCCTCGCTTTCCGACAAAAGCTTTCCCATATTCTCATAACCATCTTTAATAACACAATATCCGGGGGTTTTTATCCAGCAGCCGAAACAGCCTATACACTTCTTTATTTCCTTTTCTGGTGATATTATTTTGACTTCTTTGCTTATATTAGGAAACAAACCATTTAAAACATCACTGTCCAAGTCATGTATCAACACTTTCATTAAAACACCCTCCCACGATTTTAAGCTAATTTGGATACATTCATTCTTACATATATTATATCCGGAGAAAATTTTTCTTTCAATCAACTAAATGTATAATTTCATATCTCATCTCCCGCTTTTACCTTTCTTGCCTTTTTGTATCTCTCTCCATCCTTTTTGGAAAACTTAATATTTTTAATGCCATCTTTTGTACAAATCTCAAGGCCTACATATCCTTTATGTATCTGGGGATGACGCAGTACACGTGCTTCTGCACTATGACATTTTTCCCGCGTAAAAGCCATATATATAAATTTTTCATCTTCATAGGGTACTTCTCCGCCCTTAAGTTGGCGATGCAATCTGCTTCTGCTGACACGGCAAGCAAAACCGCACCAATCATTTTTTTCTTTGGGACAGTCACTTTCATGGGGACATGGTGCGGCAATGTGAGCACCCCATTTAAGCATTACTTGACGTATTTCCGCCAGATTAGAAAAACCAACGGGCGTTCCCGGCTCTATAATTAAAAACATCATCTTTGCCGCATCCCACAATTTTTTTACCGTCTCCATTCTTTCCTCACTGGTCATTTCATTCAATACATAGGATGCAATGACCAAATCCGCTTGTTCGGGAATCTCATCGACAGTCAGATCATTTTTAATCCATTCTGCATTGCATAATAGCTCCGAACTGCATTTCATCATATTTTTTCCTATCTTTATCATTGCATCTTCCCGTTCCAAGCAGATAATTTTTTTCAATTTCAATTCAGCATCCGCTGCCCAAGCAGCTGTACCTGTGCCGGCTCCTGCATCCAATAAAGTTTGAGGACAATTCTCTAAATAGGGAAGAGAATATTTAAGGGCATCAGAGACAGCTCCAAAAGTCGCCGGCATTCTTGCCGCAGCATAAGCTGCCGCTTCGGTTTCTTTTGTCAAAAGCCGCTTTCCCTTTCCGCTTTGAGTCCTGTATCTGCTGCTTATTGCTTGAGCATCATCTTTCATCCGAACATGTTCTATATCTCTTATTTGATTTTCTATTGCCCTACGAAGGCCTTGCGGAATTTCCATTTATTCTTGTCATCTCCTTAAAAGTAACCACATCTCCGAGCAATGTAATTATATTATTATCTAAAATTATTCCTCCGGTATCCTTAATGGCATAAACAGTATCCGTCTCCTCTTTTAATACCCTTTGGATACAATTTTTCTGCAGATCGGTTTCCGCATAGTGAACTTCAACATAAAAATTCTCTTTTATCAAGCCTAATCCTTTTAAATACATAAATTCCGAATAATCCTTATCCGGTGTTATATGGTAATTACTCAATTGAATTAAAGCTCCCGCACTTGCACCTATAATTACTTTGTCCTCATTATCTATATGCTTAAGCAAATTTTTCTCTAAAATACGCTTAGCTGCCATATCCGGAAGCCCGCCGGTTAAAAATACGACATTACTGTCTTCTATTATTCTTTTCATATCATCCTCTTTATCTTCAAAAAAATTCAGTAAAATAATATTTTCCTCTTTAATGCCAAGCTGCAAAAATGGTTCAACTATTTCTCGGTAATACTTTCCATAATTTTTATTATATGCATTTTCCCATTCCGTAGCATTTCCAATCAGCTTTTCATTAAAAGAAAAGGGAATTACCGCAACTTTATCATCAGTATCTATATATTTTTGTACCGAACCATTAGCCCATTTATCATGGAAATTATATTGACTCAATAATATGTTTATCATCCTTTTTCACCCTCCTAATATTTTAAATTATTTAATGATTTTATTTTCTGTATTTACTTTTATCTACTTTTCTATCTGTCATTTTTTATTAACTTTATGTTGACTCTATAATAATAAAAAGTATAAAACCCTATAACAACCAAAACTGCCGATAATGTAATTATCACATTCAAATTACTTACAATTCCCAGAACAATCGCTGCAAATAAAGTAGTACTTTCCAACTTTAATAAAGCAAGACATTTCTTTGCATTTTCTGTCGTTGTGGAATATTCCGGCTCTTCTTTTGCAGTGGGAATTTCAGATGAAATTCTTCCCCAGCATAAAACTAAAAATAATCCCGTTAATGATAAAATAATTAATGAAATCCTGTTCAATTTCTTGTTAATATTTCTTTTCACCTATTTTAAAATACCTCCTATTAGCACTGTCTCCCAGTAGACCACCGATAAATCCGGTCTCTTATTCTGTCCGGTTGACAATTTAATTGTATCAAACTTGCCTCCCTTTATCTACATTTTATTATCAATCCGAAGTATCTTTAAATATCTCCGCAAATATTTAGTTATATCCTTGACAATTGTTGCAAGCCATTATAAAATTCTCAAATTATTTTATTCCGACTAAAAAAATAATGGATCTAAAAATTCCGTGAATGCTTTATTTGGTTAGGCTTGGTAAAAAAACGAAATCAATAGTATAATATAATTATAGGATACAAATATATTATGAATACTATTTTTATGAAAGTATGATAAAACAGCAAGAGAGCATGATGGAATTTTATATGAAATTATTTATTTCACTGGGAATCGTTTTGATGACTTACGATATATTTTGGCAGATTAAATCTTTGAAGGAAAATATCCTCAAAAGGCCGGCCTTTATTGCATCTGGCATGATTTCATTATGGTTCATTGATAAAACTTATCTAAATATTAGGTTTAATTCTTTTTTATATGGATTTTTAATAGGAATAGTGTTTTTATTAACTCATGTAATTATAGCAAGGAGAATCAAAATAAAAAGAAAAGATATTAATAAAGGATTGGTATATACAAGTTTACTGATTTACGTTCTAGAACTTCCGGCAGAAAAATTTTTATATAGAAAAATTATACTTCTGCCTCTTTTAAAGTTATTGCATCCTATTTTAGCTATTTCTATTACATCTGTTTTGTTTATGATATTTCATTTACGTATTAAATAGGATATAATATATATAGAAAGGAATGATGCCGGTGGATCAAAATACCTTATTAAGCCCATTAAACGACTTGGTATTTAAAGCATTATTTGGAAGAGAGCAGAAACAAAGCAAAATAATTCTTATGGACTTTTTAAATTCGGTACTAAACCTTGAAGAAAAAGATAAAATAACAGAAATAGCTTATTTAAATCCGTTTAATTTAAAAGAATTTCGAGGTGACAAAGAATCCATAATGGATTTAAAAGTAAAAACACAAAAAGGCGAAAGAATAAATATCGAAATTCAGGTAAATAATGTAGACGATTTCAGAAAAAGAAGTTTGTACTATTGGGCTAAAATGTACGGAGAAACCATATCGGAAGCGGAAGCATATTTGACATTGAAAAAAAGTATAGTCATAAATATATTGAATTTTAACATAATAGAAGAAACGGAAAGGTACCATACGGAATATAAGATATTGGAAAAAGAAGAACATTTTCCGCTGATAGACGATTTATCTATTCATTATATCGAACTTCCCAAATTTGACGACGAAAAAGATGTGGAAAAAATGAAAGCAATAGAACTGTGGCTGACATTCATAAAGAGAGCGGCAGATCCGGAAAGCAGAGGAAAATTAGAAAATTTGGTGGAAAGGAGTGAACCGTTAAAAATGGCTAAGGAAATGTTGGAAAAAATATCGGCTGACGAAAAGTTAAGACAGGAATACTATGCTAAAGAAAAAGCCAGACTGGACGCCATATCCAGAATGAAATATGCGGAAATCAAGGGTATGGAAAAAGGCATTGAAAAAGGCATTGAAAAAGGCATTGAAAAAGAAAAAATAAAAATGGTTAAAAACGCTTTAAAGGAAGGATTAAAAATAGAATTAATAGAAAAATTGACCGGACTTAATAAAGAAGAAATAGAAAAAATCAGAACTAAAGAAACATTGAATGAATAGCCCTAAAAATTAAGATACTATGAACAGTACAGTAGAACGAACAGAATAACTTTGTTTCTCAAAGCCATCCTGTTCGTTCTACTGTTATTCAAGTAAAGATAAAATTTTACTTGAAAGTTTGAAAACTTCCCATATCCATCTTTATAATCTTATCGGCAACATTAAAATATCTGTCGTCATGGGTTATGGCTATAACGCATTTGCCCCTCTCTTTAAGTTCAGGCAGAATGGTATCGTAAAAGAATAATCTGAATTCCGGGTCCTGATCTGCCGCCCATTCGTCAAATATGTATATAGGCCTGTCCTCCAAATAAGCCACCAATAAAGCCAATCTTTTTTTCTGTCCGGTTGACAATTTAATTGTATCAAACTTTCCTTCTTTTATCCGCACCTTATTATCAAGCTGGAGTATCTCTAAATATTTCCGTATTTCCTCTTCTTTATCTTTATAATCTATGCCGTAAAGTTTGTCAAATAAATAAAAATCACTGAAAACTCCGGAATATTTTTCACTCAATTCTCTTCCCGAAACCCTGTTACCGTTCAAAGTTATATAGCCCTTGGAAGGTACATACAAACCGGTTAACAGCTTAGCCAAGGTTGACTTTCCGCTGCCGTTGCCCCCTGTAATAAAAAATATTTCGCCCGATTTAAACTCATAGTCAATGGGCCCCACCTTAAAACTGTTTTCGCCGTCTTTATCATAAACATATTCTATGCCCTTTAACTTCAATATAATTTTATCTTCCTTTTTATTTATTCCACTATCATTATTTTTACCATCCGAAGAAGATATTTGGGACAATAGACCGTTGATTCTTTTTAAACTTATTCTGACTTCAATAGCATTGGGTATCGCATTTAATATGCCGTGAACGGGACCCGTCATATAAAGGAGTATAAAAACATAGCTTTCAAGGCTGACTTCCTTTAAGTTCTTTAAAATTAGAGGTAAAATAAATACTACGGCACCGATTGCAATAGTAAACAAAAGCTCTCCCACCACAAACATATTTGCAAACGCCAGGGCCGACTGCCCTCTTTTAACCTTATACCTGTCACAGCTTTCTTCCAAATCCTCCTGAAATTCTTCCTTCCTCTTTCCGTTAAGGCTTAATTCCTTAAATCCTCCTATTAAATCATTAATAAATTTAAAGAATATATTCTGCAGATCCCTTGCTTCCTCCCCAATCCTGTTGGCATACCTGCCCACCAAATAGTATATACCTGCGATAAACAATATTATTATTACCGAAAGGAGCAAAGCATATATATTTATAAATCCTAAATATATAAAACAGCATATAAGAGTTATGGCGCTTGTCACTCCGCTGATTATAATATTTACAAATCTGCTTATGGTCTCCGTATCATTATTTAAAGTAGACTGAATTCTTCCCTTATCTATTTCTTCAAATTTGTTATAGGGGGTTTTTAAAAGGCCTTTTACAATCTCCATCCGTTTTGAATACACTATCCCGTTCGTTATTTCTATCATCCTTATTCTCATAATTCTCTGACCGTAGACATATAAAATTATACCGAGGATAAAATACATCAAAAGCTTAACCTTTTCATCATTACCGCTTCTTATAGCCATGTTGATAGTAAAAATTATAAGGGCATTGCCGAATCCGCTGAGGACACTTAATATTGATAATATCAATATGGATTTGTCCCCTTCTTTTTTATAAAGGCTTATAAATACCGAATATACATATACGGTCCAAATACTTATATAAACTAAATAAAGTGCCGTCTTTACGGTTTCGGGAAGCCACACGAATACAAAATTCCAAGACACCCCTCTGTATAAAATGTTTGGAATAAGATATATGGAGTAGCTTAACCCTATCATGAAGATTAAGGAAAAAATAAATTTAAAAATATCCCTTGAATTTTTTTTGTTTAAAAACCTCTCTTTTCTGAATACCTCTTTCAGTGCCTTTACAGTAAAAAATAAGGTGCCGGCAATTATTAAGACAGAAATAAGTATAAGGAGAACCGAAATCATGTCCGCATTTTTATTTAAGTCATTTACATCTTCATAATAATCTTCTCCCTGAAGTATTCCGTTAATGCCCCGGGCAATATAACCCACGTATTCGGAATTTGTATTGCCGAGTACCGCAATACCTGTTTTATCTTCCGGCCTTAACAATATGAAGGACGAATAATTGGGATTATTCCCTCCGTGAGAGATTTCTCCTCCTCCTTTTTGATACACATACCATCCGCAGGCATATGAAGAACCGTCTTCCAAAGGCGGAACCTTGCGGTTGGGATTGTGAGATTCTTCAATGAGTTCTCTGTCAAATCGGGAGCTGTTATATGTTCCCATCTGAATTTTGAGCCATTTCCCCATGTCTTCCCCATTGGACATAATATATCCTGCGGGTTTATTGCCCCTGTAGGTAGGTGCATCATATAGAGCAGGTTTTAAGAATTCAATCTTATACCCCTTCGCCATATTTTCACTGACGTCTTCATCTCTGTAGAGATAAGTATTGTTTAATCCCATGGGTTTTAAAATATTTTCTTCAATATATTCTTCATAGCTTGAACCCGTTGCCTTTTCAATTATAAGCCCCAAAACATCATAGTTTATTGTGGCATATTGAAATTTCTCTCCAGGTTCACTGTCAAGTTCAATGCCGATCAATGTTCTGACCGTTTCATCAATTGCATTATCGTCATTGGAAACAGGTATATTATCTATTGTCTTAAAAGGTATTCCGCTTGTATGATGAAGCAGTTGTTCTATTGTTACGGGAACTTCTCTTCCTTTGTATTTGACTTTCAGCCAAGGTATGTAGTCCGTCACTTCATCGTTTAGTTCAATCAGCCCCTCTTTTTGCAGCTTCAAAATACCCAAGGCAGTAAAAGCCTTGCTGTTGGAACCTATTTCAAAGAGGGACTTTGAAGTAACCCTTTCTTTTTTTTCAACATCGGAATACCCGAACCCCTTTTCATAAACAGTCTTATCATCTTTAACCACAGTGACGAACAATCCCGGAATATTACCTTTGTCCATATTTTCCTTTATAAACTTTTCTATTTTTATATTTGTATCATCGGTCAAAGCATAAGTTTTAAAGGGCAGCAGTATCATACATAAAAATATGATGAGTGCAGCCGGCAATCCGTTAAAATTTTTCATATTAATGTTCTCCTCTTTAAATCAAGTAGTATTTTCCAATACTTCTGATTAATTTTATATTATTTTAATGGATCATTTGCAACGAAATAATTACATTTTACATGAAATGTCCATTTTAATCCTCACTTAATAAAAGTAGCACTTATATATTTTTATGAACAGTGGCTTTTGCTCACTTTATATAGTAGTAGAACCTCTTTCTAGCAGGATCTATCTCCCAAACTTCCTTCGTCCAACTTAATCTATATGTGAGTCCCGTCATGCTCGTATGCAGGATTATATCCTAATGGAGGAATTACAGGATCGCCACTTTTGTTGTTTTTAATTATTCTAGTTTGTAAATTTAAATTCTATTTTAGCTACCATATTTAAATAGAATCTTTTAAAACTATTAATTCATACGTAATTTAATCTCTGAAATAGATAGAATTAAGCAACTGAATTTAAAAACTCATCTGGATATTTTATTTGTGACATCATTTTACTTTCATCATAATCGACATCTTTCAAAATTATTGTATGGATTATTCTTAATAGTTTTCTGCATAATGCTATTATAGCTTGTTTCCCAGTAAGCTGATTTTTTCGCCTTGTAGTATAATAAATGTACATTTCTTTAAATGCAGTATTTGTCCGTATCATCCCAAGTATTACCTGGTACAATAATCGGCGGAGATCTTTACGTCCTCTTCTGCTTATAGATGTTGCACCTTTTACCTTACCAGAACTATTTTCTGTTAAAGAAAGCCCTGCCATTTTTATCATTTGTTTCGGAGTCTTGTACTTTCTTATATCTCCTAATTCAGCAACTATGCCACTTGCCGTTACGAGCCCAACACCCTTAATTTGCATTATCTTCTTTGTTTCATCTAGTTGATTGCAAATCTTGGTTACATAATCATCTATTTCTTCAATTTGCTCTAAAAAGCTTTCATATTTGTCTAAAAGAAATTTTATTTCTAATTTTGCAAATGAAAGTCCTTCTTTTATCCCTATGCTATTTTTACTAGCTGTTACAAGTCTTTCTATCTTCCCAAGGCCTACACCTCTTCTCATCTTTGGAGGTAGCATCTCATAGATTTCATTTGGTGGTATTCTTTCAATTACAGACGGAAAGATATACTTTTTAATTATCTTTATAAATGATTTCGATTCCCAGCTGGCATATGCTTCTTTGTATTCTGGAAAGTATCTGTCTAACCAATTGTGAATCTGATTTTTAGTACGATTTAAATCCTTTATTACAACTTGCCTTAAGTTCTTAGCATTCCTTAGCTCTTCATACTCACCTTCAAGCAAATTCGGGGTAGAATATCTTGCATCTTTTACTAGCTGTGCAATAATCTTTGCATCTTTTTTATCTGTTTTTGTTTGAAGGTTATCATCTAACTCTTTTATCTTTTTTACATGCATTGGATTTACTGTAACCACTGTATAGTCATTAGCTTTAAGATATCTTGCTATATTTAACCAGTAATGTCCTGTTGGTTCCATACCTATAATTACTTGTTCCTTCTCCTCAACCACTTTAATTTCATTAATCCAATTCTCAAACTCTAAATATCCTGAAAGGGAATTATTGAATTTAATTGATTTTCCAAACTCTATGCCTCTAATATCTTGTGCTCTTGCTACATGAAATTCTTTTGCTATGTCAACTCCAACAATTAGTGTTTCATATGTCAATTGATTTAATCTATCATTTTGTTTATAATTCATAGTGAATCCTCCTTTAAATTAAGAAATTGTTTTCTCTCAATTACAATTATACCTTAATTTATTTGTGAGGATTTTCTATTTTTATCGTACCACAGGAAGCTCGTATAATATGTTTAGAAGCACTTTTTATAGGTCTTCTAAGCATATTTTAATATTTTTAATACAATTTTTATTAGAGATATCCTAATGCTATAATTAAATAAAGAATAGTTAGCAAAGGATAATTCTTTGCTCTCCAGCAAAACCATTGGGTTATTGCCCTTAAAGCGTGCTTCCTAACTTAGCTGTCATATCCTGCTTACTTCAGATGCCGCATCTCTTTGATTAGACCAACAGCAAGGTAATTTTCAAAGATGAATGCTAATAATGCGAGGTTGCCGTAAGCAGCTAAGATTAGGATATCTCTTTTACTAATTGTTCTCCATCCTATTATGAAAGGTGGTGATCTTATGAAGAACAATATTCTATCAACTTTATACGTAGGTATTGATGTAAGTTCTAAGACTAATGTCTTATGCGCTCTAGATTTTGAAGGCAATAAACTTCTTAACCTTAAGGCTTTGAATAACCAACCTGGTGCCGAATCTATCTTAGATAGTATTATTAGGTGTTTAGATTCTAATAGCCTAAAATATGTTGTTATTGCCCTGGAATCTACTTCTTTCTACAGTACCCACATTGCAAACTTTCTTGCTTCTAATGAGATTCTATTAGCCTACAAACCTCTTGTATACTGTCTTAATCCTAAAACTGTTGCAAATTACAGAAAGACTTTTGTAGACATGGATAAAACAGATCCTCTAGATGCATATGTCATTGCTGATTTTGCTCGTTGTGGCAAAATTACTTCTAAGCCTTGGCGTGGATCGCAGTTTCTTGCACTCCAGCGATTAACTAGACATCGTCTTCATTTAATTGAAGGTATTACTAGAGAAAAAGCTTATATGGTGTCCAACATTTATCTTAAGTTTAGTGAATTAACAGTATTAGATAAAGAAGAACGCCCATTTTCTAACACTTACGGTGTCACCTCTTCAGCCATATTAACTGAATATTTGTCCTTAGATGATATTACCTATTCATCTGTTGAGGACTTAGTTGCTTTCATTAGAGATAAAGGTAAAAATCGCTTTAATGATCCTAACAGGACTGCTCAGGTGCTCCAGAAGGCTGCTAGAGATTCCTATCGTCTTGATAAAATCCTTTATGAACCTTTAAATGTTGCAATCGCTTCATCTTTCAATGTAGTCAAAGCATTAGAAGATGAAGTTAAAACCATTGATAAGGCTATTGAAAGGAATATCAAAGGGATTAATCCTACTGAATATCAATCCCTAATCTCTATTCCAGGAGTTGGGCCAGTACTTGCTAGTGGAATTCTTTCTGAGATAGGAACCATCACTTCCTTTGATTCTCACAATTCTCTAGCTAAATATGCAGGCCTAACTTGGAGAGTTAATCAATCAGGTAATTATTCTTCAGATGAGACCAGAATGACTAAGACTGGCAATAAATACCTTAGATACTATTTAATCGAGGCTGCCAATAGTGTTAAAAATCATGTACCAGAATACAAAGAGTACTATTACAAGAAGTACGGTGAAGTAACAACTCACCAACATAAAAGAGCCCTCGCACTTACATCTCGTAAATTTGTTCGTCTGGTTTTTGGATTGCTGACTAAAAACCAAATCTACTCCAATGATAAAGTTGGAGAGATAAATTAAAATATTTCTAATCTCTAAACCTATTTTTTCACTGAAATACATAGGTTCTATTAAGGTTGTCTTTTTTTAATTGTTCCTTATGTTTTTATTAAAATTTATCTCTTGACATATCACCAGATTGCTTATATTAATTTTAACTTCTATTTAAAAAGAGAGTCCAAATCCTCCTGTGAAATATCCGCAGCATCGAAATCCGAAGGGGTGAATTCTTTGGAATCATTTTTTATGCATTGATTTAAAAGGGATTTTATTGTTTCCGTATATTTGTCGGCAAATCTCCGAATTGTACTTTCACTGAACTTATTTTTGCTGTAGGTAATTTTCAATTTTAATCTTCCTTTTATTATGAAAGCATCTATATCCATCAGGGATGTTAATGAATTCTCCTCATCACTGTCCAATCCGAATTCAATATCCGGTATGTCGCCTATGATATTGTCGAAATCCCCAAGGTAATTAAATCTTATATATTTCTCTTCCCTTTCCTCCAACTCATTATTTAAAAATCTGAGAATACCGTAATTAAATCCGTTGTCAGGTACATTTCTAAGCTGTTCCTTCAATGATTTAATCCTTAAGTTTAAATCCCCGTCTTCTATCCTGAAATATACGGGATACATAACAGTAAACCAGCCTACCGTCCTTTTCACATCAATATAATCGTTTATGTCCTTTCTTCCGTGTCCCTCCAATTCTATTACTACTTCGTCACTATTTGTCATACTGCTTATTGTAAGTACCAATAGAATTATCAAAGTTTCACTGAATTCCGTATTATAAATCTCTCCGGTTTTTTTTGAAAGTTTATTTAATATGTCTTCATCTATATCTCTAATCAAAATACCGGATGTACCCACAGTATCCTTTCCCTTATCAAAATCCGTAGGGTAAACAAAACTTTTATCCGATATTTCCTGCCAATAACGTCTTTCTTCCCCAAAATCCTTCTTGGAGTATTCTTTCAGTACCTTTGCCCAGTCTTTGAAGGAATGGGTTTTCGCCGGCAGTTTTACTTCCTCATTATTATCAAGCTGTTTCATTGCAGTCAGGAAATCCTCCAATATTATTCTCCATGAAACCCCGTCCACCGTTAAATGATGTGCTGTAAATAACAAGGCTTGCCTGCCGCCACTCAAATCAAAAATAGTTACATTAAACAAAGGACCCTTTCCTATATCGAAATTAATCTCTGCTTTATCTATCAGTTCTTTAACGCTCATATTATCCTCTGAGCCGCAGTATCCGGATAAATCAACGTATTTAACACAGGATGAGCTCTTTGAATTATCGTTATTGTAATATAATCTATGATTTTTTCTGTCATAATTAATTCTTAAAGTATCATGGTGTTCTGTTAATCTACCCACAGCAATTCTGATTTTATCGATATCCGAAATTTTGTTGTATTTTAGCAGCACATATTGGTTATAACGGTTTTCATCAGAAAAATTCCGGCTGAAAAACCATTCTGTAATAGGTGTCCTTTCTATAGCACCTTGACTCTGTCCCTGATCTATCATCCCGATATTTTGGTTTTCTCTTATATGGAATCCTATCTCTTCAACAGAATCACAGGATAATATATCCTTAACCTTAATATCCAATCCTTCATTTTTAAGCCTCGAAGAAATTTGAATTGCCTTTATGGAATCTCCGCCAAGCTGATAGAAATTATCATTCATACTTACATTTTCTATTCCCAATATCTCCTCTACAGCTTCAACCAATTTTCTTTCCTTCTCGGTTTTATACTTCACAAATTCTTTTTTTACCCTGACGGGATTGGGGAGACTGGCGGCATCCACTTTTCCGTTTAAATTTAAAGGAAACCTGTCCATAAAAACAAAATTAGCCGGAATCATGTATCTAGGTAAAAATTTCAAAAGATAATTTTTCAGTTCTAATTCCGTAATTTCTTTTTCTTTAACTATATAAGCATTTAGTGATTTATTCCCGGATGAATCCTCCTTAAACACCACAGCTGCATCCTTTACAGCCTCATTTTCCGATAAATGCTTTTCTATTTCTCCAAGCTCGATACGATATCCCCTTATCTTTACTTGATTATCCAACCTTCCTTTATATTCTATGGACCCGTCTTTTAGATACTTTGCCAAATCTCCCGTTTTATACATTTTCCTTCCTTTAATAAAAGGATTTTCAATAAACTTCTCTTCCGTCAGTTCCGGCCTGTTCAGGTACCCTCTCGAAATTCCGTCTCCCGATATATATATTTCTCCTGTTGCATTTGCGGGAACAACATTTAAATCTCCGTCCAATATGTAAATCTGTACATTACCAGCAGGCCTGCCTATGGGTACGGATATGCCTCTATCCTTTTCCATATCATATTTATGTATCATGCAGCCTACCGTAGCCTCCGTAGGACCGTATTCATTATATATTTCTATATTCTTACCGAAACTTTCGCAGATTTCTTGTGTTAGGCTTATTTTTAAGTCATCTCCGCCTACAATAAACCTCTTTATATTGGAACTTCTGTTGTCCATATCCTTTAACAGTGTCAAATGAGCAGGGGTAAGCTTTACAACCGTTGCCTTATTTTCTTTCAATATCTTATATAAAACGAATTCATTTTCATCGGTATTGTAAATTATAATCCTGTTGCCGGAAATTAAAGGAGTGAATACGGATGTTGCCGTCAGATCAAAGGATATGGAAGAATATAAAGGCATAGCTTCATTTTCATCTTTCAAATACATCTTTTTAGCCCACCATATATAATTGGTCAATCCTCTGTGTTCAATCATGACTCCCTTTGGCTTTCCCGTCGTTCCGGAGGTATATATGATATAAGCCAAATCATTTAATTTATTTACTTTGGGCGGGTTTTCCTTCCCATATAAATTTAAATTTATATCCTTTATATCAATTATACTTCCCTTAAATTCAATATCTCTCCCAGCTTTAAAATCAGTAAGGAGCACAGCACTTTTTGAGTCCTCAAGCATATAACTTATCCTTTCGGGAGGATATTCCGGATCTATGGGAAGATATGCTCCTCCTGCCTTTAAAATCCCCAATATCCCTATAACCAACTCCATGGAATGGTTCATCATGATTCCCAGTACAGATCCCCTTCCTATACCTTTTTGTCTCAGATAATGAGCCAATTGGTTTGACTTTTCATTCAACTGTTCATACGTCATCACCTCATCTCTAAACTCCAAAGCAATTTTATGGGGAGCTTTAATTGCCTGTTCCTCAAAGAGTTCATATACTGTCTTTTTCGGGTAAGGGCCATCCGTTGAATTTAATGTATATATCTTATAGTTAAATTCTCTTTCATCAACCAGTTTTATATCTCTGACTTTAATATCTCCATCTGTCAGCAACTGCCTTAAGATATTAATCATTGATTTATACATGCCTTGAATTTCTTCCTCTTTATATTCCCTTATTTTATAATCGAAATTCAAAATTATATTATCATCCTTCCATTCCTTAACCGTCAACTGCAGGGAATTTCCTTGGTTTCCGCTGTAATATTCCCGAACTTCTCCTGCCATGCCGTTGATATCGTTAATATATTGGGAATTATAATAATTCACACATATCTTAAATAAACTGTCATATCCCTTTCTGCTCAAATTCAAATCCTTGACCAAAATATCATAAGGGTATCTTTGATTAAAAAAACAAAGTTTTAGCTCCCGATTAATCGATTTTATCAAATCTTTCCCCTTTAATTCTTCATCCAACAGGAACCTGAAAGGCATTGTACTTGTAAACATACCCACCATTGATTTCTGCTTCCTGCCAATCCTGTTAAATACGGGAGTTCCTATTACCAAATCGTTTTTATATGTGGTCTTCCTTAAATATATGAGGAGTAACCCTATAAACAAGGTATTTAAAGAACATCTGTTATATTTTAAAAATTCTTTTATTTTCTTCGATAAATCATTGTCAATATTAAATGACAGCCTTCTGCCTTCCAATTCATTTGAAGTATTGTACAAAAATTCTTCAGGCGGATTTTTAAGCTTTTCCCGCCAGAAATTTTTATTCTTTATAAATTTCTCGGAATTTAAGTATTCCCTCTCTTCTTCTATGAAATCTATGTATGAATGATACCCATCAAAACAAACCTCTTCATTTCTTACCAATTTGGTGTATATTTCGCATATCTGCTTTTCTATCAATGCCGTTGACCATCCGTCGGCTATAATATGATGAATTTTCAACAGTACCCCATATTCTTCTTCATCTATTTTATATACTGCAAAATAATATAGTCGGCTGTCCTCCAATTCAAAACTTCTTTTGAATAGACCTTCCGCCCATCTCTCATGTTCCTTTTCAGGCTCTTTGTAATTACTGAAATCTACAAAATCTATATCTTCCTTCTTAAATTCCGCTACATACTGAACAAGCTGTCCGTCTTTTTCAGTGATTCTCAGCCTTAACCCCTCATTTCCCTTTACTATAAGGTTAATTGTTTCCTTCATCTTCTCAACATCTATATTTCCCTTTATATTTAAACAGCCCCCGATATTATGAACGGGAGAATTCAAATTCACCTTATCTATGTACCATATTCTTTTCTGCGGATGAGTTAAATTGTAATAGCTTCTTTTATTGATTTCCATTATAAACCTCATCTCCTTGAAATAAATCAAAATAGTTGTTGATTAAACTGTTTTGGTCTATCACTATTATATTGTCTGAAATTTCCCTATTTAGCGAACAAACAGCCATTTTGTAGTCCATACTTATATCAAATATTTTAAATATATAATTCTCATTTTGGTTATCATCAATTACTCTGATACTTTCATATTCATCCATACAAACAGAAAAGGATTTTAACGGTATCGAAAACCCTTTCCCGATACATTTCATATAACTCTCTTTCAGAGTCCATATTTCATAGAATCTACTCAATTGAATATCCGATTTTTGTTTCACTATATAATTAAATTCCCTTTCAGTAAAAAAGTTTTGGGCTATATCCTTATATTCAATACACTTAACAGCTTCAATATCAATCCCTACGGGTTTGCTGTCAACCGCACATACTACAAAATCTTCGGAATGAGATATATTAAAGTTGAAATCCAGATAGCCGTGCAGATATGGCTTCCCATATAATAGATTTTCTTCAAATTTTATATGTTCATTTTCAATATTCAGTTCTCTGATGATTATACTCCTCACCAATATTTCTCCGATTGATGCTCTGATCTTATCCCTTTTATTGATAAATCTCTCAATTCTATGTCTTTTCTCCGAATCAATGGATAGACACAGCTTATCTAATTCTTCTTCATTAATATCTGAAATTTTCACGGCATAGATTTTCATAGAATTCCCTCATCAATATTATTTTAAAAACATATATTTCTATTTAAATCAAATTATAACATCAATATGTTGAAAGATAAAGATATTTTGATGTCGAACCTTTTCAATCATTGACAGGTCAATACACCCTCCTTGATGAATGCCAAATGCGGTCAAATCATAGTTTTCGCAACAGCTTTGAAATTCGATGCCATATTTCCGTGCAGTTGGCCCGATTGCTTCGGCAAGGGTTTCTATCGAAGCTTTGCATATATCAGGGTTTCGGCCTCAAAATAAAGCATGGGACGGTAAAATCTGTCCCTACCGTCCCCTAAATCTCTTCTTTTAATTTTTCTACTTCACTCTTTGAAAGACCTGTAGTCTTCGCTACAAAGGCTATTTCTATTCCTTCTTTTAATAAATTCTTAGCTATTTCCTTTATTCCTTCTCTCTTTCCTTCTTGTTTCCCTTTTTCTTCTCTTTTTTGTAATATACTCATAGTAACAGCCCCCTTTCCTCCTAATTTTTCAATTTCTCCCTCTATGTCTTCTTCTGTTAAATCTCTGTGAATATTCTCTATATATCTTATATATATTTCAACATAATACCTTATTGCTTCTTCTCCTTCTTCTTTTTCCGCTTCTTCCACTGCTAACAGAAATTCTCTTAATACAGTCTTTAAATCCTTTTCAAAGGCATCTCTGAATGCAGTTAACATCAGAGCCGTTAATTTGTTGAACTTTTTAAAATCAATTCTTCCGCTCTTCCCTATATTTATTAAATCATATCCAAATACCGGTATCCTGTCTTTAAAGTATTCCGGCAGTTCATAAAATTCAGGTATCATATCTCTCAAATCCGTCTTTATACTCCATTCTTTCTCCCCATGATAAACTACTATAGGTAAAATTATCGGTAATTCCTCTCTGTTTTCTTTTTGTATCACTGCCGTCCATGCTTCAAGTATATATTTATTTAATTGAAATATGGTGAGTTTATCTCTATAGGATTTGTGCTCTAACAGAAAACATATATATGCATCCCTGTTATTTATTTTTACCTCATATATTAAATCAGAAAAACTTCCCTGTAATTCTTTGTTTATAAATGTATCTTTTATTAGCTCCATACTGTTTGTATCTATTATATCCAATGCTTCTTTAGGTATATTATTTTCTATAAAGTCCTTTGCTATTCTTTTTTGACTGAATACTTCCTTAAACACGGCATCATGTTTATTAACTATTTCATTTTTCACCTTTTCACCAACTTTTTGGTCTTGTTACATTTATTATAACATCGGTAAAAATTATTTTCCACTATTTTAACGAACTTTTATTCTCAATATAATTAAGTAGATGTTAGAATAAAACTGCTTAACTTTCCGCAATTAACATCAAATTTCATTAAACCATTTTTTAATATTTTGCAAAAAAGACAATTGAAACGTCCCCACGTCCATTTTTTATCCCATTTTTCACAGAATTCCTCAAGCCTGTATTCGGCATCTTCTAATGTCGATACTCCATAAACCAACTTTAAATCTGCCATTACCGGTTTAATATCTTTTTATGATACATATTTTGTAGAATTTCGTATTTGGTGTATAACGCAAAGCTGCTGTTCTGTCTTTGGAAAAACCATCTCAATCGTATTGGAAAACCCTGAAAGATTGTCACGGCAAGCAATTAAAATGTCTTCAACTCCTCGGTTCTTCAATTCGTTACATACTATGACCCAAAAGCTGGCACTTTCATTTTCCGATAACCACATCCCAAGAATTTCTTTGTGGCCTTCCATACTGATTCCAAGAACAGAGTAAAGGCATTTATTAACTATTCGGCTATCCTTACGTACTTTAAATATTATCCCATCCAGAAATACCATTTGATAAATTGGGTCAAGAGAATGTGATTGCCATTCCGCAACAGCCGACATCAGTTTATCTGTAATACGGCTTATTAGGTTTGCAGATGCTTCAATACCTAGATGTCCCGCAGATGATCTTTTCTAATGTCACGAGTGGACATTCCTTTAGCGTACATAGCCAAAACTCCCGTTTCAATATCATCTGTACGAGTTTGCCTCTTTTCTATTACTTTACTGAAAGGTAGAGTTTCGATCCCGAGGAACCTTGATTTCACTCTCTCTCCATATCACTTTTAATTGTTTTTTACCATATCCGTTCCGGTTATTACCGCTATTATTGCCGAGGATGCTGTTTTTTTCGTAACTTAAATGCTCATCTAATTCTGCCTCAAGCATTTTTTCAAGTGTCTCTGCAAACGGGTTCTTTAGTTTCGCCGTTATATCGGCTGGGGTTCTGCACTCTTCACTGATGAGGGCTGCAAGTTGCATTTCTTTTTCATTCAACTGTGTCATGGTTTTTCTCTCCTTTTATTTTTTATATTGGATAGTATTACCATCTCTTCGTTTTTTGACGGCTACCAAAGAACTTATTAAAGTTACCCTTTTTTAGTTCACTAAAAATATCAAATATTTTTTATTTTAATATTGAAATTTCTTAGCTGGACTTGAAATAAGTCTCCGGAAAGTTGATTGAAATTACACCTGCTTACAATAAGATTAAAATATTTATTTACTACCACTAATTTCAAATCTGTTATTGTTAATAAGATCTTTTTTTATCTGCTTTAAAATTATATAATAATAAAATACAAAATTTTAATATAATTTTATATAATCAAAATCATTTCATCACATCATAATTATAAAGAGTTACTTTCCATTTCCCTTTATCATAATTTATAATATTAATGCATGTATTTTTTAATTTAACACCTTTTAATTTGAATTCTCCGTTGGATATCATTGGTAAAACAGAACTTATAACGCCTGCATGTGTAACAACTATAATTTTCTTATTATTATATTTATTTATCAAGAATTTTATTCCCTTAGCAACTCTATCTTCAAATGAGCTCCAATCTTCCTCATCAAAAATAGCATCATCTGGAAATTTCATTTTTTTTTCTTCATATAATAAGCCTGATGCTGAACCAAAATCTCTTTCAATAAAATTATCTAATATGTATATATCATTAATTCCTATAATTTTCCCTATAATAAAAGCTGTCTCTTTAGCACGCTTTAACGGACTAGTAACTATTGTATCCCATGGCTCTTTTTTTAAATATTCGGCACAAGCCATAGCCTGATTGCGCCCATTGTTATTAAGTTCAACATCTTTTCTTCCTTGTAATCTACCTTGGATATTCCAAGCCGTTTCACCATGCCTAACTAAGCATATAGTTATCATTTTAAATTTAGTTTTATCCAATGGCATTATGATTGTTATACTATAAATACACAACATTATAAAATTCAATTGCTTAGATTAATATTTGCAGGATTAAAACCATAAAGTTGAATATTTAAACTATATAATATTTTTTATTACAATAAATTCAACAAAATCAAGATAATTATTAGTTGCTTGTAATATTCTTACAACAATTAAATATTTTTGATTTTAATATATTATAGCTATAATTCTATAAACATATTTTTGACACTTAAATAATTTCTTTATAATTTAAGTGTTTATCATGATATCTTACAATCATAAGCCAAGGATTCTTTCCTTCCTCCTCTTTAAATCAAGTAGTATTTTCCAATACTTCTGATTAATTTTATATTATTTTAATGGATCATTTGCAACGAAATAATTACATTTTACATGAAATGTCCATTTTAATCCTCACTTAATAAAAGTAGCACTTATATATTTTTATGAACAGTGGCTTTTGCTCACTTTATATAGTAGTAGAACCTCTTTCTAGCAGGATCTATCTCCCAAACTTCCTTCGTCCAACTTAATCTATATGTGAGTCCCGTCATGCTCGTATGCAGGATTATATCCTAATGGAGGAATTACAGGATCGCCACTTTTGTTGTTTTTAATTATTCTAGTTTGTAAATTTAAATTCTATTTTAGCTACCATATTTAAATAGAATCTTTTAAAACTATTAATTCATACGTAATTTAATCTCTGAAATAGATAGAATTAAGCAACTGAATTTAAAAACTCATCTGGATATTTTATTTGTGACATCATTTTACTTTCATCATAATCGACATCTTTCAAAATTATTGTATGGATTATTCTTAATAGTTTTCTGCATAATGCTATTATAGCTTGTTTCCCAGTAAGCTGATTTTTTCGCCTTGTAGTATAATAAATGTACATTTCTTTAAATGCAGTATTTGTCCGTATCATCCCAAGTATTACCTGGTACAATAATCGGCGGAGATCTTTACGTCCTCTTCTGCTTATAGATGTTGCACCTTTTACCTTACCAGAACTATTTTCTGTTAAAGAAAGCCCTGCCATTTTTATCATTTGTTTCGGAGTCTTGTACTTTCTTATATCTCCTAATTCAGCAACTATGCCACTTGCCGTTACGAGCCCAACACCCTTAATTTGCATTATCTTCTTTGTTTCATCTAGTTGATTGCAAATCTTGGTTACATAATCATCTATTTCTTCAATTTGCTCTAAAAAGCTTTCATATTTGTCTAAAAGAAATTTTATTTCTAATTTTGCAAATGAAAGTCCTTCTTTTATCCCTATGCTATTTTTACTAGCTGTTACAAGTCTTTCTATCTTCCCAAGGCCTACACCTCTTCTCATCTTTGGAGGTAGCATCTCATAGATTTCATTTGGTGGTATTCTTTCAATTACAGACGGAAAGATATACTTTTTAATTATCTTTATAAATGATTTCGATTCCCAGCTGGCATATGCTTCTTTGTATTCTGGAAAGTATCTGTCTAACCAATTGTGAATCTGATTTTTAGTACGATTTAAATCCTTTATTACAACTTGCCTTAAGTTCTTAGCATTCCTTAGCTCTTCATACTCACCTTCAAGCAAATTCGGGGTAGAATATCTTGCATCTTTTACTAGCTGTGCAATAATCTTTGCATCTTTTTTATCTGTTTTTGTTTGAAGGTTATCATCTAACTCTTTTATCTTTTTTACATGCATTGGATTTACTGTAACCACTGTATAGTCATTAGCTTTAAGATATCTTGCTATATTTAACCAGTAATGTCCTGTTGGTTCCATACCTATAATTACTTGTTCCTTCTCCTCAACCACTTTAATTTCATTAATCCAATTCTCAAACTCTAAATATCCTGAAAGGGAATTATTGAATTTAATTGATTTTCCAAACTCTATGCCTCTAATATCTTGTGCTCTTGCTACATGAAATTCTTTTGCTATGTCAACTCCAACAATTAGTGTTTCATATGTCAATTGATTTAATCTATCATTTTGTTTATAATTCATAGTGAATCCTCCTTTAAATTAAGAAATTGTTTTCTCTCAATTACAATTATACCTTAATTTATTTGTGAGGATTTTCTATTTTTATCGTACCACAGGAAGCTCGTATAATATAGTTGTAACATTTGATAGAAAACATCTTAATATTTTCTACCTGTCTCTATTAATAATCTTTTAATTATTAACCGCAAATTAAATATTCTTATCTATTTTTTAGTCATTTATTTTTTACTTTTTCTATCAAATACCTAAAAGGAAACTTAACCTTTTTGATAAAACATTATATAATATCTCCTGAATAGAGGATAGATGGATTCCTCCAAGGAACCTATATAAATCACAATGGCAAATAGCTAAATCCTCTTAGTGAAAGGCTTAACATATATATGCACATAGTTTTTTTAACTTACTCTTGTTTTTATTTATAGAACAAAGATAAGATTGAACCTGATTTAATAATTCTGTAAATTGATCAAAAAGTGTATTGTGTGTAACAGCAGCACGTATGTTTTCCCACAAGTGTTCTATTGCATTAAGTTCCGAGCAATATGAAGGCAAATATAGAAACTCTATATTCTTTAATTCCTTCAAGTATTCGTTTATACCTTTAAAGTGATGATATTTTACGTTATCTGCAATTATTATTACTTTCTTACCGCTGTAATCTTTAGATACCTTATTTTAAAAAAGACTTGAAGTTTTCAGTATTTCCCTTATCACTAAATTGCTGTGATAATTCTCCGGTTTCAGGATTTACTGCCCCAAATATTACGTTTCTTTTTCTTAAGCCGCCGGTATTTGTTTTAACTACTGTTTGAGTACCTTTTTTAGACTAAACCGAAGAAATTGTAGGTTCAGATGTAATTATTGCTTCATCTTTGTATACAATTACGGTGTCTTCATCTTTAGATTCAAGTAAGCCGTTAAGTTCACTCCAAAAATTTTCTAAGGTTTTTTTTTTTACTCTTTTATCTGTTTTCTTTGGACGAGTCTTGGAGTAGTTTAACCGGTGAAGAATGTTGTAGGCAGTTCCAAGGGCTATAGTTTTATTAAATTTGTTCTTAACAAATAAAACAATAAGCTGCCCCGTCCAGTTACTAAAATTTAAACCTGTATTTCTTGGGCTTGACGATAAGGCTTTATCAATTTTTTTCAATTCATCATTAGTTAGTATGTTTTTTTAGGCGGGTGGGGTATTTCTTTCAGGCCCGCCAATCCGGCTTTATTATATCTATGAAGATATCTTCTGACTGTAGAATCGGATTGATGTAACAACTTAGCTACTTGAAGGCTTGTATATCCTTCAAAGAAGTGTAAAATTGCAAGTAACCTGATTTTAAGCCTTACATCTTTTTCAGTTTGATATAGTTGCTTCAACATATCATATGAAGCATATTTAGGATTAACCTCAAGTTTTTTTCTCATGATATCATCTCCAAAACTGTATTTTCTTTAGTATACTCATTTTGGAGATTTTTAAGCAGTCTTCACAGCTGTTTGTTAATAAAATTTATATAGCTGGTTTTTTATTATAATTTTTAAAAAATCAACAAATTTTATTTTACCTTTATCTATGAGACCGCTCGGAAAATCATTTTAAATGTATTACTATACAAAAAACTTTATAAAGCTAATATTTATGTATGCTTTTAGTCGATTTTTACATACTTATACACAAATAAAATGTTTCTGAGCAATCTCCTAGGATAATAATCAGGTTTAATCTTTCTTTGAGATCTCGAAACTCCTAAACCTTTACATAATCTATATACCATTTCCCTACTTATGTTCTTAACAATACCGTTATTTTATAGCAACCGTAGTATAACACTTCTGTTTCAATGATTTCTAATATATTTTTTTATTTGTTTATCCCAAATATGATTGCCATATTTATTAAAATAGATAGTAAAAAATTGGTCTACCACCTTTATTTATTTTTATATTTCTATTCATATTTTCCCATATTTTCAGTTTTAGTCCTTTTTTCAATGTTGTAATAATAGGTAGACCTGCTCAATTCAATAATTTCAAGAACAATAACTAATTTTTCTAAAAGAGTTGTACCAATATTACTCATGAACAATGCTAAACTTTTTTAGTACAGAATCTTTAAGTCCTTCAATATAACTTATATCTTTTAATATTATTTTCATCTACGATTACTATCATAATTTGATTATATAATATTTATATTGTTTATTTATACTGTAAATTAAATAATATTAATAAATTTAACTTTACTAATATTTTAATATATTATTTACGAATTATATAAACTCAATTTTATATTTTATAGTTCATGTTAATTTTATTATCATTAAGATCTACAACCTGTTTATAACCTAATGGAAATAATATATTTATTTCCTCATTAGCTGCAATAATTTCTTCTAAATTCATCTTATATATATCAAATTGATCATTATCATAAATCCTAAATATATTTCTTGTTAATAAAGTATATCCTTCATTTTTCAATCGTCTCACATTATTTATTGTATCTTCATAAGTATCCAAACCTATCACAATTACAGGTTCGATATTTTCTTTTCCGAATATATTCGATGCTTTTTCTAAAATTTTCATAATATCATCGAATGTTACATCTCCCTTATTTTCAATTAATTTAGAATTAGTCATAAGATTCTTTCTAACATCAGAATTAAAAGCTTCTATAGGATATATATATCGCTTTATGCCAATTTTTTTAGCCTCTAACATAGTATCTTCTGAATTTAAGAGATGGGTAGATATCTTTATTCTCTGATGCTTGTTTTTTAAAGGATCAAATTTTCCCGAAGTCATAATTTTCATCTCTGACAAAAAACCTCTTACATAGTCTAATAATTGTTTTACATTAGCGTTTATTTGGTAGTGTCAATAAGACACCACTCTTTTTTTATTAAAGCCTTATATTATCAAGGGTTACAGAGTTTTTATAAAATAAAAAACAATGACCCCCCATTTTCTGTTATAATTTGAGTTATCATGCACCAAATTTAAATAGAAAGGTTGGTCATTGTTATGTCTCAAATTATAACTTATTTACTACTATATAATCAATACTTACTTAATCGAATTTATGAATTAACTTTATTTATCGCAAAATATATTCCTCTTAAACAATGGGCCTTTGATGATTCTAAAAGTCCTTATTATCAGAAATTTAAAATAGATAAGCTTCCAATAATTAAAAAATTCTTTAAACAGGATTACAGTTTTTTACTTGAATACTATCTTTGGAAATATGGTAAACCTGTAAAACCGGTTCAACGTCGTAATGGTAAATCTATTCCTGAAGATATATTTTGCCCTCTCTGTGGTGCTCCTCATCAATACATTTACGATAATAATGGTGGTAAAGGCCAATATCAATGTAAAGTCTGTGGTCAAACTTTTATTACAGGTAAACAAGCAGCTTCTCCTTTGGTTCTTATTTGCCCTTATTGCGGACATGCTTTAGCTGCTAAAAAAGATCGTAAACACTTTATTGTGCATAAATGTGTCAATAAGAATTGTTCTTACTACAAGAACAATTTAAAGCTGCTTCCCAAAGACTCAGATCCTAGTGAGAAGTATAAATACAAGCTCCATTATATCTATCGTGAATTTACGCTGGATTTCTTTTCTATGGATTTACATCAGCTTCCGTCATGGGCTACTAGTTTTAAGTTTAGAAAGAACAATGCTCATATTATGGGACTTTGTCTTACTTACCATGTTAATCTTGGTTTATCTCTCCGTAAAACTGCTGAAGCTATGCGTGAAATCCATAATATTAATATCTCTCACACTATGGTTGCAAGCTATGCAAGAACTGCTGCCGTATTAATTAAGCCTTTTGTAGATACATTCGATTACAGTCCTTCAAATAACTTAGCTGCTGATGAAACCTATATCAAAATTAAAGGACTCAAGGGTTATGTTTGGCTCATTATGGATACTGTTTCTCGCTCTATTCTTGGTTATCAAGTCTCTAAAAGTCGTGACGTCGGCCCTTGTATACTTACCATGAGAATGGCTTTTGATAAATTTAGAAAATTCCCCGGTAAAGCTTTAAAATTTATATCTGATGGTTACAGTGCTTATCCTTTAGCTACTCAACAGTTTAAAATTGAAAAGGACTGGGACTTTAATGTTACTCAAGTTATTGGTTTGACTAATGATGATGCTGTAACTAAAGAGTATCGTCCCTTTAAACAAAAGATTGAACGCCTTAACCGTACTCTCAAAGCTTCTTATCGTGTTACTTGTGGTTATGGTACCGATGATGGTGCTTATTATGGTGTAAACCTTTGGGTTGCTTACTATAACTTCCTGCGTCCTCATGAACTTTATAGTTGGAAACGTCCTTTAAATGAGGTTGATATGCTTAAGAATGCCGGCAATATGCCCGGTAAATGGCAGCTTCTTATCTTTTTAGGACAGCAAGTCATTCTTAATATGCAAGAAAATCCTGCATCTTGATTTCTATCTGTTCTTAGATTTCAGAGCCTGAGGTAACCCAGCCACCCTTTAGGGCTTGCCCTTGATAGTAGGACAAATACAATGCTACAATACTGTAAAGACGGCACGAAAAATTATCTGTTCTTGAGTTTCTTTGCCGTCGGTAAATATTGCGCAGCATTGTTTTGGCATACTGTCAAGGGTGGCGGTGACTGCCATGAAAATATATTTTTGCAATTTTCTAGGTTCTATTCAGCCTGATTTTTTATTCTTGTTTTTCATAGGCTACTTTACACTATCAATATTATTATAAAAAACATATATTTCTATTTAAATCAGATTATAACATCAATATGTTGAAAGATAAAGATATTTTGATGTCGAACCTTTTCAATCATTGACAGGTCAATACACCCTCCTTGATGAATGCCAAATGCGGTCAAATCATAGTTTTCGCAACAGCTTTGAAATTCGATGCCATATTTCCGTGCAGTTGGCCCGATTGCTTCGGCAAGGGTTTCTATCGAAGCTTTGCATATATCAGGGTTTCGGCCTCAAAATAAAGCATGGGACGGTAAAATCTGTCCCTACCGTCCCCTAAATCTCTTCTTTTAATTTTTCTACTTCACTCTTTGAAAGACCTGTAGTCTTCGCTACAAAGGCTATTTCTATTCCTTCTTTTAACAAATTCTTAGCTATTTCCTTTATTCCTTCTTGTCTTCCTTCTCTTTTCCCTTCTCTTTTTCCTTCTTGTTTCCCTTTTTCTTCTCTTTTTTGTAATATACTCATAGTAACAGCCCCCTTTCCTCCTAATTTTTCAATTTCTCCCTCTATGTCTTCTTCTGTTAAATCTCTGTGAATATTCTCTATATATCTTATATATATTTCAACATAATACCTTATTGCTTCTTCTCCTTCTTCTTTTTCCGCTTCTTCCACTGCTAACAGAAATTCTCTTAATACAGTCTTTAAATCCTTTTCAAAGGCATCTCTGAATGCAGTTAACATCAGAGCCGTTAATTTGTTGAACTTTTTAAAATCAATTCTTCCGCTCTTCCCTATATTTATTAAATCATATCCAAATACCGGTATCCTGTCTTTAAAGTATTCCGGCAGTTCGTAAAATTCAGGTATCATATCTCTCAAATCCGTCTTTATACTCCATTCTTTCTCCCCATGATAAACTACTATAGGTAAAATTATCGGTAATTCCTCTCTGTTTTCTTTTTGTATCACTGCCGTCCATGCTTCAAGTATATATTTATTTAATTGAAATATGGTGAGTTTATCTCTATAGGATTTGTGCTCTAACAGAAAACATATATATGCATCCCTGTTATTTATTTTTACCTCATATATTAAATCAGAAAAACTTCCCTGTAATTCTTTGTTTATAAATGTATCTTTTATTAGCTCCATACTGTTTGTATCTATTATATCCAATGCTTCTTTAGGTATATTATTTTCTATAAAGTCCTTTGCTATTCTTTTTTGACTGAATACTTCCTTAAACACGGCATCATGTTTATTAACTATTTCATTTTTCACCTTTTCACCAACTTTTTGGTCTTGTTACATTTATTATAACATCGGTAAAAATTATTTTCCACTATTTTAACGAACTTTTATTCTCAATATAATTAAGTAGATGTTAGAATAAAACTGCTTAACTTTCCGCAATTAACATCAAATTTCATTAAACCATTTTTTAATATTTTGCAAAAAAGACAATTGAAACGTCCGGGACCAGTGAAAAAGTCCGATTTTTTAATTTTTTATATCTACAAATCCGCATTTTTGCTGGAGTAATTTTTAAAAATAACAACTTTATCACTGATCTCAAACGTCCCCATGCCCGTCATTACTTAAACCCTCTTTTCTTTAATTGTCAATTTACTAATTGTTAAATACCAAATCTATTTTATTCCGATAAGAGATATCAAACCATGTGCTAAAGTTTCTCCCCATGATAAATAGTCATGAGAGCTGTTAAACCATTGGAAATCAACATGATATCCTTTAGATATTAAGGTATCTCTCAGATTTATGTTTGTGCCAATCATTGTCTCTCTATTTTCTAATATACCTACATCTAAATAAAATTTAATAGGAAGTTTATCTCTTTCTTTAAACTTTGTACTCATAAAACAATCCTCATTAATGGTGATAAACCCTTCCGGTTTATAGCAATACCATCCTGATTGAGAAAGAACATTTCCAAAAATTTCGGAATGACTTAAAGCTATGTATGATGCTGCTAAACCTCCTGAACTAAGTCCCCCGATTATTGCTTCCCGAGGATTTCCAGAGATATCATAATTGTTTTTAATCCATGGAATTATCTCATCAGCAATTAATCCGCGGAATACATCACTACAATTAAGCTCTGTTTCCCTTGTTTGTTCTATCGAATCAATAAATACTCCAATTATTGGGGGTATTTTTTTGGAAGCTATGAGGTTATTCAAAGTTTCTACAGCCATAAGAGTATCAATATAGTCCTGTCCATCGGTCAAAACTATGAATCCATATGGTTTTCCTTTCTTATCATATTCATAAGGTGTATAAACTCTAATCCTGCGCTTGTCCTCTATATTTTTACTTTTAAATTTATATTCATCTATATTACCTTCCGGTATCCCATCTATTTTTTTAGCCCAAACATGCTTTGGTGCCTCCGGCATTACTATATAGGAACATTTTACTTCTTTTCCATCATCATATTCAATTAATATGTTCTTACAGAATTTATCATATACAACTCTATTAATGTACCTATCATACCAATTATTGTCAAGGGGATCGTTAGGCGAAAAATAGTACATTAACCGTATATTATTTTCTATTTCATAAGTAATATACCATAAATCCGTCCCCATTATCCTTTCCATCCGAAAGTCCTTATAATTATCTTTATATCTGTCTACTCCTATATCAGGTACAAACAAGACACTTTTGCATCTCTTGTCCCCTTTGTATATAAAAGTAACCAAATCGTTTTCCGTATCATTTTCTAATTCTTCTATTATTGGAGTTCCATTCTCTTTTAGATAACATAAAAATTCTTCTACTGCACTATCACCATGACATTTAATACTCTCTTCTAACTGAAGAATAGTTCTACTTTTTAATAAAGATTTTTTCATATTAACTTTTCCTCCTCTACTACCGGCAATACACTTAATTATTCCATCCCAACGGCCTCAACACTTAAGTCAGCACACTCTTCCCAATTTTCCTTGTCAACTTTTTTAAAAGTAATATTCATCTTTGGCCTCCCGATACTTCCAATCACATATATAGCCTATATATAATTACAATTACTTAATAACATATTCATAATCTCATAACAATCTTCTGCTACAAAACCTTCTGTTTTATATAGGTACTCAGCAGGATTTCCTACTAATCACCAAAGTAAACATTTAGAATATCTTCTCCTATATAATTCACTTAATGCAAATTTAATCATTTTCCGACCATAACCATGCCTCTGACAATCTATCTTAACTGCAACATTTTCAATGCAATTTTTATTTAAAAGCAAGCTGGCAACAATTTTACCATCACTTTCTAATACAAATAAATCATTGCTGTTATCTGCATATTGGTTTCGTGATTTATCAGTTGATTCATCACATTTTGAATTTAAACCAACTGATAACCGCATATTATGAAACGCTCTTGAAACAAGTTCAAAAGTTTCAATATAGTCCTTATCCTCATAATGACGAATACCAGTAAATTCTTCTTTACTTAAAATTGTTTCATTAGTCATATAAACAGAATAACAATAATGCTCAAACCCATTTTTGAATAAAAAATTATGTATTATATCATTCCTCGCAAAATCACAAAAAGCTGTTTGTGTTCCTGCAAATTTCATTTCTTCAAGAATTGCAAACAATAGTTCCGAACCTATACCATGGTTCCTATATTGTTCTCCTACAAACATCCATATATCTCTTTCTGCACAATCCCCTTGTTCATATATAGCAACTGCCCTTATTTATATTATCTTCTCTTAAAATTAATGCACTCTCAGGACTTTCTTCAAGTCATTCAATTAACCCGTCAATAATTCTTGGATTTTGATAATGGAATGAAATGATATCGCTTTTCATACTTGGATTATACCGTTCTATTATACGTTCATATTTATTCTGTATATATTTTTCTCCTGTTTTTCTTGATATTAACATTTTGTAAATCCCCCATTTTAATAAATATAAAAGATATCCATTTATAACTTCCAATTTATATATTAAAATAATGTTATAACTCCATAAGATATAAATGGCTTTCTTTATCCATTTTTTCTATTGCATATCTAAAAGAAATTCTCGGCATACTCTTGTGATTTTTAATTAGGTAATCAATTACTTCCCCTTTATTTACTTGTGAAAATGACTTTAGCATCCAACCGTATCCTTTGAGTACCAATTCGTTTTTATCATTCATCAAATTCTCCTTTCTTTGGAGAATATTGACCTGTTATTTCGATAATATTTCCATCTGGGTCTGTAAATTGAAAATAATAATATGGTTTTACATTATTAACATATTTGATTTTGGCCAATTTATCGCTAATACCTAACTGCACTATTCTTTCTCTTTCTTTTTCCAGGTTTTCAGCCCAGAAATTTAATACAAATTTATGTGTATTTTCAGCTTCTGCCATTGCAACCAAATTATCGAATTCCTCTATATATTCTCCTTTACACACAGTTAAATTCGGATTCATGGCATCAAAATAACCATTCATAATGGAAATATTATTTCCTTCAAACTCAAACTGAGCAAATCTTTGCATATTTTGAGCACTTACTGGCATTTCTAATAATTTTTCATAGAATTGAATTGACTTATTAAAATCTTGTACTATTAAATAAATCGAACCTAAGTGCATATATTTACCTCCTTATAATAATAGTTATTTCATTTCCTCTATGTTGCTATGAATAACGTTTGCATGGTTATATGATAGGGCCCCATTTTTATGTTTTCTTGCCAAGTAATTTCGCCTGATGTGGATGCAATTGAATGTTCTATATCTAAATTTACGTTAAATTTATCGCTTTTATTAAAAAATTCATTGATCTGATCAATTCCATAATACCATTGATTTTCATGGCCAATAATATATGGTATTTTTGATTTTACAAAATATTTTTCTATCATCTCTTTTGTAATATCTTCAATTCCTAAAATATCTACTTGAAAACTTTTTAAAAGCTCCTTTATTTGGGGCGTGATTTGATTGTATTTGTATTCATTAGCTTTATTATTTTGTTCGTTATAACTATCTGTATATTGTTTAGAATTTTCAAAACGTTCATCCGGAAAATTAGCCCTTGGAATAGAAAATTTAATATGCTTAAATTTCCATCTGTCTTTATCTCTTAATAGAACTCCGCTTAAACCTAAAGGCCATAAATATTCTCTTTTTCCTTGTAAACGCTGATGATAAGTTAATGCTAGAATCCAATTAATATAAGTAACTTTCTGTTTGGGTGTAAGTGTATCATCGTGAACCTTGTCCTTGATAAAACTAAGATAATTATCATATCTCTCCAATGTATCTTCAAAAATATATTTAACTGATCCCTTAGTCGAAACCCACGCAACATCTTCAAAACGTGATATATTTGCATTTTCACAGTCTATATTTATATCTCCCCAATATTTCCAATCATCTTCGATTAAATTTCTTACTTCATCAATCCCTAAAGCTAACTCACCGGTTCCGGTACCTAATATAGATGTTTCGTGTGAATCTATAAAAATTTTTTTCATAAAAGAGTCTATTTCTTCCAAATTTCTTTTAGTGTAGCCTTGCTGAAATTTTTTTAGGGTTTTTCTGATTTCCTTATTTTCAGCTCTTAAATCACTAATGCAAACTTTTTTCCTTAATTCTTTTTCTAATGCTTCATTTAAATATTGAACACCAAATTTATTCATTATTTATTAATCCCCCAGTGATAATCTTGTTATTGAAAAGAGAACAAGTACTTTGTTTTTACCAATCTATCCCTACCACATACCAAAATACGGTTTATTGCCTTCCAAATATTCTTTTAATCTTCTTTTTGTTCCCGGAGATAATCCTTTTAATGTATCATCAATCTCACAAAACTTAAACTCTTCAATTTCTATACTCTTTTTATTATTCATTTGAAAATTTTCAGATTCAAATATAATAATATTATCATTTTTACCTTCACTGAAATTGTTATAAACTCCGAATAAATTCATATCATCAATTTCTATCCCTAACTCTTCTTTTAATTCCCTACAAATTGCTTCTTCAAAGGATTCCCCTTTTTTTACTCCGCCTCCCGGCAAATACCAGTAGTTGTCATAAGTATGTTTGACTAAAAGAATTTTGTTATTATCAATTAATATTATTCTTACTCCTATTGTAATAGGCTTAATGATTTTCCACTTAATCTTTGAAATGATATGAATGAATTTTATTATAAATTTCATATAATCACCTTTTTAAAAATTTCTATCATCAGATGTAATTCTCTGTTAACTCGGTATCTGAATCAACTCTTTCATATTCCTGAAATTACTATCTTTAATAATGATTTCCAGGCATATCTTTGTCCCGCTTTGGTATACCTTATAAGCGTTAGAATCACAATTTGTTGCGATTATGCGATATTTGTCATTAATTATTTCCAGAGCGCAATTATTTTCAATTCCGATTCCAACGCCGCCATGCATATTTATCATGGCATCCATTTTCTCGCTGTAACCTTCCATATTATAATGTGGACAGATAATAAAATTTAAAAATTTTAGACATTCAATGTCAATATAATTCTTGAAATCATTTATTTCTTCATCTTCAAAATAATAACTTCCCCAGCAAAGAGCACCTGCACTTTTCCCTGCCAAAACTATTCCATTCTTATATGCTTTTAGAAGAATTTCATCCATTTTATATTTCTTGAAATAGCCCATGAGCCTTTGGGTCTCCCCACCCTCAACATAAATGACATCTGATAAAAAAATCTTTTCTTTAATCTCATACTCTGTGGGGTTTTCTCTTACCAAATACAGTATGTCAAGATCACATCCAAACCTTTTTTCATATATCCCCCTAAAAAAATCACAATAATCCGGGTCATCCCCTCCTGCTGTCGGAACGTAAAGTACCTTTGGCTTTTTATTGTCTGTTAATCTGATTATCTCTTCATCAATTATATCCAAAGACAAAGGAGGGGTTACACCTCCTATTAATACAAATTTACCCATAAAAGAATCCTCCCAATGAGAAAAATACTGTTGTTCTTTTTTATTAGTGCGGTTGCCGTGAAATATTTATTAACTGAAAGTTAGATCAAAAGAACATTATATTACCCAAACACCTAAGAAGTTTATCCGATATATGCTCATCGATCATAATATAAAACCTTGGGTTCAGAAAAACCTTCGAACCGTTTTCCAGACTCAACCTGTAACTATGTTTAAGTACAACTCCGTCATTATTAATGTTGCAGTATTTATTATCCCATGGGGAGTTTGAGTAAAATTGAAGCTTATTATTTAAATTTTCTCCTTCAAAAATGGCTGATGGGTTAAACAATACCAAGCATTCCCCCATTCCGCCTCTAATATTTTATAAAATCATGTTCTTCATTCTCCGCCACGACATAGCTTTTGGTAAGGTCATTATTCAGATTAAAAAATGTTTTCGTGATAAATGCTCTATTTTTCATAAATATCTTCATATCTTGAGATACCTCAATAACGTGGCATAATACGGGAACTTTGGGAAGCATTAAAAAGTATTCATTTATTTCAAGCCCTTTGAATTCGTTATACTCTTTAATTAAAAGCCTTGAATTTATTCCATGCCATATGTTACCGCAGCTATCAGAGATTTCAATAAAATCCGTTTTGATTTTCTCTTTCAATACAGGTTTTGAGTTAAAATCCCAATCTTCGGGCAAAGTCTGTATTCCGCCAAACCAAGGATTATAATCGGAACTGATTTCTATATTTGGAAACGTGGATTTAAGCCATTGATGACCTTTATATTTTAAAGAATACAATCCGCATCCCCCATTTTAAAAACCAAAGCCTTTCTCTCAAATGAGGCAAGTCCAAGGTCTGCTTTAACTGAAATGACATCTTTATCCTTGCAACCTCTTTTGCGTAGGACGGATCATATTCAATAATCTTCAGATTTTCCATGGACACAGGGACGTTTTGTCTTGCCTAACCCCGATATCCTGCTTAACTGTCTGACATTGTACCTTTCACGCTGTAACATATTTAATAATTACGTTTCTTTTATCCGGAATCATTTCCGTCAAGTTAGCAATATTATATTTTTCTTTTATTATCTTTCTTAATTTATCATCACTATAGTAACGTCCCCCTATCTGCATTCTTTTCCGCAGAGATCATATATTGAAATATCGGGATTGCTGTTTATACGTATAGGTATCCTGGAAGTGCCCAAACCTCGCGATATAATTATATGCTTTCCGTCATATTCATTCACTCCGCTGGGAAATCGGGGATATTTATTCCATATCCTACAGACAAAAGGAATGTTCCATTGGTTTCCGTGAGTATGTCCGGCCAAAATAATATCAAAAGGTATGCCCCTTTTTTCAACATAGTCAATAATATTTGGGGAATGAGCAAAGAGGATTCTGTATGTAAATTTTTCTTCATTTAAAGCATTATTATAGGATTCATTGCCGTAAACGGAATTATCAAAACCATAGAAAAGTATTTTGTTATGCGAATCTTCCATAACTTCGTATTGATTTATAAGAATTTTTATTTTATTGCTGTTATAACCAACTAATTTTTTGATAATATCGGTTTCTTTTTTCCTTAGATAGCTTACTTCCGTCCTTTCATAGTTTCCTAATATTATAAGGATTCTTTTATTCACTTTTATCTTTTTTAATTCTTCCATAACATTTTCCAATTGGGCGGAATTATTACATAAATCCCCTGTTAAAATTACATAATCGACACAGTATTTATTAATAATACTGCTGATACTGCCGTTTAAATACCGGGTTTTTCCATGGATATCCGATATATGGACTATTCTGATACATCCCTTTATCTTATTGTCACGTATCTTCACTTCCTTCACATCTACAAAATTCGTACCTTTTATAATTAAAACAAAAACAACTAATAGAAGAAAAACTATAAAAACCATGAATTACTTCCTTTCTATCCTATGTGCTTAATTTCATGCCGCCGGTTAACAATTGTTGCTAATCCATTATTTTGTTGCCTGAATTACACAAAACTCAATTTTTGTATCGGCTATCGGAAATCCGTCAATACTTGCACCCTTTAAAATTTTGCCTTCAGGCGTAGGCATGATATTTGCTAAAAACGAATTAGCGATATTAACATTCCAGCCTGCTTTCTTAAATGTATCAACGGCATTACTTCTTGTAACATAAGCTGCATTTCCATATTTATTAAATAAATCCATATGAATCTTATCTTCTTTGTCTATAAAAAACATAACAGACATAAACGTACCTTTTGTTATTCTGTTCATCTCTTTTATTACTTCACCGGGACATTCAATGTTTTGAAGTCCCATATTGCTGGTCAATATTTCAATTGAATTATCTTTAAAAGGAGTTTTTCTTGCATCAAATGATATCAAGCTCAATTTATCATATAAGCCTTTGTATTTATAATATTCCTTGTTTCTTTCGAGAACCGTAGGACTAAAATCCGTAGCAACAACATAGTTCTTCCTTTCCTTTAACAGCTTTTCAACAAGATAGCCTTTGCCGCTTGCTATGTCTATTATAGGTCTATCAGACTTAATATTGTTAACTATAAAGTCAATTTGACTTTTCCAACCATCAATATAATCTTGGGTATATATTTTTTTATAGGCATTTTTAAACATCCCAGAGCTTGTCTTGAAGTCATTTTTTGATTCAAAATATGAAGCCTTAAACCAGTAATCAGCTCCATTCATTTCTCCTTCCGGTATATTCATCAGCTTATCATAAATATCAGGGTTTTCTCCTAAATATCTTTCCAACTCACTTTCACCATGCTTCCAAAGGTCATTTCTCGATAAATCGTTAGTCAAAAATACTGCAATTTCATTCCTAATTTCATATACCGATTTACAAGACGGGCAAACCGCATTCCCATTAATTATTCTATCCTCATCTTCATCTTCTATATTCCATATCAATTCGTTATGACACGATGGGCATATAAGCATGTCAATATAACGTTTATGCATTTCCCATTCCTCCACGTAATAATAAAATATTCTATCCTTCCCTTACTGCCTTTATAAATTCAAGGGCTTTATCATAACTTACTATTTCATAACATTCTTCATGAGCAGATTGAGTATAAGCATATGACACATTACTTACTGTAGTTGGATCTGCCCTCCATATTCTGCATGAGCTATGATATTGAGAAATTCCGGTTTTGTTGATTAAATAAGAGCAGTTTGATGCATTAACACCACCGCCTGCCAATATTTCAATTTTATCTCCGTACATATATTGAAGTTCAGATAATAAATTTGCTCCTTCTGCTGCTTTAGGCTTTAATCCGCTTGTTAAAACTCTTTTGACTCCTAAATCAATCAAGATCTTCATTGTTTCATACGGATCTTTAACACAGTCAAATGCTCTGTGAAATATGGCATCTTTGTGGTACTTATGAATAGTACTTATTATTGTTTTATTTTTTTCTTTATCTATATTTCTGTTTTCATCTAAACAACCAAAGGCAAAACCTTCTATATTATAATTACCCATAGCTTCTATGTCTGATATCATAGTTTTAAATTCATAGTCATTGTAGCAAAAGCCACCCGGGCGTGGTCTTACCATTACTACAATAGGAATATTGCAGTTTTCGGCAGTCAGCTTTATAGTCCCCATGGAAGGAGTCAATCCTCCCAAATAGACGGCATTATTCAGCTCTATCCTATCGGCACCTGCTTTCTGTGCAATCAGAGCATCTTCCAAACTACCGCAGCATATTTCAGCAATTCTCTTCATTGTATTCCTTCCCCTCCCTATTTTTATTTAACTAACTATATATTTTATCATATCATTTAATATTTTTGTGTAATAACTTTTCATTTTATAATATGGACTCTTCCGTTTTTGCATCAAATAAATAGATTTTATTCTTATCAAAGGCTAATTTTACAATATCGCCTGTCCTGGCTTTGCTTCCCGAACCTACCCTTGCAACCGCTTTGACCCCTTCCGTTATAAAATGCAGATACGCCTCCGAACCTACCATCTCCACCACATCTATTCTTGCCTCTACCGTACTGTCTTCAGACCCTTTTAAAAATTCCGGCTCATCATGGATATCTTCCGGCCTTATTCCCATAATAACTTTTTCCCCTAAATACCCTCCTTTTCTTAATATCTCCGCTTTTTCGAAAGGCAGATTAATCCTCGTATTTCCGAATACCAGCATACATTCCCTCTCGTTCTCCTCTGCCTTTACATCTATAAAATTCATCTGTGGGCTTCCTATAAATCCGGCTACAAATAAATTTACGGGATTTTCGTATAACTCCTGGGGAACGGCTACCTGCTGGATGATCCCGTCCTTCATTACAACTATCCTGTCTGCCATTGTCATGGCCTCCAATTGGTCATGGGTTACATATATAAAAGTAGTCTTCAGCTCATTATGGAGCTTTATTATCTCCGCCCTCGTCTGTACCCTGAGCTTTGCATCCAAATTGGAAAGTGGTTCGTCCATAAGAAATACCTTGGGGTTTCTCACTATCGCCCTTCCCAAAGCCACCCTCTGCTTTTGCCCTCCCGACATAGCCTTTGGCTTTCTGTCCAAAAGTCCTTCTATTCCCAAAGATTTTGCCGCGGTCCTTACCTTTTTATCAATATCATCTTTGGGAGCCTTCCTGAGCTTTAATCCGAAAGCCATATTTTCATATACCGTCATATGAGGATATAACGCATAACTCTGGAACACCATTGCAATATCCCTGTCCTTCGGAGGTATATCATTTACAATCCTGTCATCTATATACAATTCTCCTTCCGAAATATCCTCCAGTCCCGCCACCATTCTGAGCATAGTTGATTTACCGCATCCCGAAGGCCCTACCAATATGATGAATTCCTTATCCTTTATTTCCAAATTAAAATTTCTTACCGCCGTAACTCCGCCCGGATATATTTTAGATATATTTTTAAATACCAAACTACCCATACAAACCACCCTTTCAACCAAAATTCTTTATTTTACTTTATCAATTTCTATACTCTTAGGCAGCGCGCCTTGAGAAAATTTTTTTCCATAAAACCAAATACAGTACCAAAGATAAAAATATTTCCGAAGCCGAAATTACGGTACAAAGGTGAAATACATTTATGTATAGATTTTTATAGTCGGAAAGGAACATAGAAGAAATTTCAGACTTTTGTGAAAAAATACCGGAATAGAACTTAAAATCAAAAACATAATCCGGGGGCAGATATTTCCCGGGCACATAAAATTGAAAGCCGATTATCTTTCTTACTAAAAAAATACTTGCAAATACCATGACTGTCCATTTTATTGCGGTAATTAAAATCTCCGTGGTATTTTCCGATACAATTTCTCCTAAATACTGTTTTTCAGATGCCTTTCTGTATTTGTCAAAACACAATCCGAAATCCCGTATAAACAAACGGCATATAAATATAAAGAGCAGCAATTGAACAATAAAAACATATCCCGTTAAAAACTGAGATATAATATCTTTGTTTCTTGTCATATCTTTGATTTCGTAATCTTTATAGTTCTCGGCCCCCGTATATAAGGAGAATTTCTCCGCAAATCTTTCCGCAAAAAATTTTTCGCATTCTCCCTTTTTACCCGTAGCAAAAAAAACGCTTACGTCCGTATTTCCCTCATCAAAGTTGCTGTTCAAAGGCACATAAATCCTTTCTCTTTCGGAAGCCGCTTTTTTATACAAATCCTTTTCTTCATATACCCCGCTGACCGTATAGGAAACATCCCCAAGGTCAATTTCCTTTCCGACCGCATCTTCCGTATGAAATAATTTCTCCGCAAGATTATTGCTGATTACGGCTTCATCTTTATTTTCAGAAAACCATTTTCCCCTTGCCATATCAAAATTCCAAAAATTAGGATAATTTTCGTCCGTCAATATTACGGAAATTTTATTTTTACCAACGGATATATTCCTTTCTTTTATCCGGCTTATTAGAAAATCTTGGTTAAGAGGCTCTATATCCTCCGTAGAAAACTTCCGTCCATCATCATCTATCAAAAAGATCTCCGCTCTTTCAGGAAGAGATTCAAAAGAATTTATAACATGAATCTGAAAAACTATCAGCAGAATAAGCAGAACAATACACGAAACCGCCCCAATCTTTTTAATCATATATATCACCTCTATCCAGCACTCTTACATAACTCCCGTCCCCAAGAGGCCTTGATGTATACAGCACGACCTGCGCATCATCCATTACCGGCCCCGAAACGGCATAATCCGATCCGTTCTGAGCAGTTATCTCCACCATTACCTTAGATACCTGAGTCCTTCTCCGTTTCGATTTTTCTTCCTGTATAACATAAACGTAACCTTTGGAACCTTGGGATTTAACACATGCGGCAGGAAGAATCGTCCGAAAATACCCTAAGGATTTGCTGTCCTCCCTCTTAGGGTCCTCCCTTAAATCTCCGCTTAACGGTGATACCGTTTCTACCTCGGCAGTCATGATATAAGTCACCTTCTGAGTTATAAGGGTAAATGAAATCATGGCTATCAGAAAAGAAACCATCAGCCTTCCGATCCTCTTTCCGTAGGATTTACCATTCCTTTTATTTGCCGGCTCCCCTCCTCCGCCGGTCTCCACCGCTGCAGACAAAGCAATCCCCTGCATCAAGTCCCCATAGGAAAACAAATATAAAAGAAGGGGGAGTACGGTAAAAATCACCCCGCAGGCAAAGGATATATTTAAAAATTTTCCTGAACCGCTGAGCAAGACCGAAAGAGGCATAAACCGCTTGTCAGAAATAAATATAATTGGCTGTTCCACCATAGACCAATAGTTAATAAAAAGAAGTACTGTCAAAGCAGAAACTATGGGCTTACAAATAGGCATGACTATTTTCATCATCAGGCTGAATTCATTGAGCCCGTCTATTCGCCCCGCATCAAAAACCTCATTATCCAGCCCTCTCATATATTGGGCTATAAGGAATGTCCCGAAAGTGGAAAAAGCGTTAGGCAAAATCACCGCTTCCGGCGTATCCAAAATGCCGAGGGCCTTGAGAGCCAGGTATTGAGGGACAATCGTTGCCTGAAAAGGCATAAGCATCAGAACAATATAGACCCAAAACAGAATATCCCTGCCCGGAAAGGTAAAGCGGCTGAATCCGTAGGCCGCAAGAAGGCTTAAGGGAAGATTGATTGCAATTATTACAACCGTATAGATTACGGAATTCCAAAATCCGATAAAGAAATCCTCCGTCTGAAATAAAGCCCGTCCGTATTGTTCCATCGTAAAGCCGCCGCTCATTCCCTGAAAGGATTTTATGATCATCACAATCAAAGGAAGGAGGCAAAATATTGACAGCAAAAAAATAAATATGTTCTTCACTTTGGGCATCTTCATAGTCGTTGCCACCTCTTTACGTTTATTTTTCAAAAGACTTGTTTTGATATTTCAAAAATACGGAAATCAGTACGGAAAGGGAGAGTACAATAATAAATGCCGCCGTACTGAGCCGTTGGTAATTCAGCTTAAAGAAATTATTATTCATAAAATGCTGGAGCATATACAGTGTATTCGGCGGATAATCACCGTAAAGGCCGTATATCTCCCTGAAAATCTGAAAACTGTTTATCACGCCGAGAATCACGGCAAAGAAAATTATGGGTGAAATCAGCGGTATAACCACTTTAAAAGCATATTTAATTTCCGATTTAGAATCAAGCAGGAATACTTCCCTGTATTCCCGTGAAAGGGCGGAAATAGAACTTGTAAATATCACTATCATATACCCCAAATTCTTGATTAAAAAAATTAAAATAAATGTGGCCATCCCATTGGCTTCTCCGAAAAAATCCACATGTCCGCCTCCGAAAAAACCGATTATGGTATTTGCAATACCTCCTTCGCCGAATATTGCGCTCCATCCCATCAGTGCCGAAGCAACAGGCACGATAATGGGAGACAGCATGGCCCACCTCGGAAAGGAATAAAGTTTTCCCGACATTAACAGGCTTAAAAACAAAGCTGCCAGTGTCAATAAAGGTACTCCTATTGCCATAAAAATAAGAGTATTTTTTGCCGCAAGTTTAAAAGCGGGATTTTGCAGAAGGTCTGTAAAATTATCAAATCCCACAAATTTCACTTCCGAAACGCCTTGGGTAAAAGTATAATAAAAGCTTAAAAGAAAAGGTATTAAATAAAACAGGCCGACTCCCAACAAACCCGGCAAAACAAACATCAAACCGTACCATTTACGTCTTTTCACAAAACCCCCTCCTCGTACATCATTCATTGAGCCTTATCCATATTTAAGTGTTTGAATATTTGAAAAGTTCCCTGTAAGTATAATTGTCTTCCGAAAGTTGTTCATGAGTACCGCTGTCAACGATACTTCCGTTTTCCATCAAAAAAATCCTGTCGCTTTGGACTATTGACGAAACTTTATGGCTGATAAAAATGACTATGGAATGCCTGCTTATTTCCTTTAATATGGAAATTACATTTTTTTCTGATTTACCGTCCAAGTTGGCCGTTGTTTCGTCAAATATTAAAATTTTAGATTTTTTTAAAAGTGCCCGTGCTATATTCAGCTTCTGCCTTTGGCCGCTGGAGAGAGTCGAACCTCCCTCTCCCACTATGGTATCATATTTGTCGGGCAGGGAATCTATGAACCCGTCAAGCCCCGCCATCCGGCATGCCCCGTATATATCATCTGAAGAAGCCCTTTCGTTTGCCAAAGATAAATTATTATATACGGTATCATTTAAAAAGAAGTCTTCCTTCTGAATATATGTGATATTCTCTCTCAAACTGTCAATAGAACAGTTTTTATAATCAATACCGTTTATTTCCATATAACCGCTATCAACATCATATAACTTTACAAGCAATTTCGCAAGAGTACTTTTGCCACATCCGTTTTTCCCTACAAAGCTGTAAAACCCCGGAGAATCCAAACTGAAAGAAAGGTTGTTTATGACCGCATCACTATCCTCTTTGTATTTAAAAGAGACATTACATACATGAACATACTCCGGTTCATCCTTCAATTTCTTTTCAGATTCCTCCATATCCTCACTTTTTTCCGAAATCAAAGATATAAGCCTGTCCAATGAAACCGAAACCGTCTGTTTGCTTATATTTAAACCTAAAATTTGGGAAATTGAAGCAAAAAGCTTATTTATATACGTGTTAAAGGAAACCATGGTACCGATTGTCAGTAAACCGCCCTTGATCAGAATCCCCGATAAATAAATAATATATAAGGAGGAAATTACGGAAATCAGCGTATTTAGCATCTGAATTATTCCGCTCAAAACCATGGAATGTTTTTCAATATCAAGTTCCTTCGATATAAAATTGTCATACTTCTTACATGCCTTTTTTTCAAGTCTGAAACATTTTATACCTATGTTGTTGGAAAAAGCTTCATTTATATATCCGAAATATTTATCGTTAAAAACTTTTCTCTTTTCCGCCAGTTTTTTAAAGCTCTTCCGTGCCGTAATGGTTACAATAAGAGATGCGGGTATATAAAATATTGAAACGGAAGAAAGCCTTATTGAAATCTTTAATACAAAATACAACGATATTGACATGTTAATGAATATGTTTAAAATGCTTGTTATAACATCCAGCAAAAAACTTACGACCCCTTCGGAGTCACCGTTTAATCGTGAAATAAGTTCACCTGTTGTATACTTTTCAAAAGCCGATGCCTTCAGTCTGACGATTTTATTGAACAAATCCCTCTGAGAGCTCTTAACGATTTTAAAAGACACCATCTTTCCCATATAACCCTCAAAAATGCTGAGAATAGTAGTACCTACGGTAACAATAAAATAAATTATTATCAGACGCATCAAATGATTTATATCAAAAGCGACGATGCTGTCCAACATTTTGCCGTACAGAAAAGGGCTCAGATTCCCTATGGACGAACCGGCCAAAATTAAAAGAACAATAAATGCTATTTTAACCCGCTGAGGATAAATATATTTTTTTAAGAACCAGTTGAATTTTTCAAAATCCTTATCTTTTCTCATTTATGCCTCCATAGTATTTTCCTTTTTTAATATGTAGTCATGATTTCTCCGGCAGTCAGGCTGCCGGGAAAATCATAATTTGTCAGTAATCAATTAAAAGATTATCCTGTATGATGACTACATGTTGCGGAACATACAAATGTACAGGTATCTTCACAGCTACCACTGCACAACTGACCACAAAAACCGCTACAGGAACCTGCACAGGTTCCTGTGCAATCACTGCATATAGTTGATGATAATATGGGATTAGTTAAAATATTTTTAGTAACTTTACTCTTATATGACATTCTTATTCCTCCCTTCCTTTTAAAATATAAGATGCGGTTTATAAATACAAAACAGAAAATCAACTGCTTGTATTCTCCTTTATCTCTACTCATTGAGCCTTATCCATACATTTTCCTCCGCTTTTTTGAGAGCATCTTCCAATGACATCTCATCATTTATATAACTCATTAAAGGATCATAAATATCCTGCTTATTGTAATACATATCAACATAATCGATGCGGTCAAAAATATTCATCATCATATCAACAACCTTAAGGGCATCATCACCGTAAGTTCTGCTAAACTCTTCGGCCGCAGCTTCAAGAATTTCCTTGTTTGCCTTGGTGTTAACAGGTTCTGCTCTCAATGTCCTTAATTTTTGAATATCGTCTTCCAAAAGGAAACTTAAAAATTTCCATGCATCTTCCTTGTTCTTTGATTTGTTGTTTATGGAATACATATTATTGACCTGTACCCCACGTTTATTTGATTTCTCTCCCACAAAAATAGGAATATACAAGCTTTCTCCTACTTCTTTGTTATATCCCAAATAACGTCCTACCATATCACGATAATATGTGCGTTCAGTACTACGGTGAACAAACAAAGAACCCTGGAGCATATCTTTTATATCAGATCCGGTATGCGTTTTGACAAAATTCTCGCTTTTCATTGCCGTCTTCAGATCTTTCAGCAAATCAACAAACCATTCCTGATTTAAATTTATCTTCTTATTTTCAAAATCCACAAGCTGAGATATATTGGCTCCGATCATAGGAATGAGATAATCCCCCACATATTCGTTTCCCGTAAACACATGAGAATCAGGTGCTTTTTCCTCTATAACCTTTGTAAGAGAAATAACATCCTTCCATGACAAATTGTTGCAGTCCAGTTTAACTCCCATTGAATCCAAAAGTTTGGTATTCACCTCATAATATGAACGCTTGATACTTATGGGAAGCCCTCTTACGGCGCCTTTTATCCTCAAACCTTCAATGACATCTTTATTGAGTACGTCATAGTTTTTATCCTTCTCTATAAGAGACGACAAATCCATAAAGGCATCTGTTTTAAATACCTCCTCATAATTAAGGCCCGAACCTCCCGTCATCACAACATCTCCCACATCCCCCCCGAGAATACTTAAGGAAAGCTGCTGGCCGTACTGTTCCGTGTTGGCGACAAATTCCTCTTCGCTGTTGTACTTATAATCATATTTCACTTTTTGATCCGGATACTTCATTTCATATCTTGTTATGGCATCCGACAAGAAATCCTGCCTGTAGGGAGCGGTAACAGTCAAGGTAACGGTTCTTTCAGGCCTTGTGCCTTCCTTAGGTTCATATCCATAGTAGAGACAAATATATTCCTCCCCTTCAAAGTAGAACAAAGAAATATATAAATCCTCTTCATTTCCAACAAAGAAATCCCTGACTTGAAGCGAGTCAAGTACATAGGTGGAGTCTTTGCCAAAGGTAAATATATTCTTTTCATTTTTACCGTCGGAAGCGTTATATCTCGTGACTCCATTATCATCCATTACATATACTGCATCTTTTCCCTTATTGTAACGGATATGATTTGGAAGAATCTTTGTTCTTATTGAGTATTCCACTTCTCCGCTTTCAACATTTATTTTCTCAAACCCGTTGTATTTATCATTAAACGGAATATATATTTTTCCCATATTATCTATTTCAAAGCTGTCTATGTCGGCATAATTTTTATGAAGGCTACCGTCCTTATTAAAAATTTGTAAAATAGGACGTGGATTAGCTGCGCTTACTAAATATATATATTTAGTATCTATTCTAAATTCCATAACATTTATATAGCTGTCGTCATTAATCATTCCCCCAAATTCTTTAAGGGCTACAGGTTTCTCGACTTCATTTCCATCCTTGTCAAGTGTTCTTACCAAAACTGCTTTCTTTTCCTTGTTATATTTTACTGTAACAAAATTGGAATTTTCATCAATCCAATAACCACTACTCATAGATACTTCATCAGGTATAGTTGTTATATAGCTCGTATTTTTCATACTTTCAAGTTTTGTCGGTTTACCTTCTATACTGTATATGGCTTTTGCCACATTTCCTTTATAATTTACAAACCGACATGCTATATCTTCAAATACGTTATGTTCTTCATAGAGTTTCTTTTCAACATAATAAAAGAGCTTCTCATTACTGTTTACCGCAGCTGTCTTTTCCACCTTCTGTACATCTTTATTTCGATTATTGCTTACTTTCAGCGCAATAATTCCAACTGTAATTACCGCAAGGAGTACGACTCCCAAAATTACCTGCTTTGTCTTCTTTGATAAATTCAATTATTCCATCTCCTTTTATTCGAATAAAACATACATATTTAAATAATTCTCCTTAAACATCGTTTTTCGCACGCTTTTCATATGTACTGATTCAATATGCTCTTTAAATATGTAATATGTAATCATGATTTTCTCGATAGTTTTGTTACCGAGAAAATCACGATTCATCAGTGACTAATTAAAAGATTATCCTACTTGATGGCTGCAAGTTGCGGCACATACAAACGTACAGGTATTTTCACAGTCTCCTTTACAGCTATTAACACAATCATCCTCACATGATCCCGAACACGTAGTATAACAATTTGAACCACAATTTGATTCACATAGTTTCCCACACTCTCCTTGACAATTTCCCGAACAATCAGCGCATCCTTGAGTTGATATAGGATTAGTCAAGATATTTTTAACAACTTTACTCTTATAAGACATCTTTATCCCCCTTTCTTTTAAAAATATCGGCCGCAGCTTATAATACAAAACAGAAAATCAACTGCTTGTATTCTCCTTTATCTCTACTCATTGAGCCTTATCCATACATTTTCCTCCGCTTTTTTGAGAGCATCTTCCAATGACATTTCATCGTTTATATAACTCATTAAAGGATCATAAATATCCTGCTTATCGTAATACATATCAACATAATCTGTACGGTCAAAAATATTCATCATCATATCAACAACCTTAAGGGCATCATCACCGTAAGTTCTGCTAAACTCTTCGGCCGCAGCTTCAAGAATTTCCTTGTTTGCCTTGGTGTTAACAGGTTCTGCTCTCAATGTCCTTAACTTTTGAATATTGTCTCCCAAGAGGAAACTTAAAAATTTCCATGCATCTTCCTTGTTCTTTGATTTGTTGTTTATGGAATACATATTATTGACCTGTACCCCACGTTTATTTGATTTCTCTCCCACAAAGATAGGGATATATAAACTTTCTTTTCCTTCTTCGTTATAATGCAAATAATTATATACCATGTCACGGTAATATTTACGTTCAGTACTGCGGTGAACAAACAAAGAACCTTGGAGTTTGTCTATTACATCAGATCCGGTATGCGTCTTGACAAAATTCTTGCTTTTCATTGCCTCCTTAAGATCTTTCAGCAAATCAACAAACCATTCCTGATTTAAATTTATCTTCTTATTTTCAAAATCCACAAGCTGAGATATATTGGCTCCAATCATAGGAATGAGATAATCCCCCACATATTCGTTTCCCGTAAACACATGAACATCAGGTGCTTTTTCCTCTATGACCTTTGTAAGAAAAATAACATCTTTCCATGACAAATTATTGTAGTCCAGTTTAACTCCAATTGAATCCAAAAGTTTGGTATTTACCTCATAATATGAACGTGTAATACTTATAGGCAATCCCCTTACGGCACCCTTTATCCTCAAACCTTCAATGACATCTTTATTGAGTACGTCATAGTTTTTGTCCTTCTCTATAAGAGATGACAAATCCATAAAGGCATCTGTTTTAAATACCTCCTCATAATTAAGGCCCGAGCCTCCGGTCATCACCACGTCTCCCACATCTCCCCCGAGAATACTTAAGGAAAGCTGCTGGCCGTACTGTTCCGTGTTGGCGACAAATTCCTCTTCACTGTTGTACTTATAATCATATTTCACTTTTTGATCCGGATACTTCATTTCATATCTTGTTATGGCATCCGACAAGAAATCCTGCCTGTAGGGAGCAGTAACAGTCAAAGTAACGGTTCTTTCGGGCCTTATTCCTTCCTTAGGTTCATAGCCGTAGTATAGGCAAATATATTCATCACCTTCAAAGTAGAACAAAGAAATATATAACTCCTCTTCATTTCCCACAAAAAAATCCTCAACTTGAAGCGAATCAAGGACATAGGTGGAATCCTTTCCAAAGGTAAATATATTCTTTTCATTCTTACCGTCGGAAGCATTATATCTCGTGACTCCATTATCATCCATTACATATACCGCATCTTTTTCCTTATTGTAACGGATATGGTTTGGAAGAATTTTTGTATCTACGGAGTATTCCACTTCTCCGCTTTCAACATTTATTTTTTCGAATCCATTGTATTTATGTTCGCCGGATACTCCAAAAGTAATGTAAATACTTCCATTATTATCTGTTTCAAAGTTGCCTATGTCAGCATAATTTTTATGAAGGCTGCCGTTCTTATTAAAAATTTGTAAAATAGGACGTGGATCAGCTGCGCTTACTAAATATATATATTTAGTATCTATTCTAAATTCCATAACATTTATATAGCTGTCGTCATTAATTCTTCCTCCGAATTCTTTAAGAGCCACAGGTTCCTCGATTTCCTTTCCGTCTTTATCAAATGTTCTCACCAAAACCGCCTTTTTTTCTTTGTTATATTTTACCGTGACAAAATTGGAATCTTCGTCAATCCAATAACCGGTACTGTTCACAATCACTTCATGAGGCACATCTGCTATATTCTTCATGTTTTTCATGTTTACAAGTTTCATACCGTTCTCTGTTTCTATCGCTTTTGCAGTATTTCCTTTATAATTTACAAAGTAGGGTGTTAATTTTTCATGTATATTATGTTCTTCATAGAGTTTCTTTTCAACATAATAGAATAGTTTATCATCAGTATTTACCGTAGCTGTTTTTTCTGCCTTCTGTACATCTTTATTTCGATTATTGCTTAGTTTCAACCCAATAATTCCAACTGTAATTACCACAAGGAGTATGACTCCTAAGAGTATCTGCTTTGTCTTCTTTGATAAATTCAATTATTCCATCTCCTTTTATTTATATTTGTATAAAAATAAATATTTAATATGTAGTTATGATTTCCCCGACAGTAAAACTGCCGGGAAAATCATAATTGTCAATAATTAACCAAAGATTTAAGAACCAGCACCGGCACGATGACTGCAAGTTGCTGCACACACAAATGTACAGGTATTTTCACATGTATCTGAACAACCTCCACTGCAATCTCCGCTACATGAACCCTCACATGTGTAATCACAATCATCCCCACAACTTCTTTTACATCCAGTATCGCAGTCACCTTGACAGCTTCCTGAACAAGTAGTACACCCTTGAACTGATATAGGATTAGCTAAAACGTTTTTAACAATCTTGCTCTTATACGACATGCCACACCCCTCCTTTCTTTTAAAATATCAGCTGCAGCTATAATACTAAGCAGCAAACTGCCTGCTTGTATTCCGCTTTAAAATTAAACCTTGGTTAAAACCTGATTTTTGGTGAAATCCACCCACCAATTACTGCCCTCCCATTTGTATTCCGAACTTTTTGTTTTCCACCAGTCCTCAAACTCCCTTATTGTTTTTCCGTAGTCCTTCAAGAGCTTTTCATAAATATCGGAATCCTTTAAATCAACTATCTTTACCAAATTCTCAAGGGCAATTTTTCTTTCAAACAAATCCTGAATCTCATTACTGTCTTCCTCCGAAAGTTCCCAAACAACTTTTTGATCCATAATTATCCTCCTTTCCGGTTATGCTTTTTTATATCTGTAATAGCTTTGGCCTTGTCCGTTAATCTCTAAAAATGCCGCAATAGGATCTAAAAAACCCAAATCCTTTATTTCTTTTCCGTTGATATAGTTATGAAATACCGATAAATCTTTTAAGTCATTTAACAGGGCCGAAGAAACCGATCTTTCGATGTAGCTTTTTCTGCACTGAAAAGACGGGGATACATTGACTTCTTTTGTATATAATTTGTTGACATATATACAGTCTCTGCATTGATACGCATCGCACAATCTGCAAATATTGCTGTTTTTGGTCTTGTAAAGGCGGAAATCATAGTCTACCGTTATTCCCTCTTCTATATTCCCGATATTGTTTTCCGATTCATTGGAATATACCCCGCAGCAGGTATATATATTTTCTTCCGGAGACAACACGAAGGTTTTATCACCAGCCATGCAATTATCGTGAGAATTTATAAACAGTATGTCCGTAAGCAGGCTTATTTCCTTAAATATCCCCTGCTTTTTTACCATATCCATTACAAGCTCCTTGAGACGTTTCATCTGAGCGGCGTACATTTTCTCATCAAAATTCTTGCTGATATCCGTTATATTCAAATTTATACGGGATACCTTGGGAAGCAAAGATTTCACACAATCATATAAGGAATTTATTTCCGTCTCCGCTATATTTAATATTACATTGTCAAAACCGAAGTTGTCCCAAGTCAAGTTTTCCTTATTATATACGGGAATGATTCTCTTCAACCCCTGTTTTTTCCCTTCTCCCACATACCGAGCGGGAATTATATGGAGAATATCATATCCTTCACAATCTTTGCTGTTCTCAAAATCAAACCTGCTGTTGGAATGAACGAACACCGGTTTGTAAAAATTGTGGCGGGCAAATTTCAGCCCGTTGAGGACGGAATCCTTGTCCATCCGGTGTGTGAAACCGTTTTTATTGTCATAAGTACAATAGCTTACGTAATCATCGGACAGCATGAAATACAATTTTTTACTGTATCCCGGCCTTTCCGGACGCTCTATGCCGTATCTGTTAAACAATCTGGCAAAATAATATTCATTTGCCCTTACCCTTGCTTTGTGCATCTTGCATATATATTTTGCTCTGTAAAAGTTTGTGGGCGTCTTTGCCACATCATAGTCAAACCCCTGACAGAACGCACAGCCCGTTGCAATTTCACAGTTGAGACATTCCTCATCGCTCTGCAGTCTGTTGGATGCAAGCATAAATGGCCTGACCTTTTCCATATCCACCCCCTCTTTTATGTTCCCGACAGGCCATTCTTCATGATTGTTCAAAGAATAACCGTAATACCTCAAACAGGGATATATTTTCCCGTCGGGACTCAATGCCATCATCTTCCCCGCACCGCAGTATGTGGAATCAAAGTCTTTTTCGGTATAGGGATATCCTATGTTGTCATCAAAGAAGGAACAAATCAAATCCTTGTTGTACAATTCGTTGTCCAGTACATAGTCTGCAAGCTCCACCAATTGATCTTCCAAAACTTTGTCGTCCCCTTCTTTCCATACATTTTCAAATACCACATTGGAGTTGACCGTCTTGATTCCCCTATTCCATAAGGAAATGATGCTGTCCTTGAGAAACGGAAGGTCGTCACTGGCAAATGTTACTTTTGTGGAACCGCTGAACTGGCTTAGCCATAAATCAACATTTTTGTTGATGATGTCATAGGAACCTGTACCATCGGGGAAAACCCGCTGAAGGTCATGTTTCTCCTTCGTCCCGTCCAAAGTAATCGACACGGATATTTTGTTAAAATTCTTGGCAATAAATTTTTGAACCGACTCGCTTGAATAATTGACTCCGTTGGTACAAATACTGATTCGATAATTCCAATACCACGGATGATCCAGCTTATATGCTGACAGTTTAAAATAATCACATATCCTGTCTATTAATTCAACTTCAAGAAACGGTTCTCCGCCGATAAATTCCAATATTACCGCTTCGGAAAATCTTTCGTTGCCGGATGCCAGCAAATAGTCTATAAAATCTTTAGCCACGGAAAAGTTCATTCTTTTATTCGAGGATTTGTGAGTGATATAACAGTATTTACAGCGAAGATTGCAGTCATTTGTGACAATAAATGTGATGCTCTGTACGTTATTACCTTTCCAGCTTTTATCCGTCGTACCTACGGAGTAACTCTTTTTATTCACTTGATTCACCCCCTGTAATTTATTGTTTTTCTGTAAACAAATAAAACCCAAAAACTGCAATGTAATCACTCAATGCCTTTTTTGGGTTCTTGTTATTTATTTTATAAATATAAGCTGGACTATGGAATATTTATGATTCGTTTTCGGATAATTTCAGAAGAGTCAAAACTGTTGAAATACTTGTGACTGAATCTATAAATGTCTTATAAGGGTTCTTATGACAAAGTTCTTTTATGTAAGATTTAATATTTAATTTCTTATTTTTTAACAATCCATATGTTACTTTTTATATTAGTTATGAGATGACTCAAAGGCACTTTCTTGCCGTATGCCATCAAATACCAACATTTACTTTTTACTTTGATAAAAACATATATTTCTACTTAATTCAAATTATAACACCGGTATTTTTAAAAGTAAAGATATTTATTATTGAAATATTTTAAAAATAATTAATATTTTTTTATTTCAGTATTATTCGTATGTCAAATTTTCATTTTACCCGCACAAGCAGATGATTTGTCTGCTTGTGCAGGGATTCTCAGTACAACTAATGGAAAATTTTACGGCCGTACTAAGAAAAGATTAAAGAAAAAAGCTTCAATTATGAGCATAATAGCAAGATATTTGATTTTAAATATTAAATTTTCAAAGTACATAATTTACCTGCAAAACGAGAGTAGATACTTTCACTCTAAATCCGATAAAATAATTCCGTGGCTTTCAAGATTGCCGAATTCGTCAGTCGTAATCATAAGGTCTTTCCAATCCGGATATACGGGATTGGGTGAAAACCTATATATGGTACTTTTATGGCTCTTCCACGAATCGCTGTAATCTCCCAATTTTGAAAACAATTTACCTACCATTGCCGGATTTTCTTTGTATTCCTCTTCTTTGATTCCGATTTTGGAGTATATATCCGAATAGCCTTTTACGATAATAACGTTATTGCCTCCCCAGCTTTGCCAGAAGCTGACGTCAACTTCGGGTACAATGCTTACGGAATCCCCGTGTTTTTCGATTTTATCCCTGTCATAAGTATAGGTGACGGGTGATTTTATATTTCTTATAATCGAGTTGGCAGGCTTATCGATATAAGAAATTGTAATATTTTTTAAATCGGAAATGCCGGAAAACAAACATAAAGCGTTTGCGTTTATCTTCTCAACATCATCATCATTAAGGCCTCCGATACTATTTTTTTCAGAAAACTCATATCCCAAATATAGACTCTGTCCTCCATTATGAACATCCTCATCCTTGGTGTTTATAGTAATCGTATTGATTTTATAATTGTCGTTTGGATTGGGAAGCCTGGTTAGAAGCTGATAAACTTCATATATATTACCAAGGGAAATAACATCCGACGTCTGAATTGTACTTAAATTTTCCGCTTTTACATTTATATTGACAAAAGACGATATCCCCAAAGAAAGGCAGATCACCGCCGCTATAATAGCAGCAGACCTTTTTGGGGGCGGTTTGATTATCATGTCGATACGCCTCTTTATTTTTTTGCCTCCGTCGGACATAGCGGCAACTATCCGGTTGCTGTTATCGCTTATGGAGAGAATAGTAAAACAATAATTAAAGTGATCCTTTGAGCTTATCCTGTCAAGAACCCTGCTGTCACAGGACAACTCGGCATCATTTCTTGCGGCTTCCGCCGACAGCCAAACAAGAGGATTAAACCAATATAAGGCGCAGAGAATATTTTCCAAAAGGCGGATGAAGTTGTCTTTTTGTTTGTAATGAATCATCTCATGTATAAGTGCAAATTTGGTTGCCTTGGAATCATGAATGACACCTTCCGTCAGGATAATTGCCGGATTAACTATTCCGATTACACATGGTGAAATCAGTTCATGAGAAAGATAAACGGGAATCCTGCCTTTGAGACCGACTATTTTCGAGGCCTCGTCATAAACGTTATCCGAGAAGTCATACGGTTCCATATCTTTCATACTCTTTTTGTAAAAGGAAATATTGCGTGTTCCAAAAATAAACATTATGAAAAAAATTCCGGCAATCCATATTACGAACAAAATATCGGACAAATTCCACTTATAATCCGCCGATTGATTATTCGTCGGTTTAGAATAGTTGCTGACATCCGTATCAGACGAAGGCCGATAAATACCGCCTGAAGAAAGCCGTGAAATATTGTTCTTTCCTGCATAGGATCCGGAGAAATCGGAAAGATTTACTTTATTGTCAACAGTTTTATCTCCCTTCTCTTTTTCATTTTCTTCATAAAAGCCCGAATTGTCCTGAAATGCAAGATTCAAAATGTGATTTTGCGGCAAAATACTTTTGATTTCAACAGTCCATTGAAAGTTAAAGGGAATAAGAAGCCTCACTGCAACGATTGCCCACAGCGCATATTGCAGTTTAGGGTTTATCTTATTTTTAAAAACAGACCGAATAACAAAGATAATCAGTATCAGCAAAGAAGATACGATTGAGGTATTCATTAAAATATTCAGTACCTTACTCATCTTGATCCTCCTTTTCATCTAAAGCCTGCTGAAGCGATTTGAGCATGGAATTGATTTCATCTTTCGTGATATCTTCACTGTCGGCCAAAGATGAAACAAGCAGACCCATTTTGCCGTCAAATATTTTCGTTGCAAAGGATCGGGTTGCCTTTAATATTGTTTCATTTTTATTTAATAAAGGATAGTATAGTCTGGCAGGAGTTGCTTCCTCCATACGAACGCAGTTTTTCTTCATCATGCGTTTTAAAAAAGAAATAATCGTATGCCTTGACCAGCCGGTCTCATCTTTCAGAGCATCTTCAATTTGGCGGCAGGTTAAAGGGGATTTGTCCCACAAAAGCATCATTATTTTCCATTCACTGTCCGTAAGCTTTGCTTTTTTTCCGTTATTCAAAGTATCACCTCCATAGTAATCAAATGTCTACTTATAGTATATTTATAAAATTTGGAATTGTCAACTATTTTTTGTAGACATATGTCTACTTACAAGGCGGACAAAGGGACGTCAGACTGCGTAAAAACTATTGTATGATAAATCATATGTACTATATACTGCATAAAATATTATAATTGCTATCATATATTGTATATTGAATTTTTCATTAATGATTTTTTACGCATCCTGACGTCCCCACGCCCACACCCACGTCCACCCAAAGAAAACATGTCTAAATATTAAACATATTTTCCATCTTTACAGCTCCAGTTTTTAAAGAACTCATCTTCCTTAATCATCGCAGCATAAGGTGGTATTGTAAATTCAATAATTGTATTAACCACATCAATAAAATCGAGTTCATATTTCAATATTTTTCTACAAAAGTTATCCCACCTTTTTCGAATTTCATCATCTTTAGCTAATCTTGCAATCACGGCAATAGAATCTTTTTCATGAGGTGTCCCTCGATTAGATAACGTTTCATAAATTGCTTCTTGAAGTTTCCTTCCATCAAAATCAAACGTTGTTGCTAAATAATATATATCATAAAAATCTTTCATGCGGCTCGTAGCTTCCATTAAAGATATTATTGAATCTAACTTTTCCGACACCGTAGATTCCAAAGAATATGTTAAAACTACAGGTTTCTTAAATTCCGGAAGAAGCACAGGAAGAGTTCTTTCTACCGGTGAGGGGACAATAATATCTCCCACTCCAAAATCTATGTTAAAGGGTGTCTTTGTCCTTCCGATAATACCAGTAAGATTAACTCTAATACCATGATATTTTTTAATTTCATTAATTATCTCCATACCTCTAATTTCAAATCTAACAAAATCATTTTTATTAGGCAAAGAAATAATTTCATTAACAAGTTTCTCTATAGAATCTAAATCATTTGAATAATTCTTTAAGAGGTAGTCTGCATCAACTGTTGCTCTTGCAGTAAATCCACTAATAGAATATAATAGAAAACCGCCTTTAAGAATAAGATTGTCTTTATAATAAGACTCAGAAAGTCTTCTTATAAATTCCTCTTGACAAAATAGATTTAACAGTTGTTGTAATGGAACACCTTGCCTTCTTACCTTATTCTTTAGTTTTGCTAAGACTGATACTGCCATATCAACCATTACAACCACACTCCTATATACGTTTGTACCTTGTTTTTAATATTGAATATTTCAGCATATTCAAATAGATTTCTTACATTTTTCTTTGAATCTTTAATATAACGCCTTATTGCACCGGTAAATATTTCATTTTCAAGTTTCGTTTCGTATCTAAGAACGTCACATATTGTACGATCTCTGTTATATACTCTGACTTTTATTCCCTCTATTTTTACTGTATCTACACCGATTTCTATAAATTTAGGCTCTAAATAATAGGGCTTTACTACATGATAATCAATATTATACTGCGTTGTTTTGCTATACCTATCTACCGCTATTTGCAAAGCTTGAGGTATTCTATCTGTATACTCATAATAAAAAAGTGCACTTTCAAGAAAAATTACAGCCTTAGGAAATAACCTTGCTATAATAACTTCTTCTCTTGGAATATAATCTGTCAATTCATAAAATCCATACTTTATTTTAGCAATTATGCCTTCTTCTATCAACTTTCTTATTTGACGACTTGAAAATCCTATATTGTTAAGTTCTGATGTCTTCAAAACTCCTCCATGTTTAATAAACTCATTCTTTATTTTATAAATTTTATCCATCTTTTGCACCCCTTAGCCTGCTTTTATTTTTATATGCAGTCTTTCAAGTGCATCTTATCATAATGTTATTTTTAATACAAGAGTTTTATGATATGGAAAAACGGTAAGACATTACTCCTGTCCAAGAACCTTTGTTTATTTAAACTATCTCATATGGTATTCATCATACCAATGTTCTCTGTCACCGTTTCGGCCGAATCTGTTTTTTATAAAGTGAGCTTCCCTTCGCATGCCGCATTTTTCCATCACCCTATAGGAACCGTAGTTATCGGCGTCACACGTGGCATAAATCCGATGAAGCTTTAATTTTTCAAATCCAAAGGATAATAATGCATTGGCTGCTTCAGGCATGTACCCCTGCTTCCAATATTTCATATGAAGTACCCAGCCTAATACTCCTTGCCTTAAGTTGTCTTTCAGATAAATTCCGCATCCGCCGATCAGCTTTCCGTTCTCTTTAAGTGTAATTGCAAAATCATAGTGCAGACGAGGTGATTTTGATTCCCAAGCAATACATTCGTCAATAAAATCAACGGTGGCCTTTTCATCATTCGGCCCCCAGATCATATATTCAATATTATCAGCATTTGATGCGTAAGAATGTCACCTTATTCATATAAAGTAACATTAAATAAGTCAATGTCCAAAAGATATTTTTTATATTTTGAACAGCATTTCTATCACCTTCACAACCTCATTTTCTAATATACCGCCGTTTGCAAGTATGGTTTTGGCTGAGTTCGTTTAGATAATGGAGTATGCTTATTTCACTAAAAATTTTCCTCTATTTTACTTCACACCATTTTTTCACCGAATCTTGAATTCTTCCCTCAATATAGCATAATTTAACCTGTCCCATTTCTTTCCTGCAAAATATACAGCTTTTCTTTCCGTACCTTCTAACGTAAAACCTAATTTTTTCAATACACGTTGCGTCGCCTTATTTTGTTCTAATGTATTCGCAGAAATCCGTTCTAACCCAATATTATTAAAACCATATTCTAAAATTAACTTTACAGCCTCGGTTCCGTATCCCTTACAGCGATCCTTAATTTTTGAGATTCCCAATCCAATGGTACAGGAGCGATTTCTCCAGTCAATATCCTGCAGCGCAACATCTCCTATTACAGTTCCGTCAGATAAAAACACTCCCAAACGAATATGTTTATTCATTTGAACATCTTGAATTTCGTCAAACCACTTATCTGCTTTCTCAATAGAATGACCAATATTCAAGGGTTCAGTCATTGCCTCAAAATCATATTCGAAATCATCCCATAACTTTTTACAGTCTTTTCTTTCAAGGGTTGCAAGATATACATTTTTGCCATTTAATTTCACCATAAAACACCCCTCCCACAATTGTATTTGTCAACCGAAAATTAGGTCAAAAGACCATTTAATTTTAGGTCACTTTCTTGTAAATAAATGTGCCTCTAAAATTTGTGTACAAAGGCACAAATACTTTAAGCTGTTAAAGATTTAATAGATGCACCATTTTCTCTTAATGTTTCTCTTAGCCGATAAGAATCACCCTCCATGTCGACAAGAATTGCCTTGTAAGTAAGTCTATCTATCATCGCACTTGTAACTGTCGGATCACCGAAAACCTCAATCCAACGCTCAAATGAAAGGTTAGAAGTAATTATTGTTGATTTCCTTGCTGCCCTTAAAGAAAGATTATTAAACAGCAGATCTGTCCCTTCCCGGTCAAACGAGGTGTACCCAAGTTCATCTGCCACTACAAGGTCATATTTTTCAAATCTATTCTCAAAATATCTCAAGGTCTTAGCGCTATTGCTTTCCTTCAATGTAGTAACCAGTAGTGGAATTGTCGTGAACAGAACCTTATAACCTGCCATGCAAGCCTTTAATGCTAAAGCAATACTAACCATAGTTTTTCCGGTTCCCGGGTTACCGGTCATTATGATATTTTTGCCTTTTTCGATAAAATCAAGTGTTGCTAACTCAGGAAGTCTTTTCTGCATATCTACTGGGAGACAGTCAATTTCAATATCTTCAATATATTGCCTGTAAGGCAAATGTGCATTTCGAATACGACATTCAATGGAACGCTTATCCTTTTCTTCCATCTCATAAGTTAAAAGCTTATGAAGAAAATCCTCATAATCAGCCGCTTCAGATATTACTTCTTCATAGTGAGTTTTAATTCCTTTAAGTTTCAATATATTACAGTATTCTTTAATCTCTTCATTTAATTTAACCTTCATACTATACAGCCTCCTTGTTAAGCTTTCTTGATTGGAGTGCTGCAAGTTTATCATAAATCGATAATGTGCTCCTTGATTTTTCAGTTAGATGATCATTTAATGGAACAGTAACACAAATTTCTTTTTCCTTTCTACTTTCACAAATCACCTTAACCTTATCAGCACTCATATCCATTGGTGACAGTTTTTCAAGTTCCCTTAAAGCTTCTGTCACAGCATGGATTCCTTTTTCATAAATAATTTCTAAAACTTGTAGAAATGTCTTGGCATCTTTGGTATAATACTGTTCATAGATATATTTGATCTGGGTGTCCGTTTGGAGCAGTGCTGTGCTTCCTTTGAGGGCACCTGGTTTTTTATGTAGAGTTCTAAGATAATGATGAATCTCAATTTTCCAGTCATGCAGTTTAAAACTGCGGTCATGTTTAGCTACAATGCTGTTATCGTAGTAGATAATTATCTTATCTGTAAACATCTTCACTTTTACCATTTTACCAACTAATGTATCCGGCACAGAATAATGATTTTGACTTACCGTTACGGTCGAATATTTGTCAACACGGTTTTCTGAATAAATACTGCTTTCAAACTTAGGTAAGTTAGGAAACAAGTGTTTTTGCTCTTCTTTAAAGATTTCCATCGGCACCAATCCGTTAGATGTTTCTTTATTATTAAGCTTCATACATTCTTCAAAAAGAAACTTGTTTGCTTCTGCAAGAGTGTCGAATTTGTCATTACCCGGCTCACTGAATACTTTTCTTCTAACATATTCTACACTTCTCTCAACGTGGCCCTTTTCATTGCCTTTTGCAATATTCGTGAACCTAAAGTTGAATCCATAGTATATTGATAATTCTGTCAATGCTTTTGTTGGCTCTTTTTCGAACAATCCAACAAATTTCTTAACTGCAACCCTCATATTATCATAGACCATTGTTCTAAAATTACCTTTGCAAAATGAGAAAAATTCTGCATGTGATTGTTGAAATGCTGGAGTATCTTGAGATTTAAAAAGCATTGAATATCTGATTCCGCTTTTAGCAGGAGTAAAAACTGCCATTTGATAAGCTTTATATCCTTCTCCCCCTATATCTAATTTTGCCGTACCCCAGTCAAATTCACATACATCTCCAAGAACATATTCTTGTCTTATGAAAGCTTCACGATGCCTATCCTCGATTGTTTTAACTAATCTTTTAACTGATGAATAACTAATATTAAAATTTTTCTTTAACAAGTATTCATGAATATCAATTTTTCTCATTTGCTGCTTTGACATACCGTTAGCACGCTTCCATTCATTAACCTTTAAGCATTCTTCAATTACTTCAATCATCTCAGATGTTACCTTGTTTGGCCCTCTGTTTTCAGAATTGTATTTTGGTTTTTCAACAATTGCTTGAATTAATTCTTTTGTATCTGTTTCAGGATTTTTTGCTAAAAGTTCTTGCTTTTGATTTTCATACTCATTTACATATTTATTTACAGTATCCTTGCTCATGTGAAGCTCACTGGCAATGCTTCGATTGCTCATACCGTCAATATGTTTAAGTATGATTTTTTGTTTTTGATTCAATTTTATCACTTCCTTCTCTTCCTCCTCCCAGTTTATACTGAAAGGATACCATATTTTCTTAAGAAAGTGACCTAATTTTCAATGAGCCAGCTGACCTATTTTTAGATTAGCATAAACAACAATTTATGTAATCTTTCTTTAAAGCATACAGCCGTTTACAAATAAGTCTTTTTTATAACCTTTAAATCTTATTCCTCTACTATAGATTAATATTAATAAGTTAACGCCTGATACTAACTCTTTTTATTTTCCTTTAAGTATGCTTGACACCTACTAATCCATAATCGTTCGTGTTCCTCCGGTGTTACAACCCTATCAGCTAAATCTTTAATTCTAAGAATATTCTCTTCTTCACACCATTTCATACAAGTCTTATAAAGCTCTATATTATGATTATCAGTTTCAAGATAAGCAAAAACATAGTTAAACCCCTTATTATATGCATCGATCAATCTGGAATAGCCATCTATACAAACTATCTTATTACCTATTTTCACGCAACAAACAACTACATCATCTGGTTTCTCAATCCATGGACTTACTCTATCTATCTTTGTTCCATCTACAGTTAACTGTTCCGGAATTATTTCCTCTATTGCAATTTTGAAAACTTCAACAGCATTATTTATGTCCAGGGACCATATATCGTTTCGCACAAATCCTGCATACATCAGAGTATCATCCGCAACAAATTTATTGTCTTTATTATATGTAATTCTTTTTAAATAGGGATTCCAATAAACTATTTCGTCAATTAAACCTTTAAATACTAAATGTTCTCTGCATGATTTAACTATATCAAAATTTATAATTATCTGTTACGCTAAAATTTAATTAATTTGCTCTTAACTTTTTCCACTTTCTAACTTTAGCCCTAAAGGTTTTAAACGGAGCAACGGTGTTAATATGAATCCATTTCCATATTGGCCAGTTAGATGGCATAGAAGAAGACCACTTTCTGCCTCCTGCTTGAAATAATTCTTCATCGGAATATCCTTCAATCAGCACAATTATTTTCTCAGCAGTGTCATTAAATTTATTTATTAATTCACCTAATGAAAATTTCGAATATTCATTATAAAAACTTTTGTATAATCCGCCGAGATTATTCCACTTATATTCCGGTGCAGGAGTAACAACTACTTTTCCTGCTTGTTCTTCCCTTTCCCAGGATAACAATAAATTCATCCAGCCCAATTGATAAGCTATCATTTGTGATGGAGTTCTCTCAACACCTTCAAGCATTAAATCTCTATCCGTATTATCAATTGAGTTAAATTCACCAATAAACATCATCGCACACTTTTTAATTTCATCTATCAGTTCTTGTCTATTAGCATATTCTTGCACATCATTTCACCTCACTTTACTTTAGCGGACATGGGGATTTTGACCGTAACCAATCCTCCGCCGTTTATGTTGTTGGACAATATGAGTTTTCCGTTATGCTTTTTAATAATGGTATCTGCTACATATAATCCCAGTCCATGATGTCCATTTTTTGTTCTGCTCTCACTTTCCATTGAAAACTGTTCTTGTCCGTGCTTTAACATCTTTTGAGAAAATCCTTTACCTTGGTCCGTTATCCGAATAATAAACTGGAAATTGTCTGCTGCGCTCTCAACAGTGATAGTCGAATCAGCCGGGGAAAAATCCACCGCATTGGCTATGATATTCATCAATGCCCGTTCCAATTCATCTTTATATCCTTTTATATACGCACTCTTTTCAATATCCGTCTTCCAGATTAGTTCTATGTTTTTCGTCTTCGCTAAAGCATCTCCCTGTTCTTTCAGAGAATTCAGCATTTCCATAATATAAACAGTTTCTTTAGGAGCATCAAGATTCGATTCCTCTTTTATAATAGAAAATAAATTTTGGATGTATATCTCCATCTGATTACTGCTTTCTTCTATATAGCGGCAATATATTTTTTGCTCCTCCGTCATATCCGTTTCTCCAAGCAATCCTGCATTTCCTTTGACTACCGTAAGAGGCGTTTTTACATCGTGAACCAAGGCAGAAATCTGTTCTTTTTTCTGCTGCTCCGCTGTCCATTGCCTTTCCAAAGCAGATTTTAAAGAGCCTTTCATCTTATCAATTCCCTGAAGGATCATGTTTATCTCTTCTATATTACTTACATCTACATCAAAATTCAAATCCTGTTCTTCTATTTTTTTTGTTGCCTTTAAAAGGGATTCCAGTTCTCTGTTAACTTTTCGGGCAAATTTATTGGACAACAGAATGATTATAAGAATAAGTTCTGCAAAAAACATAAATGTCATTGTAATTTCCGCATTCGGTAAGATATTTCTTAATCTTTCATTTTTATATTGCATACTTAACAGATATTTAATCAGCAAAATACCTTCTTCACGATGAACATTCATGATATGGCTCGATAACCCTACGTATGTTACACCTTTACGGTATTTATCCCAAATTGCCTTTTTTTCATTATTCGAAAAATTTCCATACAGATAATCCCCATTATTTGAATAAACCCCAAAACTGCACATTGGGGTCAGCAGATCCATTGTTACTTTAGGTGAATTTTTTAATTCATTCAAATTATTTTCAATTATCCTTTCCGAATAATTAGCCGGATATGCTCCAAACGAGGTTCTAAAAAACAGATAGTAATTAACTGTTAATAAAACTATAACAAAAATGCCAACAGTAAAAATATATTTTATAAAGATTGTATGAAGTTTTTGACTTTTTTTTAGTCCCATTTATACCCTACTCCCCAGACTGTTTTAATCGGTTCTTCCCCAAGTTGCAGAAATTTAGCCCGAATGTTTTTTATATGCTCAACAATTGAACTCAAACTGCTTTCCTTTTCAAAGCCAAAGACTCCTTCCAAAATCTGTTCCTTTGAAAATACCTGACCGTGATGCAGAGCTAAAAATTCGCTTATTTCATATTCACTTTTGGTAAAAGGTACTTTGTTTTCTCCTATGAAACATTCCTTACCGGAAATTAAAAATCTGACACTCCCTATATTAAAAGAATTCACCTTTTTTCGCTGTTCTCTTCTGAGGTGGGCATCCACCCTTGCACGAAGCTCCTGAACCCCAAATGGTTTAATCAGGTAATCATCCGCTCCCAATCCTAATCCTTTGATTATATCTCCCTCATCTGATTTTGCCGTAAGAAACAATATGGGGCAATCTACCTTTCCCCTGATATCAGAACACAATTCAAATCCGTCAATACCGGGCATCATAATATCCAAAATTATTAAATCATAGTAATTTAAATTTTCTTGTAAGACCTCATCCGGCCTGCTTATTCTTTTTACATAATGTCCGCTTTTATTTAATATATTATTAATTAAATCTAAAATAGCCTTGTCGTCATCTACAACCAATATATTAGACACAATAACACATCCTATTCCTCCGCCTTTTTCCCTTCCCATTTTGTAAACCATATCAGCATTATTAAAAAAGATAAAACGGTTCCGAATATACATATATTTATACCAAGATGTAAATCCGGATCTACAAAATTGACGTTTTGATATCTCGCCAGTAAGGAACCGATAAACCTCATACTCCAAGCACATGGGGCAAAGGGCCATCTGCCGTCTCCCATACCTGTTAAAAACAATGCCGATATAAGGGATTCAACAATTCCCACTCCAATAGAAATTCCTTTTGAAAACCTAAAACTCAAAAAGAAATGTAAAACATATTCAAACATATTACCCCCTATTAATATGCCAACCACAGCCAAATACATATTCACTGGAAAATTATTCTTTCCCATTAAAGAAAAACCCAAATAAAATCCGGCAACAGACAATATAGTGCTCAAAATCCCCAATAACAAAAACAATGTATATTTGCTTATAAATGATAGACTTTTTGTTTCCGAACTTATTAAAATATTTTGAAAACCCCCAGCCATATATTCCTGATCCGACACCATGGAGGTAATTATTCCAATCAATATGGGGAAAACCATACACAATACCTCTAAATAAGCCGAAACCTTACTATAGCTGCTATAGGGTGCATAGGAGTAATAGCTTAAAAAAGCAATCAGTCCCAGAATGGGAATATACAAATGAATCCATAACATTTGGGTCGATTTTAGCTTTATTATATCAGCTTTCAATAGGTTTTTAAACTGTGACATTCAGTCGGCCTCCCTTTTTCTGAACCATAATGCTGTCAAAACAGTCAATATAATAAATGTAATAATACTTACGGATGTATCTTTTATTATAGTATCTCCATTTAATAAAGGACTGTTTAGAGGAACCGGAAGTCCGTTCGGCAAAATATGAAGGATTGGGCACATTAACTTGGATATTGTCACATAAGGTGAAAATTTTAAAACCGAACCGGTTCCGAAGCTTACTACTCCGATTATCGTCATAGCCATATTAAAAAGGATGGTAACAAACATATTGAATTTCACAGTTAAAAACAAACAAATCGGAATCTGAAACAAGGATGTAAGCACTAATATAATTGCAGCAAATATATTGGCTCTCAATGGAATAGTGGCAAAACTGTATACCGGTATAGTAGCGATTCCACATGCTCCGATTACTGCAATACCTGTCATGAATATGAAATTAGATATAACAAGCAAAATACCGCTATATGTTATTTTCCCCAACCATAAAGTGCCTTTATCCTGTGGATATAAAAAAAGCCCTTTATAGGAAATGTCTTTTTCCTTTGTAATTATCTGAGAAGAAATGATGGTTAACATCCCCGGAAGAAACATAGTATACCACCAATTATATGCTCCGTTTTGACCTCCTCCCCACAAAGAGGTTAATAAAATTGTAAGAAGCGGAGTTGCTATAATAAATTTATTTGCTGACGTTCTTTTGCTCTTTTGAAATTCCGCCTTGAGTATGGCCATCATTAGTTTTCACCTCTGTTTCTTTCTACAATTTCCATGAATAATTTCTCAAGATTGCCCTTATCTTTTATCTCTCCGCTATATCCGATAACACCGTTTGATATAATCCCTATTTCATCAGCCACCTGTGCCACCTCCGATAAAATATGACTGGATAAGATGACTGTAATTCCTTGAGATGAAAAAGACTTAATCAATTCCCTTAGTTCTTCAATTCCAATGGGGTCCAATCCATTAGTAGGCTCATCAAGAATAATAAGCTTGGGATTATTGATAATTGCCATACCGAGGCCCAATCTCTGTTTCATTCCCATGGAAAAATTTCTTACTTTCTTTTTGCCGGTCTGATTAAGCCCTATAATATCAAGTACTTCCTCTGCTCTTTTTGGGGGAAGTCCATAAAGAGTACAAGCAATTTTTAAATTTTCCATTGCCGTTAAATTTGAGTAAATCGCAGGGCTTTCAATTAATGCTCCGATATCTTTTAAGTCTTTCCTCGTCCACAGATGATTTTCAAATAGTATTTCCCCAAATGTGGGTTTCATAATCCCCGTAATCATCTTTAATATAGTGGACTTCCCTGCTCCGTTTGGTCCCAGTAGCCCAAATACCGAATTCTTTTTTATAGATAAAGAAACATTATTCACTGCTATTTGGTCTTTAAATTTTTTAGTCAATCTTTTTGTTTCCAATATATATTCCGTCACACCGACTACCTCCTAATCTTCTTTTATATCCTTATGATTAAAATATAAATGATAATTATAAGGATTTTATAAGGAAATTAGGATTTTCCAAAAAAAGACAGAGGAAAAGACATGGGGACGTTTCGGGACCAGTGAAAAAGTAGCTTTTTCCACTAATAATTATTCTAATTCAAACAAAATTTATAATACTGACTAAAAATTTTAATGTTTAAGGTAAATATACAAAATTTAGAGGCAGCTATTGCTGCTATCCTCTTTATATTTACCGCTATTGCTGCTAATTTCGATTGCATGGACACACTTAATAGACCATATCCTCTTGCACGATATAGTCCGTGAAATCTTTTGAGTTCTGCATTTTTGCCTTCTATGGAAGCCCTTTTTTTATATTTTTCCAAGTATTCTTCCGTCTTTTGATATTGTGATATTTCATAGAATTCTATAGTATTTAATCCTATCTGTAGTATCTTCCTTGCACTTTTTTTTGCACACTCATCATGTTTTGGGCATCTTTTACATTGTTCCGGTTCAAAATAATATTTATATCCTTCTCTGTCCGGCCTTGATTTCCCCTTTATTTTATAATATTTCTTTTTTACGGTTATATTGCCTTCTCTACACTCCCACTCGTCTGAGTCTTTATTGTATGAAAATTCGCTTTCATCAATTCTATATACCGATTCACTTACAGGTATGTAAGCTTTAGCTTTAATTTCCTCAATACTATTTAAAATTGGTTTCCTAAAATATGCCTTGTCCCCATAAACCTCCTCTATTTTCATTCCGGATTTTAAGGAACATATATACTTCCATAAATCTCCTTTAAAAGATTCAATTTGTTTATCTTATACAAGGATATCAACGGAGTAGAATTTACTACAACTTTACGCATTTTTCATATCCTCCGAAATTTCATCTTCTGATTCAAATCTGAATATTGATATATGCTGCTTTGAAAGATACTCTATAAAATCCTCTTTGTTCATTTCGGCAAGTTCGGCACATTGCCCTAAAGACAGCCTCTGTTCCTGATAATATTTCACTGCCAATGCTCTTTTCATTTCAACAACAATATCTTCACTGCTTTGCCTTAATGTCAATACTATTTCCTGCGGAAGATTTACAACTGTACTTATATTCATACATTTTCACTTCCTTTTTTTCTTTTATTCTATATATTGATTATACCATATTATATCCATTTTATAAAAAATTTCTAAGGAAGCTTTCTTTAAAATCCATTTATTGAAAGTATATATCAAGGAAAGCTTAACTTTCCTATGGGTTATAAAAGAAAGAAGGCAATATTCTTTTATACTTATTTATTCAGCATTTCTGTAAGAGCAGGAACGATTTCGTATAAATCACCGACAATGCCGTAATCCGCGTTTTTAAAAATAGGAGCGTTGGGATCAATATTAATCGCGACGATTGTCCCTGCATCTTGAATCCCGCGAAGATGTTGAATCTGGCCCGATATACCTATCGCAATATATAAGGAACCATGGAATTTCTGACCTGATATGCCGACGAATCTATCAAGAGGGAGCCATTTTCTTTCTTCGGCAAAAGGTCTTGAACATCCTATGACCGCGTTCATGGCTTTAGTCAAATTAGTTATTATAGGTAAATCTTTCTCGGATGACAGTCCCAATCCTATGCTGCACACTACGTCCGCACTTCCTATACTGTCGTATAAATCAACATCATCTCTTTTAGAAATCATATTGTCTTTCCCGACGGCTTTCAATAATTCGTGAACTTTTTCTTCCGCAGTTCCATTTTGAATTAATATGCCCTTACGGTTTCCCGTCAATGGTTTAGAAGGCTTTGGGGTAACCGAAACCGAATCATCTTTATTCGGAGTTTTTTCGGCGGAAGTTTTAGGTTTGCCCAAAATATCATTGGAAATGATTAACCTCTGTATTTCATTAGTCCCTTCATATATTGTACAAATCTTTGCATCCCTGTACATACGCTCCACGGCAAAGCCCTTTATATATCCGGAGCCGCCGAAAATCTGAACCGCATCATTTACTACTTCAAGGCAAATATCCGATGCATACTGTTTTGCCATTGCGGCTTCCGTACCATAAGATTCACGATTCTGCTTTCTTTCCGCAGCGCTGTATACCATAAAACGTGCTGCACGAATTTTAGTCGCCATGTCCGCAAGTTTAAATGCAATTGCCTGCTGTCTGCAAATAGGCTTCCCAAACTGAACTCTTTCTTTCGAATAATTCAGAGCTTTCTCATAAGCTCCTTGAGCAATGCCCAAGGCTTGGGAAGCAATCCCTATACGTCCTCCTTCCAAAGTCTTCATGGCAATTTTAAATCCCTGGCCTTCCTCGCCCAACAAATTTTCCTTAGGTACCCTTACATTGTTGAAAATCAGTTCAGCTGTAGCAGAAGATCGGATACCCATTTTATTATAATGAACGCCAAAGGTAAATCCGTCCCAACCTTTTTCTACAATAAATGCGCTGATCCCCTTAGTTTTCATTTCCGGAGCAGTAGAAGCAAAGACAATATATGTGTCTGCATAGTCCGCATTTGTAATAAATACTTTAGAACCGTTCAATATATAATAATCGCCATTCAAGACAGCCGTTGTTTCAGTTTCCCCGGCATCGCTGCCTGCATTTGTTTCCGTCAGCCCGAAAGCACCTATTTTTTCTCCAGAGGCTAAAGGTTTCAAATACTTTTTCTTTTGAACTTCCGTTCCAAATTCCATAATAGGCCAGGAACCTAATGATACATGGGCGGATAAAATTACTCCCATACCCGCATCTATACGGGACAATTCTTCTACAGCCAAAATATAACTCAAAAAATCTTCACCGGCTCCTCCGTATTCTTTCGGATAAGGAAGGCCCATTACAGACATTTTACCTAATTCTTTAACAATGTCCTCTGGAAAAGCATTATCTGTATCGAGCTGAAAAGCAATAGGTTCGATTTTTTCTTCCGCAAATTTACGAATTTTATTCTTTAAATTCTCTTGTCTTGGTGTTAATTTAAAATCCATAAAGTCATCCCCTCTACATAATCATTATAATATCTACTCTTGTTATGTCTCTTATACCCCTTATCTTTTTAAGTTAATCTGTACTTATCATATTCAGCTCTTTAAGATAAAAAATCACCTTGTACGTAACCTAATCGCAAGGTGATCTCGTGTTTAAATTTTATTAGAATATTTTTTATGAACCAATAACATTTCATTTGTAATATCCCTTAACAGTTCAGTTGACATCATTTGATCTTCAGCATGCATCAGCAGGAGAGATATATCAATGGGCTTGCCCTGGGTTTCCTGATTTAATAATTTTATATGTATCTCGTGCGCCTTTAATAAGGATTCATCTGCATTTTCAATAAATTTTTCTGCTTCTTTAAATTTTTCTTCCCTTGCTGCTTTTAAAGCCTCAAATAAAAATGATTTTGCATCTCCGACATTACTTATTATTTGAAAATTTAATAATTCCATACCTTCCATAAATTCCACCGTCTTTCTATATCCTATTATTATATTTTTATTTTAATTTTAAAGGAGCTGTCCTTTTTTTCATATAGTTATCCATCCATTCTTCGGTTGCAACTTCATAAATTGTTTTATTATCCTTAACTGAACATACATAAGCAGTCAGCGACAATTTTTCGGTAGCTACCACAAAAGAAAATCCTTCAGCATTAGTCGCTGCACCAAATTCTCCTCTATTATTAATACATACCACAGAAATATCTCCAGATTTTTTTCTTCTGTCGACAAGTATATTATTAAGTTTAAATACAGCCTTATCTGCAGCCTCTTGAGGACTGCAGCCTTCCCCCATCAGCCTCACAATTTCATAAGAAATACAGCCTTTCATTATATCTTCTCCTAATCCTGTAGCCACTGCTCCTCCTATTTCACTGTCCACATAAAAACCTGAACCTACCAAGGGGGAATCCCCCAATCTTCCTCTTTTTTTCATGAACAAACCACTTGTAGATGTTCCGCAGGCCATAGAATCATTTAAATCCAGAGAAACAATTCCTACAGTATCATGTCCCTTATAGGGAGTTAACCTTTTGTCTGCTGTTTCTTTCAATCTGTTCTTATAATGAATAATAGCTCTGTCAGTAAGCATGTTCTTTCTTTCAAAGCCATTTTTATCGGCATACTCTTCTGCCCCTTGCCCTATCAGAAAACAGTTAAATTCTTCTTTACTTAATTTTTTGGCTATACTTATGGGATTTTTAAAATTCTTAATTCCGCCTACCGCACCAATAGACAAAGTGTCACCGTTCATAAAAGCGGCATCCAATTCTACTTCCCCATTTTCATTAGGAAGGCCGCCGTATCCAACGGATTTATAATATGGAAAATCCTCTACCATCTTTATGGCTGTTTCAACAGCATCTCCTGAATTTCCTCTATTCACCAGCAATTCCGCTGCCTTTTCAATGCCTTCCAAGGCCATTCTCCATGTACCTATAATTGCCCAACTCATATTTTACCCTCCCTTTTTATCTGTTTTTATTTTGCCAAATTATAAATTGCCTGAGCAAATATCTTTCCGTTTAATACTATATCACTTATATCCATATATTCATTGGGATTGTGAGAAATTCCCTTTTGTCCAGGAAAAGAAGGTCCGAAAGGAACTATATTGGGCATTATCTTTGCATAAGTTCCTCCCGTTGTCGTAACGGGAGTCCCATCTAAATCAGTAATATCCTCATAGGCCTTTTGCAGGGATTTAACCAAAAAAGAATCTTTGTCAAATTTAACGGGATTATAATTCACCAAAAGATTTAATTTTATATTTTTATTCAACTTTGACTTTATCCTTTTCAATATTTCATCAATACTGACTCCCGCCGGATAGCTCAAACTAAGCTTAAATAATAACTTAGATGGTTTTATTCCGATATTATAGTTTCTCATCTCCATGGTTCCAAATTCTCCATCACTAAAATCAATACCCAGCCTATCCCCATTATTCTTGCCGGATAAAATATAACCGTTTAAAAAGTCAAAAAATTTCCCGACGATCTTCTCGTAATTCTCATCGTTATAATCCGCCTCAAATTGAACATTTGCTCTTCCTCTTTCTCCATAGACAACGGGATATTTGCAATCCGGAGTAAAACCCATTATAGGCGGCTTTTCTTTTTTCAGATAATATGGAATATCCTTAAAGCCGCTTTCCTCATCGGTACCAAATATTATCCTCACCGGTTTATTAATTTTCAATCCCGATTCTTTAATGGCATATAATGCATAAAGAGCTGATATAATCGGGCCTTTATTGTCCAAAACACCTCTGCCGTATATTTTCCCGTTTTCAATATGTCCGCTGAAAGGCGGAAACTTCCATCCTTCCCCTACATCTACCACATCCAAATGTCCTAAAATCCCTATATAATCTTCGCCTTCACCATATTGAGCGTATCCGATACAATTATTCAAATTCTTCGTTCTGAACCCCAAATTTTCAGCTATCTCTAATGCCCTTATCAATGCATTCCTTATATTTTCTCCAAAAGGGGCATCTGTTTTTGCTTCTCCTTTAATACTTGGTATATTGATAACTTCTATGATGGATTTCAATAATTCTTCTTTGTATTCGTCAATCTTATTGTTCAAAATTTGTTCCATTATACAGCCTCCGTTAAAAATCACTTTATTCTCTTACATATCATCTAAGGATATGTCGTCAAAGGAAATATCCTCCGTTTTATCTTTTTTAGTTTGAGAATGTTCTTCTTTCAGATAATTCCTGTCTAATATCTTTACAAAGGGATAATATACCGCACATCCCAAGATTAACAATATAACTTGAAATACAGCCGCTTTTAAACTGCCGGTTGAAAGGTATCCCGAGAAACCTAAAGGTGTCGTCCATGATAATGCAACTCCATTTGTATAAGGTAAAAACCCGGTTTTAAATGCTACCCCCGACAAAACGGTATTCATCAAGGGTACCGCTATAAAGGGTATAGCCATTATAGGATTCAATACAATCGGCAGTCCAAATATAATGGGCTCATTGATGCCAAAGATTCCTGGTACAATCGATAACCTTCCCAACTTCTTAATTCTTTGCGATTTACAAACCGTCATCATAAGGATAACTAAAGAAAGAGTACTTCCTGAACCTCCGAATGTCTGAAATAAATCTACAAATTGCTGCGTATATATATGAGGCAGCGTCATCTTAGCTTCGAAAGCCGCAAGATTTTCTACCGACAGAATCCCGAATATTGGCGAAAAAACTGAGTTTGCAACTGAAGGACCATTTATTCCGAATAACCAAAAAACAGAACATGACACAATATAAATAATTTGTGCTTCCAAACTATCTACGGCTCCTGTTAGCGGAACCTGCAATATAGTGTATATGAAATTATGTACGGATTCATAGGGCGTAAACTCAAATAAAATTCTCACTAAAAAAAATACAAATATTACTACACCACTTGGTATTAAAGCTTTAAAAGAGTCAAAAACAGCAGGCGGTACTCCGTGAGGCATCTTTATTGTATGTCCCTTATCGTATGCCCATTTAAATATCCGAACAGATAAAATTGAGACAATCATCGCAAGAAATATTCCCTTTGGACCTGTATAAGAAAAATTTATAGCCTTTAAGGATGCCAAACCATTATCGGAAATTGTTGTAGGCATTAATATTATAAATGACACGAGCGAAACCATTGCACTTTGTATTTTATCCGCTCCTATTTCTCCGGCATAGGAATATCCTATACCAACTGCCGTTAATAATGATATAATATCAAAAGTTGCCCGCGCAATATCAGAAAAATGAGATTCCCATCCTTTTCCGAAAACTCCTGCCCAAAATTCTGACCAGCCGGGTATCGGAAAGTTTGCTATTAACAAAAATACAGAGCCGACAACAATTAACGGGGTTGAGATTAAAAACCCCTTATGTATGGCAACTAAAATTTTATTTTTTCCTAACTTGTCCGCGACAGGCATTAAAACTTTTCCCAGTTTGTCAAACATTATTATTTTCCTTTCTCCTTATATTCTCTCATTAACAGTATTGATTTCTTTAAAATCTTTTCTCCATCCATCATCCCATAATCTGCGGAATCAATAACTCCAATGGGAACGTCATAATTCTTTAACCTGTTTTTAGTATCTTCAAGTAAATGCCTGACCTGAGGACCTAACAATACACAATCGGGATTTTCTTCATCCATTATCTTTTCTAAAATTTTAATTGAGTATGCTTTTACTTCCAAGGGTAAATTATGCTCGCTTCCGATATCCTGCATCTTTTGGGCAAGCATACTTGTACTCATCCCTTGGTCACAAAACAAATATATTTTTTTCATTATTGTTAACCTCCATATTTATAAATTTTATATCTTTCTAACTTTTAATAGATTTCCCGAAGCTTATTTGACTGCCATATTTTAATTTCAATTTGTTTTTGTGATACTACAAATGAATTCAATTATTTCCTTTTTTGTATTTAATTTTAAGAGCTTCTTCACTAATTTTGTATCTCCCAATGCCGAAAATATTTTTCCTATCTTTTTTAGGTTGTTTTCCATTTCGGTATTTTCAGGTATAACAAACATGATAACTAATTTAACCAAATTACCGTCTTTATCCCAAGCAAAGGCAGTATCTGTTTTGGCAATGGCCATTGCCGGCTTTATTACATATTCAGACCACCCATGAGGAATTGCCAAGTAATCTCCGGCATATGTAAAACCCCTGCTTTCCCTTTCATATATATCTTTTATAAAACCTTCCTTTTCAGAAACCGCTTTTGAATTCACTAAAAGATCCGATAGCTTATTGATAACTTCTTCTTTAGAATTCAGTTTAATATTTAAAAGAATATTATCTTCACTGATTAAATTTTCATCTTCCATTATCTTCTCTCCTATAACCGTTTCCTTATCAACAGCCTTACAGCCTTTGACAGATAAATATAATCAGAATAATTTATAAAGATTATGTGCTTTTCCGCTCTATTTTTCTCAGGTAAATATTCTCTGATTGAATTTTTTCTGTCACCTGTAAGACATACATAAGTATTGTCTTCTATATGAATTAAATTTTCCTCAATGAAGAACTTCTTAGGTCTCTTTATATCATTCTTTTCACCAATAGTTTCTATTGAAATTTCCTTCATATCATCCTTCAAAAACGATTTCCTTTTATTTCTCAATATACTTTCTATATAATTTTTTATATTTTCTCTGTCTATTTCATTTAAAAATGCAGACACCATTAGGTAAGACTGGTTTATATCAAAATCCACCGTAGAAACTATTAAATCTACTTTACTCAAATCAATCTTATTAATTGAATTGGATGAAACTATCCCTGATATTTCAATATTGTTAAAGGCATTTTTCAGTCGCGTAGCCAATAATTGACTTGTCCCGTATCCGCTGTGACAGATTACTACCGTTTTTATTTTCACAGCCTCGGCAATTTTTTCATCTTCGGATATAAAATAGGATAAAATATATGCCACTTCATCATCATTTATCATATTAAATCCATACTTTTTACAGATTAAGAAACAAGCAATTTTCACCACAAAAAAATCTTCTTTAAATTCCTTTAAAAAATCTTTTAGCAATGGATTTTTAATCTGGATATTATATCTTATTCTATTTAACATAGATCTTATATGTAATGATAAATTATTGTATAACCCAATTCTTAAATTATAGTTCACCTCTGACATCTGCGATATAATATCTATCAGGTCTTTGGTAAAATGAATGTATGACGGATCCGATCCTCTAATGTCTTTTTTATTATCATCAAAACTTAGCCCTATTGATATTAAATATTTATAGATATAGGCTACTTCTTCCTTGTTAATTTTGATATCAAATTTCTTTTCTATTTCTTTAATCAAATAAACAGCGCTATTATATAGTTCATTGCTTATTGATAGCATAGAATCCTTATTACCTGTTTTATCATCAATATAATTCCCATCAATTATTCTCTTTGTCATGATCACTAAATGGCTTAACAAATTCGTATAATAAGGTTCATATACCACCAATTTCAATTTATTTTCCAATTCGTTTAACAAATTTTCAAAAAATGAAATGGATTTGACATTTAAAATACCGCTGATTTCATTAATATTAAGTTCTTTATGACGGATGTTCTGATATTCCGTAATATAATCAGGATTGATTTTTCCGTACTCTTGAATCGTAAATACCCAGGCTTTTCTGATATTTATTTCACTGCCTAATATCCTTGTTCCTTTTAATGTCCTTGAAAGTTCTAAATTATATTTATCCAAGCTTTTCCGGATCTCATTTAAATCATTATTAATAGACGTCCTGCTTACCATATATTTATCGGAAAGTTTTTGAATTGTAGTGTATTCATTTGTATTGATGAGCAAATTCAATAAAATTTCAGTTCTTCTATGTTCCAAATCCTTATTCCCATCAAAAGCTTTTGCATCATTCAATATAATGTTCAGCCTTTCCAGCTGAGACGGAGTATAATACAGCATTATGCCGGAACCTTGTTTCCTCTCTATGTAGACTCCGATAGGATTAATAATATTTTCAACTTCGTCAAGATCCTTTGAAATTGTTTTTACCGATATGTTAAACGCATCGGAAAAATACTTTAACGGCTGATAACCATCCTGAACTATTAATTTTTTTAATAAATCTGCCTGCCGTTTATTCATAATTATACAAACCCTTTCTTAATTAAAATTATACATATATATCTCTTATAAATCCATACCATATATCTTCCTTAATGATAAGTAATTTATGTTCAGGAATCAAAAAAAATATGTATCTGTTCTTATAAGTACATCAGTAATTAATTTATTGAGGTTAAACAAAAAATTTTGTATAAGTATAAATATCTTGGTAAAATAAAAGCAATTGGAAAAAACGGAACATGATTATCGGTGGCACGGTATGACTGCATTTATGTACTTAACGCTTGAATTTATCATTTCAAAATCTATGGTTCTGTACTCCAACACAAAAATTAAATCATTAAGTTTTGTATAAAGCTGGGAAAAAATTTCTTTAAATTCAATAATTCCTTTCCCTACTTCCAAATGAAGGTCATTTTCCCCGTCATTATCATGTATATGAATTCCGATAATAAAGTCAATAAAATCCTCCAAATTTTTTCTGACTCCCAGTTGGTAATGACCGATATCAAAGAGTATTTTTCATTTTGCACCCTTCCCTTGAATATATTCAAAATCTGATATCATTTATATCTTTCCAGCCGTATAATAATTCGTTAAGTTGTACATATCCTACTTTTGAAACTTTTTTACCCATTATTTTTCCTCCGAATTTTTCATAAAATTTTCTTGAGGGATTATCTTCAAAAGCCCACAACTTTAACGAATTAATACCGTTTTCTTTTAATTTCTTCACAACAGATTTTACCAATTCTTTTCCAATGCCTATTCTCTGATAAGGTTCTAAAATATATAAAGTATAGAGAGTTCCTTGATATTGTTTATCTTCTTTATCTATATCAGCCGATGCAAAGCCTACAATTTTTTCTTCTTCATTTTCCGCAACATACATAAATTCTGTTGACTCCTTATTTTCAAATAATCTTTTCTTCCAGTTTCTTTCTCTGTTATCACAGCTTAGATTATCCAAATATTCATCAGACATAATTCCCTTATATGCAGTCCTCCATGAATCCACATGAACTCTTGCTATCTGTTTAATATCACTAATCAATGCCTTTCGTATTTTCAATTTTATTCTCTCCCAAAAATACCTTTGATTTTCTCTCTATCATCTCATCAATTCTTGTGAGATATTCTCTTAAATCCTTCACATTGGGAACTCTTTCAAGTTTGTTATCTTCGGGATAATATATCTTGGAAACCGCCCCTGCTCCCGCACCTATAATGGTCTCTTTTTCTTCCATAATAGCTATGTTATATATACATTCCGTGCCTTCCTTGGCATATCCCGTATTTTCAAAATTCCCCAGCATCTGTTTTTGTCTGTATAAATAATAAGGCTTAATATTCATTTCTTTCGCATATTCTTGTGAAATTTCAATCATCTTTTCTATTTTCTCCCGATTTGTCTTCTTAAAATAGTCTTGGTGTTCTATAAACTTAGAGCCTTTTTTTATCGCAAGAGTATGAACTGTTAAATTTTCGGGATTCAGTTTTTTTATTTCATCAAGGGTGTGAATAACATCATTAATTTCTTCTTTGGGAAGCCCCACAATCAAATCCATATTTATTACGTCAAAACCAATTTCCCTTGCCAAATAATAAACTTTCTTTATATCTTCGGAACTGTGATTTCTTCCTAAAGCCCTTAAAGTTCTGTCATTCATGGTCTGAGGATTTATGCTTATTCTGTCTATTCTGTTTTTCTTTAACATCGACAGCATGTCCCTGTCCATGGTGTCCGGTCTTCCGGCTTCTACCGTTATTTCATCGATATTATCCTTATTAAATGTTTTATATATACATTGGATGACTTCGTCCAAATTTTTTATGGGTATAGCAGTGGGAGTACCGCCTCCTATATATACTGTGCTGATACTTCTGTTTTTCATGATTTCACCGATACTTTCTATTTCATGAATCAATTTTCGAGTATATTCATCTACATAACATCTGTTTGATTCGATGGCATTGGACGGAAAAGAACAATAATAGCACCTGCCGGGACAAAAAGGTATACTTATATAAAGGCTAAAATCATCCTTTTTAATATTACCGATATATTTTCTCTGTCTTTCGGCAACACGAATAATCAATTCCGCTTTTTCTTTGTCTATTTTATATCCATTTACAAGAACATTAAATATTTCATCTTGAGCTGCTTCTTTATTCATTAAATCATGAACAATTTTTACGGGCCTTACTCCCGTAAGTATTCCCCAGGGAATTTTGATTCCCGTAAAATCCGTTAAAGACTCATATAAATTTATCTTTATCCCATTTTTAATCTTCTTATTTAGACTTTTCCGTCCAATGTTAAGATTTTGAATGGACTTATCTTTAACATTTGTTGTCAAAATACCGTCTTTGTATATTTTTGTTTCAACTGTCCAATCGTTTGATTTCCCCGTCAATAAATTTTCTATAAATATTTCTTTATCTTTATATTCTTCATCCTCATCTAAAAAGATTATATCTTCTCCAAAAAAAAATTCCCTTATAAGCTCATACATTTCATATCTGTAATCATGACCTTTAAGCCGTATATAAACCATTTTCCTCACTCTTCTCTATCTGCGTCCTTCATCAGGCTGTCCACATATTTTATTGGTATATCAAAATCCCTGGCAATTTCTTCTTCACTCAATCCCATCTCATAAAGTTCCTCTATATCATGCAAATCGATATTTTTATGGTTTAATTTGATTCTTTTCTTTTTCATTATCCACACCTCCCATACTTTTATATATATTAAGTTTCCCAGGGAGATAGGATAGTATACTTAATTAATAAAGGGATTATATTTTTTTTCTTCTCCGATAGTGGAGTATCTGTCATGCCCCGGATAAACCACAGTTTCGTCAGGATATATAATGAGCTTTTCTTTAACCGAATTTACTATATCTTCAAAGGAACCTCCGGGAAAATCCGTCCTTCCTACGGAGTGATAAAACAATGTATCTCCCGTAAACAAGCTGTTTCCGCATTTAACGCTTATTCCTCCGGGAGTATGCCCCGGAGTGTGAATTATCTCAAACTTTAAATTTCCCACCTTGATTTCTTCTCCGCCTTTTAATAACATATCAGCTTCCAGATTCACATTCTTTTTATTAATTACATTTGACAGGCTTTTATCTCCGTCCTTAAGCATATCCTTATCCAATCCATGAATAAGTACAGGAGCATTGGTAAACTGTTTAACCTCAGATAATGCTCCTATATGGTCTCCATGACCGTGAGTAATTATTATATACTTTATATTTAAGCCTAATTTCTTTATTTTATCTATTATAATATCTCCTTCGGCACCCGGATCTATGACTATCCCTTCATTTGTATCTTCCGAATATACAATATAACAATTTGCCGCATAAACCCCCACAACAGTCCTTTCAATTTTCAAGTTTATCCCTCCTAAAAAATTTTTTTGCTATCTAAAAGAATGGTAACAGGTCCGTCATTTATAAGGCTGACTTTCATTTCCGCTCCGAAAATTCCCTTTTCCGTCTTTATACCTTTATCAACAGACATCTTTATAAACTCTTCGTAAAATTTCTCTGCAATTTTCGGTTCGGCAGAATCGGTGAAGCTTGGTCTCTTGCCCTTCCTTACATCTCCGTAAAGAGTAAACTGAGAAACTATTAATAACTCTCCTCCCGCATCAATAAGGGAAAGATTCATTTTCCCATTTTCATCCTGAAATATTCTTAATCCCCATATCTTTTCGGATAGATACTTTAAATCCTTTTCGTCATCTTCCTTTCCGACACCCAAAAATACCAACAACCCTCCGCCGATTTTTCCTACCATCCGACCTTCTACCTGCACTTCTGCCGAAGATACCCTCTGAACTACTGCCCGCATATATTCACCCTCTCCTAACTCGTCACCCTATATACATCAATGACTCCTTTTATCTTTTTTATTTTTTTCATCAAATCTCTAAGTTCTACAATATCTTTTATCCCTAAGGTTATATTAATCAAAGCAACTTTTTCTTTGTTTGTCCTTGCATTTAGAGATATTACCGTTAAATTGGAATCCGTCATCTTTTGAGTTACTTCTGCAAGAAATCCTGTTCTGTCCGAAGCTTTTATTTGAATTTCAGCTTTATAAGAAGCCTTTTTCTGAGTATCCCATTCAACTTCAATGAATCTTTCATCTTTTCTTAATTCTTTTATATTGGGACAATCTGCCCTGTGGACCGATACGCCTCTTCCTCTTGTGATATATCCGACTATTTCATCACCCGGCACAGGATTGCAGCATCTCGAAAAACGCACCTTTATATTATCCAGTCCTTTGACTATTACTCCCTGAGCCAGAGGATGGTCCTTTTTAACAGTAGACCCGATATTCTTCCCTATATTATCTTTTTCATCTTTGCTGATATAATATTTCTTATAAAATTCTTTAAGTTTAGTCATTATTTGTGAAAGGGTAACACTTCCGTATCCCAGTCCCGCATAAAGAGCATCTGTCGAACTTAACGATAATTTACTCGCAATAGATTTGAGCCAATCTTCTTTTATCATATCAGCAGGTTTATATCCCTGCCTTTTGACTTCTCTTTCAAGTATCTCTTTTCCTCTATTTAAATTCAAATCTTTTTCTTCTTTTTTAAACCACTGTCTTATCTTGCTCTTAGCTTGACTGCTTTTAACAATTTTCAGCCAGTCTCTGCTCGGCCCCGTATTATTGGAAGTAATGATACTAACTATATTCCCATTTTTCAATTTATAATCAAGGGGAACTATCCTTCCGTCCACCTTTGCACCTACACAGCTGTTGCCCACATCCGTATGGACTCTGTAAGCAAAATCTACGGGAGTAGAACCATTGGGAAGATCTATAACGTCACCTTTCGGTGTGAATACAAAAACCTCGTCGGTAAAAAAGTCAATCTTCAACGATTCCATAAATTCTTTGGGATCTTTCAGATCCTTCTGCCATTCAAGAAGCTGCCTCAGCCAAGTAAGTTTATCATCAAAATTATCAGATTTTGTAGTCCCTTCTTTGTATTTCCAATGAGCTGCGATACCGTATTCGGCAGTCCTATGCATTTCCCAAGTTCTTATTTGAACTTCAAAGATTTCTCCCTTAGGTCCAATAACCGTAGTATGGAGAGACTGATACATATTAGGTTTTGGCATAGCAATATAATCCTTAAACCTTCCCGGAATAGGCTTCCATAAAGTATGAACCATGCCCAATACTCCATAACAGTCTTTAACGGAATCCACAATTACTCTTATAGCAGTTAAATCAAATATCTGCTCAAAGCTCTTATTCTGATACACCATCTTTCTGTATATACTATAAAAATTTTTAGGCCTTCCGCTTATTTCACAATGTATATCCATTTCATCCAATTTTTTTTGCAAGGTAGTAATAATATCCTGAATATACGCCTCTCTTTCCTTTCTCTGCTTTGAAACCTTATCCACAAGGTCGTAATACCCTTCAGGATCAAGATATCTCAGGGATAAATCCTCCAATTCCCATTTAATTTTTGAAATACCAAGTCTATGAGCCAAAGGTGCATATATCTCCAATGTTTCCAGTGCTTTTTCCTTCTTTTTTTCATCGCTCATATATTCAAGAGTACGCATATTATGAAGTCTGTCTGCAAGTTTTATAATTATAACTCTGATATCCTTGGCCATAGCCATAACCATTTTTCTCAAATTCTCTGCTTGATTTTCCTGTTTGGTTTTATAATTCAACTTTCTTAACTTTGTCACTCCATCGACTAAATTAGCCACTTCTTCTCCAAATTCAGATACAATAGTCTCATAAGTAATATTTGTATCCTCCAATATATCATGGAATAATCCCGCTATAATCGTAGGAGTATCCATATTCATATCAGCCAATATCATCGCAACATTAAAAGGATGGACAAAATACCTTTCTCCGGAATTTCTAAGCTGTCCCTCATGAGCTGTTTCAGCAAAATTATAAGCCTTTATTATTTGCTTCATATCTGCCTGAGGATTATATTGTTCTATTTTTAAAATTAAATTTTCTATCATAATTTCACCTACTCGTCATTTCTTGATTTTTTGTCCATTGAGAATACAACTTCTGTAAATATCTAACCTTAGGAATATTCATTATATCTATCTTTTCTTTTCGTCTATTCAAAAGTTTAATATTATAATTACCGTTATTCTCAATATAATCAATTAAATTACAATCTTTAAATATATCCAATATTAAATCAAGTTTTGGTTTTGTGAATCCGGAACTTAATTTTTTGCTCAAAGAATGAACATAGGGATTTGTTTCAATCATTAAAAAATTACTCTTTGCAGAAAATAAATTTCTATATACTATACGCATATCTTCTAAAGAAGGAACTATATAATTTAATACTTTTTTATTTAATTCAATATCCTCTTCTTTTCCCAAGAATTCAACAGAATAATCATTGCTGTCATCTAAAAATTTGAATAATTCATCCTTATTAAAATTAAAATCATATAATATAATCTTATTATATCTATTTTTATCAATTAATTCTAAATTGGGTAGAAAAACAACGGAATTTTCTTTCTCTCCTTCATCACATTCAAAGTTCAAACAAATTCTTCTGATGAAATTTCTTCCCTGGGTTTGAATTCTGTTAGACACTCTGACTAAATTAAAATAATTATTTATTAAGATAAGAACTCCCTTTTCTTTATCCAAGATATCAAAGATATAATCAAATCTGTTCTCCTTACTGTGAGAAATACTTATATTATTTTCATTTTCATCATTATATTTGTGTCCGCTATTTAATTTCCTTTTAAAATAATAATAATATTTATTCCTATATTCATAATTACCCACTATATCCTTTATAAATATCTGAGGGCTTAATATATTCATATATTCGTTTATGCCGAGGAAACCTACAATGTTTATTTCATCTTTGGGATTTAATATATTAGCATACTCTCCTAAATCAAATCCTATACAATTCACTTTTTTCCCATCTTTCGTAATGGACATTTTAATATGCTTTCTATATTTGCCTACAGTCCTTAAATCCTCTATCTTGCCGTTTTTCAATATGAATTGAGGAGTAGGATTATCAATACCGAAGGGTTCCAACTTCTTTATATCCTCTATAGTTTCCAATTCTATATCCTGAGAAGAAATTGCGCAGTCTATATCTATTTCTTTAATTAAATCCTCCTTACTCAATACCTTATCAGCAATCTTATTGATTCCCTTTCTGAATTTTAAAATGTTATTTTTATTGATTGAAATACCCGCCGCCATCTTATGCCCGCCATATTTCTCCAAAAGGCCTTCGCATGATTTTAAACCCTCATATATATTGAAAGCAGGAATACTTCTGGCAGAGCCTCTTGCCGTATCTCCTTCCACCGCGAATAATATAACAGGTCTATAGTATTTTTCCAAAAGCTTCGAAGCAACTATCCCTATAACTCCCGAATGCCATTTATCGGACTGCAGCACTATTACCTTTTCGGAATCCAAATCTATTTCTTCGGCTATTAATTTTTCGGCTTCTTTTAGTATATCATTCTCTATACTTTGTCTCTTTGAATTTTCTTCGCTTAATTCTTTTGCAATAGATAACGCCGAATCATAATCCTCAGAAAGGAAAAGTTCCACTCCCTTCCTCGCTGTCCCCAATCTTCCCGCTGCATTTAATCTCGGTCCCATAACAAACCCAATATGGTAAGAATCAATATCTCTTCCCTTAAGTCCCGAAACTTCTATTAATGCTTTAATTCCTATATTAGTTGTATTTTTTATCATATTGAGCCCATTTTTAACTATAATCCTATTTTCTCCTGTTAAAGATACTATATCAGCTACTGTTCCGAAAGCCACCAACGGAAGTATTTTTTCATAATCTACAGGAATATTCAATACAGAAGATAAAGCTTGTATTAGTTTGAATGTCACCCCTACTCCTGCCAGTTTCTTAAAGGGATAACCATCATCAGACCTGTTTGGATTAATTACCGCACTGCATTTTGGAATGATATCGCCGCATTGATGATGATCGGTAATTATTATATCCATATTCTTTTGCTTCAGATGCTCCACTTCTTCAATATTAGTTATTCCACAATCAACTGTTATTATCAAAGACGCTTTTTGAGAAGAGATATAATCCACCGCTCTTTTACTGATCCCATACCCTTCTTCAAGCCTGTTTGGAATATAATAAAAACAATCTCCGCCTATACCTTTGAGAAAAATTAAAAGTATGGATGTACTTGTAATTCCGTCTACATCATAATCCCCGTATATACATATCTTTTCTTTTTCATTAATTGCTTCAAGTATCCTTTCCGCTCCTTTATTTATATCCTTCAGCATAAACGGATCATACATATTGTTTAAATCGGTGTCAAGGAATTCTCTGCATTGAGAAGAGTTAGCAAAACCTCTGTTTACCAATAGCTTGGCAATCAACTTCGGAATATTTAATTCTTGTGAAATTTTATTAATTAATTTATCGTCGTATTGATGAATTTTATAAAGCCTATCGAATTCAATCACGAAATCACTCCTTGCCTATCTCTGTTACCTCTTTTTCTCTTTTCTTTGCCGATTCCAGTAAATTACTCAGTTCCTCTTTCTCATTCTGCAAAGCTTCCACCGTTTTGTTTGCTTCCTTTAAAGCCTTTTTCAACTTTATATTTTTTACAAAACCCAGTATAAACACAATTAAAGCGCCTGCCACAGTTGAAATAAAAATAATCAGGGCTTGAGATACCATCACTTTTCCAAATAAAAAATCAATTAGTACTTTATCCGCATTTTTCAATGCAAACACTGCAACCAAGGTTGCAAATATAAGTGAGAGTATAAATCCTTTTTGCATACATTTTTCCCCCTTTATACCACGATATATATATATTACATTTTTTTTACCCAAAATAAAAGCTTTTAATAAAAAAACCGATTTATTAAAAAAATTATCCTATTATAAAATTAAATTTACAATAGGATAATCTCTTTTTACTTCTCTTCATTTTTTATATCCAGGCAGGAAAGAATCTCATCCTTGCAGTTAAAATCAAATTTTTTAATACAATCTATTAATTTTATATTTAATTCCTGATATAAATCCTCATCAAAAACACCATCGATCATACTATTTTGATATAGCAAAGGTTTAAATATAAGAATTAATTTGTTCAAAGCATCTTTATTACCTGCTTTCGATAACTTGCAAAGTTCTACAAATTTTTCATCTTCCATAATACTCCTCCCTTTAATCTTTCTGAGTTGCAAACAATTCCATTATTTTTATAAGCATTTCGTTTAATTTATCAATTTTCTTTTCTATATTGAATAATAAAAAGCCCGCCACTGCAATAGGAAATCCAACATTAGCTACTATTTTACTGAATGTATCCACTTTAATCCCTCCCCAATTGAAATTTTATTCTGCTTATGGCTCTGTTTCTTGTCTTGTTCACGGACTGCCTTGTTATATTCAATTGAACTGCTATTTCCCATTCTTCCTTTTCCTGGACATAATACATGTACAAAATTTTCTTCTGTCTGTTGCTCAGCATATCAATAGCTGATAATAGTTTTTCATCCGAGATTATCTGTCTGAAATCAAAATTATCATAAATGTTGCATATCTCTTCTACATAATCTAAAGGTATATCCGGAATGTTATTGATTTTTTCTTCATTGAAATCTTCATCAGAAATGTTCAAAATAGGCAATTCCCTAAGGTTTAAGAGATTATATTTCTTTTTAAAATTTAAAGCGGTATAAGTAATTGATTTGTTTATATAACTTGTTAAATAAATTTTGAACAGATAATTAAAAAATTTTTCCTCTAATATTGGCAAAGATTTTCTATCGTTATTGGTTATTACCTTATTATATAAATCTCGGTTTTCATCCTTTTCATAGAAAAATTTCTCTGCCAGCTTATTCACTTATCCCCCCTCCTTTTTTTCTATCATCCCCATTCTTCCTCTACAATCTGCCCATAATTATAACAACATTTCCATTAAAACATTGAATATAAATATTTTAGTATGTAAGGACTACCCTCTTATTCTTTACTTATTATATAAAAACATTTTTATTCCGAATTTAGCAACCGTTTTTAAAAAAATTTTGTCCATATACCATTTTTTTGATTTTAATATTGTATTTTCTTTAGATGGATTAAAGTGTAATTATAATTCTTCACATGATGATATTCTATCTAAACTTTAGAATTCCTTCATCAAATTTGATTTGAATTCCCCCTACGCAAGCAATTACAAAGTGTAGCTCTGATTTATAGAAAAAATAAAGTTTTAGATTATATAATGTTATATAATCTAAAACTTTATTTTTCTCCGATAATTCCAATTCACATTTTTAATTCTACATATTAGCCAAAATTGATATGGCACATTCTATTCTCTTTTTTTCCATTTCACATCCTATTTTATAAGGTTTTTTAATATCCTTGTTGAAATTATAGGCATTGGCATGGCATCCTCCGCTGCAATAGTATCTTGCCCAGCAACCGCTGCATTCTTCTTTAGTCAATACATTGGCTTTTTTAAACTCATCCCTGATAGTTGTATTTTCGATTCCTGTAAACACATTCCCCATTTTAAAATCCTCATTTCCGACAAACTGATGGCAGGGATATAAATCTCCTTCGGGAGTGACCGCCATATATTCCGATCCCGCCCCGCAGCCTACGGTCCTCTTTATGATGCAGGGGCCTTGATTTAAATCAATCATGAAATGAAAAAACATAAAATCTTTATCCTTTTTCTTAATATCTATATATTCTTTTGAAAACTTCTCATATTCTCTTAATACTTCTTCCAAATCCTCTTCCATTAAAGCATAATCTTCCTTTGGAGAAGCTACCACAGGTTCCATGGACACCTTCTTAAATCCCAAGTTGTAATACTCCATTATATCTTCTGAAAAATCCTTATTATATTTAGTAAAAGTACCTCTTATATAATAATCCTTATCCTTTCTCTTCTCTACCATTTTCTTCATCTTAGGGACTATAATATCATAGCTTCCCTGGCCGTTAACCGTTTTTCTCATATAATCGTTAATTTTCTTTCTTCCGTCTAAGCTCAGTACTACATTGCTCATATTTTCATTAATAAAATCCATCTTATCTTCGTCAAGAAGCACTCCGTTTGTGGTAATTGTAAATCTAAAGTTTTTATTGTATTTCTTTTCCAATATCCTTCCGTAGGAAACAAGTTCCTTAACTACATCAAAATTCATCAAAGGTTCCCCCCCGAAGAAATCGACTTCCAAGTTTTTTCTTTTTCCGGAATTGATTGAAATAAACTCCAAAGCTTTCCTTCCCACCTTCAGAGGCATGAGAAGCCTTTCTCCTTTAAAATCTCCTTGAGAGGCAAAGCAATATTTGCATCTCAGATTGCAATCATGAGCTACATGAAGGCAGAGAGCCTTAACTACATTCTGCTCATTATATTTGATATTTCCCATGTCTATCTCATCAGAAAAAAGCATACCTTCCTTTTTCAATTCACTTATTTCTTCATAAGCTTCCTCTAAATCTCTTTTTGAATATTTAGATGAAAGTTTGTCCAATATTTCTTCTTTAGTATATTTTTCATAAAAATCCAACATATCATATACTATATCATCAACTACATGTACATCTCCGCTATTTATATCAAGAACAATATTCCTATCATTCAAAGAAAATTTATGGATTTTTTTATTATCCGACATCTTCATCCTCCTCAGTTAAAATAAATTAAAAAGCAGTGGAAAATCCACCACCTTTTAATTTACTTTCTTTCACACTTCTGATTTCCAACTGTACAGGAAGTCTTACATGCCGACTGGCATGAAGTCTGGCATTCTCCACATCCGCCCTTGGACAAGGTTTCTTTCAAATTTCTTGAGCCTATTGTTTTTATATGTTTCATATTATATTAACCTCCTTGAACTATCATTAATACTTTTTTGATTATATCATATATTCGGCTACAGTTAAAGACTATTTTAAAAGTTGTATTTTTAAGCCAGAGGTAGAAGCCAGAGGGACGGTTCTCATGGCTTGTTTTTTCAATCCATATTTTCTTCTTTCTTTAACTGGTAATATCCTAATATTGTAATAACCAAAGCACTTAGAGCATCTACTATAAGGTCTTCCATTGTATCGGAAAGAGCTTTTCGCCCTACAAGCCTTGTACCATCAGCCAACGCATATTTTTGCATATTAAGAGATAATAAGCCATCGGCGGAATACTCATAAATTTCCCATATAACACCCATTGTTAATGCAAAACAAAATGAAAATAATGCAATATAGAAAGGACTCAGATAATATTTTAGATGCCCTGTTTTTTTGATTATCCCTATCAGGACAAATCCCAGTGAGGCAAGCATTCCGGCACTGAATGCATGAAGTATAATATCCCAATAAGGTATTATATAGTAAAAATCCCTTACCTCCCCCAATACTATCGCTAAAAACAAAAATATAAAATATAGTATTTCCATACTGTCGGGTATATCTATCGATTTTTTTCTTTCTATGACTGAAGGAATAAACATGACAATTAATCCTAAAATACACTGCAGAAGCATTAATACGTAATCACTTCTAACTTTTACATACTCTTTTGAACTTTCGGACTCTGACGGAGAAACGATTATCCTAACAACAACATAGATTACACACACAATCAAAATAAGAAAAAGTAACATCCCTACTTTGTCTTTAAAATTTCTTTTCTTTTTTACAGAAAAATATCCCATGGTTTCCTCCGAGTTCATTTTAATTTATTTCACTGCCAATTGATGTAAAATATCTTTTATTATTTACATTATAACATTTTATACTATTTATTTATATAAGGAAGATAAGGATATTTGTTAAAAGAATTAAAAGTAAAACAAAGTATGTCAAGAAGAGGCAAATGTTGGAATAATGCAAAGGCAGAAAGTTTTTTTGGACATTATACCATTAAGGGGTCACTTCAAACCGTCCCTGCGATTCTTATGATTCTTCTGATGAGTTGATCTAAAAAGCCACGGGGACGGCAGACTGTGTGAAAAGTAATTAATGAAAAAATCAGCGTCCAATATATGGCAATATTTGTAATTTTTTATTCAATATATAGTATATATAATTTATCATACAATAGTTTTCACACGGTCTGACGTCCTCGCAGTTTTAATCTTATAATTGATCTTCAATTTCAGGTGGGTCATCAGATCTTTTTACTGTAATAAGACATACGACTCCGATAATAGCTGCATATATTCCTGCAAACATAAATATGTACATTACAGGCAATCTCTCTCCTACTATTCCCGCTATAAATGTACTAAGGGGAATTGAAATGACACTTAAACTGAAAACAATTCCTATTATCCTGCCTCTAAATTTCTGCTCGACTTCTCTGAGCATAAAAATATCAAAGTTTACCTCTGAAACAGTTCTAAACAATGATTGAAGGAAAAACATAATATATATTATAAACTTTGCCTTAAATAATGATGTCCCCAAAATAGACAGCCCCATTCCAATCCAACCGTAGGTTATAAGTTTCTTACTTTGAATGTGTTGGGTTAAGGTAGAAACTGTGGTTCCAACTAATATACCGGCAATTAAACTTATAGTTTCAATAATACTGTAGTCTATTGACCCTCCGTTAAATTTTTCGTCAATAAAGGCAGGTAATAAAGGCCCTATAAAGGACATAACGTTTATTAAAATTGCTGCAACAACTATTCTCTTAAATAAAACATTGGCTTTAAGTACTTCCCAGCCATTACGAATGTTTTCCAATAAATTATTATTTTTATTAATGTCAATTGAAATAGATTTTTGAGGAATATTAATAAATGCAATAATCACGCTGGCTATAAAAAATGTTATACTATCAATAACTATAGCTGTAAATCCACCCAAAAACTCAATAATAAACCCTACTGACAAAGTTCCAATAAAATTAAATATATTTGTTATGTAACTCAATGCCCCCGTTGCACTTTCGATATTTTCTTCACCTGAAATATCAGGTAAAATGGATCTGCTTGCCGGTCTTATAAAAGTTTGAGCTATATTGGATAATATAATTGCCGATAGTGCTACAGGTAATGATAATTTTTTATTAAACAAGTAAAATAAAGCAATAAAAAAGGTAATAATAAATCCAATAAAATTAGAAGATATTAAAATCTTTTTTCTATCATAGCTATCGGATAAAGCCCCTGCAATGGGTGAAAGTATGATAGATGAAATATGCCATGCAATTCCCACCATAGCACTCTGTAAAACTGACTTGGTAGAATCATATACAAGCAGAAGAATCAGAGTGTCAAAAAATATATCTCCAAAGCCTGATATTCCTTGGGATAATACAAAATATAAAAAATTTTTGTTTTTCAGTAACTTAAAATCCTTCATTTTTTGTGCCACTCCTTTTCTATTCTTTAAATACCTCATCTAAAACAAAATTAAAGTTATTATATTTTGTTTCGGCATTTAAAAGTCTGTTATAAAATAATGCTATTCCAGAAGAGCCTGTACCAAAGTCAGTACTTTTTCTAAACAATTGTTCACCAGGATAAGAAATACCATTATTTTCATTTATAGCAAATAAAGAAACTCCTGTTGCCACTTTATATGCTTCTTTAAGATACTCTTTATCTCCAATAAATTGATATGCATCAATTAAGGCATTTCCTAAACCAGATAAACCCATAAATAGTCCTGGAAAAGCAGCATATTTTCTTGAAACATCTTTGATCAAACTCTTAGCTAATATCAAATATTTATCATTTTTAGTCCCTTTCCAATATCTTAATACTGAAGTTAATACTCCTGCCGTACCTTCATCCCAATAGCTGGTTATTACCTTTTCAACGTTTCCAGCGACCCCTCTCTGCATACCTAAAATTCCTTCTTCACTTGTTTTTAAATAAGATATATCGAATTCAAGAGCTTTAGTACCTACTTCAAGATATTTATATTCTCCAGATATTATACTTAAATACAATAAAAACAATGATATCCCCGTTGCTCCTTCTCCATAGCCTAAATGAGTATCCCCATCTATGTGTTTCCAGCAATATTTATTATCATCAACTTTTATAGCTGATTCCATTAGTCTTTCTCCAATTTTCTTTGCCTTTTTTAACCACTCCACATCACTAGTCTTTAAATAAAATTTAAGACATGTCAATCCATAACCTGATGCTCCAAAGAATATTCCTGGAGAATCAAACATGAGTTTATGATTTTCACCTATATTCATAATTCTTTCAGTCTCTTCTTTTAATGACAGTTCCAGTAATACCCATGCAATACCGGATGTTCCTACATATAACCCAGAAGTATATTTACTTGAGTTTATATTATAATTTAACACTTTGAATAATAGTTTAGAAGGTATATCAACTCTTAATTTATTTAGAGAGTAAATTATACCCCATGCTCCATTAAATACATTTAAAGGGTTTGAATTGAATATACGTGGATCAGCAGGAAATATAGCATCTTTTCTGTCATAACGAATATTATTAATAATATACTGTATAATTTTTTTTATTTGATATTCAATTTCGCCCTGAGAAATCACCTTATTCTTACAATTAATTGCTTTTTCATCAAATTCAATTGTTTGAAAATCTTTTCTAATATCTTTTATAGTAAGTTTATTGTTCTTTGTTACATTTATACATTACTTGTTTCATCTATTTGAAAAGGATCTTTTATCCAATATGGAGGATTCCAATATGCAACTCTTCTGTCCTCTATTTCATTACCATTTGGATCAATGATTCTAAGGTCTTTTTCACCCATAAAAGTTAATACTTCATATTTTCTTATGCCTCCATATCTATAATACAGTACTTTACAATCTTTATATCTTAAATCTGATAAAATATATGGACCATTGTAATCTTTAAGTTTCTCATATAATATTTCAATAACGTCTTTAAATTCTTTTTCATTAATAGGATATATAGTAATAAATTTATTACTTGAGCCTCTATTTATCATTTTATTTGCTAAAATTCTAAAATCTATTTCATCCGCTAAAAACTTAAATGATAAATTTTTTGAAAAACATATTTTAGCAACAGTTTTTAAAATTTCTGATTTATTTTCAGTTATAGCTGAGATATGAATTTTCCACCCTTGTAAAGGTAAATCTAAATGTTGAGGCTGTAGATAAAACCATAAATTTTCATAATTATATACATAATTTAATGGAATATCTTTATATATTAACTTAATCTGTTCACTGGTAGGATGATATTTAGAAGCACTTTCATAAAATTCTTTATTAAACGCTAAATATTGTTGATGAAGTTTCTTATCTAAAAAAGACATATTATTGAGGCTATTGAAAAGTTACTATGATTATCTTTATATTATATAAATAATATAAATTTTTATAATAGTATGTATTTTCAATATCCCTTTTCGACCTCCTTTTTGTTTTTTTATGTACAAGAGGATATATCATTTTCAAATTATTATTTATTCCTTTGAATATTGACATATCCCCTTTGCACCTTACCTAAACATTAATTTTCTAAATAACTAGCAGCTACAAAATGCACATGAAGATGCACTGAATGCGTGTGCATATCTTTCCTGTTTAGGTTCCAGTTTCTGTAGTCTTAGTACATTTGCCATATAATCACCCCTTTCAGATATTATCATAAACATTATTTACCTCTAATTTTACTTTTACTAAATATTTTAAAAAATTTATATCTTATTCTATTCCTAACTTATTTTGTTCTGATAAACTTATAATAAAATTTTAATTAATATAAAGCAAGATGATTTAACCGAATGGTAAAAAAGCCCTGGTTTTTTAATCAGAATTGGGGTTTAAAGGCAATATTATCATTGACATAAATATATTATTTTCATATGAATATTTAAAATTACCTCTGTATCGTTTAACGGATGATTCCACGGATTTAAGGCCGTAACCGTGATAAAATTTATCTTTCTTATTCGTTATAAGTGTACCGTTATCTTCGATTAAAATATGTTTATAAGGATTTTTTACAATAATGGACAAATAATTTTTGTAACAAAATATCTTTAGAGAAATATACCTTTCGGATTCCGTAAGTTTTAAATTTGCCTCGACAGCATTATTGAGTACATTGGAGATAATTGAAGATAAATCTGTGGGTGCGATGTTTAACTTTGGAATATTATCGATTTCAAAACAGGCATCTATATTATTATTTTTACATAAAGTCATTTCATAATTTAGAATTGAATCAAGATAATTATTGCCGCAGTGAATTATTGATTTGGTGGATTCCAATGTAGATGTAATAGCATTAATATACCCGACTGATTCCTCAATATGATTTTCTTTTAACAAATATGAAATGTTGGCGAGGTTATTCTTTATATCATGCCTTATTTTCTTTAATTCGGACGCCGAAGCTTCTTGAAATGCCAACTGATCCTTCAATGCTTTGTTTTTTAATTTCAATGCGTACATCTGCTTCTCTTTTTGATAGAATAAACAGATTCTGCCAAAAAGATAAATCATCAATACCGACATCAAAAGAAAGTATAATGACATTGAAATATCACAATATCAAAAGACGGAAGAATACTTGAAAAAATATAAAAAAAGGGCTTCCATAGAAGGCAAAAATGCAGAACTCAAAAGATTTCACGGACTATATCCGCAAGAGGATATGGTCTATTAAGTGTGTCCATGCAATCGAAATTAGCAACAATAGCGGTAAATATAAAGAGGATAGCAGCAATAGCTACCTCTAAATTTTGTATATTTACCTTAAACATTAAAATTTTTAGTCAGTATTATAAATTTTGTTTGAATTAAAATAATTATTAGAAAAAAGGGTTACTTTTTCACCGGTCCCGAAACGTTCTCATGTCTTAGCTATTTATACTATTCTGCCGTCTTTGATAATAAATGTCTTGGTAGCATGTTTTGCTAATTCTTGATTGTGAGTTACCATTATAACGGTTCTACCAGCCTTGTTTAATTTATGCAAATTGTTTATTACAATTTCAGTATTTTTGCTGTCCAAGGAGCCTGTCGGTTCGTCTGCAAGAATAATCTCCGGGTCGTTTATTAATGCTCTGCATAAAGCAACTCTTTGTCTTTGCCCTACAGATAATTCTTTTACTTTATCCTTAAGCTTTCCTTCAATCCCGTATTCTTTCATTAGTATATCAACTTTGCTTTTTAAATTTTTTCTGGAATCTCTCTTTCTGAAATATTTAACAGGCAGTATTATATTATCATAAACACTGTATTCTTCCATTAATGCAAAGTCTTGCACCAAATAGCCGAACTTCTCATTTCTATATAATGCTCTCCGTTTAGCGCTAATTGTCTCTACTTCTTTTTCTTCTAAAAAATAAGCTCCTTCAGATGCTTCAGTAAGTAGACCCAATATATTAAGAAGAGTTGTTTTTCCTGAACCGGAAGGCCCCATTATTACTATAAAATCTCCCTTGTCAACTTTTAAGCTGATACCATTAATCACATAAGCTTTTCTGTTATTATTCATGTAAAACTTTTTTATGCCGGCAAGATGAATTAAATTCATAATAGATCCCTCCTTGTGAAATCCAATTTATTTTTAGAACAATTAAATCTTATATATAAGGGTAAGAGTCCCCCTAACATCAATGTTAGATAAACTATAATCGTAATAATATTAAGATCTATAAACATCAAAGTTTTCGCATATAAACTATAGCTTAGCAATAATCCTGGTAATATCATGATATTTAATAAAAGCAACTCTCTTAGCCATATATCACTAATTGTGGCTCCAACAAGAAAATGAATAGCATATTCTTTCATATTCTTATCAATAACAATGTAAATCAAACTTATTAATCCACATATTATCGAAAAAACAAATATTATTAAAAACAATAATAGTTCTGATTCTCCCCCTCCGAAGAAAAAATCTGTTTTTAATCCATTCACAACTTCTTTTACTGAAATAGGCACAATAATAAAACTTCCAATATTGGAATTTATACTGTTTATATATTCTTCATTTATCCTAGGTTCTCCTGTAAACATTATTAAATTATTTACCATTTGTTTCATTACAGAAAAATCCATTTTAAAACTATCATCGTTCCATATGCGCTCATTTATAAATACTATTCGACTTTTATCAATATTTACTGCATTTCCTTTCGCACTATCAGTCAGAAGAATAGTGGATTTAAGTTTCTTATAATTTTTTAAATTATATCTTCTCCCTCCGTATGTTTGCTCTCCAGAAGTATATGGTATATTCTTAAATGATTCTATTCTTTTCCAATTTCCAAAAATATATACCGTATTTTCAGAAATATAATAGGTCACGGCTTTAGCCTCATCTTGTCCGACCAATACCTTTTTTAACCCTTTATAAACATTTTCCATGGAATTAGGATAAACTTCCGAATTATCATAACTTTTATATAAAGTACAATTTTTATTATGTACGTATAATTCTTTCATTGTTCTATATGCGAAATAAGATTTGAAAACATCATCACTGATACCCATTATGGATATAAATAAAATAATCAATTGAATAGAAAAAGTTATCATCAAACCTATTTTTCTTTTATAATCATTTAACGCATATTCTAATTGCAGCATTATCTTTCCTCCCAAAGAGTTTCCCAATTTCTGGTGATTATAAAATACATAATACTGTAAATCAGCATATATATAATAATTAAAATGATTGCAATTCCCTTAAAATTTCCGTAAAAACTCCCGCTTCCTTTAACTATCATCTTTGTAAACTGGGATGCATAGAAAGGTCTTAACTTTCCCATAAGGCAATAAAGACTCTCAGCTAATAATGAAGCAATTAACAAATATATAAATAATTCCGTCAATTTTCTTATGAAATATTTTCTGCGAGTAACACCCAATAGATAATGTATTTTCATAATTTTTTTATCCATAATAATATCCCAATAGATATAGATGCCGCCGTTGAAAATACTGAATATTAATCCCATTACGAAGAACCGTAACCCTCTCCCGTATTCCCAAAATGAATTAATTTTATCTTTTATGGTAATATTTATATAATCCATACTATAGATATGTACGTTTCTCATTGCCATGTGATTATTAAAAAGTTTGGTGATCTCTTTATTATTATTTTTATCAGCTAAATCAATATAATATATTCCAGATACCTGATTAGCTAATTTATAAGGATATATGAACTGTATATTGTTACCATAACTCAAATTAATAAATGATTTTCCTTTTATAATCCCTTTAATTATATAAGTATCGCCGTTTATAATAACTTTTTTTGTTCTCTTTTTATATATATTTGCAAAATAACTGTCCTTAATAGCAATAATTATTTTATTATCATCGGTAAAATCTTTTGAATCAAAATATTCTCCCTCTACCATTTCGTTTTTATAATAGGACTTATCGTCAATAACACCCAATCCCGCTCCATTGATGGTATAAAATAACAATTTGCCTTTATCCTTAAGAATTAGAGCATTTAACCTCTCATAAAAATCAGACTTGACCTCTTTTGGCAGTTGTTCTATCGTATTCTTTTTGATTTTTATATATTGCTCAGAAAAATTATTATATTCTGGCTGGAATTCTCTTTTATTGAAGAAACATATTCCTTCCGCTGTTATCAATAACAATATGCCGGTTAAAAATATATAGGTTGTATAAAATATCGCTCTTGGTTTCATCATCACTCACCCTTGATTATTCAGCTAACATGGAATACCCTTTTAGTTTATCCTTATTTAACTCTTCTTTAATACGTGCTGGTGTTGGCCAATTATCACCGTTTCCAGCCCAGAAAAACCCATAATCAAATTCAGCTTTTTCATGCCCAAAACCCCATATGTCTCTTATAACCTTACTTTTTGTATATATATTACTGTCGTATTTATTAATGCCAGCTTCTGTGTAATATCTGCTATCATCAGCAGTATTTGTATACTGGAACCACCCAAATACTGCATGTCCTCCTCTAGAATCATAATAAGATGGTTGACACTGTACATAACCTGTAAAAAATAGTCCTATTGGTTTCGATTCTGTTGATTTTCCCCAGTTTGGAGTACTTGCTAATACTTTAACAGAAACTAACAAAGAAAATAGTAACACTGAAAATAATAATATTTTTTTCTTCAATATATTAACCTCCTCTTTACTATTCTATCAATACCCCCAAGAACACGATTATATTATATAAATACATAATCCTATACAACCTATTTAAAAAAATATATATTAAATTTTATCTACAATTTGTATCTCGTCAGTTAATACTAGTGTAATGACACGAACATAACTAAACTAATATCTATCCAGAATTATATTATAATTCTGGATAGAGTGAAACAAGTTTGATTCTGGCATCTTTTGTTGTGAACTGCCAATCAACCTTTTATATGTTCAGTTTATCATCTATGGTAAGTATATCAAAGAAAAACATTTAGTTCAATTATGAATATGTCAGTACGCTAGTAATAAACTTAATTATTATAAAAATCTTGTATAAATTCTTAAATATATTATATGGCCAAATATTGGTAATATAATATATTTTATATCCTATGTTCACACTTGATTTGGAACCGTAACTATATGTGTTTGAAGTTTTCTTTTTGCTTTCACCCGAAGTTTATCAAATAATTTATTGTATCTAATTTTGTTACAATACCAAACATCAATGAAATAAATTTTTATATTCTATTTTCTTTCATCTTCATTATAGTATGTATCCATATAGCCGTAAATGGGTTTCTACCGAGTGGTATCTAAATCCAACCGAATGGTACTTTTTAAAAATCTATTGAAAAATTATTGAAAAAAGTAAATAATTTAGTATAATGTAATTAGTATAATATGAAAATTTAACAGCATATAAAGTTTTACTCATCACACCAATAGAATAGTACTTTAGACGTACAAGATTGTACAAGCAGTTTGTGAAAATCAGAATGAAACACAGAATTTTTATAGGGGGCGGGATATATGATAAATGTCGCGTTTTGCGATGACGACATCAGTTTTTTGAATAAAGTAGCTCCTATGGCAAAGGAAATATTTGAAAAATTAAAAACAAGTGTGTCTATCTATACTTTTACAAATGTAAGTACATTAATAAAGAGTTTTGAACAATATAATCCTTACTATGATATCGTTTTTTTGGATATAGATATGCCTGTTATTGACGGCAAGGAAACAGCCAGAAGGCTGCGTCTTATTGATCGAAAATTTAAATTAATATTTATAACTTCTTTCGAACAAGAGGTTTTAAATACATTTCAGTATAATGTAAGTGATTTCTTACCAAAAGTATCGTTGAGAGAACGTATGCCTTCCGTTATAAAGCGGGTTGTAAATACTATAAACGAAGAAAATCCACAGTTTCAAATCTTTAAAGTTAATATGACGGATGATAAAATTGCTACTATTAAAATACCGTTAAACGATATTATGTATATTGAAAGTATTAACAGAAAAATTTATTTACATACCAAAAGAGAAACGTATTTACTGCATTGTTATAAATTTAAGGATCTATTTAAGCACTATATCGATTTAGAATTTGTTGATATTCATAGGACCTGCATAGTAAATATAAAATATATATTCTCAATAGACGATTATGTACGCCTTGATGATGGTACAACTTTACCGTTAAGCAGAAGAAAAAAGCAGGATGTTCTTAATAAATTTCTTGAGAAAGTCTGTGAGGTTACAAAATGCGGGAATTGTTGATAAAACTATTTTTTACATTTTTAGAATCCGTTTTTCTGTACCGGATGATAGATGAACTTCTTATATGCAAATTTAAAGGTTTTAAGAAGACTATGTTTCTTAGTATGGCAATATTAATTGATACCTTATTCGTTCAGCTCTGCCATTTAAGATTATCTATGCTTAGGACTTTATTGTTTACGGCTATATCGTTGGTTATAGTTCAATCGTTATATAAAGACAGCATCTTTATAAAAATATTTTTTATCCTGCTTAATAACTACATATTTATAATCAGTGATATGATTACAGGGAACCTACTGTCTTGGATATGTAAAATTAATGTCAGAAATGTGATTTCGGGAGTATCCGGTTTAACAATATCTTTTTCCATTCTTTCTAAAATAACCGCTTTTCTCCTTGTATTCTCATATATCCGGTTTTTCAAAAAAATTGATTTTAATATACCGACTAAATATTGGATAAGCATGGATTTGATTACCGAATTTTTTATTATTCTTATAAATTTCTTTATGATAATCGAAGGAACACTGCAAAATGAAAATTTTCAATACTCCGTACAGATTGTCAGAATGTCATTATACTTTCTTTTGATGTCGGTATTGATGATTTATCTTTTTGGCAGAATCTGTTTATTCTATCAAAAAGAGAAGCAGATGTACGCATTGAAATTAAAAAACAAAGCATTGAAGGATCAGTTGGCATTTCAAGAAGCTTCGGCGTCCGAATTAAAGAAAATAAGGCATGATATAAAGAATAACCTCGCCAACATTTCATATTTGTTAAAAGAAAATCATATTGAGGAATCAGTCGGGTATATTAATGCTATTACATCTACATTGGAATCCACCAAATCAATAATTCACTGCGGCAATAATTATCTTGATTCAATTCTAAATTATGAAATGACTTTATGTAAAAATAATAATATAGATGCTTGTTTTGAAATCGATAATATTCCAAAGTTAAACATCGCACCCACAGATTTATCTTCAATTATTTCCAATGTACTCAATAATGCTGTCGAGGCAAATTTAAAACTTACGGAATCCGAAAGGTATATTTCTCTAAAGATATTTTGTTACAAAAATTATTTGTCCATTATTGTAAAAAATCCTTATAAACATATTTTAATCGAAGATAACGGTACACTTATAACGAATAAGAAAGATAAATTTTATCACGGTTACGGCCTTAAATCCGTGGAATCATCCGTTAAACGATACAGAGGTAATTTTAAATATTCATATGAAAATAATATATTTATGTCAATGATAATATTGCCTTTAAACCCCAATTCTGATTAAAAAACCAGGGCTTTTTTACCATTCGGTTAAATCATCTTGCTTTATATTAATTAAAATTTTATTATAAGTTTATCAGAACAAAAAAGTCAGGGTGATAATTTATGATAGAGTTTTTAGCACATGAATTAAGCGTGCATTTGGTTGCCAATAAAGTTATTCCAATTGAAGAAATGAAGTATTATAAATACGGAATTGAGCTGATTCTGAATGATTTGTTAATTTTTTCGATGATAATTATTATTATAGCTCTGATAACAGATACCTTTTTAATCAGTATCTTATTTGCATTCGGTTTTTGCTTGCTGAGAGCATATACAGGAGGATACCACAGTAAATCATATGCGGGATGTTATACTACTGCAATGATCAATTATTTTTCACTGTTAACTTTTAACTCTGTTTTGGAAGAACATAAATTATATATCGGTGTCGTCGTGATAATTTTATCCATACCAATAATATGGAAATTTTCTCTTATCAAAAATTCCAATAATCCGTTTAATAAAATGGAAGAAAAAAAATACAGAAGAATAAGCAGGATGTTAATTATCATAATGTCATTATTTTTTACTATAGCTGCCATTTTTTTCTCTGATAAAATTGGATTTGTTATAGCATGGTCAATATTCGCAACAGCTTTATTAATGCTGCCGATGATAATATTACAAAAAAAGGAGGAAACATCAAATGAAAAAACAATGTCTTGAAATTTTAGCTGCTATGGCAGTGAAAGCAATAAGACAATCCAATAACACCGCTTCTCGCTATTGGTCTTACCAGCCTACCCCCCCTAAAGGAATAAAGTCCTTCAAAAAATAGTTTTTAAAAGACATAAAAAACAAATAGTCTTTTCACTTTAAAGCGAAAACTATTTGTTTTTTATTTGACAAAAGATTATTTTAAATTTATCCCGATCATTCCTCCTATTACTCCCGCTCCCAAGGAAATTAAAAGTTTAGACATGGAATATATATCCATTGTAAAAGGCTTCGCAAAAGTATAATTTAATATCAGTAAAACAACGTAATACAATATCCCCACAATTCCTCCATGGAGCCATCCTTTCTCTTTGATTTTTATAGTTGAATATATTGCTCCCAAGCTTATACTTGAGATCATGGTTATTGTATTTAACATTGGAATGCTGTTTTCTTTAACTTTTGTATATGTAAGTAATGCTGAAAAAATTAAAATAAATACTATGGTGACAATATAACAAACAAGTAAACCTTTTAAAATGTTAATCGATACGTTTAATATTTTTTTATTCAAAATTCCACCTCCTTATCCCTACTCAATTCTATTTAAACGGAGGAGAATTTATTACTCCATACACATAAAAAACTTCCTTTATACAAGGAAGCTTTAAATTATTTTTTATATTCGTTATCATCTTTTTTATCATTTTCTGATAAATCTTCGGAATTCTCTTCTTTTACGTTATCATTCTTGCTATCTTTTTCAACAGCTTTTTCTTTCCCTTCTTCTTTCTTTTCATTCTTCTTTGTTTCTTTCTTCTTTGTAACGCTACCAATTGCCCATTTAGCCACTTCAAGTCTAACTTTTCCTGAGCTTAGCTCAATTACAACAAGATCTTCCTTAACCTTAACAACTTTACCGTAGATCCCTCCAATGGTAATTATCTCATCACCTGCATTTAATTCTTCTCTCATCTTTCTGATTTCTTTTTCCTTTTTCTGCTGAGGCCTGATAGCAATGAAATAAAAAATTGCTAAGAAAGCTATAGGTATTATTAATGCTCCAAAGTTACCGCTACCTTGCAAGATTCATCCCTCCTTAATAATATATTTTATATTCAATAAAAACTATTGAATTCCTTCTTTTATTATTAAACATATCCAAATTTTTTATAAAATTCATCTCTGTATTCCAAAAGTCTGTCCTGTTTAATAGCTTCTCTTATATTTTCCATAAGTTTTAATAAAAAATACAGATTATGAATAGTAGTCAGCCTTGCACCCAGAATTTCATGGACATTAAAAAGATGTCTGATATAAGCCCTTGAATAATGAGTACATGTATAACAATCACATTCCTCATCTAATTTTCCAAAATCTCTTTTATATATTCCGTTTTTTATTATTATTTTCCCTCTGCTTGTAAGTACCGTGCCGTTTCTTCCGATTCTGGTAGGAAGCACACAGTCGGCCATATCTACTCCTCTGATAACAGATTCAAAGAGATAATCCGGACTTCCCACTCCCATCAGATATCTGGGCTTATTCTCAGGAAGAAGGAGAGTTGTAAATTCCAATATATCATACATAAGTTCCTTAGGCTCCCCCACACTTAGCCCTCCTATTGCATAGCCCGGTAAATTCAAAGAAGTGATCTGTTCGGCGCTTTTTTCTCTGAGATCTTTATACATTCCTCCTTGAACAATACCAAACAAAGATTGCTTATCCCAATCCTCGTGATACTCTTTACATCTTTCGGCCCATCTTCCCGTTCTTTCCATGGATTCCTTTGTATATTCCCATGTACTCGGGTACGGAGTACATTCATCAAAAGCCATAATTATATCCGATCCCAAACAGTTTTGAATCTCTATAGAATCTTCGGGCCTTAAAAAATGTTTCGAACCGTCAATATATGATCTGAATTCTACACCTTCTTCAGTTATCTTTCTCAAATCTCCCAAACTAAATACCTGAAATCCCCCGCTATCGGTAAGAATGGGACCGTTCCAATTCATAAACTTATGAATTCCTCCTGCTTCCCTTATAAGCTCATGACCCGGTCTGAGATATAAATGATAAGTGTTTGCCAATATTATCTGTGCTCCCAAAGTTTTTACTTCTTCGGGAGTCATAGCTTTTACCGTAGCCTGAGTTCCTACAGGCATAAAAACAGGGGTTTCAACTATACCGTGAGGTGTATATAATTTCCCCAGCCTTGCCTTGCACTCTTGAGACTCTTTTATAACTTCAAATTTTGCAGCCATTATGTATCTCCTTCTATTTAATAAACATCGCATCCCCGAAACTGAAAAATCTATATTTTTCGTCGACAGCTGTCTTATAAGCCTCCAATATCTTTTCTCTGCTGTAAAACGCACTTACAAGCATAATCAAAGTCGACTCAGGCAAATGAAAATTAGTTATAAGTCCGTCAATCACTTTAAATTTATACCCCGGGTATATAAATATATCCGTCCAGCCACTTGCAGGACTTACCCTGCCGGAAGAATCTCCGATGGATTCAAGAGTTCTGGTAGATGTAGTACCGACGCTTATTATTCTTTTCCCTTCATCCTTTGTCTTATTGATAATCCTTGCGGCATCCTCAGATACTTGAAAATACTCGGAGTGCATATGATGTTCTTCTATTTCATCTTCTTTCACCGGCCTGAATGTTCCTAACCCTACATGAAGAGTTATAAAAACCGTATTGACTCCCTTATCTCGGATTCTTTTTAATAATTCCTTGGTAAAATGAAGACCCGCTGTGGGAGCTGCCGCAGAACCCAAATTTTTAGAATAAACCGTTTGATATCTTTCTTTGTCCTTGAGCTTTTTCTTTATATATGGAGGGAGAGGCATTTCTCCCAAACTATTCAATATTTCCTCAAATATTCCTTCATATTCAAATTCAATCAGTCTTATTCCTTCTTCACCAATACTTATAACATTTCCCTTCAACATTCCTCCGCCAAAGACCAATTTAACATCAGGTTTAACCTTTTTGCCGGGTCTCACTAAAGTTTCCCATACATTTCCTTTAACCCTTCTTAAAAGAAGTATTTCTATGATTTCTTCTTTTCCTTCTCGGTTTCCGAAAAGTCTTGCAGGAATCACTCGTGTGTCATTTAGAACCAAAGAATCCCCCTCATTTAGGTAGTCAACAATATCCTTAAAATGTCTGTGTTCAATACTGCCCGATTTTCTGTCAAGTACCATAAGTCTCGACTCTTCTCTGTCCTCTAAAGGAGTTTGTGCAATCAGTTCTTCCGGCAAATAATAATCAAAATCTTTTCTTTTCAATTATATCATCCCTCGCTACATATCTTCCTTCACTACGTCTACTCCATTATAATAATATTTTAGGATTTCCTCAAATTTATATCCTTCCTCCGCCATTTTTTTTGCTCCCCATTGGCTCATTCCAACACCATGACCATAACCTTTCCCTTCAATTACAAAATCACCGCCGCTATTCTTTTCCTCCGGCTCTGATATTTCTTTATCCCCTGCGGAAGTTACAACTCTTTTTACCATTCCTCTGCTCACAGTTTTTTTACTGTCTCCGTTAATAACATTAGCATCATTTAAATTTACCGTTTTGGGATTATCCATGGTTCCGTCCACTGCATAAACTTCCTTTGTTCCTTCTCCGAAACCGTTAGATTTAGCTATGGTAAAAAGGGTACTTTTTATATCATTCAACCCAAGTACCTGTCTTATTTTATCCTTCTCCAAAACATATTCTCCCGCACTTCCCACAATTTTTAGCTTTAGTACCCTTCCCGATGAAGATGTTTCCAACACTTCCAGATTATTTATATCTCCTACGTTTATTCCTTTTGTCTTCAATTTTTCTTTAAGCTCACTTTCCGAAAAAACCGCAGTCCATACGCTATTGGGAGAATCCGTTGAAAAAGAATCTTCTATAGATTTCAAATAAGGTTCATCAACCGCCCAAGCACTTCCGCTTTCCTCGGTTATTCCTCCGCTGTTTGAACAATATACTGCATCTATCAATTCTCCGTTATATTCGGCAATAATTCCTTTGGTTTCATCAACGGCTTTATTTGTTATTTCTGTTTCGGCATCCATTCCGCCGTAAACCTGACAATCAGTAGTATCGGATAGATTATATCCCTCGGAAGAATATTTCCCAACATTTTTTAAAGCAAAGTTTCTTGCTGCTACAGCCTGAGCTTTTAATGCTTCAAAAGGAAATGAAGATGGCATCTCCCTTGGAACAACACCGTATAAATAATCATTAAGAGTAACTCTGTTTATCACAATAAGGTCGTTTCCTTTTCTCTGAAAACGAATATAACCTCTGTATCTGTTATTTTCTACCTTTAATACTGAATTATTCATATCTTCCGAAGAAAAATATATTTTCTCTTTGGAATCCATGGTCATTAAAATATTGCCGTCTTTATCCAAGATATTTATTTTCTCTGCTTCTCCCGGCACTATGTATATTTCATCCTTATCTATAAACTCGGTCTTAGGGGTTAATTCTTCAAAATCTCCTGTTAAAAATCTCCCGCTGCTTGACAGCTTTATTTTCTGAGACGATTTTAAGGAAGATGTTATCCTTACCTCTACATATTCAACTTGTCCATCTGATGCAAATGCAAATTTAGGTAATATCGAAACCGCAAACAACGATATCAGCAAAACAAAAAATATTTTTTTCATCATAAGTTCATTTCCTTTCTATTTTCTAAATAAGTTAAATAATATTGTAAGTATCAAACTAATAATTATTGATGAAACTATCGGAAAGAAAAACGTGAAATTCCCCCTTTTAATAAAAATATCCCCTGGAAGTTTTCCGAGCCCGATTTTTCCTCCCAGCATTAATATCCCTCCGATAATTAATAATACCAATCCCATAATAATTAAAGCTTTACCCATATACGGCATAATAATCACTCCAATTCCTCTTCAGGATAAGGTAAATTAAAATAGTTATAAGCTTTTCTTGTCAGTACTCTTCCCCTGGGGGTCCTGTTTAAGAATCCGATTTGAATCAAATAAGGTTCATAAACATCTTCAATGGTTTCTTTTTCTTCTCCCGTTGCCGCAGCAAGAGTATCTAATCCTACAGGCCCTCCGTTAAAATTTTCTACTATAGTTAATATCATTTTTTTATCAGTACTGTCAAGCCCTAATTTATCGATTTCCATCATCTTTAGTGCATTTTCGGCGACCTCTTTTGTAATTACTCCGTTTTCCACAACTTGGGCATAATCTCTTACTCTCTTCAAAATTCGATTTGCAACTCTGGGAGTCCCTCTGGATCTCTGGGCAATTTCCAAAGCTCCCTCGTCATCTATTTTTATATTCAATACTTTGGAAGACCTTTTAACTATTTTTTTTAAACTTTCCTCATCGTATAATTCCAGATTCAGTATTACCCCAAACCTGTCCCTGAGAGGAGAAGTCAAAAGTCCTATCCTCGTAGTTGCTCCGATTAGTGTAAACCTCGAAAGATCAAGCCTTATGGATTTCGCACTGGGCCCCTTTCCAATAATTATATCCAGAGCAAAGTCTTCCATGGCAGGATATAATATCTCCTCAACGCTCCTGTTTAATCGATGTATCTCATCTATAAACAATACATCGTCTTCCCCCAAATTTGTAAGTATACTTGCCAAATCCCCAGGCCTTTCAATGGCAGGCCCCGAAGTTACTCTGATATTTACTCCCATTTCATTAGCTATTATATTAGCCAAAGTTGTTTTTCCAAGTCCCGGAGGGCCATAAATAAGGGAATGATCCAAAGGTTCCTTCCTTTCTTTAGCTGCCTGTATAAATATCTTCAGCTTATTCTTAACCTTATCCTGCCCTATATATTCTTCTATCCATTTAGGTCTCAAAGCCGTCTCTTTTTCATCTTCTTCAATTTTAAAAGAAGGCGCAACTATTCTGTTATCATTATCCTGCATAATATCAATTACCTTTCTTTAATTTTTTAAAAGTTTTTTAATTGATAGCTTTATTATGTCCTCGGTTTTTAAATTTCCAAGTTCCATTTGAGAAAAAACATTGTTAATTTCATTTCTCGTATATCCTAAAGAAAGAAGGGCGGAAACTGCATCGTCAATATTTCGGTTTTCTCCGCCAATTTTGACTTCATCTATGCTTATACTGTCTATTCTGTCCTTTAATTCCAGTATAATTCTTCCCGCCGTCTTTTTACCTATCCCCGGGGCTCTCGACAATAAGTCCGGATTATTATTGAATATAGCGGATTTTATATCATTGACAGTCAATGAAGAAAGCAGCCCCAGAGCCATTTTAGGTCCGATTTTAGATACCAGTAACAGCATTTTAAACATATTCAGTTCTTCATAATCGTAAAATCCATAAAGATATATTCCGTCTTCCCTCAAATTTAAATATGTAAAGACTTTAATTTCATCTTTTGTATTACTGACTTTAGCTATAGAATTCTTCGACGTATATATTCTATATCCTATCCCCTTATTTTCCAACACTAAATAATCCTCTCCCAAAAAAGTCACACAGCCTTTAATATACTCAAACAACTAATACAACTCCCATCATTTCATTCTAAACATTTCTTTAAATTTTAACGAATTCCCATGACAAAGAGCAACTGCCAGGGCATCCGCCACATCATCGGGCTTGGGTATTTCCTTTAAATTCAATAACATCTTAACCATTTCCTGAACCTGATTTTTGTCCGCTCTTCCATATCCAACAACAGCCTGTTTAATTTGCAGCGGAGTATATTCGTATATTTCCACTCCTTTATTAACAGCGGCAAGTATCTCAACGCCCCTTGCCTGTCCTACCTTAATAGCCGTTTTAACATTTTTGTTAAAAAACAATTCTTCCATTGCCAAATCAGTAGGACTATATTTATCAATAATTTCCGTCATCTTATTATATATAATCTTCAATCTGTTTGGAAAAGCCATTTTTGACTCCGTTGTTATAGCGCCATAATCCAATACTTCAAATTTGTTTCCGGTTAATTTAACAACTCCATATCCGACAATTGCAATTCCCGGATCTATTCCTATTATAATCATTTACATCTTCCTTTATATCTTTTATTCTATTTTAACATACTTTTTCAAAAAAACTATATAAAAAACTAAGTTGGCATTAAAACCAGCTTAGTTTTTTATATTCCGTATAAAAAGATTTTCTAAATATTTGACTTCTTTTCATTATTATCAATATTGGCTGCCACAGCATCTTTCCTACTTGTATATTTAGGAATCTTTATTGTTTTAGCAACATATTTCCAAATAACCTGAGAAATATAAAAATCAACCATGCTATGAATCACGGAACCAACCCCGACCAGCAAAATAACCGACTTAACAAATCCCTGAGCATAATAACCGCCGCTCATGCTGTTGCTGAAATAAAATGGTATTACCACAAGCACTTCACAAAGGCCGTGCAGCAAACCAATACCAAAGGAAAACGGTAAGGCCGACTTAAAAGATTTAATTATATTAGGATGTTTATTTATTATAATCGCTCCTACAACGGCAAAAATAACATGAGTCGCTGCACGCATTACTACAACAATTGGAAATCCGCTAATCAAAAATCCGATTGTAGTTCCGACTGCTACAAAAGCTGCCGTAGACGGTGAAATAAACATTGCGATAAAAATTGCCACGTGACTTGCCAATGTAAAAGAAGCAGGCTCCAACACAATTCTTACAGGAGAAAATACCGGAATAATGATGCCGATGGAACATAATAAAGCTGAAATTAACATTTTATAAAGTTTATTATTTCTATTCATTTTAAATTACCCTTTCTATAAATTATTTATGTATAGTCATCTGTCTTGACATATGACTATACTATTATATTAAGGTAATTTAATTTTTTTGTCAAGTTCTCCCCTGTTATTATTTTTCCCTTTCTTTTCTGTTGTTGAATATTATGAAAAAGGAACCAATAGACAATTTATCGGTTCCTCGTCAATCTAACTTATAAAGTTTTCCAAAACGTTGGACAATTCTTCCTCATTATCAACAACTATTCCTTTTTTTAATTTTTCTTGATCTACATCATTAAGGAGTGATATGGGATAATCATTAAACAGCTTTTCTAAAACTCTTTCTCCGTTTTCATCTATCTTAAATATAGCAATATTTCCTTGATATTCACCCACTACATAATGATTAGGGCAAAGATAATTCTTTACTTTCTGAAGAACTATTTTCTTAGCAGAAAATGATACTATTTTAGTATTAGGATAATTATCCTTCATATATTCTCTAAATTCAGATTCTATCATATTAATAAATTCATCTTGAGCCTGAGAAACATTAGTAATAGTATGGCCGCACTCAGTATATTTAGTTTGGGTTTCAATAAAAGTATTAGGAGAAATTCGCTCTTCTTCCTTAATTATTTCCAAATCACCTTTCTCATCATCTGAAGCTACAAGATCATTATCAGTATTAGGCTTTTCCGATACTCTTTTATCAATAAAATAATATCCATATCCAAAGCTTATAATAAAAAGTACCGTACAGATCAAAAATATTATTATGATATTACTTTTTTTCATAAAATATCCCTCCATTACTATCTAGAGGAATATTTTTCCCATTTTAAAAATCTTTATACACTATTTGCTTACATCTTCAACTTTGAACCCTGATTTTTCAATTTTTTCTATAATATTTTCAACATCTTTAGTATTTATTCTTATAACTACTTTATATACATCCATAATTTTAGCATCCATTACAGCGATATTGAGAATATTCACATTTTCTTTCCTTATAATTTCCGTAAGTTTTGCTAATTGGCCGGGAACATCAAGCAAATTTACCGTAATTCTCGTTCCTTCTCCCAGTCCGAACATTTCCGAAAAGGCATCAAAAATAGCTTTATGGGTAAGTATGCCTACGAAATTATTTCTGGCATCAAATACCGGCAGAAAAGGTGTTCTCAGTTCATTCAACAAATAGGAAGCATCTTCTATAGGTTCATTTTCCCTTATGGATTTAAAATTTATACTGTATATATCCTTTACCTTAACATCATCAAGAAATTTAGATTTATTACCACAAAAATCGGAATCATAATAATACCTGTATATTGCTTCTTTCATCAAGATACCTTTAAAATTACTGCGATCAAATACGGGCAGAGACAAAAAATCTCCTTCATCAATCTTTTTTAATGCACTTCTCATATCCTCATCAAGATATACTACTGTCAGCTTATCCTTTGTTAACATATGATTTTTTACGTACATATCATAAACCCCCTTTAATGATATTAAATAGTATTCAATAACTTTATACCTTATGAATACCTTCTAAGTACTTTGTCGTTCAATCCAAACCAACTGGCATCTGTATAGACTCTTCTCATATTTTTATATATACCCCGTATAATTACACCATAAACCTTATTTATTTCTTCGTGTGTAAATTTATGGCTGTCAGATTTGATATTTAAAACCTTATGGTTATAATCAATAGTTAATTGTCTATCTATATATTTATTTATATTAACAATTTTTGACTTGATAACCCTTTCACAGAAAGAATTTACCAACTTTTTAAATTCACCGTCTCTGTTTACATTTCTTCCTTCTGCTTCAAATCCCTCTTTTACTTTTCTTATTTCCCCAAAATTAAACCTATAATGATATAAAATTCTCATTTCATATAACTTTTCCATCCCATAAGATTCTAACGCTTTTTTCTCTAAAATATTTACCCATTTATAATTATAATAGCCGTATTTGTAACCCTCCAAATAGAAATATAATTCCAATCTATCGATATCTTCATGTATCAATAAAATAATATTGTTTGAAACTAAATCTCTATCCTTTCTATACCTTAATAAACTTCTTATCTTTTTCTTTATTTCTTTAATGCATTTATACTTAGGGCAAATATTAGTTATATTTTCTTCTAAGTCATATAAAGAAAGGAGGATATGTATAGAATTAATATCATTATTAAACAAAAAATCATATTTTAACCCTTCATATATTCTACATAACTCTGGGTTAGCCGTAGCCATAAATATCCCTCCCATAACAATTGTTGCCAAATTAGTGAAGGATTAAACCATCATTAAAAGTAATTTATGTTTTAAAAATCTTTTATGTTAATTATACTACATATTTTTTTGTTTGTGCTAAAATAAATTTATTTTGTTATATAAAATTTAAAAATGTAGAAAAATGCAAATATCTGCATAAAAATTAAAGATGTAACCTCTATTTCATGTAAATCATAATTATATATTAACCAAAGTTATGGAGGTGTTCTTATGGACGGAAGAGATATGAAAATGACCGAGGGCAGAAATAATCACCATAGAAAACCCAAAAAAGATAATTCTATATTTTTTATTTTTTTTATATTTATATTGTTTTTCCTCTGTCGTGGTTGTAAAAAATAGGATACGATATAGCATAAGCTGATATAAACCCCATGATCTTAAAAAAATCATGGGGTTTACCAATAACAGAATAATTATTCCTTCTCCGTTAATATTTTCAAAATAGTAGTATAACTAAGGTTCTTTTTTAATTCGTACTTTTCAGGTGCAATTTTTCTTTCCAAACCTTTGTCTTTAACAAATTGAGTAAATTCATCGGGATCATCGACAAAGCCTTTTTTAAACAGGTTGTTCGATATATCAATCAATGTATCCCCATTTTTAACAACAAATGAACTGTATTCTTCTTTCGATGACGGTTTCACATCAATATTTTCTTTAACAAAGACCATACCCAATTCTTTTGCTTTTTCTATTACTTCATCATCCGAATATTGTTTATACTCAATTATTGGATTCAATTTAAATATAAAGGTCGAAAATATTATTCCAATTCCTACACCAATTAAAATGTAAAAAAAATATATTTTTTTGGTCAATTTTGTTCCCCCTTAGTTTACTACCTAAATATTATTAACAAAACTAATTATACTATAGCAGAAAAATCTTTTCTTTTCTACATTCTTCTATTATTTCATCTGTCCAAAATGATGATTGAACTTCTCCTATGTGCTTCTTATCCAAGAAAAACATACATATTCTCGACTGTCCTATTCCTCCTCCGATCGTGTCGGGAAGTTCTCCGCTCAGAATCATCTTATGATATTTTAGTTTTTTTCTTTCTTCACAATCAGCTAATTTCAATTCTTCCTCCAAGGCATCTTTATCAACTCTTATTCCCATACTTGAAAGTTCCAGAGCTTCTCCGCATGTGGGATTCCAAAATATAATATCTCCGTTTAATTCCCAATCATCATAATCCGGTGCTCTTCCGTCATGAGGTTCTCCGCTTTTCAGTTTGCCTCCGATTTTCATTAAAAAAACAGCCTTTTTATCTTTACAAATTAAACTTTCTCTTTCCTTTGGTGTTTTGTCAGGATACCTGTCCTCTAATTCCTGAGTGGTAATAAAACAAATATCTTCCGGCAACTTCTTTTCAAGGCCAGGATACAAACCGTTTATAAAAGCCTCTGTTTCTTTAAAAACCTCATATATTTCACCAACCGTTGATTTTAAAAATTCTTCTGTTCTATCTTTCTTTAATATAACTTTCTCCCAATCCCATTGATCCACATATGCGGAATGAGCATAATCCAATTCTTCAAAAGGCCTTATAGCGTTCATATCCGTATATAATCCTTCTCCCGCCTTAAAACCATAGACCTTTAATGCCATCCTCTTCCACTTTGCTAAAGACTGTACTACTTCCAGCCTTTTATGATAATTGTGTAGTTCAAAAGATATGGCTTTTTCATATCCGTTTAGATTATCATTCAATCCTGTTTCCGGTGCGACAAACAAAGGTGCCGATACTCTTGTAAGGTTTAATTTTTCTGAAATTCTCTTTTCAAAAAAATCCTTTAGTTTTTTAATAGCTACTTGAGTTTCCAATACATTTAGCTTATCCATTTAAAATTCCTCCTTAAAATAAAAAATCCCTCCGTCCAGAAGGACGGAAGGTTTAGTTTCCGTGGTACCACCTTAATTAGTAAAATACTCACTTAAGTCCAGTACGGATCATCAATCGATACTGTTCAGCTGATAACGGGCTGATTCCGTCTAAGTCTACTTTCTCCCGAGAGATTTGGGTTAGATCCTCTAAGATGTTCTTCAACTGCCCTATTGCATCGGATTTCCACCACCGCCGATTCTCTATAGCCTTAAGCAACAGTTTACTCTTCTTATCATCGCTTTAAATAGTTTATTTAACTATTTATTGTATTAAACTATTAAATATTTGTCAACAGTTTTTTTAAAAATTTATCTGCCAAGTAATCCCCAAAATTAAACTATACCCCTAATATCCAAAAATACCTTGACTCAACTTCATCACCGGCGCTATAAATCTTCCACATATTCCAATATATCACCGGGTTAGTCAATATATATTTATCGTAATACATACATATAAATGGCAAAAATTGAAATTTGAATTTGAAAATTTAATTTTTGAGTTTTAAAACTTCTAAGTTTACTTTTTATTCATTTATGGTATAATATTAATAAGGTAATCGGATTCGCAAAAATGCGATTGCCACTAAAGTGTTAATTAGTTATAATCACTCTGCGGCAACAGGGTGATTATTTTTGTTTGTTATCCCTACTCCCACCACACCCTGCTTTTTTTCCGATTACCTTATCTTTATTTTACCAAAATATTCATATTTGTACAAGAATATAATTCTTAAGGTTTTAGTTATTTGTCCCTTTGTCCGCTTAATTCTTTAAATAAATTATCCATATATTTTTTTCTTTCTTTTGTTTTTTTGGGAAGAATCTTGAATTTCCCGTTTTTTTCTTCCAAAACATCCCCTTCTTTTACTCCTTTGGGAAGCTTATGAATTTCAGTAGGAACCATTTCTCCGTCAATTTCTATCATGGCGATATTTTCTTCTATTCTATCGATTATTCCTATCATACTTTCATCTCCTATTTGATACATTTTTCATGAGATTTGTATCCACTTTTTTCTGCTTCTTCTTTTGTATTAAAATATACCCGATTTTCCTCTTTTGGAAGACTTCCGCAATCTTCGGAATGATATACCTTTGTATTTTTGTTCCCGATAAATACCTTATCTTGAGAATCGGATTTGCTCTTTACGGTTGAAATTTTAATATTGCTGCCGTCAGTAGTCACTATTACAGTTCCCGACTCGTCGGTTCTATATACTTGAGCACCAATAGCCTTAAGCCTATCCAAAGTCTCCTTATGAGGATGATTATACATATTATCCTTCCCTGCGCTTATAACGGCATACTTAGGCATTACCTCTTCAAGAAATTCTTTAGTGCTTGAAGTTCTCCCTCCATGATGCCCTACTTTTAAAATATCCGATTTCAAATCATAATTTTTGTCTATCATTTCCTTTTCAGAAATATTTTCCGCATCTCCCGTAAATAAAAAAGATACTCCTTTAAACTGGATCTTCGTAACTATGGAATAATTATTGATTTCACCATAATCATCATTATTAGGGGCAAATATGTCGTATGAAAATTCATCATCTTCGGCTATTTTATCTCCCCCATGACCTACCGTAATATGTAAACCTTTCGATTTTATTTCATTTAAAAGCTCTTCAAATATCTTAGTATTTGATGTTTTATCAGGCATATATATTTTCCCAATGTCAAACTGCTTAATTACCTTTGGAAGTCCTCCTATGTGATCTTCGTGAGGGTGAGTAGCCACCAAATAGTCTATCTTTTTTACTCCCAATTTAGTTAAATAATCGCATAGAGTATCTTCATATATTTTTGAACCTCCGTCTATAAGGGAAGTTTGTCCATTGGGAAGTTGTATAAATATACTGTCTCCTTGACCTATGTCAATAAAATGAACGACTAAATTGTTTTCACCGGAAGGTGAGATAACTTGAGATTCATCTTTATACTCACATCCTGAAAAAATAAATGTAAATAATAAAATAAATACAAATAATAGTGTTAATTTTTTATTCTTCATATAAAGTCTCCTTATACTATCTTATATATCTTGAAAAATATTCATCTCTAAGCATTGATTTAAGATTAAGATTATAATATTTTCCATTCTTTTTAATGGAATTTCTGGCACAGCCTTCGTCTACAAACCCTAATTCCTTATATAAATTATCGGCCCTTTTATTGCCGTCAAACGTATCCAGAGTCACTCTTTCCATTTCAAGGTTTACAAAAGCGTATCTTAAAATTATTTTCATAGCCTCTTTTCCATAACCCTTCCCTATATATTCTTCTTCCCCTATGTATATCCTTGTTATATCCAAAGACTTTAAACATTCATCATAGTGAGAAATATAGATTCTTCCAATAGGAATTAAAATTTTTTTAAAAACTATCGTAAACTGCATATTTGTAAAATCATCTTCCCTAAGTATAAATTCTCTTACTACTTCCTCATAATCTCTTGAATCGTCAATTGCCAAGAATTCTTTCACATAATCCTTTTTTTCCCATACTTCAAAGGTTTTACAATCATTAAATGTTGAATTTCTGATAATCAAATTTTCCGACATCAATTCCATAATCATCTTCCCCCCTTATTATTAATTTTTACATATAAAAAATGGGTTATAAAAAAATCTCCCTATCAAAAAATAAGGAGATTTAAAATTCAAAGGCAAACTGTTTTACAGTATTTTCATCATAGGCATTTATGGTATCAAATATAAAGTTCGTCACTTTTAGGCTTAAAGATAATGAATAATCCAAATCTCTTTCAAAACTCATATCCTCTGAATATTCTTTTACGACTTTTTCAATATACTCCTTAATCAGTGGCCTTAATTTTATTATTTTATATTGAAAAATATCTACATCTTCTACATTAATCACATTTTTTTTGAATAAATGAATTGGAGCATAATTATTTAATTTGGATTCATAAGATATATGCTTAAACATACTGTTTTTAAAAGTCCATCTGTTGGCATGAGGAAAACAAACAAAATCACTTAAATAATGAGATATAATTCCTATTTTCTTACTAACTATTTGTAATTTCAAGGGAACCATTTCATCATTAAAATCAATATATCTGAACAAAAATATCAGCTTCACTATTTCATTAACTATATAGTTCAAACTCTCTTTTTGGTAGTGTCTGTGAAATTTGAACTGAGGTAAAATATCCGGAAGTACCGACCCCCAAAGAAGCTGAGATTTATCCAATTCTATATCGTATACTGAAAGTACATTTTCATATATATTATTTCCGATAATCCTGTGAGTATCTGCAAAAATAATAAACACTCCCTTTATTTTTCAATATCGTCTTACTATAAAATAGTATAATAAATGATTTACTAAGTCAATATTAATCAATTTCCTATTTTTAAAATATATCCCTTAATGTGAATTTATTAATACAAGGGGTATTACCTAAAAATTTTATTCAACTTATTTTCATATATGCTAAAGTCTTTATCATTAAACAAAACAAAAATTATTTCTTCAATAAAATCTTCTTTATCAATAAATTCTATGATTGATTTTATGGCTATATCAGAGGCCTTATCTATGGGATAAGAATAAATCCCTGTAGATATAGAAGGAAATGCCACAGATTTTAAACTATATTCCTTTGCTAATTTTAAAGAATTAAAATATGCATTGTGCAGAAGCTCTGCTTCTCTCGAGTTTCCTTTTCTGTAAATCGGTCCTACGGTATGGATCACATATTTGCTCGGCAATTTACCGGCAGTAGTTATTCTTGCTTCGCCGGTGGGACATCCTCCTATTCTCTTACATTGCTCAAGAATTTCCGGTCCTCCCGCTCTATGTATCGCTCCATCCACCCCTCCTCCTCCAAGAAGGGTATTGTTTGCCGCATTCACTATTCCGTCTGCTTTTACCTTTGTAATATCCCCCTGGAACAATTTAATCACAGTGTTCTTGTATTTATACATTAAACTTCACCTCTTTTTATTATTATTTCTATATAAATCGAAATAATCCTCTATAAATTTACAAAAAAAATATATGCCGGCATTAAAAACCAGCATATAATAAATATCACTTTAAGTTAATGATTATCCTACCGTCCTCATATGATATAAACTTTCGGTATGGCAGACTCTTTGACCCTATTCCGGTCCTTTTAACTATATTGTTTCTCCTCCATACAGACAATATAATGCCTAAAAGTATCATGTCCACAATATAATTCGTTCCCCCGTAAGAAATAAAGGGCATACTTACCGATGCCAGAGGAAACATATTAAGGTTTACAAGTATGCTGAGAATAAACTGCAGCGATAAAATAACACAAGAAGATAAGGACAGATAAAATCCATAGTCGTTTTTAATTTTTCTTGTTACGGCAAACATTCTTATAATAAAAGCAGCAACCGCTATTATAAGACCTAACCCCAAAGCCTTTCCAAAAGTGGCAACTATATTTACGAAAACAAAATCAGTATTTGCCCCGGGCAAAATCGATTCAAGGGGACTTCCGTTAAAGGTAAGACCGGTTTTCCCGAACCATTTGGACATTGAAAGCCACTTATGTGCTATATATTGTTGATAACCTGATCCCATAATATCTCTGTCTTTATCCAAAAAAACCTTTATTCTCTCCAATTGATATGGCTGAAGCGATAACAATACAAGGAAAATTATCATTGAAAATATGCAGAACAGCAGCAACATCTGATTTCTTACCTTTCCGCCGAAATTTCCTCTTAAAATCCCCGTCATAAGTATTACAAAAAAACCTGCAAAGAGGAGCATTGCCATACCCTTAGCGGGAAATAAAAACATCAATGCAACAGACAAAAAAGCAAGTATAATCAGCTTTACAAGGCTAAAAGTTCCCCCGCCTTTATATCCATCCAAAATTCCTGCGAAGGCTATTAAAAAGAAAGGAGATAAAAATTCAGGCAAAACCGAAAAAGAACCTACCTTAATAATCGGACGGCCTGCAACAGTAATACCAAATAATTTTATAATTAAAAACAAAATAAATAACCCTGTATATAAAGAAAAGGATCTGTTTCTAAGTCTTGTATAGTCATAAAAATAAACGCCGAGCATTACAGCAATACTCAGTAGGGCAATAAACAAATATCTTTCAAAATATACACTGTTCATTGACTGATATTTGCTGCATTCAAACATAATCATACCGCCTATGGATACTATGATTGATACCAAAAACAGCAGAGACCATTCCGTTTCCGGTTTATGCTGCTTATTTAGTCTGTCGCCTATTTCCTCACTGTTTCCCATCTGCAGAACGGCTTTCCTTACGGCCTCGTCTTCCGTCAGCCCTTCTTTTTTGTACTCTTCCGCCAAACTTAAAATATGTTCCGAAAGCTCGGTTCTGATTTCACTATGTATCTTTTTATATTTAATTCTTTCGCATACTTCATCTAAAAAATTATTCAATTCTTTATTCATAGCAAAAATCCCCCACAATCTTATTGACAACCTCCGTATACAGTTTCCATTCCTTCTGTTTTCCTTTTAGAAATTTCAGCCCTTCTTCCGTTATTCTGTAATATTTTCTTCTCCTCCCGGCTTCTCCGTCAACCCAATAGGAAATTATACAGCCTTTATTTTCAAGGCCGTGCAAAATAGGATACAGAGTGCCTTCTTTAAGGTTAAAAATAGAGTCGGATAGTTTTTTAAGTTTGCTTATTATTTGGTATCCGTACATATCTTCTTCATTAAGCAGGCTTAAAATAATCATCGTAGTACTTCCCCTCATCAATTCCTTATCGACTTTCAATACCGCTACCTCCTTATACATATGACATCTATATACATAGTGTATCTATGTATATAGAATAACAGATACTGTTATATAAGTCAAGAGAATCACAAGTAAAAATAATAAAAATTTATGCAATAGAATCTGCATCGGAATCCATACTTTGTTCCTTCAAGAATCTGTAATAATATCCCTTCTTTTCTACCAATTCTTCAAAGTTCCCTTTTTCCACTGCTTTCCCTTTATGTATTACATATATGATATCTGCATCTTTTATTGAGGATAATCTATGGGCTATTTCTATGACTGTCTTCTCTTTTAAGAATTCTTTCATGTTTTCGGATATTTTCTTTTGGGATATGCTGTCTAAGGCTGAGGTGGCTTCGTCAAATATTATTATCTTTGAATTGTTCAATATGGCTCTGACTATGGCTATTCTCTGTTTCTGTCCTCCTGACAGTTTTACTCCTCTTTCTCCTACTATTGTGTCAAATCCTTGGGGAAGATTTGAGATGAAGTTATAGATCCCCGCTTTTCTGCACAAATCTTCTACATAGCTCTTATCTTTATTTTTTTCTAAGGTTAAATTATTCATTATTGTATCGTCGAATAATAAAAGATCTTGGGTTACTATTGAGATCTCTTTTCTTATACTTTTCAGGTTGTATTCTTTTAATGGTATTCCGTCTATTGTTATGTTTCCTTCGTCCGCATCCCAAAGTCTGTACAGAAGTTTGATTATTGTTGTTTTTCCGCAGCCGCTTGATCCTACTAATGCTGTCGCTTTTCCATTTTCAAATTTTAGGTTTATCTTGTCCAAGATTTTATTGTCTTTGTTATAGGAAAAGCTGACTTCGTTGAATGAGATGTTTCCTTTGAAGTCTTCGGTGCATCTTTTCCCTTTATTGTCTTGTTTTATGGTTATTGGTTCGTCTGTTATATTAAATACTCGGTTTATTGATACTGAAGATCTCTGTATTTTGGTGTTTGCGTTTATTATTTCCATGCAGGGCCCTATGAACATTCCTACATATTGCTGAAATGCAATGAGTTCACCGAAGGTCATTTCTTTGTTTATTATTTTGTATCCTCCGTATCCGTAGATTAATATTGTTATTAAGCTGCTTAAAAGTCTTCCCCAGGAGGAATTGCATGAAATGATAACGTCAAGTTTTACGAATTTCTTTATGATGTTTTTTTCTTTGTTTATATAGTTTTTAAAGAATTTAAAGATCGATTTTGTTATTACTACGTTCATTATGTTCGATATGTATTCTTCTATTATGTTTGATATGTTTCCTGCTTTGTTTCTTATTTCACTTATTCTTTCCGATATGATCTTATTGAATTTGAATTGGCTGAACATCAGAATGAATTGAAGTAATACAACTAAAATCAGCAGGCTTGATTCCATTTTTATTAGAAAGAATAAAGCCATGACGGCTGTGAAAATGTCTATTATTAATGAGAATAATACGTCAACTCCGAAACTTTCTATGGTGTATATGTCGTTTTCTATGGTGCTGAGTATATTCCCGGTTTTTATGTTTGTAAAATAATTCCCCGATAGTTTTGATATATGTTTTAGGATATTCATCTTCAAATTGATTGAGATTTTCTTCTGCATCTTGGAGTACATATACTGCAGTATTATATTAAGCATGGCTGTTATGAGGCTTATTAAACCGTATAATACTGCAAGTTTTATCAGTAATTTAATATTGCTCCCCTGTATGGCATCGTCGAGGATTCTCTTTATCAGCTGAGGCTGAAAAAGGCCCAATACTGATATGGAGAGCATTATGATAAAGTATATAAGCATAATGCCTTTACTGTTTTTTAACAATATTTTTAAAAACCTTTTTATGTTTTTCCTTTTGTTCATTTTTTCATCTCCATCATTATTTATGTTAATGGAAATTATATATTATCTTTTTGATATGATAAGGTCTTTGCTACAAGATCCGTTAGGGTTTCTATTGATACGAAATCATATCTTGATATATTGGGATAATCAAATTTAATATTAAATTTTCCTTCCAGTTTCTTTAATACTTCAAAGCAGTTATCATATGTTAATCCGATTTTCCTGCTGAAAAGGCCGTATTCGTATATACCATCGGATTTATCTAATTTTAGTGCTTCTTTTACGGCATCCGCTGTCTTTAAAAGAATGGGACTGTTTTTGTCATATAAATTTTTCTTAAAGTCGGGGTACCTTTTGCTTGCTTCCAAATCCTTTTCTGTCCAGTTTTTTCTGCGAGCCATCCTTTCGAGTTTGTCATTTAATGATTCAAATGTCATTTCCGGTTCTTCCGATAACATACGGGCAATCTTTCCCGTAAGTTTTCCTGCTGCCTGACTGTTGCATTTTCCGAACAGAGCATAAGAATTTCCTGGTTTGCAGTTCATATACGGGTTATTGTCCATGATGCACTGGATATCTTTATCTTTGCTGTACCAGAAAGAGTTTTCATCTTCCAATATAAAACCCTTAACACCTATAACATTATCAAATGAAGCAGGATAACTTTTTTCAAATCCGTTTGCAAGGGAACATACAATTATCTTGCCTTTTTCTTTCAGCTTCCCGCATATTCCGTACAGATCTTCCACTTCTTCATTTTCTATGACCGACAGGCTCAAATTTATAAGCCTGAAATCCTTATCCAAGAAATACTTTAAGGCTTCTTCTAATATCTGTATGTTTGTCCTTCCCATTTCATCAAGGACTTTCACCGCAAATATTTCCACATCCTTGAATTCTCTCTTTATAACGGAGGCACAGGAAGTCCCGTGGCCGTTCTCGTCTTCATAATTATCATCCGCCGTTATATATTCATCATCACAGCTAAAAGACATTCCTCCTATTATATTATCTTTCAGATATTCGTGATTTTTATCAACTCCCGTATCCATCAGTACTGCCTTTACTTTATTTTTCATATGTATCACCTTTCAATCAAATAAAGTAACTATGATATCCGCCATATTTTAGGCATTAATGTTTTTTTCATGAAATTACAATTATAATCAAATGCATTTCTATTATCTAATAATGTATATACCTTGGCTGGGCATACATCACAAAATATGTTTATCTTACAATTCTTACAACAGGAAACATTCCTGATTTCTATCCTATCAAAATTAGAAAATGCAGGAAAGTTTCTTTTCAATATTCTTTTTATGACATCATCATTTAAATCAAAAACATGACATATCTTAAATTCTTCATGCTGCAGCAAAGGACACAAATATATATTACCGTCATAATTTACAAACAGTTGGGAACTGCCGGCCCAGCAATAATTGGTCCGAAATGTGCTCATGTCATCAAAGTCGCTCATCTTATAATAATGCATTGCAAAATCATCCGATAAATATTTATGATAAGTATGTGCTCCTCTGCCTAACCTGCTGAAATTTCTGACGGTTGCTCTGGTCCCCAGTTTTTTGTTTAACTCTAAAAATGGCCCAACCCAATCCTCGTTAAATTTCCCTGCTACCATTGATAAACTTATATATTTCATTCCATTTTCTTTCAGTAACTTAACGTTGTTAATAACTTTGGTAAATATCCCTTTTCCCCTTATTTGGCTGCAGCTTTTTTCATCATATCCGTCTAAACTTATTTCGGCGGCATAAACATTTTCCGCCAATTTTTTGATATCTTTTTCTTTAATCAAAGTTGCATTAGTACATAAAATTACCTTTCCCGAATACACTTCTTTGATATATTCCAGAATATCATAAAAATCTTCCCTTATTAAGGGCTCCCCTCCCGAAATCACAAGGTTCAGCGGATTTAACTTTAAAACATTATCAATTGCCATTTTCACGTCGCCGGTAGATAATATATCGGTTTTCCCCGTGCTATTACCGGAATCTACACAACAATACTCACATTTTAAATTGCATCTGTTTGTTATTGAAAATACCACCTTTTGAACAGATTTTATTTCAAATCTGCTGTTCTTGCCGGTCATCAGCAAACCAATACCATCAATACTCTTTATCAATCTGTTAAAATAATTTTGATCATCTTTATCTTCAAAAACGTCCGTAACTCTATTTATAGGAATTGAAGTCTCCACGGAATATTTTATGGCTTCATAACATTCTGCCGGAATTTTAAGCCATCTGCCAGTTAGTCTGTTACTCAATATAACTTCATTACCTTTTGATATTACATCACAGATCTCATCCGCAAAATATTTATCTTTCATTTCTATCCCCCATTGGCAGTTAATCAAATATTATAACCACATCACTTTTTTCTCTCCCCATTGTCTCTCTTGCTTAAAATTTCCCCGTCTCTCATGGTTATACATATATCCGTCGTAAATGCCACCTCTTCATTGTGAGTTACCATAACTATTGTTTCTCCCAACTTTTCTACGCAGATTCTAAAAAATTTTATTACTTCCTCCGCTGTTTTGCTGTCCAGATTCCCTGTAGGTTCATCTGCAAATATTACATCCGGCTTATTTGACAGTGCCCTTGCTATTGCCACTCTCTGCTGCTGTCCTCCCGAAAGCTCGTTTGGAAATCTTTTTATTTTATCTTTTAATCCCAAAATGTCTATTATTTCAGATATATAATCTTTATCTATGCTTTTATTATCCAAAGATACGGGAAGGGTTATATTATCATATATATCTATAACAGGTATCAGATTAAAACTCTGAAATACAAATCCGAAATTACGCCTTCTCAGTACGGAAAGCCTATTGTCGGACAGATCAAATATGTTTTCTCCGTTTAAAAGCACTTTACCCGACGTAGGCGTGTCCAATCCCGCCATACAGTGAAGCAGTGTACTCTTTCCCGAACCGCTGGGGCCTATTACAGAAATAAACTTCCCCTTTTCAACGGAAATGGAGACATCCTTTAGAGCCTCTACTTTATTTTCCTCTCTTCCGTATATTTTTGTAAGCTTATCGGTTTTCAATATATCCATCATTTTCACCTCATCAAATTTATATTATTCAGTAACATTCAAACCTTCCACTATATTGAACTTTCCTGCTTTCCTTGCAGATATATACGCTGATAATATACATATGCCTATTACTATTCCACTGTATAATAGTATCGGGATTATAGGAAATTTGAATTGAGGCATATTGATAACTCCAAAACCATTTTTATAATCTCTGCTCACTCTTTCATAGCCTTCATAAACCCTGTAAATTCCCAAAAAAGCTGCTATTATACTGCCAAATATTCCATATACAACCGTTTCTTTTATTATCATGCTTTTGAGTTGTTTAACTGTCATTCCAATAGCTCTCATTATTGAAAATTCATTTATCCTTATTAACAAGTTATTTTTTATAGTATTATATACATTCATTCCCGCTATAAATAAGATAAGGATTACTATTACCATATGTGATTTTAATACTTCTGTTCTTGACTCTTCACTTTCTTCTATATAGCTTAATTTACTCTCTACATATGGAAACAGCTTATTCTGCAAAACTTTGTTTATTTCATTATATACATGGATATCCTTTCTCTCCTCTGATTGTACGCTGACTTGATCATACATGTTTTTCCCAGATACAGACATCAGATATTCTTGAGGAAGAATCACTTCCATATATCTCCCTCTCGTACTGTCTCCCTTAAAAACCCATTCGGATTTCAGAAGGGCAGCTACTCTTACTTTACACTTTTTATATTTAAAACTGTTATTTTCAATATTGGGAATTTGTATCGTTATTATATCTCCTATTTTTAAGTTCTTCCTGACCTTCTCCAAACTATGATTCTTTAATATATCATAATAATAGTTAAACACTACAGCATTGGGATATTCACTTAAGGAATTGTTTAAAGAGGATACATCTCCCTTCTCAACATATTTCTGAAATCCTTTAAGCCGCTTTTCGTCATATCCTTTCACTTCTATAGGAGTACTTACATCTTTTCCGGTAATACCGTTGTACTTTACGAAATCATCATGCAGGTCCTTTATATCCGATTCCAAAAATCCTTCTAAAGTAACCTTTGTGCCCACATTTTTCACTCCATCTATATCGGATATCCTTTTTACATCTTCCTTTGTATATCCCACGAAATCAGAATCCGTATTCCCGGTAAAAGATAATTTAAAACTATTCTCCTGCATATTTGACATCTGAATAGAAGTCGCATTATCAAGCTCTGCATTATTAACGATTGCAATATCGTACACAAATAAATATCCTGCCATGGCCACCGATACCACTATTATCAGAGTTCTCCACTTATTCCTCCATACATTTTCATAGGCCACTTCCCCTGTCAGTCCAAACAGCTTCTTTCCCACTCTGTGGTGCCATCCGTTCTGATGATTTTTCTTTGATCTATCCGTCTTCCTTACAGCTTCTATAGGCGATACTCTCCCAGACATCCATATCGGAATCATACTTGATACCGCAACTGTTATTATCCCTACCTCTATTGCCTTCCATATACTGTTTGAGCTTATATATATCGATGATTCGGATACATCCAGCAGAGTTGACATAAAACTGTATAATTTAATTCCGAAGTATGAAAATACAGTCCCCAGTAAAAGTCCCGAAATAATTCCTACTATTAAAATAAACAAACTCTGAAATCCTATTATCAACCTTGTATGTTTCTTCGATGCTCCTATAACTCTGAGCATGCCTATTTGTTTTATCATGTCTATCAAAGAAATGTTGAACATGTTATATATGAGCAAAACTGCGGTAATGACCACCAGTATATTTAATTTGTCTCTAAAACTGCTTGTATTCTGAGAAGCAAGATCATTGAGAGCAGATATAAGCTGGCTGTTTACTTCATAATCCAGTCTTCCGATACCGTACCTTTCTCTTATCTGATTCAATTCTCCCGACAGATTTGAATTCGATTTCAGCTTGACTATTTCATCATATGTTATCAGACTATTCGGAATCAAATTTTCTTCATCTTCTTTAAAATAGGTGAAACCTTTTAACGAATAAATTCCGTCATAATACTGTTTGGGTTTATCCAATATACCTACTAATTTAAATTTTCTTTTCTCTATATGTACCTGCTTCATTCCTTTTCCGTCTGTATACTGTTTTTTTATTTTGAAATCTATTGTTTTCCCGAGTTCTTCTTTTAATCCCATCTTGTCAAGGGCCTGAGCTTCCAATACCAATTCACCCTGAGAGTTAGGAAGACGCCCTTTTACAAGTTTATATCCGTTCATCTCTATATAATCCTTATCTGAAGAATTCAATATCATTGAAAGTCCGTTATCGGCAACGATATTTCCAAAATTGGTGGCTGCTGCAGATTGAGCTACATCTTTATCATTTTTAATTTGTCCCAGTTTATCTTTCATCAGATTAGTAAAGATACCTTGGTATGTACCGTACATCTTATAAATATTTGCAAGCTGATTTCTGCTTTGGCTTTCGGATATAACATTAAACGCGAATACAAGCATCACCGCCAGAGCAACGCCCAATACCAGAGCAACAGTTCTTCCCTTCTGCTTTTTTAAATATGATAACGCCAAATGTATGTATACTTTCATCTTATCATCCCCTTACAAAATATTGTATCAGATAAACCTTACAAAACCATTACGGTTTTCTTGACAGTTTTGTAAGGTTAATTAAAAAAACAAGTTTATTTTCTTCCAATTTATACATTTTAGATAATGCGTTTCACAAATTATAGAAAATAATTTATCAAGGCAGACTAATTATAACTTTATCTACAGCCTACCTTGATAAAATTAGTACAGGTTATAAAACTTAATCTAAATCATATTTTATTTAATACAAGTCTGAGCCATATGGAGCTGAGTGATCATAGCAGTCAACTAAACAATCATATTTTCCTTTTTTCCCTTCATCTTCCCAATAATATTTACATGGATCATTTTGCCCTGCTACGTCTTTAACTTCTATTTTATTCTCTATCTTCTTGATCTTTAGCATTTTTTATCCCCCTTTCATGATTATAGTTTTGTAAAATCCCATTATTATAAATATTTTTTGGATTTTACATCTATATTCAAGCAGGATTTCTTCCATCTTTGTTGAATTTATATTTGGTTCCTTAATATAAGTTTCAGCATTAACAGAAATACCCTGTATGAATATTCCGGTATATTTTCTGATTTTGCTGTTTAACTGTGCTCAGGCCGGCAACCGATATCAATTATTATGCCGGCTTGTTGCATTTGTCAAGAAACATTAAGCAACTTTTTCATAATATCGACCCTTATATTTTCCACGGCACATACTATGCCGGGAGGGGTTGTATAATCTCCTGTTATCAATTTGTTCAGGATTTTACACCTTACTCCTTCGCAGTATTCATATCTTGTACATCCGGCGCAGCATTTATTTTCCTTTTGATATATTTCAATCAGTTTGCATATTCTTTCTTTCAACAGATTTCCGTCATTTACATTCCCTATAACAAAATCTTTGTTTCCGGCACTGAAAGTACAAGGATAAATACTGCCGTCGGAATCTATTGTGTAGTTGGCAACACCTCCGAAACAATCTCCCTTTTTTCTGCTGAATAAATCTGCTGCCGTCAGTGAAATCTCCTGATGTGGGTTTTTTTTCTTTATATTTGATACTTTAAGTATTTGCTTTTTCAATATCTCTATATTTTCTTCATTCCATCTTTCATCATAAAGATCCGCTACGGAAACTATATATCTGAATCCCATATCGACCAGTGATTCAACCCCTTCATACAATTCCCCCACATTTTGAGAGTCAAAAGTCATTCTTCCTCTTACGTTTATACCTTTAGCTAAAAGCCTCTCGGCATTAAATACCGCTTTTTCATAAGAACCTGTTCCATCGTAAAAAGTCCGGTTTAAGTCATGGGCCTTTCTTGTCCCGTCTATACTGACGGATATATTGTTTATATGATTTTTTATATAATCAACCATTTCGTCCGTCATTATTGTTCCGTTAGTTGTCATATTAAAGATAACCTCGTTGTGGATTTCTTTCAAGATACAAGATGATATATATTTTATCAGTTCAAAATTCAGTAAAGGTTCTCCTCCGTGAAACGTTATATTTATCAGCCCTGAGCTGCCTGATTCTTTAATTCTGTCTGCTATAAATTCAACTGTCTTATCTGCCGTTTCCTTTGTCATATCCCTGTTTGACTTCTTGTTCCCTTCATAGCAATATCTGCATTTTAAGTTACATTTGGATGTTGCAAATAAGGTAAAATCCATTAAATCACCCCTTCATCCCAGACAATTCCGTTTAAAACGGGTTTCATCATACTACACCATCTTTTAAAATCTTCCTCATCTTCTTTTGCGATATCCAAAACTGCCGGGCAGTTCCAGCAAAATATATTTACATCGCATTTACTGCATTTTTCAAAATTGAAGGGATATAAGCCTTGAAATCTTTTATAAGCATCAATTTTATCCAAATTTTTGTCTTTTATATTCAATACCGTTTCTCTCTCAAATATACTTCCTATTTTATATTTTTCTTTTATTAAGGATGGACACGGATATATGCTTCCATCATCATCTATATATATTTGTGATTTAAAAGCACTGCACGAGCATGAGCTTATCTTCTTACTTCTTTTTCCCTCGTCATAATACAACTTATGAAGCATTTTAGGAATTGAAATAGGTAAATTGGTATTTACAGAACAGTATTCCAACACGTTCTCCTTTCCCCTTCCTTCCGGAACAAAATATCTTTCCAACGCTCTCGTATTCAAAGATTTATTTAATTCTCTGAATTGTTTACTGAGGTTCATATTTTTGTCACCGAATACCATGGATAACCCTATATTGTAAAATCCTTTTTTCTGCAAACATTTTACCGAATTTATTACTCTTCCAAATATACCTTTTCCCCTTGTGGCACTACATGTTTCTTCATCTATCCCGTCTAAGCTTATTTCGACTCTATCAAATTTCTCAACAATTAAATCAATATTTTTATCATCAATCAATGTTCCATTTGTCGATAATACTAAACATATGTTTTTTATTTTTTCTTTCATATAATTTACTATTTCTGAAAAATCGTCTCTTATTAGAGGTTCTCCTCCTGTCAGTACCACTGTTTTCGGATTCAAAGGTTCAATTATATCCGTTATATTTTTAATTTGTTCAGTACTCAAAGTATCCGATCTATTGATATCACAACTTGCACAACAGTGCTTGCATTTAAGATTACACCTTTTGGTAATGCAAAAATGTATATTTTCTCCCATGAAATTTACCTTTTTTTCAAGACTTCCTTTCCTCTTGGAAGTAAATACACCCATCTGTGTTAAACAATAAATGACTTGTTTTATATACTTTCTGTCTTCTTCATCTTGAAAACAATCTATAAATTCTTCAAAGGTAATTTTTTCTTCGGAAGCATTTTTGAAAAAGTTATATACTTCTTCCGATACAATAAAGTGTTTCCCCAACACTTTATTGTATATTACAACTAAATTATTTTTTTCGTAAATTATTAAATTTTCTTTGTTTATCTCCATATTATCTTGCAGACTTACCATAACATTACCCCTTAATTAAAAATTATTAATGTGTTATTATCTATTCTCAAATCAAATATTTGAACTTGTCCATTTCCTTAATTTAAAAATATCACCTTAAAATTACCATGTCAATAGATTTACGTAAACAACACCTCAAACAACACCTCAAACAACATCTCGAACAGCATTTTTTTGTAATAATAAGGAAATCAATATGGTCTGCAAATCTTTTCCTTTAGATTTTTCTTGTATTTTCTTCCTATAGGGATAATCGAATCCGTACATTCAAGACTAATAACATTGCCTTCCGGCTCGATTCTTTTTATATAATTAAGGTTTACTGCATAGCTTTTATGGCACTGTACAAAATTTGATGTCAGTTTATTTAAAATATTATGCAGCGTATAAGTATGCAGTACTATTTTCTTTTTTACGGTTGTAATCACCAATTTTTTGTTCTGAATCTCAATATAGACTATGTCATTCTGATTTATATGATACGAACAACCTCTATCTACCAAATCAAGATATTCGTTCTTCCCATTCTTTTTTATTTTGTTGCATATTATTTCATATAGCGGTTTCTTTAATCTTTCATCTGTGAAAGGCTTGACTATATAATCATAACAGTGTATTTCTTCAAAAGCCGTTATTTTATCTTCATTCTTTAAGGATTCAGCAATAAATATAATGGGAGTCAGCTTGTACTTAGCCATATCTCTTATTTTTTTTGCAATTTCAAAACCGGAAGTACCCTTGAATTTCGTATCAAGGCAGAAGATATCATAATCATCCAATATTGCATATTTTAATACATCAGCGAAATTGTATATTATATCGATTTTTAATTTATTATCTGCGGATTTTGAAATAAACTCCAACCTTTCAGCAACAATTGGTTCCTCCTCTGCAATTAATAACTTAATCATTTAGATTCCCCCTGAGTTATTAAATATTTTAGTTTCCCCAATCAAAAAATCCGAAGGTTTTAAGGTAAATATATTAACTCCATCGTTATTAATATTATAACACCCAAAAGTTACAAAATAATTACAAATAATATCATTATATTTATAATTTTGTAATTTTTTAAAATTCCCATTCCTCTAAACTAAATCGCGTATCTACCCCCATAAAAAATTAAATGTTTTAATATTTGGTTAATTTTACTTTATTATATCAGCCTGTCCCTTAATATGCCGACCAATTTATATGTCTTTTCTTCATTTCCGTCTCTCACGGTTATACATATATCCGTCGTAAATGCCACTTCTTCATTGTGAGTTACCATAACTCTGGAATTATATTTTCTTCATCTTCTTTAAAATAGGTGAAACCTTACCCTTACAGTTTTCTTGACAGTTTTGTAAGGTTCAACAGCAATCAATTAATCAGAAAATTTTAACCGTGTTCTTCCATCGTGTTTATCATTTCTTTAAATCCTCTGTTGTTATACATAAACATGAGTATATCAGCATCGCTTTCTTTTATTATATCTTCAACACTCATATTCAATTTTTCAATATACCTCGGATCCACAAGCTGAACTTCAGAAAACACATCTGCAAACATTAATGAGGTGGGAGGCTGATAGCTGTCTATAAATATAATTATTTTTTTATCTGACAAAGCGTCTTTATTTCTTATCTTTAGAATAGAACATGCGCTGCTGAACATGTATGCACCGCCATATATTATTTCCTTCCTGTTTCTATGGGTAGCAACAAAATCTTCTTCTCTCTTTTTAATCTCTTTAACCCCGTCAAATGTAAAAAATTCATAATGAGGTTTGTTTTTTAAATAAACATAAGGTATTGATTCTTTTTCTTTTACCAAATTCCCAATATTCTTGTTGTAGCTTCCCAAAAATCTTCCTTTATCATATGTTGTTGTAACGTATTTGTCCCAAGAAGGATTGACTCCGGGCATGTCCATCTTTTCTATAATATATTTAAATCCCTCAAATGCACCTATTCCATTCCAATGATGATCAGTTTTAAAATACAATTTTTCTCTTTCCTTTTCTGTAAATTTACTTAAAAAATATTCGTCTATATTTATAATTTTAATTTTTGTCGTATCAAAATATTTCTCCACATTCTTTTCATTTTTTAATGTGTTATCCAATCCATCAGTATGCTTTGGATATAAATAGGACAGCACACTGTCTTTATGAGGAGTAGATACATAGTATACCTTTTTCCCGGTTTTTATACCTATCTCAGCTAAACCGTTTATCTCCTTTGCCATATCCTTTAATTCCGAATCCGGAATTATTTTAGAAGGAGACGGCATAATCCAATTATCTTCAAGCAAATAATAATAACTGTTGATCTTACTGTTCCCTATAGCAATTTTCATTCTGCTGTATATTTTAGATAACTCTTCCCTAAACACAAACTGATCGGAAAAATAACTTTCAAATTTATCCCCATATGTCCCGTCTTTCAGATCCCCTATGGTAGGTTTTTGCTGTAACGTCCTATTCTCCTGAGTACTAATCGTTTTATCCCCGACAATTATGTTGACAAAAAATATACTTAAAATTATTATTATAAAAGGAATGGCTATCCACTTAGCCTTATTGTTGCTCATTATAATCATCCCTTTTTCACATTATTTTTTTGATATTTAAATTCATATTAAAAGTTAAAATACAAAAATGGCTTATAAGTGGAATTTACTAACAATATTACAGCGATAAACAATATGGAAGATAAAAATACGGAATGTAAGCAATATCCTAAGTTATTCTCAAACAAATTTTTATTCTTTCTTTTCATTAAATCTTTCATCTTTGGTATTACATTAGTTGAAAATAAAATCGCTAAGATAATTAAATATCCCGAATTATCTATATATGTCAAAAACGAATTATCATACAGCAGATTGTCATTAATACCCATTATAACTTTTATAAAATTTTTTGCTTGAATTATACTTTCGGATCTAAAAAATATCCATCCTATCATAACCCAAAATACCAAATATACATGTCTAAACACTTCAGGCAATTTATGCAGCCATCTTCCCATAAACAATTTTTCAAAAATTATAAGTACTCCATAATACAATCCCCATGCAATAAAAGTCCAATCAGCTCCATGCCATATGCCCGTCAGAAGCCATACTATAAACAAATTTCTGCACTGTTTTTTTAACCCCGATCTGTTTCCTCCCAATGGTATATATACATAATCCCTAAACCAATTCCCCAAGGATATATGCCATCTTCTCCAAAATTCCGATATTGATTGAGAAATATAAGGATAATTAAAATTTTCCGGGAAATCAAATCCAAACATCTTTCCAAGTCCTATTGCCATATCACTGTATCCGCTGAAATCATAATATATTTGAAGGGTATAACACAAAACTCCAAGCCAGCCGCCCATAACAGATAAATCCGATATCTGAGAGTTAAAAGCAGCATCTGCAACAATGCCAAGTTGTTCAGAAAATATGACTTTCTTTCCCAGCCCGATTATAAATCTTTCTACCCCTAGGGCAAATTTATTCAATGAATGTTTTCTATTTCTTATTTGTTTACCTACCCTTCGGTATTGTACTATCGGACCAACTATGAGTTTAGGAAATAGACTTATATATAATGCCAAATCAAAAATATTTTTTTGTACTTCTGCGTCATTCCTATAAACATCGATCAGGTAACTCATTATTTGAAACGTAAAAAATGATATTCCCAATGGTAACGGTATATATGGAAGATGCCAGTTAGTATTAACTGCTGAGTTTATAATTCTCACAAGAAAATTTGTATATTTAAATACAATCAGGATTCCCAGATTAAATATGAGTGAAAATATAAGCCACATTCTTTTTGTTTTATTGTTTCTTGAAATATTAATACTAAAAACATAATTTACAGATATCGATATGATCATCAGAAAAATATATTTAGGTTCTCCCCAAGCATAGAAAAACAAACTGCACACCAGCAATATGTAATTTTTTAGTTTATCACTTGAAATATAATAAAGAATCAAGACTATCGGTAAAAACACGAATAAAAATACCAAGCTGCTGAATACCATCGTACATCCATATCAATTTTCCGTTATAAAATTGATATATCCTCCTTTCGTACTTAACTTTTCCAATTTCGGTAATATTATATCAAAAGAATCCTATTTAATCTTTACAGTTTTGTAAGGTTGATACAGATACCGCCGAAACCATCGGAAATCAACACGAAAATCATTGATAGTAAAATTTTATTATGATAAAATTTTAGTATTGTAGTATATTTGGGGTATAAGAAGAAAAACAAAATATTTTTTAGGAGAAGATACTAATGAAAAATATCAAGATAAGAATTGCTACATTTATGGCTATTTTATTAATTATTATCTGCACGGGATTAGGTATCCAGTCTTATAATACTTCATCTAAGGCTTTAATTGAAAATACAAAAGATACAATGCCTCAACTTGCATTGGAGGCTTCAAAAGTAATCGAATATGGAATATCCAAAGAATTGAGTTCTTTGGATATAATATCGTCGAATACAAAAATATCCTATGTTGAGAAAAGCCCTGAGGATATATCCGAAATTATAAATATGATGGACAAGGAGGTTAAAAGATCCGGATATTTAAAAATGGCAATAGTAGATAAATCCGGAAATGCCATATACAATAACGGTCAAAAGTCCAATTTAAAAGGCGAAGAATATTTCAAAAATGCTATGTCGGGTGAAAAAACTGTAACAGATCCCATCAAGGACAAAGGGAGCGATTCCATCGTTATGGTATATGCTGTGCCCATAAAAAATAACGGAAATACAATAGGTGCATTAATTGCTTTCAGAGATGGATATGAGTTATGCGATTTGGCAAAAGAAACAAAATTAGGAAAAACAGGAAGTGCTTTTGTAATCAACAAGGAAGGAAAAACTATTGCCCATTCGGACCAAAGTATAATATCAAAAATAGTTGACGCAAGCTCCAGTGCAACAGTAACTCAAGACAAAGCAGATGTCAGCTCGTCAGCAACTGTCAAAGAAAACGAAACCGACGCAGGCTCATCGGCTACCATCTCCGGCAATATTACAAAAACAGCTGAGGGATTTGAAAATTTCAGCAACCTTCAGACTTTAATGTCGGAAGGGAAAACCGGATTTGGAGAATATAAATTTAACGGAACTCCAAAGCTTATCGGATACGCTCCGGTAAAGGAAAGAGTATGGTCTGTTGCTGTAGAGATGGATAAAAAAGAAGTACTTTCCGGACTTACAGAATTGAAAACAAAATTTATAATTATTTCCACAATATCCTCCCTTATAGGAATACTTGTATCATATATCATAGCTGTCGGAATAGACAAACCTATTAAATTTTTAACCGGAGAATGTGACAAAATGGCAAATGGAGATTTTACACTGATTTTAAATGATAAATATACAAAGAGGAAAGATGAAATAGGCAATTTAGCAAAAAGTTTCAACCAAATAAACATAAGCGTATCGGAAATAATAAGAAATGTTATGTCTGAGGCCAACAACGTAAACAGCTTTGTTAACACTTCCACTCATTCGATTTCTCAGCTCAATACCATGATTGAGGAACTGTCTTCTATCACGGAAGAAATCTCGTCAGGTATGGGAAGAACTGCAACTTCCACTGTAGAAATGAAAAACTCTTCGGCAGATATTAAAAAATCCGTAGAATCAATCACTGTAAAAGCACAAGAAGGCGCTTTGTCTGCCAAGGAAATCAGTGAAAAGGCTTTAAAATTAAAAAATAATTTTCTATTATCTCAAAACAGCTTGTCTAAAATATTGGATGAAACAAAAAAGAATCTTGAAGAAGCATTAAAGAGGGCTGAATCCGTTGATGAAATAAACAAACTGTCATCAGCGATACTTCATGTGACTTCCCAAACCAATATGTTAGCCCTTAATGCAAACATAGAGGCGTCAAGAGCCGGAGATGCCGGAAAGGGATTTATGGTAGTAGCTGGAGAAATAAGAAAGTTAGCGGAATACTCAAAACAGACTGCAACCGAAATACAGGGTATTACCAAGGACGTAATAGATTCCGTTGGTAACCTTTCCGTAAATTCCAATAATATGCTTGAATTTATAGCTTCCGATATCAACAACGACTACAATTTAATACTGAAGACGATGGAACAGTACATAAGCGATACGGCTCTTACAAATAACCTCATAAATGATTTCAACAAAAACTCCAGGGAAATATTCAATTCCATGGAAGGTATGCTTAAAGAAATTGAAGGAATATCATCGGCAACATCCGAGGGTGCGGAAGGAACCGAAAGTATCGCGGAAAAATTAAACAGGGTACTTGAAAAGGCCGATGAAGTTAAAATGCAAGTAAAATATTCAAAAAATAGTATTGACACATTGGTGAATATTGTATCAAGATTTAAAGTCTAATAGAATATTTACGGATAAATTGAACGGCAATGAGGAATGAATATTTTATTCCTCATCGCTGAAATCCAAATATTAATTTAATTTTTAGGAGGAATATTTTGAAATATAATGATGTTATCGAGGGAATATTTTTAAATCGTCCCAACAGATTTATTGCTGAAGTACTAATTGATAATAATGTAGAAAGAGTCCATGTGAAAAATACAGGAAGATGTAAAGAAATCCTCGTCTACGGAACAAAAGTATATCTTGAAAAGTCAAATAACGCTAACAGAAAAACTAAATTTTCGATTATATCGGCTTTTAAAGAAAATACTCTCATAAACATCGACTCCCAAGCCCCCAATAAAGTAGTATATGAAGCTATAAAGAGCGGAAAAATAGACGAATTTAAAGATATAACTTATATTCGAAGGGAAGTCGTCTTTGACAAATCAAGATTTGATTTATATTATGAAAGAGGAAAGAAAAAAGGATTTATTGAAATAAAGGGAGTGACTCTCGAAAAAGATAAATTGGCGCTGTTTCCCGATGCTCCTACGGAAAGAGGAGCAAAACACGTTGAAGAAATGATAAAAGCAAAAAAAGAGGGCCTTGAAGGCTTTATCTTCTTTTTAATACAAATGGAAAATATATCTATCTTTACACCAAATTATCTGATGGATAAAAAGTTCGGAGAAAATGTAAAAAGAGCTAAAAGCTGCGGAGTAAACATCATTGGGTATAATTCCATAGTAACAAAGAATGAAATTAAAATAGGAAAAAAGATTAAAATATTAGTTTAATCTTATGTTATTACTTATGGTTTCCCATATTTCTTCTTTTTCGTATCCTTTCCTCCAGGAAGCAACTCCCGCTAAATCATACTTGTTTACAAGAGACGTTTTTAATTTAATAGAATTTTCGTCTTCAAGCCATATCTTATAATTTTCTCCTTCTTTATCAACTTCCCCATAAAATTGTCCGCTTTCCTTATCCCAACGTTTAATCATATTATTATCGGCAACAAATTTATCCTGAGCATCCATGGATAATGTTACAGAGCTTAATTTCCCATCGGAATCGGTTTTCCATAATCTTGTATAATAAGGTATTCCAAGTATCAGCTTATTATTAGGTACCTCATTAATTATATTTTTAATACTTTCCTCTACCCATGTATACTGAGCTACCGAACCTGCATTAGGACTTGCCGCCCAATATTGATCATAAGTCATAATTACTATATAATCAACAATCCTTGCCAATTCTACTCTATCATAAAACTTCGACCAGTTTTCACTGGAGGATATCGGTGTTACATCTATGGAAACTACCATATTATGTTCCTTGAATATGGGAGTCAGCTCTCTTACAAATTGGGTAAGAAGCTCTTTATCCCTTAGGTATACATTTTCAAAGTCAATATTTATTCCATCTAACCCATAATTAATATAGATCTCTAAAAGTTTATTTATGAGCTGCTCTCTCGAAGATGTATTCTTGAGAACTTCCCCTGTCACATCCGGATCAAAACTATTGGATACTAATCCCCATACTTTATATCCTAAAGATTGATATTTAGAAACATACTGTTGATTTCCTTTATCTTTAATTGTTCCATCTTTATCTGTTATGGAAAAAAAAGTAGGACAAATAATATCTAACCCGTGAACAGGAAGAATTTTATCAATATTTCCTCCATAGTCCCCTATATAATCCCATGTAATATTGATTTTTTCTGAAACCGCTCCATCAGAAACCTCTTCTCCCTTTTTTTGAGCCAAATCCTTCTTTACATATCTTTTTTCGATAAACCCGACTATTCCCTCTTCGGTTCTTATCTTGTACCATTTATCATATTCTTCGAATATGAGTAATTTACTTCCTTCTTCCACCTTTCCTAAAAGTAAAGGTGACTTAATGGAAGGCCCTGTTCTCACAGTTCCATTTACGGTATAAACTTCTCCTATAGGGTATTGTCTGTCTTTAAAATCAATAATCACAGTATTTCTTTCTTTTATATATCTTATATCAGTTTTATAATCCTCCGGAAACAATTCTATAGGAATATATAATATATTATTAACTTTTATAATAGAATTTTTTAGTTGAACTTCTCTTTCGTTTACTGATGCTTTATCTTCATTTATTTTAGCTTTAATTACTTTATTAATAGTAGTTATTACAATTGTCCCTTCATTTTCATCATAAAATATATTTGGATCTATAAACTTCTTTATTGTGTCGTATGATAAAAATATGTTATTATCTTCAATCAATAGGGAATCATCATTATCTGTTATAACGTCATCTTCTATTATAAGTGTAGGTTCATCATAACTATAAGATACTGTTTCAGCATTAGGTACATATTTATATAAAAAAAATATTCCCGTAAATATGCATAATGCGAAAATTAAGAAAATTATAAATTTCTTCATTGGACTCCCCCTTATTTTCAACTTCTTAATATTTATTATAGTATATCAAATTTATCATTTTATTGGTTAAAAAATAGTTACAATAATTTATAACTATTTTCCATAAACACTTTGAAAATTAAACTTGCAATTTATAAATATAATAAAATTTAATACATATGTTTACTTTTTACTTGTTTATGGTATAATAGTAATAAGGTAATCGGCGTCGCAATAATGCGATTGCCACCAGATGATTAGATCTTACAAATCACCCTGTGACTGGCAGGGTGATTTATTTTTTTCCCTTTTTGTTGGCTGTTAAGCCAACAATTAAGGAGATTAGCGATATTACAAACATAGAAAACATAATCATTAAAGATATGGATTCATATGTATTCATACCGCACCACCTCCCTTCTTTAGTGAATGGAGGCAGCGATCACACCTGCTTTTCCGATTACCTTTATTCTATTTTACCAAATTATTCATATTTGTACAAGATTATTTATTCGTTTTTTATATTTTCTACTCCATCCATTTCTATTTTTTTAGGTTTCTTCATCAATTTCACATCCTCAAACAAAAAAACAGGTATAGTGATTACCTAAATTTCTTTAAATAATCACTATCCCTGCGTATAAGTTTTCTTATATGCAATTCTGCTTAAATCCGCTTATTTACTGTATTTAATGTAGCTATGGGGACTCGAACCCCAAACCTCTTGATTCGTAGTCAAGCACTCTATCCAGTTGAGCTATAGCTACTCCTCTGGAGGCGGCACCCAGATTTGAACTGGGGATAAAGGTTTTGCAGACCTCTGCCTTGCCTCTTGGCTATGCCGCCATATATATCTCCTGGAGCGGGTGAAGGGAATCGGACCCTCGCAACCAGCTTGGAAGGCTGGGGCTCTACCACTGAGCTACACCCGCATAGCTAAAAATAATTTCATGGAGCGGAAGACGAGATTCGAACTCGCGACCCTCGCCTTGGCAAGGCGATGCTCTACCACTGAGCCACTCCCGCGCATATATTATTTTTTTTGTGGTGGAGGGGACTGGATTCGAACCAGTGAAAGCTCAGCTAACGGATTTACAGTCCGTCCCCTTTGGCCAACTCGGGAACCCCTCCTGGAGCTGGTGAGAGGACTTGAACCCCCAACCTACTGATTACAAGTCAGTTGCTCTACCAATTGAGCTACACCAGCAAGTTTATTAAATTTCTGCCTTAAAACTACAATACTGCTTATTTTAACTGTTCCACTAAGCGATTCACTCCAAATCGAAATACACGATTTGGGTTCTCTGCTTATACCAATTGAGCTACACCAGCAAGTTTATTAAATTTCTGCCTTAAAACTACAATACTGCTTATTTTAACTGTTCCACTAAGCGATTCACTCCAAATCGAAATACACGATTTGGGTTCTCTGCTTATACCAATTGAGCTACACCAGCAAGTTTATTAAATTTCTGCCTTAAAACTACAATACTGCTTATTTTAACTGTTCCACTAAGCGATTCACTCCAAATCGAAATACACGATTTGGGTTCTCTGCTTATACCAATTGAGCTACACCAGCAAGTTTATTAAATTTCTGCCTTAAAACTACAATACTGCTTATTTTAACTGTTCCACTAAGCGATTCACTCCAAATCGAAATACACGATTTGGGTTCTCTGCTTATACCAATTGAGCTACACCAGCATGTATTAAAATCTCTGCCTTAAAATTACAACACTGCTTATTCTAACTGTTCCACTAAGCGATTCACTCCAAATCGAAATACACGATTTGGGTTCTCTGCTTATACCAATTGAGCTACACCAGCATGTATTAAAATCTCTGCCTTAAAATTACAACACTGCTTATTCTAACTGTTCCACTAAGCGATTCACTCCAAATCGAAATACACGATTTGGGTTCTCTGCTTATACCAATTGAGCTACACCAGCATGTATTAAAATCTCTGCCTTAAAATTACAACACTGCTTATTCTAACTGTTCCACTAAGCGATTCACTCCAAATCGAAATACACGATTTGGGTTCTCTGCTTATACCAATTGAGCTACACCAGCATGTATTAAAATCTCTGCCTTAAAATTACAACACTGCTTATTCTAACTGTTCCACTAAGCGATTCACTCCAAATCGAAATACACGATTTGGGTTCTCTGCTTATACCAATTGAGCTACACCAGCAAGTTTATTAAATTTCTGCCTTCGATTCCATCATTTGTTATATTGTTTTTATGGCGACCTGGATGGGGATCGAACCCATGACCTCCAGCGTGACAGGCTGGCATTCTAACCAGCTGAACTACCAGGCCGCATTTTACTTACCATTATTTATATATTATTACTTCTACTCACTTTTGCCACTACATTTTTTTCTTGGTGGGCGCAATAGGGCTCGAACCTATGACCCCCTGCTTGTAAGGCAGGTGCTCTCCCAGCTGAGCTATGCGCCCTTTTGTTTTTTTGGTGACCCTACCGGGATTCGAACCCGAGTTACCGCCGTGAAAGGGCGATGTCTTAACCGCTTGACCATAGGGCCTCTAACTTATTAATATTGTATGGTAGCGGCGAACGGATTTGAACCGCTGACACTGCGGGTATGAACCGCATGCTCTAGCCAACTGAGCTACGCCGCCAAATTTATGGTTGCGGGGGTTGGATTTGAACCAACGACCTCCGGGTTATGAGCCCGACGAGCTACCAGACTGCTCTACCCCGCGATATAGCCAACCCTAATGCCGGGAACCGGAATCGAACCGGTACGATCTTTTAAGGACCGCAGGATTTTAAGTCCTGTGCGTCTGCCTGTTCCGCCACCCCGGCTTATCTTTTCTTTTGGCTCTTGGGGTGGGGCTCGAACCCACAACCTACCGGTTAACAGCCGGTTGCTCCGCCATTGAGCTACCCAAGAATGTTCTGGCAACGTCCTACTCTCCCAGAGCGTTTCCGCTCAAGTACCATCAGCACTGAAAGGCTTAACTTCTGTGTTCGGTATGGTTACAGGTGTTTCCCTCTCGTCTTTGTCACCAAATCCTTTTTCCTTTTCCTTTCCCTTTTCCCTGAAAACTTTGAAGAAGAATCTTTAGGTCAAGCCCTCGACTTATTAGTTTCTCTCAGCTTAAAGTATTGCTACTCTTCCACCCGAGACCTATCTACCAGTTCGTCTTTCTGGTGTCTTACCTCCTTTCCGGAGTGGGAAATCTCTTCTTGAGGTCTGCTTCGTGCTTAGATGCCTTCAGCTCTTATCTTTCCCAGACTTAGCTCCTCAGCTCTGCCTCTGGCGAGACAACTGATTCACCATCGGTCTGTCCATCCCGGTCCTCTCGTACTAAGGACAGCTCCTCTCAAATTTCCTGCGCCTGCGACGGATAGGGACCGAACTGTCTCACGACGTTCTGAACCCAGCTCGCGTGCCTCTTTAATGGGCGAACAGCCCAACCCTTGGAACCTATTTCAGCCCCAGGATGAGACGAGCCGACATCGAGGTGCCAAACCTCCCCGTCGATGTGAACTCTTGGGGGAGATAAGCCTGTTATCCCCAGGGTAGCTTTTATCCGTTGAGCGATGGCCTTTCCACTCGGTGCCACCGGATCACTAAGTCCAAGTTTCCTTCCTGCTCCACCTGTATGTGTCGCAGTTAAGCTCCCTTCTGCCTTTACACTCTTCGTACGATTTCCAACCGTACTGAGGGAACCTTTGAGCACCTCCGTTACTCTTTGGGAGGTGACCGCCCCAGTCAAACTGCCCAACTGACAGTGTCCCTGTACTGGCTTCACAGTACTTGGTTAGAATTTCAATATCATAAGAGTGGTATCCCACTTTTGACTCCATAAATGCTGGCGCACTTACTTCTATGCCTCCCACCTATTCTGTACATATGATATCAAAATCCAATGTCAGCCTACAGTTAAGCTCCATGGGGTCTTTCCGTCCTGTCGCAGGTAACACGCATCTTCACGTGTACTACAATTTCACCGGATCCCTTGTTGAGACAGTGCCCAAGTCGTTACACCTTTCGTGCGGGTCGGAACTTACCCGACAAGGAATTTCGCTACCTTAGGACCGTTATAGTTACGGCCGCCGTTTACTGGGGCTTAAGTTCTAAGCTTCGTATTTCTACTGACTCTTCCCCTTAACCTTCCAGCACCGGGCAGGTGTCAGCCCCTATACTTCGTCTTTCGACTTCGCAGAGACCTGTGTTTTTGGTAAACAGTCGCTTGGGCCCTTTCACTGCGGCCGGATTATTTCCCAGCCGTTTGGCCTTCTCTTCTTCCGGCACCCCTTCTCCCGAAGTTACGGGGCTATTTTGCCGAGTTCCTTAACAAGGGTTCTTCCGTGCGTCTTAGGATTCTCTCCTCGCCTACCTGTGTCGGTTTCCGGTACGGGCAATTATATACTCGATAGTGCCTTTTCTTGGCAGTTTGGATTCGGATGCTTCGCTACTTCTATTTTCGCTCCCCATCACCTCTCATAACTCTTTCACGGTTTTCCCTGTGAAAGCTTACTTCAGGCTTAGACACACTTTTCCGTCTGTGTGCTCATCTTATCCTCCTGCGTCAGCACATCTCTCTATCGCATATTCTTGGTACAGGATTCTCAACCTGTTGTCCATCGCCTACGCCTTCCGGCCTCGGCTTAGGTCCCGACTTACCCTGAGCGGACGAGCCTTCCTCAGGAATCCTTAGGCTTTCGACGGGCAAGTTTCTCACTTGCCTTTTCGCTACTCATGCCAGCATTCTCTCTTCTGTTTTGTCCACTACTCCTTCCGGTATAGCTTCTTCCTCACAGATTGCTCCTCTACCGATATTTCTATCCCACAGCTTCGGTGTCAGGTTTAGCCCCGGAAATCTTCGGCGCAACGTCACTTGACCAGTGAGCTATTACGCACTCTTTAAATGTATGGCTGCTTCTAAGCCAACATCCTGGTTGTCTCCGTAACTTCACATCCTTTGCCACTTAACCTGCACTTTGGGACCTTAGCTGGTGATCTGGGCTCTTTCCCTTTTGACTACGAAACTTATCTCCCGCAGTCTGACTCCTATTTCTATGAGTATGGCATTCGCAGTTTGATAGGTTTTGGTAACACTTTGTGCCCCTTTACCATTCAGTGCTCTACCTCCATCTCACTTTCCATAAGGCTAGCCCTAAAGCTATTTCGAGGAGAACCAGCTATCTCCGGGTTCGTTTGGCATTTCACCCCTACCCACAGTTCATCCGATAGTTTTTAAACACTAATCGGTTCGAGCCTCCACGAAATTTTACTTCCCTTTCACTCTGACCATGGGTAGCTCACCCGGTTTCGGGTCTACTATATGCAACTTCCGCCCTATTCAGACTCGGTTTCCCTACGGCTCCGCAGCTTCACTGCTTAACCTTGCTGCATATCGTAACTCGCTGGCCCGTTCTACAAAAAGTACGCAGTCACACTTTCTAATAGTGCTCCTACTGCTTGTAGGCATAGGGTTTCAGGTTCTTTTTCACTCCCCTCCCGGGGTTCTTTTCGCCTTTCCCTCACGGTACTATTCCTCTATCGGTCATCGGTTAGTATTTAGCCTTGGGAGGTGGTCCTCCCTGCTTCCCACCGGATTTCTCGTGTCCTGTGGTACTCTGGTTCACAACTGTCGAGTTTCTTTGTTTCGCCTACAGGGCTTTCACCTTCTCTGGCGGAACTTCCCAGTCCCTTCGGCTGCTTTTCTTCTCTCCTTATGTTGTGTCCTCAACCCCGAAGGTTTAACCCTCCGGTTTGGGCTCTTTCCTTTTCGCTCGCCGCTACTCTGAAAATCGATTTTTCTTTCTCTTCCTTGGGGTACTTAGATGTTTCAGTTCCCCCAGTCTCCCTTCATTCACCTATTTATTCAGTGCATGATGCCTGAGGTTTGCTCAGGCGGGTTCCCCCATTCGGATATCTCCGGATCTATGTCTGTTTGCGACTCCCCGAAGCATTTCGGCGCTTACCCCGTCCTTCTTCGGCTTCCGATGCCAAGGCATTCACCCTATGCCCTTATTTGCTTGACCTATTTCTTTTCTTCTTCTTTCTTTTTCAGTTCTCAAGGTTCTGGTGGAGATGAGGAGATTCGAACTCCTGACCCCCTGCTTGCAAGGCAGGTGCTCTCCCAGCTGAGCTACACCCCCAAAGAGTTAAAACCACATTATATTAATATTTTCTATTAATATATTATTTATAAATTAATACAGTGGGAATTAAATTCTCCTTAGAAAGGAGGTGATCCAGCCGCACCTTCCGATACGGCTACCTTGTTACGACTTCACCCCAGTCATTAACCCTGCCTTCGACGGCTGCTCCCCTTTCGGGTTCGCTTACCGGCTTCGGGTATTGTCAACTCCCATGGTGTGACGGGCGGTGTGTACAAGACCCGGGAACGCATTCACCGCAGCATGCTGATCTGCGATTACTAGCAACTCCAGCTTCATGCAGGCGGGTTGCAGCCTGCAATCCGAACTGGGATCGGCTTTTTGGGATTTGCTTCGCCTTGCGGTGTCGCTTCCCTCTGTACCGACCATTGTAGCACGTGTGTAGCCCAAGACATAAAGGGCATGATGATTTGACGTCATCCCCACCTTCCTCCGATTTATCACCGGCAGTCCTTTTAGAGTCCTCAGCTTTACCTGTTAGTAACTAAAAGTAAGGGTTGCGCTCGTTGCGGGACTTAACCCAACATCTCACGACACGAGCTGACGACAACCATGCACCACCTGTCTCCTCTGTCTCCTAAAAGCCATAAGTATCTCTACCTATCTCAGAGGGATGTCAAGCCTTGGTAAGGTTCTTCGCGTTGCATCGAATTAAACCACATGCTCCGCTGCTTGTGCGGGTCCCCGTCAATTCCTTTGAGTTTCAATGTTGCCATCGTACTCCCCAGGCGGAGTGCTTATTGCGTTAGCTGCGGCACTGAGCTTTGACACCCAACACCTAGCACTCATCGTTTACGGCGTGGACTACCAGGGTATCTAATCCTGTTTGCTCCCCACGCTTTCGTGCCTCAGCGTCAGTTTAAGTCCAGAGAGTCGCCTTCGCCACTGGTATTCCTCCTAATATCTACGCATTTCACCGCTACACTAGGAATTCCACTCCCCTCTCCTTAACTCAAGCTGAACAGTTTCATATGCTTATTAAAGTTAAGCCTTAACCTTTCACATCTGACTTATTCAGCCGCCTACGCACCCTTTACGCCCAATAATTCCGGACAACGCTCGCCCCCTACGTATTACCGCGGCTGCTGGCACGTAGTTAGCCGGGGCTTCCTCCTCGGGTACCGTCATTATCTTCCCCTAGGACAGAGCTTTACGATCCTAAAACCTTCTTCGCTCACGCGGCGTTGCTGCATCAGAGTTCCCTCCATTGTGCAATATTCCCCACTGCTGCCTCCCGTAGGAGTCTGGACCGTGTCTCAGTTCCAATGTGGCCGTTCACCCTCTCAGGCCGGCTACCCATCGTCGCCTTGGTAGGCTTTTACCCTGCCAACAAGCTAATGGGACGCGAGGCCATCTCACACCGATATCCTTTAACTTACTCTGCATGCGCAGTGTAAGTATCATAGGGTATTAATCCCGGTTTCCCGAGGCTATCCCCTTGTGCGAGGCAGATTCCTCACGCGTTACTCACCCGTCCGCCGCTAAGAAATACGTATTCTTCCCGAAGGCTTCCTAAGTATTCCTTCGCTCGACTTGCATGTGTTAAGCACGCCGCCAGCGTTCGTCCTGAGCCAGGATCAAACTCTCAATTTAAAGTTTGCCTTTGCTCTTATCAAACACTAACTTCTTTTTTATAACTTATTTTTTACTCAAATTTATTCCCACTGTTTAATTTTCTTGGTTCACTTAAGTTGCTTTATTACTATAGCATAATATGCGCTACTTGTCAACAACTTTTAAAACTTAAAATATAATATTTTTAATAAAGTCATCTTTACAACAACGTTTTATATACTAACACATGTTTTTCTATAAATCAAATTCATATTATTTAAATAAATTTGATATTACTCATATTTTAAGGCATTTATCTTCTCTTTTCTTCTTTTTTCAAGTTATTTTGTCATATGTTGTGAAACTAAACTTCCCAAAGCGATTGAATACAATTTGGATTCATGAGAATCAGCCCTCGATACTAAAACTACCGGCACTTTAGCTCCCATTATAACGCCGGCAGATTTTCCGTCTGCGAAATAGGTAATACTCTTTCCTATTCCATTTCCCATTTCAATATTGGGAACTAAAAACACATCCGCATCCCCTGCCACTTCGCTATTATAATTTTTAATCTGAGCAGCTTTTTTTGAAACGGCCAAATCTAATGCCATGGGTCCGTCTACTATTACCCCATCTTCAAATTTTCCTTCCTCATACCTCTTTTTAAGTTCGCCCGCATCTAATGTTGCAATCATCTTTTTATCAACTTTTTCCTTTGCCGCCAGGCAAGCTACCTTTATTTTTTTCATTCCCAGGGCATGCCCCACTTTTACTGCATTATTTATAATTTTTTCTTTTTCGTCTACATTTGGAATTAAATTCATTCCTCCATCTGTTAGCAAAATGAATTTATAATAATTTTTTGTCTCATATATCATTGTATGACTGAGAAGGTTTTCCGTTCTCAATCCGTAATCTTTATTTAATACTTCCTTCATAAGTGTTGGCGTATCCACCAAACCTTTCATTATAAAATTTGCGTTTCCCTGACTTACAAGTTTAACTCCGATTTCCGCCGACTTTTTCAAATCCGGTTCATCTATGGTTTTCCATTTATTAATTGATATATTATATTTTTGGGCAATTTTCTTAGTTTTATTTATATCTCCAATTAAAATTGGCTCTATAATGTTTAAATTTGCTCCTTCCGATACAGCCTCCAAGACCTCATGGTCTTGAGATGCCACTACAGCCAACTTCATCTTCTTTTCATATTTTATTTTAAGCAATTCTTCTAATTTGTTTATCATTTTTTACCCTCCCCCAATTATTAATTTGTTCCTAATATTTTTTCCAACTTATATTTAACATCCTTAATTGTTTTATTTTGAGGATTTATTGAAAATGCTCTGTCTATATCCTCTTTCGCTTCATCATACATTCCTATCTGAAAATATACTATTCCTCTGTTGCATATTATTCTATAATCTTTATCATTAATGTTAATACCTTTTGAAAAAGCATCTATTGAATCCTGAAAATTACCAACTCCATATAGAGCAATCCCCAGTTCATTAAATATATCCGAGCTCTTAGGATTAAGCTCTGCTGCCTTTTTAAAATTTTCAATAGAAGAATTTAAATCATTTAGCCCTTTATAAGTTAACCCTTTCATATAATAAATGTTCCACAAGTCCTTATAACGATTTTCCAAATGAGTAAATTCGTCTATTGCGGCAGAATAATTTCTGGCAAACAACAAATTACATCCCCTTTCATACGATGCATTGTCTGCTATTTTTTCTATTTCCTCTCTTATTTCATCTTTTCTCTCCGAATCTTTACTAAGCAAAATAAATTTCTCCCAGGAAAGCTTCGCTTTTTCAAATTGTCCAAAAGTTTTATAATAATATCCCAATTTATAATAAGCAAGGGAATACTTAGGATTCAAATCAAGTATGCTCTCAAATGTTTCCATCGATTTTTTAAGAAAGTCCTCTTTCAATTCCTTCTCTCCATAGGATATTCCTTCATAGCATATTCCCAGATTAAACAATCCGTTAATATGTTCCCGGTTTAAATTAGTCAGTGTTCTAAATAATATTGCTCCTTTTTCATAATTTTCATTTTCTACTTCTTTTAATCCTTTATAAAAAATATAACTTTCTATATCGGAATTATATTTTTTTAATATCTCTTTATATTTATCATTATATTTAAAATCATGGTCTGTCCCCATTAAAAAAATAATTCCTTCTATAATATATGATACCTTTATATCGTCTTGTAGATTCCCTTTTTTGATCTCCTTTAAAAATACATCCGTAATTACAGGTAAAGGCAAATCACCGGTAACAATGTAATCTCCCACCTTTACCGATGTATTTTGCTTTATTTCAATGAAAGAAATTTTATCAGCTTTTCTTTTAAAATATTTTTCAATTTTATCCATGGCAATCACCCTTAATCATAGTATTTCCTCATATATAATCTTTTTCTTCTTGTGCTTGTGTTAAGAATATCAAATAAATGGCCCCTATAAATCATGGTAAAAGAAAAAACAATCTGTTCAACCAAATATTTCCCAATTCCAAACAATGAGAAATCAAAATTAAATGCTATATGAGTGGTTAACAGATCTAAGATAATCCCCCCTGTCAGTTTATAAAGAACATAAGAAAAAATCAAATTAGGAATTATCCAATTAATCCAATTTTCAGCCATAAATCCTGCGGAATAAGTCAAAGACTCCAAAGAACTCCTGTCCTTTTGATATATAACTTCCGGCAGTGGGTTAAAAATAATAAATGCCCCAATAGTAATAATATTCATTAAAGCTCCTCCGTTGGAACCCGCAATTCCGCCTATTCCCTCGAGAAGATAACTTACTATCCAAATTATAAAATATATACCGTATATTTTCCATATATATTGCTTAAATCCTTCTTTAAAATCTTGAATAGAAATTTTGTCATACTTTATTACGCCATATAATAAATTCAGATAATTGGACACCAAACTGCTAACAAGAATAGCTGTTAAAAGTCCCGCAATTATATTTAAAATTCCTTGAAATAATGTATTAATCAGAGTAAATGCCACTGTAGAAATAATTGTATACACAAAACCGGTAAAAATGATCATCCAATTCTTAAAAAAACTCTTAGAACTTTTTTTTATTACCGCTCCATTTACAAAGAACAAGTCTTTAATCAAGTCCATAATCTTCACTCCTCATATTTATTGGCAATTTTCGTTATATCAAAAACTTTACATTTATTCATCACTCCATTTTCATAAACAAACATCAAATCTTTCTTGTCTTTTTTAATTTCTCTTATTTTATAACCTTCCTCTATAAAAGAAATGATATCAAAAGGGAAAGTTTCCATATGAACAATATTTAATATCCTTTTAGTCGGCATATCGGAATAATCATGGAGATAATTATTTAAAATTTCTTCATCCTTAAGTATATCGTGCTTTTTATTAATATTTCCAACGCCAGTTGCCCGTTTAATATATTCAGGCAAATTTGATGATTTGTTATAGAAAATATAATCGTATTTTAATATTTCATTGAATATTTCAATATTATCACTAATTCTTTCTTTATAAAACTCATAAATTATTCTATATAATTCTCTTTTACTATGGGAAATTTTATGATAATCCTTTTGTTCCCAATAATCGGCATAATCCTCATAAAAATCAAAAGGAGTATTATAATAATTTTTAATGACATATTCCAAAGTGTTTTCAAAGGAAGAATCATTCCCATATTTTTCAACTAAATCTTCAATTGTTTTCAATTTCAGCATATCCTTGTATTTGATACTATCCGTCTCCAGTACCTCATAAGGAGGCTCATTCAAAAATTTAAAACCATACAATTCCTTGTCTTCTCTCAATTTTGACCCTTTAAGAAGTTTTAAAAATCCCAGTTGCAGCTTTTCCGGCCTTAATTCATAGACCTCGTTAAAAGAATTCTTAAAGGAATCATAATCTTCAAAGGGAAGCCCCGCAATCAAATCTAAATGCTGATGAATACTTCTATAGCTTTTAATTCTTTTAGTTACTCTTTTCAACTTTTTTATATCTGTTTTTCTGCCTATAGTCTCCAACGTTTTTTCATTAGTTGATTGAACCCCTATTTCAAATTGAAACAATCCATCCTTTACATGGCTTAAAAATTCCAGCATATCTTCGTCTAAAAGATGAGCAGTAACTTCAAAGTGAAAATTCATATTTTGAGGATTCATTTTCATTATAAAATTCATTATTTCCATGGCATATTCTTTATCAGCATTAAATGTCCTATCCACAAATTTAACTTGCCTTACCTCTGCCTTTATTAATCGTTTTAGATCATCTTTTACCCTGTCTATTGTGAAAAACCTTACTCCTTTGATTGTTGAAGAAAGGCAAAATTTGCAGTTAAAGGGACAACCTCTTGAGCTTTCAAAATACACTATTTTATCTTTAAGTTCGTCCTTTTTTATGTTCAAAAATGGAGACGGTATTATATCTAAATTTTTGATTAAATCTCTCCCTTGATTTTTAAAAGACCTGTTTTCTTTCCTAAAGGTCAAACCTTTTATTAAATCAAAGTCTTCTTTTTTCTCTGTTAAGGCTAATAAAAGTTCCTTAAAAGTCTCTTCTCCTTCTCCCGATATAATAAAATCCACATAAGGAATATCATCCAATATATTCTCTTTTTCAAAAGAAATCTCCGGTCCTCCCAATATAATCTTTATATGAGGGTCTACTATTTTTATGATTCTGCATATCTTTAATATTTGCTTGACATTCCATATATAAACGGAAAAAGCCACTATATCCGGAGACATCTTAAATATTTCTCCTGCAATATAATCAGCATTTTGATTTATAGTAAATTCCGCTATATCCATATCTGATATTTCCGACGAAAAACTCTTTAAATATCTGAGAGACAGAGCCGAGTGAATATATTTTGAATTAAGGGTAGTAATAACTATATTCATAATTAATCATTCCTCTAATCTTTCATCTTCCGAATTAATTCTATTATAGCATATTAATTTGTCTCTACAAGTTTTCAGATATTTCTTTCGTTTTTCTTTTTAAACAATATTACTTGATAAGTATTGAAGATTTTAAAAAAAGAATATAAAATATATATGTAAATACATTGAGAAAGGGGTAGATTTATGCAGGAATTTGACAAAATATCTATACAGGAGATGTCTAAAAATGATATGTTAATGATATTAGAAGCACTTGAATACACAGGGAAAAATACAAAGATTGATGCATTTCTCAATTTAAAAGATAATATCATTAAAGAACTCAGTGAATTATCGGAAGCTAAAGAAGATGAGTTTCTTTTATATTTGCAAAAATAGTATTTATAAATATTTCTTCATTAAAATATAAAGGTCCTTATACATTTTTATAAAAAGTATAAGGACCTTTAATATTTACATTTTATCAGGAGTCTCCATTCCAAGAAGGGAAAGACCTGCTTTGATTACTGATTTCGTTGCCCATACCAACTGAAGCCTTGCATTTTTCAAATTATCTTCTTCCTGCATTATGGGACAACTGTTATAAAAGCTGTTGAAGGCTTTTGCTATTCCCATTATGCTTCTTGCAACAAAAGAAGGTTCATTTTTCTCCATTGCCGTGACTATTTCCTTTGGAAAATTATAAATCATCTTTATAATGTTAATTTCTTCCGGCGCTGATAAAATAGAATAATCTATTTCATTATCCGGCGAAAAATTTCCTTTTTCCAGCAGCCTGTTCGCCCTTGCATAGGTATATTGAACATAAGGACCTGTTTCCCCGTCAAAGCTTAATGTCTTTTCCCATGTAAATGTATAATCTTTAATCCTGTTATTAAATAATTCCTGAAATACTATTGCTCCTATTCCGACTTGTTTGGCAACTTCATCCTTGTTCTCTAAGTTTGGATTTCTTTCTTCTATTATAGCCAAGGTTTTTTCTACAGCCTTTTTAAGCACATCCTCCAAAAAAACAACTCTTCCCTTACGAGTGGACATGGTTCCTTCTTCCAATCTCACCATTCCGAAATTAACATGGATACAATCCTTCGCCCAAGGATATCCAATAAGTTCTACGATTTTTTTCCACTGTTTAAAATGAAGTATCTGCTCTGATCCCACTACATATACATTCTTATAGAAATTGTAATGCTCTTTCCTGTATATTGCTGCGGCTATATCCCTTGTTATATAAAGGGTAGATCCGTCGCTCTTTGTTATGAGGGCCGGAGGCATGCCGTAAGGTTCCAAATCTACTATTTCCGCTCCCTGGGATTTCTTTAATATGCCTTTCTTCCTCATATCATCTACTACTTTAGGCATCTTATCCGAATAAAAACTCTCACCCGTAAAGGAATCAAATTTAATCCCCAATATATCATAAACTCTGTTAAATTCCTTAAGACTCATATCCCTCATCCATTGCCATAGCTCTAAAGCTTCCGAGTCTCCGTCCTCCAATTTTTTAAACCAATGCCTTGCCTGCTCCTCTAAAGTGGAATCATTCTCCATCTCCTTATGAAATTTAACATACAGCTTTAGCAATTCGTTTATAGGATCCTTTTCAACAATTTTTCTGTCTCCCCATTTTTTATAAGCCACAATCAATTTACCAAATTGAGTGCCATAGTCTCCGAGATGATTTATAGCTACCGCATTATAACCTAAATATTTATATATATCATATAATGCATGACCTATGATAGTAGTCCTTATATGACCTATATGAAACGGTTTAGCAATATTAGGAGAAGAATATTCTACAATTACGGTTTTACCTTTCCCCATATCCGAAGAACCATATCTCTCTTTTTTCTCCTTTACTTCATTGAGTACTATTTCAGTTAATTTTTCCTTATCAATAAAGAAATTTAAGTATGGCCCCAAACTTTCAACCTTTTCAATATAACTGTTTTTCTCTATTTTTTCTGCTAATTCCTGAGAAATCAAATTTGGTGATTTCTTTAAAGCTTTAGATAACCTGAAGCAGGGAAATGCATAATCCCCCATTTCGCTATCTGGCGGAATTTCAACTAATTTTTCAATTTCTTCTTTTGCTAAGATATCATCAATTTCTTTTTCAATCAATCCAACAACTTCTTCTTTTAAATCCTTCATTTATAAATCCTCCTTCAAATAATAAGAAAAGCTTCTATCGAAGTATTTTATAAAGTAGCTTTTCTTGAAACTCATTTACGGAAAGTTCTTTTTAATCAATATTTATATGTAAGAACTTTCCTATTCGTTATAAATAAAAACTCTCATCTCAATTTAAGAGACGAGAGTTTTCCCGTGTTACCACTCTTGTTGGCCTATTGCCCACTCATTTATTTAACGCATCTTGCGTCCTATCCTACTTTATTCAGATGGATTCTCCAAGGCTCTTTTCAAATATATATTTGTATTTAGGCTTTCACCATCCCTAATTCGCTTTGCCAAAAAATATATTTTATTTCCTCTTCTCAGAATATGTCTTTTAAATTGTTAATTAATAATATACCTCATAATTCATAATTTATCAAGAAAATTATTTTAGTTCAACTACCGTTACTCCGCTTCCTCCTTCTCCGTACTTGCCCAGTCGATAGGATTTAACATGTTTATGACTCTTTAACAAATCCGATATCCCTGATCTTAAAACTCCCGTACCTTTTCCGTGTATTATATATATTTCTTTAAGTCCGGAAATATATACATCATCTAAATATTTATCCAAGTCCAGTAATGCTTCATCCAATGTTTCTCCTCTTAAATCGATCTCATTCTTTATATCCTGAGTTTTAAATTTTAGAATATTCTTTGTCATCACCGCAGTTCTTTTTTGTGAATCATTCTCTTTTATTCTTCTCAGAGAGGAGACAGGCACATTGATTTTCATTATCCCAACCTGCACCTGAAGATTTCCGTTATCATCTGGAAGAGAAACTACAATACCGGATTGATTTAAAGACAATATCTCCACAGATTCTCCTACCTTTAAATTTTTAGGGGGTTTAGAACTTTTCACATCCAATAACTTTATGGATAAATCCTTTTCCGTTTCATTTAATTTAGATTTAAGTTTGTCTTGAGCTTCCTGAATTTTAATATTTCTTTCTCTTTCAATTTCATTAGATATATTTCTTAGATTGGATACAATAAGATCCGATTCTTCCTTAGCATTTCTTAAAATATTTCTTGCTTCTTCTTTAGCTTTGTATATAATCTTTTCCTTTGCTTCCTGAGTTCTTTCTTTTTCATCAGTCAATTCTTCTTTTAATCTTTCTATTTCAATCTTCAATCTTTCAGTTTCTAACTTATTTTCTTCAATTCTCTTTCTGTCCTGATCCATTGTCTTTAATACATCTTCAAAATCTACATTTTCTTTGGAAATTAAAGTTTGAGCATGAGATATAATATAATCCATAAGCCCAAGCCTTTTAGATATTTCAAAAGCATTTGATTTTCCAGGAATTCCAATCGAAAGTTTGTAAGTAGGGCTTAATGTTTCTACATCAAACTCCATGGAAGCATTTTTTACTCCTTCTTTAGTAAGAGCATATATTTTCAATTGACTATAGTGAGTAGTTGCTATAGTTCTCACTTTTATATTATACAGATAATCGAGTATTGACATTGCCAATGCCGCTCCTTCTACAGGATCTGTACCGGCTCCCAGTTCATCAAAGAGAACCAAGTTTTTTTCTTCCACATTTTTTAATATCTCTACGATATTTGTCATATGAGACGAAAAAGTACTTAAGTTCTGTTCAATGCTCTGTTCATCTCCAATATCGGCAAATATCTTATTAAATACTCCCACTTCAGAATTATGATCTGCCGGTATATGAAGACCAGATTGGGCCATTAAACATAAAAGACCTACTGTTTTAAGAGTAACTGTTTTCCCCCCGGTATTAGGCCCGGTAATTACAAGAGTTCTGAAATCATCTCCTATATATATATCTATCGGAACAACTTTTTTCTTATCAAGAAGAGGATGCCTTCCCTTTTTAATATTTATATACCCTCTGTCATTAAGAATAGGCTTTGTTCCATCCATATTAACGGCAATTTTCCCTTTAGCAAATATAAAATCCAATCTTTGAAGTATTTTTTGATTATTCCTTATCTCGTTACTTCTTTCCCTTACCATATTGGTAAGCTCAATCAAAATTCTCTCTATTTCATGCTGTTCTTCAATTTTCAATTCCTTCAGTTCATTATTTAATTCTACTACAGCCATAGGTTCTACAAATAAAGTCGCACCACTGGAAGATTGATCATGAACTAGCCCGGGAAAATTTCCTCTGTTTTCCTGTTTGACAGGAACTACATATCTTCCTTCCCTTATGGTAACTATGCTGTCCTGAAGATACTTTTTATTATTGGATGAACTGATAATTGAATTTAATTTATCTCTTATGCTGTCGTTTTTCATATTTATCTTTCTTCTTATGCTTCTAAGAGCTGGACTTGCATTATCCGATATTTCTTCTTCACTTATAATTGCATTATTAATACTTTCTTCAATATACTCAAATACGCTCAATTCATTTATCAAATTTCCAACGACGGGATAATTCCCGTTTTTATCTTCCCTTGTCTCTTTCAAATAATTCTTTAAACTTCTCACAACTCTTAAAGAATCCGAAATCTTAAGAAGACTTCCCGGACCTAAGGTACCTCCGATTTCCGCTCTTTTGATTTCTCCCCTTACATCATGTATTCCGTAAAGAGGAGGAGTACCTCTCTTGATTATAAGTTCCAAAGCCTCTTCTGTTTCCTTCTGCCTATTTTCTATTTCATCTATATCTGTCAGAGGCTTTATCTGTGATACAAGCTCTTTTCCTAATGAGGATTCCGTATTATCTTTTAAGATATCAATTATTTTGTTATATTCCAACACTCTTAAGGTCTTTTCATTCATAAAATCACCTCTATTATAGAATACCTCGATGCAAATGCCCTTTTGTGATTCCGTTTCTTTTTAAATCGGCTATAGTATGCAAGACATCCTCTTTATCGGTCAAATTCTTAGAAATACTAAAAAAAGCATCTTGAATACGAGAAATATTTTCTTTTTCAACAGTAAAATCAACTCTTATCATATTTACTCCAGATTTAAAAATTCCACCTACCTCCTCACTAAGCATCAACGGAACTGTATTATATATCTCAGTCACCTTATTGTTCCTTATCATCTGAAATATCTTTCCCTTTCTGTCCTTCAATCCATATCCTCTTTTGAATCTACAGTTTGAACAACTTTTATCATTATCGCATTTTTTAATTAAAGCCATGGGACAGTGCTTTAGTACCATCAGAGGATAGTAGCCATAAACGGACAGCTCAAAGTCCAAGGAACTTCTTCGGCATATCTCGTCTATACCCTTAATATCCAATTCCGGAGATAACGTTATGCTTTTCACTCCGGAATCTTTTAAAAGTTTGGCAGTAAGGCTGTTAAAAACGTTTAACCCTATATCTCCGTGAATGTCTATATTATATTTTTGAACATATTTAAGAGTCCCGATATTCGATACGGATACACCATCAATCAGTCCTTGAAGGAGTTCGATATTCTTTCCCAAGTCCTTTAGTCCTTCTTCTCCGACTATCTTATCCGTATATAAAAATCCCTCTTTACCTGATTTTTTTATTTCTTTGAATATGTCTTCAATGTCTTCACTAAACCCAATATATATTCTGTCTAATTTATTCAAATTTATATGTTTAAACTGATCAATACTTGAAACCCTCACACTCATTCTCTGTTTTTTTGATTTGGGCTTATTAAAACTCATCAGCTTTTCAAGTTTCTCACCATATTCTTCATCTGTAATTTCAGATCTGAAATTTAAAAGTTCTCTTTTTTCATTTAGTTCTTGGATTCCGTCTCTTCTTAGTTTATTCAATCCTCCCATAGGAAAAAATCCTTGTCCTTCAAAGTTCATCTTTATATCTTTTATATAATAAGGTGTATTTTGAAGCCTATCCATCTGATTAACTACCTTGTCCGTGGTTAAACTTATATTCTCGGCTCTTTGTACAACGCCGTCGCTGTAAACGTCCACTTTATATTTGCCATCGTCTATTGATAGTTTAATCTTATCACCGACAGAAATATTCAAATTCATATTTATAGGAAATTTTTTTCTCTCTTCCTGAAAGGATTCTCTGGCTTTCCCAATCAGCATAAAATCGGAAGTCTTATAAACTTCGGATTTTTTCTTTACTCCCTTTATTCTTTTTATCCTCAGCAATTCTTCTCTGTCCTTAGAAAAATTAACAATAATTCCTACATACCTTCCTGAATCCAATTGGAACTCAAGTCCGTCTCCTTTTTCCACCTTATCAAACAACTTAATATACATATACATCTTGTCCCATTTAGCAACTTTCCCTATTAATACACCTCTGTTATCCGGCCTATCATAAGAAATAAAGTTTTTGCCGAAATCACCTAATACATATCCCTTTGTAAATCCTCTGTTAAATATCTCTAAAATATCTTCTCTGTCTTGATCAGTAATGGATTTTACGCCATAATCCAATGCCTTTCTGTATTTTTCTATGATAACAGCCACATATTCCGGTCTCTTCATCCGGCCTTCCACTTTTAAAGATGCAACGCCGCTGTTTATTATTTTATCCAAATAATCTATAGTATTTAAATCCTTGGGACTTAAAAGATATTTTCCTTCCATTTTTATTTCTTGAATACTTCCATTTCCGATCTTCATTATTGTATAAGGCATCCTGCAGGGTTGGGCACATCTGCCTCTGTTTCCGCTTCTCCCGCCTATAATGCTGCTCATAAGACATTGCCCGGAATAACAGACACATAAAGCTCCGTGAACGAATTCCTCCAGCTCTATATGAGTCGTTGATGAAATGGATTTTATTTCCTTCAGAGAAACTTCCCTCCCAAGGACAACTCGATTAAAGCCCAGCTTTTCCAGAAATAGAGCTCCTTCTCTGTTTATAACGGTCATTTGGGTGCTTCCGTGAAGATGAAGTTCGGGAAATATGTCTTTTATGCCGTAGGCCAAACCCAAATCCTGAACAATAATACCGTCTATATCATTTTCATAAAGAAATTTTACATAGTTTAAGGCATCTTTCATTTCACTGTCGGCAATGAGAATATTAACTGTCACATAAACTTTCACATTTCTGATATGAGCATAGGTAATAGCAGCCTTCAATTCCTCATAATCAAAATTGGGAGCACTTTGTCTGGCGCTGAAAAGCTTTCCTCCCAGATATACTGCATCAGCACCGTTTTGAATTGCAGCATATAGGGATTCCATATTCCCAACAGGAGCCAACAATTCCGTATTCCTATTCTTCTTATTCACTAATTCTATATTTCCTCCTTTGAAAATATTCCCTTCTCAGAATCAAAATATTTAATGGACTCATCTAATTCCTTTTTAACCTGAACCAACTCCATTTGATTTTCGTACAATTTATTTTGAAGCTCTTTTACCATATCTTCCTTCTCTTTTAATTCCTTTTCCTTTAATTCCAAAAGTTTTTCATATTTCTTGGAATTTTTATTTTCTCTTTCTTGATCCTCTTTTGCTTTGTCAAATTCTTCCTTATTGTTGTTCAACTGCTCTTCTAATTCCTTTATTTTAGCTCTTGAATTTTCTAATTCCTTGCTGACATTCTCATAATTCCCGATAGGTCCTACCACTTCTTTTTCCAAACTCTTTAATTTCTGATTAACTTTACAATATTCATCTGCAATATTAAATGCCGCTAAAATAGCTGCCATATGGTTGCTCAATCTCATATTGTTATGAAAAACATTTTTAATTGTATTGTCTACATATTGAGCTATTTTTTTGATATAATCTTCCGATTCGCTGCCTACCACGGTAAAGTTACGACCGTCAATTGTTACATCCACCTTTTTTTTATCCGTCATAACTTAATCATCTCCTCAAATTTTATACTTATACAGAAAAAAAGCTACTCCCTAACTTCTCAATTTTGCATCAAAGGTATCTTCTATCTTTTCAATAATATTATTGTGCACTCTGCTCACTTCATCATCTGTAAGAGTTTTCTTATCGGATCTATAGACTATTGAAAAAGCAACACTTTTTTTATCCTTCAGTATTTGATCTCCCGTGTAAACATCAAACAAATTAACTTCTTCTATTATGTCCTTTCCATTCTCCCATATTACCTTTTCTATATCCCCTACTAAAATATCCTTATTTATAACAACGGCGATGTCTCTTTCTACAGCAGGATATTTAGGTAAAGCCTTATATTTCCTCTCAAAAACTGCCTCTTCAACAATTGAATCAAAATCCAACTCACAAATATATGTTCTTTCCTTTATGTCATAATTTTTAGCCACATCAGGATGAATTTCTCCTAATACTCCGAGGACCTTATTATTATATATTATGTTGGCAGTTCTTCCGGGGTGGAATGTAGGATAATTTTCTTCCCTCAGATAATCGCAGCCTTTAATTCCTACATTGGCTAAAAATTCTTCCACAATACCTTTAATAGTATAAAAATCCACTTCCCCATACATTCCTATACATAAAGTCCTTTTCTCCAATGGCAGTTTATCCTTTATAGGAAATTCCGTCGGAATAAAAATATTTCCGATTTCATAAGCATAAGCTCTGTCTACGCCATAATTGAAATTTCCGGATAATACTTCCATCATATTTGGAATAAGAGTAGTTCTCATAACACTATAATCTTCTCCGAGAGGATTTATAAGTTTTATATATCTTCTCTTAATGCTATCTTCATGAAGATTAATCTTATCAAAACATTTCGGGCTGACAAAAGAATATGTAGTTATTTCATTTAGTCCCAAACCCTTTAATATTTCCTTGGATTTATCTTCAGCGGCATTTTTATATGATTTTCCGCCCTTCGTCAATATTCCTTTTAAATGTGCAGGTTTCATATTGTGAAAGCCATATATACGTCCTATTTCCTCTATTAAATCAACTTCTATTTTCAAATCATCTCTGAAAGTAGGAACCAAAACTTTTAATCTGCCTTCCGAAAACTCAACTTCCAATTCCAGGTTCTTCAATATTTCTATCATATTATCCGTCTTAATATCAGAACCTAAAATCTTGTTCACTCTTTCTGGCCTCAAATAAATAACCCGTTTTTCTTTCTTTTTCTCATATTCATCTATGTGGTTTTCAATTATTTTACCTACTCCTATGAGTTCCGCCAATCTGCATACCCTTCTGCAAGCCATCTCGCATAAGTTGGGGTCTACTCCTCTTTCAAATCTACTTGAAGCTTCCGTTCTCAATCCTAATCTTTTAGAAGTAAGCCTGATATTTCTTTTATTAAACTGAGCCGATTCTATAAATATGGTATTGGTACTTTCGGTTATCTCCGTATCAAATCCACCCATTATTCCTGCAATCGCCACAGGTTTCTTCCCATCCGCTATGACCAAATCCGATGGCTCAAGATTTCTTTCGGCACCATCCAAGGTTGTAATCTTTTCTCCTTCAACAGCTCTTCTGATATATATCTCTCTACCCGCTATTTTACTTAAGTCAAAAGCATGAAGAGGGACTCCGTATTCCAGCATTACATAATTGGTAATATCTACTATGTTATTTATAGGTCTCACACCGGCTTCCATTAACCTTAACTGAAGCCATAAGGGCGAACTTTGAATTTTTACGTCTTTGATTACTTTTCCATAATATCTCGAACATAAATCATTATCTACTATTTTTACGTTATTGATATAATTTTCGATATTGTCAAACTCTTCATTAATTTCTTCCGGCGGATAATTCAATTTTTTCCCAAAGGTCGCACAAACCTCTCTTGCCATTCCTATAATACTTAAACAATCAGGTCTGTTGGGTGTTATTTCAAATTCAATTACTTCACCGAATAAATTCAATATTTTATTTATATCTTCTCCCAAGGGGTATTCTTTGTCCAATATAAATATTCCGTCTCTCTGAGCCTTGGGAATTATGCTGTCTTCAAACCCCAACTCCTTCAGCGAACATAACATTCCATCGGATTCAACTCCCCGGAGTTTACCCTTGCCAATCTTGACGCCTTTTGAAAGTCTTGCTCCTATAAGGGCAACAGGCACATAATCTCCTATTTTGATATTATTCGCGCCTGTAACAATCTGTAAGACTTCTCCTCCCACATCTATTTTGGTAATTGATAATCTGTCCGCATTTGGGTGCTTTTCTATGTTTAAAATCTTACCTACTACTACTTTTTTAATTCCTCTATCTAAAGAAATAATGGATTCTACATGGGAGCCGGACAAATTAAGTTTATCCGATAGCGTTTTTACTTCTTCATCTATATCTACATATTCCTTCAACCATTTAACAGGTAATAGCATATTATTTCCTCCTCATACTTAGAATTGTTCTAAAAATCTCATATCATTGTCAAATAAAAGCCTTATATTGTCAATACCATATTTAACCATGGCAATCCTATCTACTCCCAGTCCAAAAGCAAATCCCGAATATTTTTCCGAATCTATGCCACAGTTTTCCAACACCTTCGGATGAACCATCCCGCAGCCCAAAAGTTCCATACTCCATCCTGTTCCTCCGCATGCATCACATCCCTTTCCTTTACACTGAAAACATGACACATCAACTTCGGCGCTGGGTTCGGTAAATGGAAAATAATGAGGTCTGAATCTGGTCTTCATATCATTTCCAAATAATTCTTTAATGAATACATCTATTGTGTCCATTAAATTGGTTATAGTTATTCCTTCATCTACAACCAATCCTTCAAGCTGATGAAACATTGGGGAATGAGTATCATCCACATCGTCAAATCTAAAAGTTCTTCCTGCAGAAACAATTCTTATAGGAGGTTTAGTTTTTTTCATCGTTCTAATCTGTACAGGAGATGTTTGGCTTCTTAAGAGTATCTTATCGGTAATATAAAAAGTATCGGTTAAATCCCTGGAAGGATGATCTTCCGGGGAATTTAAAGCGTCAAAATTATTTTCAACGGTTTCTATTTCAGGGCCATCAACTACGGTAAATCCCATATCGATAAATAAATTTTCCAGTTCCTCTATAGTCTGTATTAAAGGATGCCTGTGTCCTAATTTTATTTTTTTACCCGGCATGGTTATGTCTATCTTTTCTTTATTAAATTTTTTGTTTTCAAGTTGTGAATTGATTTTTTCTTTCTTTGAGGAAAGTTCTCTTTCTATTTCATTCCTTGTATCATTGGCCAACTGACCTATTATAGGCCTTTCTTCCGGCGATAGTTTCCCCATCTCTCTCAAAATCAAAGTTAATTCGCCCTTTTTACCCAAAAACCTTACTCTTATCTGTTCCAATTCTTCTATAGATTTCACTCTAAAAATTTCATTAATGGCTTCTTCTTTTATCCTGTTAAGTTTATCCTTCATATGTAGAACTCCTTTCCATCCTGTTATATAAAAAATAAGACCATCAAAAATTAGCGAAGGTCAATATTTAAGAATCTGATTTATTAAATTATAGCACTTAAATTTGTTAAATACAAGAAATATTAGCCTCTTTGTCTGAGAACTTCATACATAATTATGGAAGAAGCTATGGCCACATTAAGGGATTCCGCCTTACCCTTCATCGGAATCTTGATTAAACTGTCTGCAGTCCTTAAAAAATCTTCCGTAACTCCATTAGATTCATTTCCTATAATTAAGGCAAAATCTCTTCTAAAATTCACCCGATTAATATGTATATTTCCCCTAAGAGACGTAGCATATACAGCCACTTTCTTCTCTTTCAAATCTTTTATTAATTTTAATTTATCATCAGCAAAAACAATGGGAACATGAAAAATCGAACCCATGGTAGAACGAACAACCTTGGGACTATAGATATCAACACAGCCCTGGGTAATTATTATTCCGTTGACACCAAAAGCATCTCCTGCTCTTATTATGGTTCCCATATTGCCCGGATCCTGCAATTCATCTATTATTATAAAAAATTTATCTTTCACTTTAAAAAGAAATTCCATGTCGGAGAGATTAAATTCAATTACACCTAATATTCCCTGAGGATTTTCCATATCCGTAATTTCATTGAACACCTTTTCATTCACAACTATTATATTATTATCATCAATACAATCTATCAATCTACTGACTTCAAATTTTAAGGGAAAATCCTCTCTTATAATAATATACTTAATATTCCATTTTTCTTTTATACACTCTTCTATTATTTTAATTCCTTCCACAATAAACAGCTTTTTCTGCCACCTGTATTTTCTCTTATAAAGTTTTTTTATTTCCTTTACAATTGGGTTTGAAAGACTGCTAACCACATGATTCATCTAATTTTCCTTCCTGTCCGAAAGTTTAATCATAATTAAAGCAAAGTTCCGCTATCGGAACCTTGCTTTAATTATTTTTGGCAATATCTATCAATTCGGAGAAACTCTTCGGATCGCTGATTGCCATTTCAGACAACATCTTTCTATTGATTTCAACATTTGCTTTTTTAAGACCACTAATAAATGTACTATAATTCATCCCGTTAAGTCTTGCAGCCGCATTAATCCTTGCTATCCAAAGTTTTCTGAAATCCCTCTTTTTTAACTTTCTGCCCACATAAGCATAACTCAATGATTTCATTACAGCTTGATTGGCAACTTTATATAATTTACTTTTGGAACCATAATATCCTTTGGCTTGTTTCAATACTTTTTTATGATTTTTTTTGGCATTAACTCCTCTTTTTATCCTTGCCATTTAAATTACCTCCTTAAACTCCAATGTTTTATCAACTAATATGGCAGTACTTTAGACATTCTCTTTAAATCCGCTTCACTGATTAAAGTACCTTTTCTCAAATTTCTAACTCTCTTTGGAGATTTCTTCCCGGTCTTATGACTTTTGTATGCTTTAAATCTTCTTATCTTCCCTGAACCTGTCTTTTTAAACCTTTTTGCCGCTCCCCTATGAGTTTTTATTTTTGGCATCTAAATTACCTCCTTAACTATTCTGACTTAGGGCCGAAATACATCACCATGCTTTTCCCTTCAAATTTCGGCTCCTTTTCCACAGAACCAGATTCACTGACTAGATTAGTAAATTTATCCAATACTTCTTTTCCAATATCAGTATGCCCTAATTCTCTGCCTCTGAATCTTATACTTACCTTTACTTTATCTCCACTCTGTAAAAATTCCATGGCTCTCTTTGCCTTGACATGGAGATCATGAGTTTCAATGCTTGGAGTAAGTCGTATCTCCTTTACATTAATAACTTTTTGATTTTTTCTTGCCTCTTTTTCTTTTTTTGCCAATTCATATTTATATTTTCCATAATCCATTATTCTACAAACCGGCGGTTTTGCATTTGGAGCTACATTGACCAAATCCAATTTCTTTTCATAAGCTATTTCCAAAGCCTTTCTTACGGGAACTATTCCTAACTGCGCCCCATCGCTATCAATGAGTCTTACTTCTCCCTCTCTGATTTCTTCATTAATTTGAAGCTCTTTTATATTACTACACCTCCCAGTATAAAAAATAAAAAGCGGGCAAAAATACCCGCTTCTTTTTCCAACAATCAGACAAAAATAATTTGTCAAACCAATAACTATCTAAAATATTTAACCTTATGAGCCCCAGCTATAAGGTGAGAAGCGGATACTTCTGCTTAATTTTCTATTAATTTCATAAATTATTATAAGCTAAAAATTATATATTGTCAAGTTTTCGAATTTCAAAAAAAGTTTATAATTATCAATATTTTTTAGTTATAAATTTTTATATAAATGAATTAAATGGTTAAACTATTATTAGTAATTAGAAAAGGTGGGGATAAATTGCATAAGAAGAAAATACTTTTATCTATCTTTATCTTTGGTTTAACATTATCTTCGCTTCTGGTGGTTGATATATTTTTCCCTTTAGATTTCCTAAAGGGTTTTACTGTCACGGATAAAATATTTATATGGGCAATCACATCGATTTTTTTTGTATACCGAATGAATATAAATTCAAAGCGCCAATTGGTTACTTTATCCATAGCTAGTGAAAAAGATGAAAACAAGGAAAAAGATAAATCAACCATATCCTTTAAAGATGTCGCCGGACTTGAAGAGATAAAAGAAGAACTTCAAGAAACAATTGATTTTCTTAACAACCCCCATAAATATATTAAAATGGGTGCGAAAATTCCTAAGGGAATATTATTTTACGGCCCTCCGGGTACAGGGAAAACTCTCCTTGCCAAAGCAGTGGCAGGAGAGACAAATTCAACCTTTTTGTATTCAAGCGGGTCTGAATTTGTCGAGAAATATGTAGGGGTAGGCGCAAAAAGAGTAAGAACTTTATTTGAAAGAGCAAAAAAAGAAGCTCCGAGTATCATATTCATTGATGAAATCGATGCAATAGGTGCAAAAAGAAATTTAGATTCCAACAATGAAAAGGATCAGACTCTTAATCAACTTTTGGTTGAAATGGACGGTTTCAACACATCAGAAACCGTTATAATAGTCGGAGCCACTAACAGAATAGATCTTTTGGATGAGGCTCTTCTTCGCCCGGGAAGATTTGACAGACATATATATGTAGGGAATCCAAATATAAACGCAAGGGAAAAAATATTAGAGGTTCATACAAAGAACAAACCTTTAGATTCTGCTGTGAATATCAAATCCATAGCACAAAAAACTACCGGATTGTCAGGAGCCGAACTTGCGAATATTGCTAATGAAGCAGCAATAATTGCAGTCAGAAACAATAAAAATAAGATATTCATTAATGACTTTAATCAGGCAATAGAAAGAGTAGTGGCAGGATTAGAAGTAAAAAATCCATCTATACTTTTCAAAGAAAAAAAAACCGTCTCAGTTCATGAATCTGGTCACGCTCTGGTAGGTAAAATCTTAAAATCAGATATGATTCAAAAAATATCAATAGTCCCGAGAGGTCAGGCTTTGGGATATGTACTTAAATTTCCCGATGAAGAAAGATATCTTCTTACAAAAAAGGAACTTACCAATAAGATAATTGTACTTCTCGGGGGAAGGGCTGCAGAACAATTAGTTTTCAATGAAATAACAACGGGAGCAAAGGATGATTTAAACAAGGCAACGGAAATCGCCAGAGAAATGGTGTGCAGCTACGGAATGAGCTCTTTCGGAAACATTACGATAGAAGACTACTACATTAAATACAATTATGAAGTAATAAGAAAAGAGATCAAAAAAATACTTGATAAATGTTTTGAAAGCGCTTTAAGGATATTAGACGAAAACAAGATGATACTTACGGTTGTCGCTGATGAGTTAATGAAAAAGGAAACCCTCACAAGTGAAGAATTAGATGAAATATTAAAGCAATATGAACTTTCCTCAAATACGGCAACTTAATTAAGACAAAAAATTCCGATAGTTGTTTATAAACAACTATCGGAATTTTTTGTCTTAATGTTATTTCTTATTTTTTACTTCTTCAATTACCTTCCCAATGAAATCTTCAATTTCCATTCTTCCTAAATCTCCTTCTTCTCTTGCTCTTACGGAAACATCATTGTTCTCTACTTCCTTTTCCCCTAAGACCAACATATAAGGAACTTTTTGAAGTTGAGCTTCCCTGATTTTATATCCTATTTTTTCTGCTCTGTCATCTATATCAACCCTTATGTTCTTATCAATCATTTCCTTTTTCAACTCATAAGCATAATCATTAAATTTATCCGATATGGGAAGTAGGATAACCTGAACCGGAGATAACCATAAAGGAAATTTTCCTGCATAATGTTCTATTAATATGCCTATAAATCTTTCAATACTCCCAAATATAGTTCTGTGAATCATTACAGGCCTTTTCTTTTCATTATCTTTATCTATATAAGTTAAATCAAATCTTTCAGGCATTTGAAAATCCAACTGAATAGTTCCGCACTGCCAAGTTCTTCCTATTGCATCCTGAAGATGAAAATCTATTTTGGGCCCGTAAAAAGCTCCGTCTCCCTCATTAATTATATAATTTATTTTCTTTTCCTTCAGAGCTTCTATCAAATTGTTAGTTGCCAATTCCCACTGTTCTTCGGTTCCCATGGAATTTTCCGGTCTCGTTGAAAGTTCTACATGGTATTTAAATCCAAATATGTTATACATATAGCTGGCAAAATCAATTACTCCTATTAATTCTTCTTTTACCTGACTCGGAAGCATGAATAAATGAGCATCATCCTGAGTAAAGCTTCTGACCCTCATGAGTCCATGAAGAGTTCCCGATAATTCATGTCTATGAACCAAGCCCAACTCAGCCCATCTTAGGGGAAGGTCTCTGTAGCTGAACATATTTGACTTATATATAAGCATTGCTCCGGGACAATTCATAGGTTTTATAGCATAATCTTCATTATCTATTTTAGTAAAATACATATTTTCTTTATAATGATCCCAGTGTCCCGACCTATGCCATAATTCCTCATTCAGTATAATCGGAGTTTTTACTTCTCCGTATCCTCTTTTTATATGTTCTTCCCTCCAAAATTCTTCAAGAATATTTCTTAATACCATTCCCTTGGGATGAAAGAAAGGAAATCCCGGCCCTTCTTCATGCATACTGAACAATCCCAATTCCTTTCCAAGTTTTCTGTGATCTCTCTTTTTAGCTTCTTCCAACAGCACCAAGTATTCGTCCAAATTCTTTTTCTTCTCGAAACTTATTCCATATATTCTTTGAAGCATTTTATTGTTTTCATTTCCCCGCCAGTAAGCACCAGCTATACTTAAAAGTTTGATTGCCTTTACCCTTTTGACATTTAATAAATGAGGCCCCGCACAGAGATCCGTAAATTCGCCCTGTTTATAAAAAGATATTACGGCATCTTCAGGCAGATCTTCGATTAATTCAACCTTATAAGGTTCTTCTTTTTCTTTAAAATATTGAAGGGCTTCATCTCTCGGAAGTACGAATCTTTTTAATTCATAACCTTCTTTAACTATACGGGCCATTTCCTCCTCTATTTTTTTCAGATCCTCCGGAGTAAATCTGTGTTCCGTATCCAAATCATAATAAAATCCATCGTCTATTGCAGGCCCTATAGCTAATTTCGTATCAGGGAATAATCTTTTAACCGCTTGAGCCATAATATGAGAAGTGGTATGCCAAAATATCTTCTTTCCCTCCTTATCGTCAAACTTTAAAATCTTTATTTTGCCGCCTTCCTCAGCGGAATCACCAAGTCCCAAAATTTTATCATTTAATTTTGCTCCTACTGCTGTTCTTGCAAGTCCTTCACTTATATCCTTTGCTATATCATAAATCTTAATTCCCTTTTCATATTCTCTGACGGAATTATCCGGAAATATAATTTTAATTTTACTCATCTTTTATTCCTCCTTATTTGAAATATAAAAGCCTCCCGTCCTCAAGATATAAATACCTTAAGGGACGAGAGGCTACTCACGTGGTTCCACCCTAATTAATTCTCATTTTTTCATAACGCTGTAATCAGCGGACATCTTTCACCTAAAGGTTAAGATACAACTCCAAGCTGGTATTCGGCTAATTCTTAATTAGGATTGCTTTCAGCCACAACAATCCCTCTCTGAAATAAAAACTAACCTACTCTTCTCTTCGCAGTTTTTTAATATTGTATTAATATCTAATTATATCAATATATTTTGATGTTGTCAATAAATTTTAAAAATTTGTTGACTGACCCTTTCTAAAATTGAATTGTAATTACTAAATCAACATTACCATTCTTAAGCAAGTGGCTAATTTTGTTAAAAGGTAGGGTGGAGTCAAAATTCCAGCATATATTTCTCTGCTTGTTTTGTAAACATTTCACAATATTTGCCCCCTCGCTTCATCAACTCATCATGTGTTCCTGACTCAATGATTTTCCCATTATCCATCATATAAATCATATCCGCCATCCGAACTGTGGATAACCTATGAGAAATAAAGATTACAGTTTTATTGTCGGCAAGTGACATTATTTTCTGATTAATATCGTATTCAGCTAACGGATCAAGAGCACTTGACGGTTCATCTAAAATCAGAATGTCTTTATCCTCCACAAAAGCCCTTGCAATAGCAATTTTTTGCTCTTCACCACCAGACAAAGGCATGCCGTCACTGTCAAATTCACGTGATAAGTTTGTGTTTATTCCTTTTTCCAATCCCGCAATCTTTTCATATATTCCGCTGTATTTTAAAGATGAAACAACTTTTTCTTCAACTGACTTGTCCATATAATCGTCTAAGAGTACATTTTCCGCAACGGTTAAAGCATAACATTTATAGTTTTGGAAAAGCACACCGAATTTATTTCTAAGCGAATCCACGTTAGTTTCTCTATAGTCAATATTATCAATCTTAATATTACCCTTGTCGGGATCGTAAAAACGAAGCAGTAATTTTACTAAAGTCGATTTCCCAACACCATTATATCCAACAATGGCTGTCTTAGACCCGTGACGAATTTCCATATTAATATTTTTTAATACAGGCTTGTCTTTCCCCGGATAAGTAAACGAAATCCCATTTATTTTTATATTATTTTGTAATCTATCAATTTCAATGCCTCCATTGTCAGATGCAATTACTGGGCTGTAATCAAGGATTTTTCGAAGATTCTCAATATACATGCTATTTTGAAACAATCGAGGAAACTGACCAAACAAAGCAAATAATCTTTCTAATAATTGTTGAGCACCATTGAGCAAAGCTGCAAAATCGCCAATGCTCAAATTCCCTTTAGTAATTTGCCAAGAGGCAAATGCCATTACAGAAGACATAAGACCGAACCCAACAATACTAAAGGCACTATCAAAAAAAACAAATCTTCCGCAATATTTTTCTACAACAGTTAGAACTCTGTCCATTGAAGAAATAAATTTTTTATTCATTAGCCGTCCCAGTTTGCCTAATCGTAACTCTTGGGCATACTGGGGTTCATAAAACATTTTCTTATAATATGCCCCTTCTCTTTGAGGACGAGTAATCTCCATATCTCGTTTGAAGACGATCTTATTTCTTTTTGCGTTCAAAAATATATTTATCCCAAGTACCGCTACGCAAATCAAAATAACAATGGGATTTAATGCAATAATAAGCGACACTATCATTAATAATGCAACAATACTTGAAAGGATTTCTACTAAGGAATCAAGAACTTCAATAGCTCTGCTTTCGGCTTCTTGCATTGCTCTAACATATTTATCATAATACTCAGCATCATCATAACATGCAAAGTCTAATGTTAAGGACTTTTTCAGTAATTCGTCTTGAATACCCTTTGATATTTTTGGTTGCGCCTTTGTGCTGCTGCTATTAACCCATGAATTAAAAATAGCAGAAACCGCCCCCACTAAAAAGGCAGTAAGAATAATGGTGAGAAGATATTTCAAATCCCGTTTTTCGGAAATACCATCAATCGCCAATTTCATGGTAATTATAAAAATAAATGGTTGAACAGGAGCAGTAAGCGTTGACAGCAACCTCAATATTACATTGGATTTACAATATTTCCACATAAACCTCAACATGTAGAGGTTGTTTTGAATTGCTTTTTTCATATCAAAAAATCTCCTATCTTTCTATGTTCTTTTATAATTTCGGTATGCTATAAATGAGGGAGGGGATGACCATGAAAATATACCAATTAAGAATCCAAGATTATACAAGTTTGAATTCGACATATTATTATAGAATTTAAATTTTGTTCCAAAAATATTCAGAACAAAAACTAATTGTACACTATTATACATAAAAAGATATCATCCTTTCTTTAATTTATTTGTTTTGACAACATATATTTAATAGGATGATATCTTCTTTTCAACTATATATGGAAACATATTCTATTTTCTTACTATAAAAACAAATTTCACATACCTATCTAATGAAAATCCTTCTCCTCTCAGTTTTTCAATATCTTTAAAGCTTCGCTTAATTCCATAGTTTCCTGATTTCCGGAGTTGATGTTTTTTATGGTTACCGCCTTATCCTTTACCTCTTGGGAACCAATGATTATTACATAAGGTATATTTAATTTGTCGGCATAATTAAATTTTTTACCGATTTTTCCTTCTTCAGTATATACCTGAGTATAAATATTTTCCTTTCTTAAGATTGTGGCAACTTCTATACCCTCTTTAAGGCAATCATCCATTGGAATAATCAAAACTTTGGTTAAAAAGTTCTTCTTATTTTCAATTATTTTTTCTTCCATAAGCTGAGAAAATAATCTGCTGAGTCCAATGGATATTCCAACCCCAGGAAGGCTTCGTTTTGTATAGTGAGCCGCAAGATTATCGTATCTTCCTCCGGAACATATGGACCCAAGTTTGGGATAATCATTTAAAAAAGTTTCATAGACTGTTCCCGTATAATAGTCCAATCCTCTTGCAATACTTAAATCCAAAACATAATTTTTTTCGGGAACTCCAAAATCCTTTATGTATTTTGCTACAAAGTTTAATTCCTCAAATCCTGACTTGAAAATGTCGTTATCAATATTTAAAGATTTCAAATTATCGAGAATTTCCTCATTTGAACTCTTAATACTCATAAACTTCTTTATCTTCTCTATGATGTTTTCATTTAATCCTAATTCCGATAATTCTTCTCCGACTCCTGACATCCCGATTTTGTCCAATTTATCAATAATTCTTAATACCGCCTTGCTGTCTTTGATTTTCAACCATTGAAAAAATCCGCTCAATACCTTTCTGTTATTAATCTTTATAGTAAAATCGTCAAATCCCAACTCTTTAAATGTGGAATAAATAACACTTGGGATTTCCGCATCATTGATTATACTTAAGTTTTCATTTCCTATTATATCTATATCGCATTGGTAAAATTCTCTGAATCTTCCCTTCTGGTTTCTTTCTCCTCTGTATACTTTTCCTATCTGGTATCTTCTAAAGGGAAAACTGATTTCAGAAAAATGCTGGGCAACATATCTCGCTAAGGGAACGGTCAAATCAAATCTCAAAGAAAGATCATTATCTCCTCTTTGAAATCTGTATATCTGTTTTTCAGTTTCTCCTCCGCCTTTTGCCAAAAGGACTTCCGATTTTTCAATTATAGGGGTATCTATTGGAAGAAATCCAAATTTTTCATAATTATTTCTTATCCTGTCCATCATGTCATTAAATAAAATCTGATCTCCGGGTAAAAGCTCCATAAATCCCGGAAGAATAGAAGGTTTAATTATTTGTACATCCATAATATTTCCTCCCTCAATAAAAATTAATACACTATTATTTTATAATAACATACTTTAATTTTAATAAAAAGTAATAAATATATATTTAAATATTTATTTTCCTTTTTTTAGTGAAAAATTGATACTGCATAGGTTACAGCCGGTACAGAATAAAATCCTTTCGGAAAAAACATTTTTAATGATTTCAACTATCTCCCTGTTCTTTGCTTTCTCATCTACATGAAGAATTAATTTTTTAGGTGCGATAACTATTAATGAGCTTATCAGAATATCATCTTTACTTATATTTTCATTATTCAATTCGCCTATAATATCACTGAAAAAATTGTTATCAACAACCTTGTTATCCTTATCGAATAGTTTATAGTCATCCTTTGTAATCAATACATTTATTATTTCCATTTTAGGTTCTTGAATATCAACAAAATATTGTAATATCTTAATAAATTCTCTATATTCTTTTTCTTGCGTAAAACTGTCCTTACTTTTTTCTATTAATCCCTGGAGAAAATTACTCATCCATCTTAATTTAAATATCAGAAAACCGTCAATGGCAATTTCCGTATTGGATTTGACATAATTAAGGACTTCATTAAAAATCATGTTTTTTTCACTATTAAAATTTTCATTTTCTGTTAATACCTTATAACCTATTTCTCCGATTTCAATCTTTTCACTTCTGCTGAAATCACTGCAATTTTTAAATATCTCTTTAAAAAACATATCTTTAATACAAACTTCTAATATTAAATTCAGTATTACATGAGATAATTCCTCATATATACTCATTTTTTTTCTGGCTGAAATTTTTTCATCTGTTAAAAATTTGAAAAAACATCTGTTTCCTTTTTCTTCTTCTACAATATTAATTTTTTCTTTATATTTATAACTATATATGGATTCCCTGACTTTATCCATATTTTTATCATAACTTATGGTTAATAATTCCATATTATCACTCCTTCACGGTAATAATATTATGTGTTTTAAAACTTCCTATATTCTATATTTAAGATAACTATATTTGCATCATAAGCTAATTATTGTACCTATATCAACCAAATTCTTTTCTGTTAAAAAATAAACATTTTTATTATATTTATTTAAAAATTTCATTATTTTTTCTCCATCAGGATGGCGAAACACATTGCCATAAAAAATAATTTCATTCTTAGATATATTTCCGCAGCATCCTCCGATAAAGCCATAATTAAATCCCAAAAGTTCAATAGCTCCTTGCCGGATTAGAAGAGAATCAATGCCTAATTCTGACATTTTTTTATATATAGGATAATCTGAAGTAATTATAGCTTTTTCATCAATTATCGCTGTAGAACATTTAGAATATCCTTGATTTATATTAATAAATTCCAACTTTTCCTTTTTTAAATAAAATAGAAGCTTTTTATCGATATATTTAAAATTATGTAAAGCATATTTGGAAATTCTTAATACATTGTATGCTATGTCATTAGGATATTTTATATTCAACCACTTTTCTCCTTTAATTAATTTAATACCCATTCCATATAAAACCTTCTCATAATATTCAAAAACATTTGGAGCAATCACTAAAGTTTCAGGATTAACCGGATGAATAACCATATCAGGATGAAAAGCAACAGAAGGATGAATTTCTTTACAACATGTTGTTGGAATAACTTTTAAACCCATTTCTTCCAGTTTTTCAAATGAATCCTTGTCTATTCTTCCGTCTACAATAACCAATTTAGCTTTTTTTAAAGGTATAAAAGGATTATTCATTAATTTTTCTCCATTGTTTTCCTTTATTTTATATAGAAAAGATTTCTATTTATTATACAACATTTTTAAACAAATGTGAAAAAATAAAAAATAACTTAAACTGTTAATCTTATAAGAAACAGCATAAGCTATTTTTTAAAGTGAATTACACTTAACCTTTTAATATATTAAATAGTTCTTCCGGTTTATCAATAATAAAATCCGCTCCCATTTTTTCCAATACCTTTCTGTCTCTAAATCCCCATGTAACTCCTATACAAATCAAGCCGGCATTTTGAGCTGTTTTTACATCTACTTCCGAATCTCCTACGTATACTGCTTTCTTCGGAGTTGAATTCAACTCCTTCAAGGCTTTAAAGACACCATCCGGAGCAGGTTTCTTTTTTACATTTTCCGATTCCCCAATTGCAACATCAATGCAGCCGCCAAAATATTTAGTATTAAGTTCCTTAGCAGCTTTATCAAATTTATTAGATACTATCGCAAGCTTATAGTTTCTCTTGCGCAGTTCTCTTAAAAGTTCTATTATTCCATCATAAGGTGCGGTCTTATTTTGCATATTATCTCTATAATAATCTTTATACTCACTGAGGCAATTCTCAAAATTGGGATTGTTGCGTCCATCTGGTATAGAACGCTCAATAAGATTCGCAACTCCGTTTCCAACAAAGCTTTTTATTTCTTCCAATGTCCTATTGGGATATCCATATTTAGTCAATATAAAATTTACACTGTCGGAAAGGTCTTCAATGGTATTCAAAGTTGTTCCATCCATATCAAATATTACCGTATCAAAACTTTCTATTTTTATCATCCTCTCTTTGTCCATTTTACATTGTTACACCTACCCTAATATTTGCATGATCTCTTTACTTTTTATACTTTCAACTACATCGTCAACAATTTTCTCTGAAGACGATTTAATATACATCTTTCCCATGTTTTCTTTCATGGTATTCATTAGGTCAGTATTATTAATAAGTTCAAGGGTACTCTTCACAATCTGGTACCAATTGTTTGCAATTATGGCTGCACCTTTTCTCTCAAAATACAATGCGTTTTCCTTTTCCTGCCCGGGAACAGGCTTAACGATAATCAAAGGAATCTGTACGGCCAGTGCTTCACTCAAAGTTATGCCTCCTGACTTTGTAATCATACAGTAAGATATTTTATAAAGTTCGTCAATATTTTCAACAAAACCAAAAACTTTCAGGTTTCTTAACCCCAAAGACTCAAGTCTCATTCTCTGCATTTTGTTGTTCCCACATATTACTGCCACTTGAATCATTCTATTCTTACATAACTCCGCACATACTTTCTTGATATCCTTAAGAACTCCAAAGGCTCCTGAATTTATTAAAACTATTTTTCCCCCTTTTTTGAAATTGTATTTTCTGTAGACCTTTAAAATATTGTTTGTCTCTTCAAATTCTTTTCTTATTGGAATGCCGGATACAATGACTTTTTCCATCGAAATGTTCATTTTTTTCAGATCTTCTCTGAGCTCATTTGTAGCTATATAAAACTTGTCTATTCCTTCACTGATCCATAGTTTGTGAACATAAAAATCCGTAACAATATTAAAAACAGGGATGTTCTCATTTGCTTCATTTTTAATTTTAAGAGGTGTCAGCATTGGGAAAGTATTTATTATTACGTTAGGTTTGAATTTTATAGCTATTTCGCTTAATCTTTTATATCCAAAATTCCTGTACGGTTCAATTATACTTTTATCCGCAAATTTTTCCGAGCCGTAATATAATCTGGAATATGCCTTTCCAAAATCGTAACTTCTTATGTATGCTCTTTTTATGGCCTCTGTTATTGCAGGATGTGCTTCTGTAAATAAATCAACTATAAAGACATTATTATAACCCTTATTTACGAAAGCATTTTTTAAAGCTATAGCTACCATTTTATGACCATTTCCGAAAGGTGCAGTTGTTATTAGAATATTCAAAGCCATAATGCCTCCCAAATATTACTATTTTAAATAACTATTTAATTGTAAAACTCACCAAACATTATAATATATATATTTAATTAGTGAAAGAGTATTTATGAAAATATTAAGATAAAAAAATGAAAAAAAGGCTTCTGTCAATATTAAAGAGGCCTTTTTTGAAATCCGGTTAAAGTTAAGTTAACATTAAGGTAAATTATAACTTTCCTATTCATCATAATTAATTTTTATTCAAAAATATCCTAACTAACTACCTATTAAATTAAAACCTTTATAATTTTATTCCATTCTATAAACTCTTGCAGATCTTAAAATAATTCCTGCAATAAGAAGTGAAATAATTAAGCTAATACAAGCAATCATAAATTGCATACCTGATACATCATAAAAACCGGAAAAACAAAATGAAGCCGAAATAGGATAGATTGATTTAAACATTTGGGACTGAGATGTAAAGACTCCGGCAAACGAATAAATCATTGCAAATATAACAGAAAGCCAGTAACCTTTTCGAAAAATAGTAACTATGGCAATAAGGGGAGTAATTGCAAAAAACAAAGCGATCCCCTGAAGGAAATATTGCTTTAAATATCCTATCATCTCTAAAATCGTTAATTTATTGGTATATAATATAACTTCTGTAAAAAGTTCCAAAACAAATAATAGTAATGTTAAAAAAATACAGAAAGTAAATGAAACAATCAGTTTTGATACTATCAGTTCTTTACCCCTTACAGGGATAATTGCAAGCTCCTTCATAGTTCCGTCCTGATATTCCCTGCTGATACTGTAACTGCCTATTAAAGCAAAAAGTGGTGGCAGAATATAAAAACTGCCCAGAGAAAGAGCCGCCGTTATCAGCCAACCGGATTTATCGGCATATTTTTCTCCATAAAAAATATGCTGGCCTTGCAAAAGAACAGTCGCAGAAATAATCAATACTCCGAATATGGATATATACAAAATTCTGGAACGCTTGAATTTAAGAAATTCCGTTTGAATCAATGATTTCATAGTTAACCTCCATTTAATAGTCCTGTTTTTTTAGTAAAATGACAGAAAGTACAAAAGATATAACAGAAAGACCAGTAAAATTAATATAACAATTTCTAAGATTAATGGCTTCCTTTGTTTCTACTGTAGGTATATCATGAATAATCATAGCTGTTACAATAGAAAGGGGATGGTATTCCATTGTAAAACCAATTAAAATAAAACCCAAAAAAACATATACAATGGTTGCACAAATGGGAAAAATATAATTATTCTTTGACGCAATTTCCAAGACGGTTATTGGCAGTATTGCAAGAGGAGTCAATATTCCTATCTGCATTGATTTTTTAAAAAGAAAACCTAAAGTGATATTGTTAATGTCTTTAAAACCAATCAAAACTCCTCCTCCTATAGTTGAAACAGCAGTTAAAAACATATATAAAACAGAAAACAAAATTAAAATTAACAATTTAGAAAACAAATATTTTGATTTGGACACCGGAGCTATCCAAATTTGTTTGAGGGTATCGTTTTGTCTATCATCAAATAAAATCATCGTACTCACTATTCCCAATATGAACGGCAAAATAATCCATTCGGTATACGAAAGTGCTCCCCATATGGAAAAACCGCTGAAATTACGGATAGGGCCACCACCTAAATAATAAAGTACCGAAATAAGCGGCATAGTGAAAGCAGAGATCAATATCAAAATTATAAATTTTTTTCGTTTCAGTTTCATGAATTCTACCTGAATTAATTTAAACAATACCTTCACCACCTGTAATATTCTTAAAATAATCCTCTAATGTATCGCTGCAAAACTGTGAACTAAGGACTTCAATATTATTTGTTATAAGCAACTTGTTTATCTCGCCCATGTTTCTGTCTATTTCATAAATCCTTAACATCGTGTCATTTTCCACTTCATAGTCATGAATCCCCATTTTTTGCTCTAACACTCTAATTGCATTTGAAGTTGATGATACTTTTAAAAGGATATATTTTCTATTCTTTTTCTGTAAATCTTTATAACTGCTTTCTTCTAATAAAATACCGTGGTCTATAATACCTATGGTGTCTGCGAGTTGTTCAATTTCAGTCAAAATATGACTTGAAATTAAAATGGTAATACCGTTTTTTTTACATAAATCTCTAATAAATTCCCGCATTTCAACAATACCTATGGGATCAAGCCCGTTAGTCGGCTCGTCCAGAATCAAAAGTTCGGGTTCATGCATAACAGCATTGGCAATACCGAGACGTTGTTTCATACCGAGAGAATATTCAAGAAAAAGTTTTTTGTCATTATAGGAGAGCCCCACTAAATCCAATGCATGCTTGATGCAGTCTTTTCTTGTCATTCCTCTTAATTTGGCAAAAATTCTAAGATTCTCAGTTCCGGTAAGATTCGGATAAAATCCCGGGGTCTCAATAATAGCTCCTATTCGCGGATAAATCTGCTGTTCATTACCTTTTAGTTTCTGCCCAAACACATTGATTTCTCCGGATGTAATGGAAACAAGGCCTAAAATCATTTTCATTATAGTAGTTTTCCCAGCCCCGTTTCTTCCAAGTAATCCGTAAATTTCTCCCTGTTCAATATGAAGATCAACATTGTTTACTACAATTTGTTTTCCATATTTCTTATTAAGCTTTTTTGTTTCTATTATTAAATTTTTCACTTTAATAACCTCCCTGCTTAGTTGATAATTCCATTATAAAAAATAAATCTTGCTAGAACTTTGCAAAAATCTTGTTTTTCTCTTGTTTTTTAATTAATTTAAAAAAGCCCTGTAATTTCTCACAAAGCTTTTCTTATCGGTATAGTAATGGTAAAGGTCGTTCCCTCATTTAAAATACTTTCCACTTCAATCCTTCCATGATGAATCTCAACAAGTTCTTTTACAATGGCAAGTCCTAACCCATTTCCTCCAGCAGAACGCGATTCATCACATTTATAGAGCCGATCAAACACATGAGGCAAATCCTTCCGAGCTATTCCCTTTCCGTTATCGGAAATCATGATAACAGCCTCATCGTCTTTTTGTAAGACTTCAATATTTACCTTACTGCACCTGCTATGTAATACCGCATTTTGAATAATATTATTAATAATTCGCATATATGCATTAACATCTGCTGAAACAATAAATTCCTTATCTTGAATGTCTATATAAAATTTAATTCCCCTTTCGTCAAATATGGGTACCCAATCTGTTAATGCACTCCTCGTTAGTTCATTAATATCAACATCTTCAAAGTGAAATGCCATTTCTTTAGCATCAAGTTTAAACCATTCAAATAACAGTTCCACAAAATCCTTTAGATTATATGCTTTATCTCGAGCAATTTCCAGATAATCATCTTTTTCCTTTCCATGGACTACTTTATTATGAATAGCATCCAAATACCCGACTAAAGAAGTAAGGGGAGTTCTGACATCATGAGAAAAACCTATAAGCATTCGTTTATAAGTTTCCTCTCCTTCTTCAAGTTCGATAATTTTTGATCTATAATCATCCAATATTTCATTTATTTTATATCCGATATCTGATGCGGAATTATTATCACTTATAAGAACTTTTCTATTTCGATTTCCCTTTTTTATATCATTTAAAACTATTATCATCTTAGATAAGCTCTTTTTTATGTTTACTATATAATTTGCCATGATAAAAACAGATATTCCAAGAACAAAGACCAATATAGTCAAAATACTTGTTATATTCATTGTCATACCTCTTGATTAAAACGATAGCCTACTCCCCACACGGTTTGGATATAAATAGGCATATCTGCATTCCTTTCAACCTTTTTTCTGAGCTTACTTATATAAGCCATAATATTGCTGTCATCAAAAGAGTAATCATTACTCCAGACTTGATTATAAATCTGTTTTTTCGTAAAAACCTGTCCTTTGTGGGAAGCTAAAAAATACAATAGGTCAAATTCTTTTCCTGTTAACCCAACTATATTTTTATCTACCATTACCGTTCTGCTTTTAGGGTTAATTGTAAGCCCTTTAAAGTATAAACATTTTTCTTCAGGATAACTGCGATTATTTAAGATAGTATAACGGCGAATAAGGGACTGTACTCTTGCCATAAATTCATTGATACTGAAAGGCTTAGTCAGATAGTCATCAGCACCTAACCTAAGACCTGATACTTTATCCACTTCGCTATCCTTTGCAGTCAGCATCAATACAGGAACAGAACTTCTTTTACGAATTTCGGTCAATACATCAAATCCATTCATTTCAGGCAGCATGATATCTAAAACAATAATATGGTAATTATTCACTTCAAGCTTTAACCCTTCTGGTCCGGTATAGGCAATTTGAACAGACAAACCTTCATTTTCCATACACTTTTTTAATAATCGGCATAACTCTTTATCATCATCAATAATTAAAATTTTTTTGTTCATTATCTCCACCCATCTCTTAAGTTTCGTACAAACCATTATCTGTCTCTTTTACAAATATTATATTTTTAAAAAATAAAATATTCAAGCATGGGTAATAAAACGATAGAGTCAAGTTACTGTAGGGAAAAAATATATAGATATCATCCTTTCTTAATTTATTGGTGTTTCAACTTATATTTTAATAGGATGATATCTTCTTTTCAACTATATATGGAAATATATTCTATTTCCCTGCTGTAATTTTACACTAACGTAATAGGCTTCTTGTGGCAAAAAGCGGTATTTATCACTTCATTATTCATATATCTTCTCAATTATAAAGTAAATTTAAAAAAATCAGATATTGAAGATAGAGCAAGGATGTGGTTTTATTAACATATGCTCTTAATATACAAAGACATTGATCTTTTCTATTTCTTTGCAAAATTTACCATCAAAAGTGAATCTCACAATCCAAGGCATTAATTTTATAATATTATTAAACTCATTATAACCGAAAGATGAGTCGTAATAATTTATAATTGTACTTAAGGCAGTTCCATGAGTACCAATTACAATATTCTTGCCTTCATAATCAGTCAATATACGCTTTAAAGCATTTATATTTCTGCTCTGTACTTCTTGTAATGATTCGCCTTCATTCAATTTATAATGAAAATCATTCCACTGTTTTTTAGAAAAATCCGTAAAGTTATCTACCCATCTGCCTACGTGTCTTTCCTTAAACTCATCTATAAATTGAATTTTCAAGTGATTCTTTCCTGCGAAGTCCTTCACAGTATCAATTGCCCTTTTATACGGACTTGAAAATACAGCATCTATTCTTTTAGAGTTCAAAAATTTAGTGACTAAAATCCGATCTCTCATTCCCTTTTCTGTTAAGGGACGGCTATAATCATCATAGACGGAATTATCAGATTCCGCATGCCTGATAAAATATATTTCTGTCATAAAATAACCTCCGTGTCTATCTTAATGGTTCAATCTTAAAAAATCCTTCACCGTTTAATAAAAGTTGCCAGTTAGCTTTCAATTCCTCCTGATGTATCAATGTCTAAGCAATGGTTAATTAATAGTATGATAACCATCCATACACTGAAACCCCATGTGTTTACATAAGAAATACCCAGTATTTTTGTTCAATCTTCAAAACATCACCATTGTTTATGATGCTTTTAATAGATGCAGGAGAGATTATTCTTATAATCTCACGATATATTGGAGTTTACAGTTTTCCCTTTAGTTCATTTACGGACTTTATCCAAAGAAGCTTATTTTCATAATCCATGAGCCTATCTTCGTGAACATTACGATTTTTCTCAAAATCATTTGTCCATATAAACATATGTTTTAGCATGTCATAGGTCGGTTTATAGTTGCTTTTTTCATATCCGACTTTTTGTTTGATAAATCTAGAAATTATTCTGTATCTTCTAATATATAAAGGTGTATCTAAAAAGATAATCTTATCTGCTAAATCATACAAGACTTTTTGACTTTCTCTGTAAGTTCCCTCTACAATCCATGCGCCATTTTCATTTATCTTATCAATGATTTCTTTTTGTTCTTCATTAGAACGTTTATATCTCTTTTCATTTGGAAATCCCCAGGCAATACAATCTCCCTCATAATAGGGGATGCTTAATTCTTTCGATAATTTTCTTGCTAAAGTTGTTTTTCCACTTGCAACAATACCAAATATAAGTATTTTCATAGTAATCTCTATCCTTACTATTTTTATTCAAACAAATTTCTGTTCGCACGATACAATCACCTTTGAATCCATAGTATCATATTGTTTTTTACCAAAAAGACATAGCTTCCTCTTAGTGGGAAGCTATGTCTTTTTAGAGCGGAAGACGAGATTCGAACTCGCGACCCTCGCCTTGGCAAGGCGATGCTCTACCACTGAGCCACTCCCGCATTATATGGTGCCCAAAGGCGGAATCGAACCACCGACACGAGGATTTTCAGTCCTCTGCTCTACCTACTGAGCTATCTGGGCAACAGTTATATCATATAATATATATGAAATTCATTTTGGTGTCAAGAGTTAATTAGGGTTTCCAAATCCTCTTTTGAAAAATTATATTTTGAGTTACAAAAATAACATACTACTTCCGCCCCGTTATCTTCTTCAATCATACTCTCTATTTCTTTCTCATCCAAACTTAGCAATGCGCTTTCTATTTTTTCTCTACTACAATCACATTTATATTCAACCTTGATACTTTCAAGTATCTCCAATTCAAAGCCTTTAAAAACCGTTTCAGCTATTTCCTCAGGAGTAAGGCCTCTGTTCACAAGGGAAGATACGGGCTCTGATCTCTTTATATTTTCTTCCAATCTACTGATGTCATCTTCATCCGCATCGGGAAGAGGCTGCACTATATATCCTCCGGAAGCCTTTACCGTCATATCCCTATCTATCATTACTCCCAGATTAACTGCAGAAGGCTGTTGTTCAGAATAGAAAAAATAATTGGCAACATCCTCGGCTATTTCTCCTGACACTAAATTAGATTGTCCTATATAAGGATCTTTAAGTCCCAAATCTTTAACAACGGTTATTCTCCCGTTTTTCCCTACTGCCCCTCCCACATTAAGTTTTCCGTTGGCTTTAAGAGGCAAATCAATATCCGGATTTTTTACGTATCCTTTTACATCTCCCTTTGGATTAGCTACAGATACTATATTTCCAATAGGTCCGTCTCCTCTTATTTGAAGAGAAATGCTTTCTCCTTCTCCCTTCATCATTACCCCCATAATGCTGCATGCAGTCAAAGTTCTTCCTAAAGCGGCAGAAACGACAGGAGTGGTATTATGAATTTCTCTTGCCTTTTCAACCGTATCTGTAGTTACTGCAACAAAAAATCGAATAAGACCTTTTTTATCAATTCCTCTTATCATATAATCCATTTTATTTTTCTCCTTATACACATAATTAAAGCCCCTTATTTACATGAGGGGCTAAAAATTGGCTACGGTTAAAAACTATATATAAATTTTAGTTTTTTTTCTTATAGTTTTGTAACATTTGTAGCTTGAGGGCCTTTTTCTCCTTGAACTATTTCAAATTCAACTTTTTGACCTTCTTCTAATGTCTTGAAACCATCTTGTGTTATTGCTGAATAATGAACAAATACATCTTCTCCATCTTCAGTGGATATGAAACCGTATCCCTTTGTTGCATTAAACCATTTAACTGTACCTTTAACCATTTAAAACATTCCTCCAATATAAACTATTAATAGATGAATCTGCTATGTACGTCATCTACTTTTATTAGTCTATCATAATTATGCATCCTTGTCAAATAATATTCCCTCAAGTCGATTAAAATATTCCTGTTTAGAACTGCTATAAAACTATATCTTCCCAGCAACGAAATTAATTCTCTCGCTCTTCTCATCAGGAAAAGAAAACGTAGGATGCTCATAGCATTTAACTTTCTCAAAACCGGCCTTATTCAAAAGGTTTGATATTTCTGAAACAGAATAGGCTCTTTCAAAATGTTCTTCATCAAATCTAATATATTTATCCTTTTCTTTCGCAAAAAAAGTCAAATCAAATTGAGCTATATTTGACTTTTCATCGAAATAATTCTGCCATATATAATATATATCCTTTCTGTCTTCCACAAAAATATTATTTCCGACAATCTCTTTTAACTTATAGAAAGAATTAATATCAAATATAAAAACTCCTCCACTTTTTAAATGAGAATTTACGGATATAAAAATTCTCTGCAGATCATTTTCATCCAAAATATAATTTATTCCATCACATACACAGATAACTATATCAAATTTTTTATTAATATTAAAATCAATCATATTTTGATTTAAAATTTTTAGATTGGAATATTTATGCAACTTATTATATACAATGGAAAGCATGTCCTCTGAGGAATCAAAAGAAATAACCTTATACCCCTTCTTCACAAAATATTTGGTCATATTCCCTGTTCCACAGGCCATCTCCAATACATCTTCCCCATTGACATTTTCCTTTTTTAAAATTTCTTCAATATATAGATACCATTTTTCATATTCCACATCATCCATTAATTCATCATAATACTGTGCAAACTTATTATACATTTAGCCCATTACTCCTTGTCCAAACCCTTTAATATCTCATCCAAAACTTCTCCTGCTTTCCCTTGAATACAAAGATCGGCTCTTCTATCAAAAGGCGTAGAACCTATATTTATTATAATCAATTTTTTAACCAATTGAGGAAGATAATTTACAGGAGAAACTACAAGACTTGAACCAACCACAATGAGCAAATCCGAAGTACCTACCTCTTCCTGAGCAATGCTAAAATCCTCAGGAAGCATATCTCCAAAAAATACTACGTCAGGTCTTAGTATTCCTCCGCATGCATCACATCTGGGAGGAATTTCTCCTTTATTTACCTTGTTATTAATTACATCTAATTTCACTTTATTTTTACAGTTTAAACAGCTTCCCTCTCTTGTATTTCCGTGAACTTCCAATACATATTTTGAACCTGCCTTCTGGTGGAGATTATCAATGTTTTGGGTTACTATTCCTTTTATATATCCTTTTCTCTCCATTTCTGCCAACGCTAAGTGAGCTTTATTAGGTTCTGCACCGGTCATTCCTAATAACATTTTAAATCCTTCTTTATAAAACTTCCTTGGATTATTATATAACACGGTAGTAGACAAAGCTTCCATTGGGTCTACTTTTTCCCAAAGTCCCGTTTGAGGGCTTCTGAAATCTGGAATTCCACTTTCAGTAGATACCCCTGCTCCTGTCAAAACAAAAGTCTTTCTTGATTCTTTTATTAATTTAATGGCTTTTTCAATATAGTATTTTTCTACCATACAAAATGCCCCCTTTAATACTATTTTAATCAAAAAATCATTTTGATTCAAGGTCAGATTTGTTTTTCTTCTGTTTTTTCATAGCTGTAATAATTCCGCCTATTTTCCCCGATTCCTTTGCCGTAAGTCCTGCCCAGCCGACTCTGTTTATCTTTTCAATAAGTCCCAACTCCTTGGCTATTTCATACTTTAGCTTTTCTTCATCTATTACATGGTTTTCCTTATTTTCATCTTTCTTTTTATTCATTATCACCCCTCCTACTTTTAGTATGGCAGGGAAAAAGAAAAATATCCTAAAAAAACACAATCTTATAATTAAATATTACAAAAAATATTAAAACTACAATAAGTGGTAACCACTCAATAACTCTTACTCTGCTGTTAGTAAACAATTCTCCTAAATACAAATCCTCATTTTCCTCAGGTAATGCTCTTATAAATCTTAAAGCTATCAATCCCATTAAAAGAGCCGCTATTCCTAAAGTAACTCCTGGAATTACCAAATTATAACCCTTTAAAGCACTTAAAGATTCTTCTCCAATGTTTTTAGTGCCATCAGAAAAAAAGTACCCGATTAATAATGCAATAGTATTATTAGTAGTATGGGCAATAATTGAAGAATAAATAGAATTCGTTTTATTTACAATAATACCGAAAATTATTCCCAAAAATACCGGTCCTAAAAAATTTTGAATATTAAAATGAAACAATCCAAATAACAATGCTGAAATTAATATTGCCTTTGCCTTCCCAAATCTTTCATAAGATGACATCATAACTCCTCGAAACATTACTTCTTCACATATTCCCGGAGAAAGCGCAATAATAAAAAAGCTAATGATCAACTGTCTGATATTATCTGGAAGTGGCACAGCAGCTGTATTTATTTCTCCAAATCTACTCAAAATAGCAACTACTATGTAATTTAAAAAAGTTCCTACAGGATAAGAAAAAATAACTATTAACGGTATAAATAATATCTGTTTAAGAGATAATTTATTAAGCCTTAATACCTTTTTAAAATTAGATTTTTTAATCAATAAAAATAAGACCGTAGGAAGTAGTATTAATAAAAACTCAGTAATTACAAGTCCCGAATAGATTTCTCTTTTTTGTACATATGAACCTGCAAAGATAAGGAGAAAAGCTACTAAAAGATAAAAAACATTTACTTGGTATATTCTTGGTTTGCTATTAGCATTCATATTCTTACCTCCATAAAATTCTTTCTTTTAAATTGTATCTTTTTTTTTCACTTTTATCAATTCCTATTTACTTATATCACATAAATCAATATAATATATTATAATATAATAGTATAAATAACCAAAATATAGAGGTGAGTTTATGAAAAATTATAATATAGGAATAGTCGGTGCAACAGGCATGGTAGGAAGAACATTTTTGAAGATATTGGAAGAAAAAAATTTTCCCATTGACCACTTATATTTATTTGCTTCAAGTAAGTCAAAGGGAGAAAAAATATTATTTAGATCAAAAGAATATGTTGTAGAAGAATTAAATGAAGATTCTTTTAACAAACCTATAGATATAGCACTATTTTCTGCGGGAGGAGAAATAAGCAAAAAATTTGCACCTATAGCAAAAAGTAAAAAGATAGTAGTAATTGATAATAGCAGCACTTGGAGACTATATGATGATGTTCCTTTAGTAGTCCCCGAAGTAAATCCTGAGGATGTATTGAAACATGATTATATTATATCAAATCCAAATTGTTCAACAATTCAATCTGTGGTTCCGTTAAAACCTTTAGATGATGCTTATCATATAAAAAGAATTATATTTTCAACTTATCAAGCAGTTTCGGGTTCAGGAGTAGGTGGGGTAAAGGATTTAGAGAATGGATTAAAAAATATTCCGCCTAAAAAATATCCTTATCCCATTGCTTTTAATTGTCTTCCTCATATTGATGAATTTACTGATACAGGTTATACAAAGGAAGAACTGAAGATGATTTATGAAACGAGAAAAATACTTCATAGAAATGATTTAAATATTACCGCTACTACTGTAAGAGTACCTGTAATGTACAGCCATTCGGTTTCTGCCAATGTAGAATTTGATAAGGACTTTGAATTAGAAGAATTAGTCAATGTTTTAAGAAAGGCAAAAGGAATCATATTAATGGATAATCCTAAAGAAAATATATATCCTATGCCTATAATTGCAGAAGGTACCGATGAGGTTTATGTTGGAAGAATAAGAAGGGATTTCAGTGTAAAATCAGGGGTTAACTTATGGATTGTAGCAGATAATATAAGAAAAGGAGCTGCCACAAATACGGTTCAGATTGCAGAGCTTTTAATTAAAAATCAATTTTAGGGGGGAAATTTATGTTTAAAGGTTCAGGAGTAGCAATTATTACACCATTTAAAGATGGAAAAATAAACTATGACAAATTTGAAGAGTTACTTGAATGGCATGTTAAAGAAAAAACAGATGCCATAATTGTATGCGGTACTACAGGAGAATCTGCAACTCTTTCAGATGAAGAAAAAAAAGAACTCATAAAATTTACTGTTGAAAAAATAAATAAAAGAATTCCCGTTATCGCAGGAACCGGTTCCAACAATACGGCTCACTGTATCGAATTAAGTAAATATGCTCAAAAAGTTGGAGCCGACGGATTACTTATCGTAACCCCTTACTATAATAAAACTACTCAAAAAGGGCTGAAAGAACACTATTTAGCTATTGCACAGGAAGTAAATATTCCAATAATAATATACAATGTCCCCAGCAGAACAGGCCTTAATATTTTGCCGAAGACTTTAGCCGAGCTTTCAGAGCATCCAAATATAAGAGGAGTAAAAGAAGCCAGCGGAAATATCGCTCAAGTAGCTGAAATAGCAAGGCTGTGCAAAAATAATTTTTGTATCTATTCGGGAAATGATGATATGGTTGTACCTCTTCTATCCTTAGGAGGATTAGGCGTGATCTCCGTTGTTGCAAATATCCTTCCGAGAGATACTCATGATATGGTGTCCTCTTATCTTAACGGCAATCTCAAAAAAGCTAAAGACCTTCAATTAAATATGAAACCTTTAATTGACGCTTTATTCATTGAGACAAATCCAATTCCTATAAAGGAAGCTATGAATTTACTGGGAATGGATGTAGGTCCTTTAAGACTTCCTCTCACTTCTATGGTAGAATCGAACAAAAAAATTCTTATGGCTGAAATGAAATCCTATGGATTAAAGATATAGGAGGTAAATAAAATGATTAAAACCCTTATAAATGGGTATTCAGGCAAAATGGGTACTGTGCTTTCTAATGAAATAACTAAGGATAATGAAATGGAACTTGTCGGTGGAATAAGCAAACACTGCAGAGAATGTTTTTCAGATTTTAAATTATATGATGATATTTTTAAATTTAAAGATGCTGTAGATATGGTTATAGATTTTTCTCACCCTTCAAGTTTAGATTCTCTTTTAAAATTCGGCTTGATAAATAACGTTCCGTTAGTTATTGGAACCACAGGATTGTCTGATGAAAATTTTAAAAATATAAAGGAAGCCGCAAAAAAGATTCCCATATTTTATTCTGCAAATATGTCTTTGGGAATAAATTTGCTCTTGTCTCTTGCAAAAAAAGCTGCTTCTTTTTTAGGTGACAGTTTTGATATAGAGATAGTGGAAATGCACCATAACAAAAAAATTGATTCTCCAAGCGGCACAGCTTATATGATCGCTAACGAAATAAATAAATCATTTAATGAGCCTAAGAAATATGTTTTTAACAGACATGAAAGAGCAGAGAAACGACAAAAAAATGAAATTGGAATTCATTCCATCCGAGGGGGAACAATAGTAGGAGAACATTCAGTTTTATTCCTTGGAGAGGATGAAGAAGTGGAAATAAAGCATCGAGCATTATCTAAAATAGTTTTTGCTCAAGGGGCTATTAAAGCTGCCAAATTCATATATAAAAAAAGCGCAGGATTTTATACTATGGATGATATGCTTAAAAACTTTACAGGAAGGGAGAATTAATTAATGACTAATGATAAAGATTTCTTGGATGATCCCTATAAGATAGCCCAATATTTGAAAAACTCACAAAAAACTACTCCGATAAAGGCGTATGTCAGAGGTAATATAGATAATATGGATTTATCCAAATTTAAACATTTTGGAAATAACGATCTCACAATATTAATCGGAGAATGGGCAGACTTTAAAGATCTCCTTGAAAAGAACGGTAGTAATATTTACGAATATTACATTGAAAATAATCAAAGGAATTCAGCAATTCCACTATTGGATATAAAAGATATCAATGCAAGAATTGAACCGGGAGCTATAATCAGAGACATGGTTCATATAGGAAACAAGGCCGTAATAATGATGGGAGCCGTAATAAATATAGGAGCTGTAATTGGCGATTATACTATGATAGACATGAACACGGTGATAGGCTCCAGAGCTCAGATCGGTAAAAATGTTCATGTGGGTGCCGGAGCTGTAATTGCAGGATTGTTGGAACCTCCCAATAAGACTCCTGTTATAATCGAAGATGAAGTTTTAATTGGAGCAAATGCTGTTGTCTTGGAAGGCGTCAGAGTAGGAAAAGGTTCTGTTGTTGCGGCAGGTTCTGTTGTTACAATGGATGTCCCTCCAAACAGTGTTGTTGCGGGGATACCTGCTAAATTTATAAAGGAAAAAGACAATAAAACAAAAAATAAAACTGCTATAGTAAAGGAAATAAGAGAATAAAATATGCCTTGCAGGTTTTCTGCAAGGCATATTTTATTCTGATTAATTGTCTTCCTCAAATGTAAAAATATAAGGCATATTTCTGTAATAATTCCCATAATTAAGGCCATAGCCCACTATAAATATATCCGGTATATCAAAGCCAATATAATCAGGCTTTAAATCTATTTTTCTTCTACTGGGTTTATTTAAAAAAACACAGGTTTTTATGGAATTTGGAGAATGACCTTTTAAATAATCTATAACATACTTCATGGTCAGTCCTGTATCCATTATGTCATCAACTACCAATACGTCTCTTTCCTTTATATCGGATCTGATACGAGAAATAATTTCAACATTTCCTGTAGATTCCTTCTCATTTCCATAACTGGAAGTAGTCATAAAGTCAATCTCAACGGGAATTTTTATATTTCTGACCAAGTCAGACGTAAATATAAAACTTCCTCTCAATAAAGAAATAATTACTAAGTCCTTTCCCATATAATCATTAGAAATAATATCTCCCAGTTCCCTATTTCTACGTTGAATTTCTTCATCCGTAAATAAGATCTTTTTTCTTTCGTTCTTTTTCAAGATATTTCCCTCCTTCCATTAAACTACATTTTTTTTATTAAATTTTTCTTTATTTCTTTAAGTTCATATAATATTTTATTCAAAGTATATTGTATGCTGATTGCAATTATAAAAAGAATTACATATTTTGTAACGTCCCAATGCATTTGACCACCTCTAATCTTTTGTTTTTCTCCTTATATTATAAATCAATTTTTCTTTAATCGTAATCCTTTGTTCTATTATTATCATCTTTTACATACTCCAACTTAGAGACGGATACTTCATAAGCAACTTTTACTTCCGCTTCTCCATTAGAAAGTTTTTTCTGATAATTTCTGCTTTGAATTCTTCCCCATACCTTAATATGATCCCCTATAAGAAGCTTTTCACAAAACCTTGCATTCCTTCCCCAGGAAATGCAAGGAATATAGTCAGACTTATTATAAGGCCTGTTAACAGCGATCAATAGGTCGGATATTTCTCTTCCAAAAGGAGTTGTTCTGTACACCGGCTGTTTGCATATATATCCGTCAATAAATATCTCGTTGGGCTTTTTCATTAATTCTTCCATTTCATCCTCTTGCGGAATATAAATATCCCTTGCAAAAATTGTCAACATAAGCTTGTTGGAATTATTTATGTAGCGATTGTATGATCTAAGCTGACCATCAATGACAACATAAGTGCCAACCGAAAAATCCATGTTTACAAAAAGCCTTTCGGAAATAGTGATTGGCAGTACATCAGCAAAATCACTCAATCTCGGCACTTCCAACTCAAAAGAGTAAAAACCTTCTCCATACATTTCGTGACTAAATTTCATTTCAGTTTTAACTTTCCCTATTACCTTGACTATATTTGTTTCAATAACCTTATCCACCATATTTCCCCAATTCCCCCTTATTCTTATGTTTTTAGTACAATCTATATTTATTCATTTAAAACATACAATATGATTACTAAAATAAAATTTTTATAATTTCTATATTTGACATATAACTTAAAAATCCTTCTTAACAACTCAGACGAAAATTTCAATTAATTGTTTTCAATGTACTTCTTTGACTTTTTCTATAGCTTTTTTGATTGTTTCTATAGGGATACCATAATATATTCCCGTAGAAATGGAGGCCATTCCATTATATACACTATTTTCTTCAATAAAATTCAACTTTGCGGGAAACTCCAATCCATCAATAACTGTCCCAAAAAAATTTATTATTTTTCTTTGAATACAATAATTAAATTGAACCATATTATCAATATTTAAGCTGGAAGCAGTAATAGTGGATTTATTATTGAGACCATAAGTTATAATCACAGCCTTATTATTTCCTTTAAGTAATTCGATGCTGTTATTATCATCACTGTTAAAAATAACTATATTGGAAATATTCGAAAAGAATTCTTTTAAATATTTATTCTCTGCCCATTTTCCGCTTAAATTAGTGTGAACAATCAAATCAAATTTTAAATGTAAATTATTAATTGCTTCCAATGTCTCGGAAGTTATATTCATTAATCCGATTTGTATATCCTCCTTAGATTTTAAAAACAATATCTTTCCATCATCGTTCTCATAGATAATATGATAACCTCCGTTAAAAAATATTTCCTCAATTAAATAAAAAACGGCATTATCTTCCTCATTCCCTAAAACCCCAATAAAACTTATCTTTTGTAATCCCATGTTTTTCCTCCTCTTTATCAGTCAGTTTTATTACTTTCTGTTTTTATTTGTCTTCCCGTATTATCAATATAATAATTATCCTTATATATCAATTGAGAAACGGGTATTATTTCATATCCGTCCTTTTGTAACTTTTCTATTACTATGGGTAAATACTCAGCTACATATTTTGCGTTGTTATGAAACAACACTATAGATCCACTTCTCACATTTCTTGTCACTCTATCTACTACAGGTTGTACTCCCAATTCTTTCCAATCCAAAGAATCCACATCCCACTGTATAGGATAATAACCGTTTTCTCTGCAGACTCTTATTACCGTGTCATTATAATCTCCAAATGGAGGCCTGAACAATATCGGTTTTTTCCCAGAAATCTCTTTAATTTGATCCCCTGTTTTACTTAACTCCTGTATCATTTGTTCTTCCGATAATTTTGTCATATATGGATGATTGGTAGAATGATTTCCTATATCATGTCCTCTGCTGCTTATTTCTTCTACAAGTTCAGGATATTTTTCTACCCAGAATCCCACAAGAAAAAATGTAGATTTTATATTATATTTATCCAATATATCCAATATAGTTCTTGTAGAGTCTATTCCCCAAGCCGCGTCGAACGTTATCGATATTTTTTTATCGTTTCTTTCTACACTGTAAATAGGCAATTCCCTAATATTAGAAAAAGCTTCCCTTACGTTGATATTATATGTAATACTGGTATAAATAATCGATATAATTAAAACTCCAATCATTACTGCTCCTTTTAAAATGTTATCTCCTTTCGCTTTAAATGTCTTCAAAATATCTCCTCCCTTATATCTACTAATACAATTTATTCACAAATGTTTTTATATATAACACTTTATGAATTGCTACTTCTCTTTTATACATGATATGATATAATTTAATTAGTTCATACTAAGAAGGTGATTGAAATGTTTGTTGATAATAGCGAAGAACTTGCTCAAAATAAACTTCTTCTTTTATATATAATAGACAAATCCCCCAAACCTCTTACAAATGCAGAGATAACGGAATTTGTCCTGGATAATAATTATATGAATTTTTTTCTCGTGCAACAATTTTTAAGTGAATTAGTAGAAACAAACTTTTTAAAATATTCCGATGAAAATGAAAAGAATTATTATATTCTTTTAAATAAAGGTAAATTAACTTTAGAATACTTTGATAACAGAATTCCAAAGGATATAAAAGACGATATCGATAAAAAGTTAAAAATAAAAAAGATAGAAATAATGAGAGAAAAGCAGATAAGAGGCAGCTATATTAAAAAAAACGATAAGGAATATGTTGTAACCTTGAAATTGGTTGAAGGGGATACTACTCTATTTAATATTGATTTAAATGTTGCAAATATAAATCAAGCAAAGTTAATATGCGATAATTGGAAAAAAAATCCTGACTCAATATATCAGGATATCTTAGACAGCATCATAAAGCTAAGGTAACATCATAATAATAATAGACCGTTTGGTTCTTTTCCCGTATTTATATTCATATATATTTTATCCTTATCAATGTCAAAAATCGTTAATATATTTTCCGATATATTAGTTATAAATAACATTTTATCCTTATCCCAAAGTATTTTATTAGGCATGCCTTTAAGAAAATTTTTAGTCAATATTCTATCCTCTTTAATATCTAACTTATATAAAAAACCATCGTCAATATTTGTTAGATATATGAATTTTTTATTAATCATTATCATATTATTAAATATACCTTTTAGATTGATACTTTTAACTATTTGTCTGTCGTGAAGATTTATAATTGAAATATTGCTTTGATTTATAATTCCATTGTTAATATAGGACAAAACATACATGTATCCTTTTTCGATGAATATTTTAATCGGATTTTTATCCAATTTAATCTTTCCTTCCCCTTCACTATTTATATCTATTACGTCTATACTGTAGCTATTAGAATTAGCTACAAGTATTTTTTTTGTATCTCTATCGATTTCTATATCAACTGGTTTTTCTCCTACAGGAACATTTTGAATCAACTGAAAATTTTTTTCATCCAATATTGAAACAGAATTTGAGTCCGTATTAGATATAAATATATATCCTTCAAAGGTTTTTATTGATGTAGGAAAACTTCCTACCACCACTACATCTTCAATTTTTCTTTTATCCATATCCATTTTAAATACGGTATTGTTGTATGCATTTACAATATAAATCTTATTTTCTTCACTACTCATGCTCATCTCATAAGGTCCTATATAAAAACCATCTAAATATAATTCCTTTTCTAAATTAACAAAGGATAAAAGGGAAACTGTTTCCACCTTCAATTTTTTTCTAAAATCTACTATTGTTAAAGAATCATCACCTGTATTAGCAACTATCAATATTCCTTTTTTTTTCAATATTTCACCTCCATCCACATTTATATAACAATTTATGCTTATTTATGGATTTCGGTGATAAAATCAAGTATCTACTTTTTAATGATTTTCATCATGGATTCCCGTTTATCGGCCTTTAAATTTCTTCTTTTTATTTCTATTATCAAATTATTTACTCTCATGATCCCATCTCTATAATCTTCTTCACAACCTAAAGATACTAAATATTTAAGATTTTCTGTTTCATCAAAAAATTTTCTTATAAGTTCCTCATCTTTAAACCTGGTATAAGGATTGAATTTTATTATCCTCATAATAATAATCCTCCTCCGGAATATATTAATAATATTTACTCCAGAGGAGGTAAAAAAAGAACTACATATTCATAATAATTGTCCTAACATCTCCTACTAAATATAAAGAACCTGAAAATAATATCATATCATCGGGATTTGCAACTTTCAGTGAATAATCTACAGCCTTATGAATATCTTTTTCAACATATATATTGCTACTATAATTTCTTATTTTTTCAGCTAATTCCTCTGCTTCCATCTTTCTCACACCGTTGGGTTCCGTAATTATTATCATATCAGCCATCGGAACCAAATCTTTTATTACACTGTCCACATCCTTATCTTTAAGTATTCCTATGCCCAATATAAGCCTCTTATATTTAAATAGTTTTATTGACTCTCTTAAAGACAAAGCACCTTGAGGATTATGAGCTCCATCAATAAGAAAAATGGGATTTCTTCTTAAGACTTCCATTCTTCCTTTCCATTTTGTATTCTTAAGCCCTCTCCTTATTTGTTCATCACCTATCTCTAAAAATTTCCTGTCTCTCAATGTGACTATCGTTGTCAAAGCCAAAGATGCATTAAAAACTTGGTACCTTCCCAGCAATGAAATATTTAGATCCTTAAAAAAGTGACCTGAGTAATTATAATCAAACACAGCACCTTCATCATTTGTACTTTTTATAGACACATTGTCTTCGGAACACAATATGAGTTCCGCATTTTTATCCTGAGCTACTTTTTTAATTACATTTAATGCCTCTTCTTTTTGGGGATATGATATAACTAATCCTCCCTCTTTTATGATACCTGCTTTTTCATATGCAATTTTTCCTAAAGTATCTCCCAATATATCCATATGATCCATATCGATAGTAGTGATGACCGATGCCAAAGAGCTTTCTATCACATTAGTTGAATCAATTCTTCCGCCTAAGCCTACTTCTAATACCACATAATCTACCTTCATATTGCTAAAATATAAAAACGCGGCAGCGGTTATAATCTCAAAGCTTGTGGGACGAATGCCTTCATATTTAATCATATAGTCTGATTTTTCCTTAACTTGTTCTATGACTTGCGTCAAATCCTCATCGGAGATATTTTTGTTATTTATTTGAATTCTATCATTAAAAACCTCCAAATAAGGAGAAGTATAAACTCCCACTTTACAACCCGTTTCCATGAGCATATTCCCAATGTAGGATACAACGGAACCCTTTCCGTTGGTTCCCGCAATATGAACATATTTCAAACCTTTATGAGGGTTACCTAAAAGTTCTAAAAGCCGTCTTGTAGAATCAAGACCTAATTTGGAACCAAACCTTTCAACGCTCCTTATATACTCCAAAGCTTTACTATAGTTCATTTTAAATATAACCTCCTATTTTCCATCCCTTTTCTATCAATTATTAATAAATAAATAAGGAGTATACAAATAATTCATTAATATATAAGCAAAGGTCAGAAACAAAATATATTGTTTATAAGGCTGTTTTATTCTGTCCTTTTTTCTCGACATGATTACCGCACAAAGACCCACCAGTGAAAATACTGTAGGAATTATAATTTTACTGCCTGTAAAAGTCAACAATTTAGGCATATACAAAACGGCCTCAGGTTTATAAAAACTATTTATAGTTATAATTTGAAAAAATAAATATATGAATATTCCTATTATAAGATACTTATAACCACTCTTCTCAATTCTTTCATTAATGGAAAATATATATATCAGCCATCCAAGAACAGGTAACAAAGGTAAAAACCTTCCTGCAAAAGAAATAAGCAATAGATAGCTTGTAAGGGAAGGAACTTCTTTTCCTAAGGCTTCCTTTACATCATTGGAATTTATTTTAGTAGTACTCAACAGTACACTTTTATCCGTAGTAGCTGCCATAACTTTAAAATATTTTCCTTCATCCGGTTCAAGCCAGAAGCATACTTCTCCATCTTTTCCTTTTACATAGCTTGGCTTTATTGATAATCCTTTTGTTTTAGATATAAGTTCGGTTTTATTTATTCCTTTCCTGTTTAGCCCCACTTTTACGATATTAGTTTTTTCTCTGCTGTAAAGATCTAAATAAGTAGTTCCTCCGACTAATATTTCAATCCCATTTTCGTTTTCTCCTATCACTACGGGATTGCTGTAAAAATATCCAAGGCCCATATCTGGATAATCATTAAACTTAACGGGTTCAAAGGATTTCTCGGTACTCTTATTGTATCCTGCTAAGATATAGCCGAAATTATTAGCGCCTTTGCCTTGAGTTGTAATTAAAGAATAAATATTTTCCCCGTCACCGCAGAGGACAAAGTCTCTCACTTTCATTCCTATTTCGCTAATTTCCCAAACGGTAACAGCATCAGACATGATTCCGTCTCTACATTGGCTGATACGATATTCCTTAATGCCCGTTTTATTATTATAATTTACTGTTTGCAGATATATATTTTCATCTTGAGAATATACCTTTAAATCCTTAATATTTCCTGAAATTTCTCCGTCAAAGATGGTTTCCCCGTCACCACGGCAAATACTTATCATACCATCTTTTTTCAAAAAAGCAAGTATTCCTTTCTTCCCGTCACTATAATAATCCAATTTTTCTACATTATTCATTATTTCCTTTACCTGCACTGTTTTCAGGTCATCGGAAATTTCTCCTCTATAAACTGTATTTTTGTTATTGTCTCTCCACAAAATATACTTGCCATCTAAAAAAACCTCTTGGGAACTTGTAGTATTGAATTCCAATTGAGGAATATAAACTTTTTCTTCCTTCAATAACTCCATTTTGTTATTAAATAATTTAATCTTTAAGCCTTTTTCATCTCCATATGCCTGATCCAAAAATAAAATATTCTCATCAATATCTGATACTAAGGGGTTTCTATTAAAACTTGTTTTCTGTATGGATATTTCCCGACTCCAATTTGGAGATGGAGCCGCAGCACTTAATTTACTATTATACATAACATGGATAAAAGTTATTACCAAAAATATTACAACAAAAAAAATAATTACTCTTTTAATAATATCACCTCCTTGTTTAATAAATATATTCTACCACCATATTATTCTAATTTAAATCTATTAATAAAAAAATCGGTTGAAAAATCAACCGATTTTTTATTAATTATTTTTAATAATATTTAACCTTTCCAAAACTTTATCCATCATATCTTTATACTTCGTCTCTTTTTCTCTTTCAGCTTCTACAACTTCCTTAGGAGCTTTATCTATAAACCCTTTATTGGACAACTTGCCTCTCACTCTTTTCAATTCAGATTCCAACTTTTCTCTTTCTCTTTCGAGTCTTTCTCTCTCTTTTTCAAAATCTATTAAATCTCTCATAGGCAAATATATCTCACATTTTTCCAAAACCACTACTCCATTGTCTTCTCCTAAGCCATCTTTGGAATCTCTTATATATATATCATTGGCAAAAGCCAAATTAACAAAATATCTCTTGCCCTCATCAATTACCTTTTTAATTTCTTCATCTTGAGTTACAAATATCATATTTGATCTTCTTTTAGGCTCTACATTCATTTCCGATCTGATATTCCTTATTCCTTTAATAGCATTCATTATATACTCCATGCTTCTTTCCGCTTCCGGAAAATTAATATTTTCTCGGTATACAGGCCATGAAGATATAATTAAAGGTTTTTCTTCGTCGGGAAGATATCTCCAAATTTCTTCGGTAATAAAAGGCATAAAAGGATGAAGCATCTTCAAAATATCCTTTAACACAATTAACAGAACCTTCTGGGCAGTTTCCTTAGTTTTTCTTTCCGTTCCATATAATCTTCCCTTCACTATTTCTATATACCAATCACAAAACTCATCCCATATAAAATCGTATATTTTCTGAGCTGCCATGCCGAGTTCATATTTATCAAGGTTTTCAGTTATCTCTCTTACCACATTATTCTTTCTGGAAAGTATCCATTTATCTTCTTCCTCTAAATCTCCAGTATCAAAATCATACGATTTTATATCTTCATCAATATTCATCATAACAAATCGAGTCGCATTCCACAATTTATTGGCAAAATTTCTGCTTGATTCAACTCTTTCCATATAAAATCTCATATCATTGCCCGGACTATTTCCGGTAACCAATGTAAATCTCAAAGCATCTGCTCCATATTTGTCTATTACATCTAAAGGATCAATTCCGTTTCCCAAGGATTTACTCATCTTTCTCCCTTGAGAATCTCTTACAAGACCTGTAAGAAATACATTATCAAATGGAACCTCCCCCGTTTGCTCTAATGCAGAAAAAACCATTCTTACAACCCAGAAGAAAATAATATCGTATCCGGTAACCAATACATCTGTGGGATAAAAATACTTCAGATCCTCTGTTTCTTCAGGCCATCCGAGAGTTGAGAAGGGCCAAAGGGCTGATGAGAACCATGTATCTAACGTATCAGGATCCTGATATATATTTTTACTTTTACATTTGGGACATTCTTTCGGTTTATCCTTTGATACCACCACTTCGCCACAATCTTTGCAATAATACACGGGAAGTCTATGTCCCCACCAGAGCTGTCTCGAAATACACCAATCCCTAATATTCTCCAACCAATTAGTGTATATTTTGCCGAATCTGTCGGGAATGAACTTAAATTGTCCATCTTCGTAGGCCTTAAGAGCAGGTTCTGCAAGAGGTTCCATTTTCACAAACCACTGCCTTGATATTATAGGTTCAACTATAGTATGACATCTTTCACAATGTCCCACACTATGCATATGTTCCTTTATATCTGTTAAATATCCTTCGGATTTAAGGTCTTCAATTATCTTATTTCTTGCCTCATATCGATCTAAGCCCTCGTATTTTCCTCCGTTTTTATTAATGGTCGCATCATCGTTAAATATTTTAAACTGACCTAAATTATGTCTCAACCCAACTTCAAAATCGTTGGGATCATGAGACGGAGTAATCTTCACAGCTCCCGAGCCAAAGTCCATATCAACATATTCATCAGCAATGATAGGTATCTCTTTATTAACCAGTGGAAGTATAAGAGTCTTTCCGATTAAATTCTTATATCTTTCGTCTTTAGGATTAACAGCTACCGCCAAATCTCCCAGCATCGTTTCTGGCCTTGTTGTTGCAATAGTAATAAACTCCTTTTCTCCTTTAATGGGATATCTGATATACCAAAGCTTGCCTTCCGTATCTTCATGTTCCACTTCCGCATCCGATAAAGCAGTTTTACAATTAGGACACCAATTGATGATTCTGTTTCCTCTGTATATAAGACCTTTATTATATAACCTTACAAATACTTCTTCCACCGCATCGCTAAGTCCTTTATCTAATGTAAATCTTTCCCTGCTCCAATCACAGGAAGCTCCTAACTTTTTAAATTGTTCCTTAATATTTCCTCCATATTTTTCAGTCCAATTCCAGGCTTCTTCAAGAAATTTTTCTCTTCCCAATTTCTCTTTGCTCTTGCCTTCTTTTTTTAATTTATCTACTACTTTTGCTTCAGTAGAAATACTGGCATGGTCTGTTCCCGGAAGCCATAAGGCTTCATATCCTTCCATCCTCTTCCATCTGATTAAAATATCCTGAATCGTTCCGTTCAGTGCATGGCCTAAATGAAGATTTCCGGTTACATTAGGAGGAGGCATCATAATAGAAAAAGATTTCTTATCTTTATTTACATGAGCTTTGAAATATCCCTTATCATTCCAGAAACTATACAGCTTATCTTCAAATTCCTTCGGATTATAAGTTTTTGGTAAATTATTTTTCACGTTCTAACCTCCTTAATAAAACTTAAAAACCCTTCATCCTTAAATATAAGGACGAAGGGTTAATACGCGGTACCACCTTAATTCCGCCAAACATGCTGCGGCTCTTAATTATAACAAACTATATAACGGAATTACCCGTTCAGATTTACTGTCATTTCAATCTGAAAACTCAAGAGCTACCTTCAATAAACCTTTTATGAGAAAATCTCTCAGCCCTCGGATCTTCCTCTCTGTACAGAAGTATTTATCTACTCTTCTCCGTCAAAGTAATTAATATTACGTTATATTATATAATATATCAGTTTTTGTACTGTTGTCAACATTAATTTTATTGGAGGTAATTCCGGGAAAAGCTAATTCCCGATTAACAAATACACTCTTATTCCTTTAAACATAAAAGCCTTTCTATTACAAAATATCTCTTTTTTATATACATTTTCTATAAACTTATTCCTTTTAAAAAGAATCCCAGCGTTCCAGAATCTTTAACTTCACTGTCTCTAAAGAGGCAACCTTTGCTTCCTTCAAGAACTCATTGTCCTGTACAATATTAACAACAGTTTTTAATGTGTTTATATGGTCTTCTCCTGTTTTTAGTGCAAGATTAAATACAAATTCAGCATTAATCGTTGAACTGGGATCTTCCATGTTTCGAAAAACTACAGGATTTTTTAATCGGACAATACAAATAGCCGATTCATTGACATATTTAGTATCTGTATGAGGTACTGCAACGGGAATTTCAGTCATCAAACCTGTGGGGTATTCCCTTTCTCTTTCAAGACAGTTTTTCAGAAAGGTTTCTTTAACATAACCTCTCATATACAACTCTTGAAATGCTTCCGTTATAGCTTCTTTGGAAGTTTTTGCATTTGACTCTATTACCAATATATTTTTTACCATGATTATTAATCTCCTAACGTCTATTTTTCAAAATCAATTACGGCCTTAATTGCTTGCTTCTTCTCGGTGGCTTCAAATGCTTCTTTCCATTTCTCAGGCGAATAAACATGTGAAACCAATTCTTCCAATTGATTGTGATATTTCTGCAAAACCTTCAATGAGCCTGTCCAACTCGATGGGGTTGAACTTCTGCCGGAAGTAATACAAATCTGATTTCTGTAAATATAAGACATGTCTATAGTATATAATTCAGTATCCAAACTGGGAACACCTGTTATTACAACGCGACCCATTTTTCTGACTAAGCTTAATCCTGAATTAAAAGAGTTTTGAGAACCAACAGCATCAATGGCTAAATCTGCAAATTCTCCATCGAAAATTTCTTGAACTCTTTCTTTTAAGTTATGTCCATCATTAACTAAAACATGGCATCCAAATTTTTTTGCAATCTTCAACCGAGTTTCCCTACTTTTTTCCGTACCAATTACAACAACATTCGCCCCCGAAAACAATGCAACTAAAGCACAGCATAACCCAATAATACCCGGACCAATAATAACAACATTTTCTCCGGCCTTTATACATCCTCTTTCACTAACTATATGATACGCACAAGCCATAGGTTCTGAAAGTACAGCAGTTTTCAGAGAAAGTTCACTGGGTATAACTCTTATGTTTCGTTCCGGAACTACAACAAAATCCGCAAAGCTACCATTCGTACTTGAACCTAATCCCTTTCTATGTGAGCACATATTCCAATCGCCTGAATGACAATATCTACATGAACCGCATGGTTCTACGGTTGTTTCATATACAACTCTATCTCCTATTTTCGTTTTCTTTACATCTGTACCTACTTCAACGGCATATCCAGATGCTTCATGTCCAAGAATAACAGGTGGTTTTAATTTGTCAAACCGTCCGCCAACATCGACCTTCTTTAATTTTATATCGGTTCCCCCACAAACACCCGCATAAACTACTTTAACTTTGACGTCAGTACTTTTTAATATTTTAGGTTCTTCAGTATTGACCAACTCCATATCATTTGCTTTTGGGGATAGTCGCATCAATGCTCTCAAAAATGACACTCCTTTCTTTTGAAATCATGAAATCAAGTCTACCATAATAATCCTATAAATTTGATCTTACAATTATTCAATTTATAACAATTTCCTGTATATTTCAGCTAATTCATCTTGGCTCAGCTTTACATAACTAGTAGAAAGAACCGGTTGTAAAGTTAAATATACCTCTTTGGAAAACTCTTCTATCTCATCTTCTCCCATACCAAAACAGCTCAAACTCTTAATTTTCCAAATATCGTTGAGTAAAACGGCCAAACATTCCAATGCCTGATCAGTATGGCATTGAAGAATATCTACAATCATTTCTATTAAATATGAAATTTTGCCTTCAGGTTTTTTCTTATAGTACAATTTAAGCACCTGAACAAAAAACTGGTAATTACTTTCCCCATGCACAACTCCATATCTTCCGCTTAGCGGAAAAGCAAGAGCATGGACAGCACCACATCCTGCATTACCAAAAGATATCCCGGCAAAATTACTTGCAAGTAACACATCCCTCTCAACAGTTCTTCTAGAATCAACTCCATTTTTAGAGATGGTTACAAACGATTGTAACAGTATCTTGATTGCCTTTCCCGAAAATAAATCCGTATATGGAGTTGCTTCCGGAGAAAGATATGATTCTACAGCATGAATTAATGCATCAATTGAACTAAATGCAAAGAACTTATAGGGCAGAGTGCTGATAAATTCCGGTATTAAAACAGCAATATCAGCAAAGTAGGCATCATACGCCATTCTCATTTTGGTTTTGCGCTTCGTTGAACTAATAATTGATGATCTGGTTACCTCACTGCCTGTACCACAAGTTGTAGGAATTATAATCAATTTTTTGTCTTTTTTTATTTTCGACGGATCGTCAAATATCTCATCACAACAATCAAATTTTCTAATTGAGAGTACCTTCGCTATATCAATTACTGTCCCGCCGCCAATTCCTATTACTCTTTTGTATGAAATATTCTTTATGTTCGTTAATATTGCATCGACCATAATGTCGCTCGGCTCACCTGAGCCATGTTCTTCCTGATATACGAAATGACATGGCAGATTGAATTTTTTAATAAAAGGATCATAGATATAACGATTTGTAATTATCAAATCATCAGAATTCAAAGGGAAACTATCTAAGAAATCATTAAAAGTATCACATTGATAAATATCCGGAACAATCCTAAATTTTTTCATCATATATTACTCCCCATTTCTACTTAGTAGATATCTTTCGGTTGACTTTTGATATTTCTCTAACTTTATTAACATAGTCATTCGGAATTTCTTTTTTTCTTAATCCGGTTGCAAGAAGGAACAAGAATTGTTCACTTGTTCGCTCAATATTATCACTTGCAATAAGAGCTTTTTCCATAGTAATCCCCACACCTATGGTACCATGATTTTCCATAAGCACTCCCGCACTTGTACCAATTGAATTTTTTACACTTGTAGCTAACTCCAAAGAACCGGCCGGAGCAAAAGGCGCAATAGGTACCTCTCCACCTAAATAGGAAATACTTTCAACATCAATGATTGGAAGTTCTTTTATATTTTCAATGGAACTCACCAAAGTTCCGTATTTGGAGTGCGAATGAATAATGTCATTAACTTCTATTCTATCTAAATATATGAACCTGTGCATAGTAGCCTCTACAGAAGGCTTAAATTTCGCATCAACTATGTTTCCCTTCATATCAATTAAACATAAATCATTTAATTCTAAGGTGTTATATGGGCGAGAAGACGGAGTTATAACGAATAAGTCTTCTCCTTCAACTCTTGCACTGATATTTCCGGCCGTACCCAAGGAATAACCTCTCTCGACCATCATTTTGACACCCCACATAACATCTTGTTTTGCTTTTTCAATTTTGTTTTTCATTTTATTTGTCACTCCATTCTTTTCTTATTATTCATAGATAAGGGCATTTTTCACACCTATCTGGTTTGCATGTGCTTCCAATGCTTCTATTAAATCCTCAAATTTATATTCTCCCGTTACAAAAATATCTTCAGGGATTTCGTGGTGATTAATCATGTTATTTGCCATCATAACATGTTTTGGTGTTGTGTGGAAAAAAGCTGCAATGGTAAGTCCGCCGTAATGCATTCTTTCAGTATCGATAGTGATTGTTGTGCCCGGCTTACACCCTCCAAACAAGTTGATATATCCGCCCTTTCGAGAGATATTAATACAGTTTTCCCAAGCTACAGGTTGTCCGGTAGCATCAATTACAGCATCTGCCCCTCTTCCCTCAGGAGTTAGAGCTCTGATAGTCTCTACTACATCCATGTCGCTGTTAAGAAGTACAGTAGTATCAATTCCAAGTTTTTTCGATACTTCCAACCTTGATTGAGAAAAATCAGTTTGGATGACATGAGCTCCCATCTTCTTAACAATCATGGAAATCATTAACCCAATTGGGCCTGCTCCCATTACAACAACACAATCTCCATAACTAAACTTCGTCATATCTGCGGCATACATTGCACATGATAGAGGTTCTGTTAATGCTGCCGCTTTATAACTAACATCCTTAGGAATTTTAAATAGGTTTTGTCTTACAATTACGCCTGGAATATATACATATTCCGAATGGCCGCCGATAATCCTGACTCTATGTTCACAGCATCCGTCATTTCTTCCTGTCTTACAGTAATAACAATTACCACACATAGCGGCACTATGTGGTACAATTCTATCTCCTATTTCAAAATTTTGTACGTTTTTCCCTTTCTTATATACAATTCCTGCTGCTTCATGACCGAAAGTTATCCCCGGGCGATAATTTGGATGTCCTCTTTTATATGTTTTTACATCCGTTCCGCAAGTTAAGGATACTTTTACCTTCATGATAACAGCGTCATCTTCCAAATCAAACATATCTCTTTCTTCAATTCTTACATCTTCTGGTCCATACCAAATAGCCATTCTCATTTTTTCTTTCATAGTTCTCTCCCTTTCTTTAATATACTTATCAGTTTTGTTTTTTATATTTTATTTGAAAATTAATTAGCATAATGCTAATATGATTTTTACATACAACTTCTTTTATAATACTTTGAATAGTTTCGCAATCAGCACCATCAAAATATCAACGACATTTGCCAGGGATGCAGCAGTAACTTTTAGTCCCTTTTCAAGTTCTAACACACCTGCTGAAGTGACAAAGCTTGTACCGACATCTGCCATAAAATTGAGTGAAACTACAATAAACACCATATACAATGTTCCTGTAATTAATCCGCGGAAAAGGTTCCTGTCAGTCATCATACTAATCATTCCTGCAAAATAAGGAATAGAAGCAAACATGCCTACCGGGAAATAATTGTTTCCTGGAATGATAAATGCGAGTGCAATTGTAATTGGCATTAATAAAAGACTCAATGTAACGGCAGTTTGGTCACCAATAGCAAATGCTGCATCTGTACCAATAAGTAATTCCTGATCTTCTCCAACATGCTTTGTCATATAATTTTTCGCGGCTTTACTAATCGGAGTTAGTCCTTCCATAAGCAGACCTACCATTCTTGGCATCAAAACAATAACCGCTGCTATTCCAACCGCTATTTGAATTATTACTGTAGGAGTTTGTCTAGTTATAATTGCAAGAAATAAACCTACAATAAAACCTACAAGAGCAGGATCTCCCAATGGCCCTAATTTCTTGTTAATCCAAGATAAGTTGATGTCGACCTTGTTAACTCCGGGAATTATATCTACTATCTTATTCAAAACATAGACAACGGGAACTGCTGATAATGTTGAACTCATAGTCGTACAGGTTGTTCCCTCATATCCAAAATTTCTTTGCCAGAACGGAGCAATTTTATCTCCGACAATACATATAATAGCTACCAACAACATGGCAAACACAGTACAAATAGCAAATGGAACGGCTCCTGACATGTCGGCTCTTGAGAATATATAATAAAGAATAGAAGAAGCCATTAATATATGCCAATAATTCCAAATGTCAATATTGAATGTCTTTGTAACTTTAAACTTAATTAATATTATGTTAACAATAAGACCTAACGGTAAAACAACTGCGGCAAAGGGTGTCATCCAGGCTGCTGCAGAAAGTGTCTGCCACCCAACATCTATAGTAGTAAATGCATATCCCGTTGCTGAAGCGGCATAATAATTAGTAACCGGTTCTATTGTCGTTATTAATAGTGAAATAACCAATTTAAGCCCTTGAAATCCAATTCCCAATAATAGTCCGCTTTTGAATGCTTTGAAAAAATTCATTTTAAAAAACAATCCTAAAATAGTAATAATTATCGGAAGAACAGCAATTGCACCAATATCTAGTACTTGTCTTATAATCGATACCAAGTGTTCCATAGTTTTCACCTTTCCTTTCTATAAAGTATATTTAATATTTTTTATCTAAACATTTTCCGCTATTTTAGATAACAATTCTTTACATTTTTTTCTAATCTCGTCCTCACCAATACCTGTAATAAGTGAGGTAACACTTAAAGATGGTACAGGTAATGTCTCACTATACTTGTTAGTTGTAAATACGACGTCCACATCTTGTGCTTTTGTTAGTATTTCACTCATATTACTCTTTTTTATCACTGCATCAATGCCTATCTCATCACAAATATCCTTTATTGCATCTGCCGCAAGAGTAGATGTAGCAATGCCACTACCGCAAGCAACCAAAATCACTACTTGTTTCTTTGCCTTCATCATAACTTCCCTCCTTTTATGTTTATTTAATTTAATATGCATCTCCTCCTTAAAACTCGAATATCTATTTAAGCTGCAGCTACGATTATAAAATGCAAATTCCGTTCCAACCTTCATGGAAGCTTTAGTGGCAGGATATCAATATCTCTGAAATAATGCTTTTTACTTCTTGAGGATTGCGAGATTTTTTCAATTTCTCCGATAAGTTGGGAGTTTTTATTAACTTATAAAAATTATTTAAAATATCTGTCGAATCCTCTTTTAATGCCATCATGAAAACATTTTCTACCTCATTTTCTTCCGACCATATTATTGAATTATTTAATATAGCAATAGCTATAGCCGGCTTTATAACATTTTGGGGATTTCCGTGTGGAATCGCAAATTTCTCTTTTAATAACGTTGGTTCCATGATTTCTCTTTTATATACATCAAGCAAAAATTTTTCTTTCGCAAACCCACCTTTAATTAAAAGTTCCGCAAGGCCGTCTAACACCTCATTTTTATTGCAATAATCAGGTCTGACCATTATAAGCTCCTCATGAATTACTTTAGCAAAAGGGATTTTGATAACATCACCATTTTTTAACATCTGTGAAGGAGATTCCATATAAACAATACTTTTCAACCTTTCTATAGCATTACCATCTATTATTTCTTCCACTGAAATAAAAGGCACTAAATTATCTTTAGGGTCTATGCTTCCAATAACCGCTGATACTGTATATTGTTTTCTAATATTATTCATTTTTGTAGATATATCTTCATCTCCTGCGACTCCCATTGGAATAATTTCAGCTTTTTCTTTAATATTCGGCAGCATTTTTTCGATAAGTCTTTTAATTTTTATAGCCGTACCTTCCCCAGTTATGCACAAAGTAATAATTACTTTTTTATCTCTTGAAGTTTCTGAAGGTACAAATCTTCCAAGTACTATTTTATCTTTATCTATGCTGTTTACGATTTCATTCAAATTAGTGTCCGGCACAATAGCCCGTCTGACAGCTTCCAAAACCATTACTGTATCCACTCTGCCAACGGTTTTGGTGGGAATCCCCGTTTTTTTGGTGATTATTTCTCCAAAGGTGATTAATGAACCCATATCTACAAGAATTAAAACTCCTTTACCTTCATTGATTTTATATACAACTTCGATTGTTCTTTGAAGAGCTGATTCGGGTTTTTCATCCAGCGACATTTCTATACTTACTGCATGATTTACACCTAACAGCCGATTTGCCACTTCTGCCATACCTTGAGCCACTCTACCATGAGAAAGTACTAAAACTCCAACTCTTCCCCGTTTTTCGTCTGACGGACTCGTAATTGTTCGAAGATACATAGCTATAAAACCGATTTCATCCTGTGGTATTTTATATCCTGATAAAAGCTCAATATGTTTGACCATTTCTTTTGCCACATTATATTCCAACTTATATTTCTTCATAACTTTATCAAGATGAGGATTCACAATTGGCTTTCCCTGTTGAATTCGTTCAAAAGTTGCACTTAAATGTATCGCAAGGCAATAAAAAAGATGCTTATCTATTCCCCCAATCCGCTTTTCTGCAATTTTTGTTGCTTTCTCTGTTATATCAACTATATTTTGGCCCACTATCTCGGCTAAATCTTGCTTAGCTAAGGTTGGGTGACTGGTTTCTACTCGTTTTATCAATTGCTGGAATTTTATTTCCAATTCTTCGCCGATTAACTTGTTTATCTCGTCTTGAGTTAAATCTTGTAACTCTAATTCGTGATATCTCTCTTCAATATATCCATAAATTTCTCGAGGTAATGTATAAAGGTCTTCTTTAGGCTCAGGTTCAATATTAGTTTCGCTTTGATTAGGTTTTGTCATTAAATCTTCTTTGATAAAATACTCAACTTCCGGATTACGCTCTTGTATTTTTAATAATCCCTTTTGAACGTGAACAGGTAAATCTGACAAGCCAACCTCAATATATTCTCTTTGACTGCTTATGCAATTCAGAAAACCTCTTGCACAAGCAACTTGAATATCACTTCTGAGTTGTCCTATATTTCCTGGGCAACTATACATTAAAAGAGCTCTTAAAGCTTCTTGGATAATCTTTATTTTGACCCCTATTCTATCTGCTTCTTTATTAAAAAAGGCCTTTATTATATGATATCTTTCATCAAGAGGTCTTACGGACAGAGATGGAAGCTCTATGATCATCGGTATTCTCCTGCGGAAAGTCAAAAGTAAAGATGATTCAATATCCTCTGTAGTTGCTGCTATAATCAAAATATTTGCTGTTCGTTCTGTCTCAGTTTCTCCCATACGACGAAATTTTCCCTTATCCATTAAAAAATAAAGCAGTTCTTGACCTTCCGGAGGCAAACGATGAACCTCATCTAAAAACAATATTCCGCCATCAGCTTTTTCCACTAATCCTTTTTTTAAGACAGCGGCTCCGGTATAAGCTCCCTTTACATGTCCAAAAAGTTGTGATAAAAGAAGCTGCGGATTTTCAGCATAATCTGCACAATTGAAAATAATAAAAGGAGCAGTTTCAGAAATGGCTTTGATTTCAAGTGCATAATCATACATAGCTTCTGCCAGATTACTTTTTCCAACTCCGGTAGGTCCTAAAATCAAAGTATGAAGGCCGTGAGGAGGATATAATATTGCAGCTTTTGCCTGTTGAATCTGAGATTTCAGACTTCCATCAAAACCTATAATTCTACTAAAGGCCAACAATTCAGATGGATATTTTAATGTATTTTTTAGATTAAAATTCGATTTAAGGTTTAAATGTTCTAAGGGCTCATTATGGCTCATCACCAAATTCAAATCAAATATTTTTTCTTTAATCTGTAGGGCTATTTGAGATATTAAATATTTTGATACGTTAAAACCTCGATCTTTAATAATCTTGGTAAGTTGTCGGTTCGATATTTCCGGATTTTTTGAAATTATTTCTCTAATGGCTTCTACTAAATAAGGTTTACGTCGTTCTCTCGAATCTGGGATACTTAATTCATTTCTTAAGGCCGTAACTGCATCTCTTCGAGTATCGAGCATTTCAGCTAAGCGATCATCAGTATAAGGGTTTTTCTTATCTTCAGTTTTAATTATCTGTACTAAACGGTCTTTCATAATTCCACTCCCCATTTCACAATTTATGCAATATTTATACCATAGTCTTAGAAGATTTTGCGGTCAGCTTATTTTCATGATTCTAAGATAATTTAGTTATTAATGTTCAACAGAATATTCCACAATTCCTTCTATTTAATAGCCTATAAAAAGTCTTATTCCTTCTAATGTAAACCTTTGACTAATAATAGATAAAATTTAATAATTTGGTATTATATGTTTGTTATGACCATAAAAAAATATTATATTTTACTCTTATGAAAATTAGTTTTATAAAATGGGATTTATTTTTTAATTAGCATGATAATCCTTATTATAATAAGTATAAATTATAGTAAAATAGCTAAAAAATGCAAAAATATTTAATACTACAGTTAATCCTATTAGTCCTTGAGAAACTATTTGAGGGAAGTCAAATAGTATAGAAAATACAGCCACATAAAAAGAAAAAGTTGCGATCTTGCCAAATTTATTTGCGGAAAGAGGTTGAGACTCCTTCGAATAATACATTAATAGACCACATAAAGCCAGAGATATCTCTTTGACAAATAATATTATAAAAACCTCATAAGGAATTAAATCTACGTGAATAAAACTTATAATTACTCCAAATATCGTAATCTTATCTGCTATAGGATCCAAAATAGTTCCCAGTTTCGTTATCATATTGTACTTTCTGGCAATGTAGCCATCTAAAATATCTGTAAGTCCTATTATAAACAAAATAATCGTTCCGTACAAAATATTATTTTTCATAGGAGAAAAGAATATATAAATAAACAAAGGTACTAAAATTATTCTTATAGTTGTTAATAAGTTAGGAAAATTCATAATATACTCCTTTCCAAAATGATTTTGTCACCCTTAACAAATTCTTTGAATATAATAAAATAGCATATATTTAAAACTATCTTAGGAGGGATCCAATGTTTAGAAAATCAAAATTCATTTATCTTCTATTAGTATTTACAATAATATTAAGTTTTAGTTTAAGCGGATGTAAAAAAGATGAACTAAAAACTGTAAAATTAATAGAAGTTACTCATTCTCTATTTTATACTCCTCAATATATAGCAATAACGGAAAATTTCTTTCAGGAAGAAGGTTTAAAAATTGAGCTTATCAACGGAAAAGGCGCGGATAAATGTATGACTGCCCTTCTCAGCGGAGAAGCCGATATTGCTTTTATGGGGCCGGAAGCTTCAATATATGTCTATAACCAAAGCAAAACTAATAAAGCGATAAATTTTGCTCAGTTAACTCAAAAAGATGGCTCTTTTCTTGTAGGACGAGAAAAAGATGACAATTTTTCCTTTGAAAAATTAAAAGGAAAGTCCCTTATTGGTGGAAGAAAAGGCGGAATGCCTGAAATGGTATTGGAGTACGTATTAAAACAAAACGGTTTAACTCCCGGAACAGATATGGAAGTACGCACAGATATACAATTTGATGTTATGGGAGGAGCCTTTATAGCGGGAGAAGGAGATTACGTTACTTTATTTGAACCTGTGGCTGCCTCCTTAGAAAAAGAAGGAAAGGGATATGTAGTTGCATCTATCGGAAAGGAAGCAGGATATATTCCATATACGTGCTATTCCACCACAAAAAAATATATGGATGAAAATTCTGAAATAGTACAAAAATTTACAAATGCTATATACAAAGGAATGGTATGGGTACAAAACCATTCGGCAGAGGAGATAGCGGATTCATTAAAATCACAATTCCCGGAAACAGAAAGGGATATACTTATTACTTTAATAAATAGATATAAAGATCAGGATACCTGGAAACCTGATTTAGTTTTAACCGAAGAAGGCCTTAACAAACTGATGGATATAATGGAATTGGCGGGCGAATTAGATGAAAGACCTCCTTATAACGAGATAGTAAATACCAATTTTGCAAAAGAGGCCATGGAAAATATTAAAAAATGACATAAGAGAGGCTCTCTCACCTCTCTTATAAAAGTATTAAAATTCTAAGATTGTAGGATAATTTAAAATGATTTAATTGCATCTTTTAAACTGACTGACTTAGTATCCGGCACAACTTGGAAAAATACTTCTATGCCTTTGCTTTCAACTTCCTTTAAAGTATCCATATCTTCATGTCTCACTGCTATATTGGGAATCACAAACTTAGAATCTTTAGTCTTAGCTATGCCCCCAAGATTTAATCTTTTTACAGGGAGTCCTTTGTCTATGGCTTCTTTAGCCCCGGCAATCGACTTAAATAACAGTATTGCCTTATAATCTTCAAAGTTACTTTTATTCCAGTAGTCCACTGCTTCATCGATACTTAAAACTTTAATTGTCATACCCGTATTTGATGTTGACATCGTATATATATCCTTCATAAATGGGTCTTTAGCAGTTGCATCATCAACAACAAATAAAGCATTAGTATTCATCCCCTTAGACCATTTTGTCATTACCTGACCATGAATAAGCCTATCGTCTACCCTTGCCAATACTATTTGCCCCATTAACAATCACTGTCCTTTCCTTTTAAATTATATCTTTTAATTCCGTTTACAGTCGAATCTATAGCTTTTTCTATTAATTTATCCAATTCTTCAGACTCTCTTGATTGAAATATTTCTATAAGCATAAGCATATTAACACCTGTTATTAATTCAATGTTACCATATTTTTTTAACATATACAACGATACATTTGACGGGCTGCCGCCTAAAATATCTACAAGAATTATAATATCCTTATCCGCCTTTTGATTTTCAACAATAATCTCTTCCACTTTGTTGCGCAAATCATCTACACTCTCTCCTAATCTTAACCCCAAAGCAGCAGCATCTTCTTGATCGCCCATAATCATTTCGGCACTTTTCAATAATTCTATACCAAAATTACCATGAGTTATGATTAAAACAAATTTCTTTTTCATACTTTTCCTTCTTTCTATATAGGGTGATTCTAACAACTCCTTATAAGATTTTTATAACCTATAGGGAAATTATGATTTTCTTAGTTTAGAGATTTCCCGTTAAGGGATTTCAACTCTTGACCTCATTTATGATACATGATTTAATAAAATATTTAAAAATTTAAAAACCGGATTGCCTCTCTAAAAAAGAGAGACAATCCTTAAATAATAGTTTAAATATTATAGGATACCTACCCCGGCGAGTACGCCTAAAATTATGGATAGTCCCAAAAGTGCCTGGGTGATCTTTAATCCCTTTTTGTTAAAATACCAATATACTCCTAATACAGTAACTAACGGCAACAGTCCCGGAAGTATTGAATTAAATATATCTTGAAGAACAAATTCTTTCCCCGAAATCGTCCATTTTAATGAACTGCTAACTTTAACATAAGAAGATGCCAATATTCCCATCATAAAAAGACCTAATACAGACAGCCCATCAATAATCTTTCTTATATTCTTTCCGCCGATAATTTCAGTAGCAGCAGAACGGCCCAATTTATAACCAAGTTTAGTAAAATAAAAACCATATATATAAGTCACAGCTACAAACATCAACCAAGGAAATAAGGCACCTAAAGCACTTCCTCCCTTTGCCCAAGGCAAAGCAATAGCTATCAAAATATATTGAACAGTACCTGAATCAATAGCATCTCCGATACCGGCCAAAGGTCCCATAAGACCAACTTTAGTACTATTTATTACATCTCCGCTCACTGCTTCTCCTTTTCCTTCAGCCAATGCTTTAGCTCTTGCCTCTTCCAAAGAAGTCGTTATACCGAGAATAGTGCCTCCACCCCATACAGCCTGTGTATTATAAAATTGTGTATGTCTCATATAGGCTTCCTTTAAATCTTCTTTCTTTTTATACAATTTTCTCAAAATAGGTGTTATTGCCCAAAGTAAAGAAGCCGCTATCATTCTGTCATAAGAATGAGGAATCTCATTTGCATACCACCATCTGAACCAACTCTTTCGCAAATCCTTATCTGTAATTTTTTCAGGAGAGTCTGCTAAAGTAACATCTGTTTTAACTGTATTCTCTTTATCATCCATCTTAACTTTGCCTCCTTCTAATTTGTTTCGGTTTTTTCACCGGTAACTAAGATATACAAATATGCTACTATTGTACCAATAATAGCAAATGTTACTGTATTAATTTTAAGAGGTTGTAACATAACGGATACAAAATATGCTAAAAGAAAGAATACAAGGTATTTTTTCTTTCCTATTACTTGTAATATAAGTGCAATACCTAATGCGGCAAGTCCTCCTCCTATTACATCAAGTATATGGAATATTCTTCCTCCGGAGAGAGTAGCCGTAAACTTCGCAATTACTGGTGTTCCATAATATAAAGCTATAAACATTGCTGGTGTAAATAATGCAAAACTAATAATTGTCGGTAAAATTATGATTGAAAAGTTTAAGCCTTTGTCGTTTAATTGAGCTGCATATTTATCCGTTAATCTTGTGATAAACGTGTTAAGGAAAAATCTAAATTGGTAAAGATAACTGCCCAAAAGTCCTACAGGCACTGCTACAGCTATTGCTTCCGTAGGTTTTAAGCCTCCCAATATGGCAACGGGCACTGCTATTGCAGTTGCCACTGCCGGTTCACTTGGCATAGCTCCTCCCGGAGCGATCATTCCCATATAAATTAACTGTATTGAAGCAGTAGCAATCATAGCTGTAGGAACATCTCCCATAACAAGCCCTACAACCAATCCTGTCATCAAAGGACTAAATCTTAGGTTTAAGGTTGCATAGCCAAGAGCACGTGATTCAACCAAAGCAACCCAAAGCGCAATTATTAATGCTTGAGCCACAGTAATACTATGTTCCATTTTTATTTCCTCCTTTTTAATAATATAACTATATTAAATTTTCTTTGCCTACCCTCCTTTCCGATCAAATTTTAAAACTTTATTAATTAAAATATTTTAACCCAATAAAGCATTATAACGTTTTCATAAGAATGTCATAAATTTCATACCAACTATTCCCATTTGGTATGAAAAATAATTCCTCCCTTATCAATTCTGTTATATGTGTGGGCTCCAAAGAAGTCTCTCTGGGCCTGAATGAAATTTGCAGGAAGATTTCCTTCGATCATGCTGAAAAAATAATCTAAAGCAGAATTATGAACGAGGGTGGGTATATAAAAATTCCTTGCAATATTAGTTATATATTTTATAGAATCTAATCTTGTCATAAGAAATTCCAGAACTCTCTTATTGTTCAAAAGGTTTACATTTTCCTTATCTTCGTCAATAACAGCCCTCATAAAATCAAGCATTTTTGACCTTATAATACAGCCACCCTTCCATATTTTTAATACTTCAGAAATATCAATATCAAAATTATTAACTTTAGACCCTTCAGACATAACCCAAAGCCCTTGAGAAAATAATATCAGATTTGAAAAAAGCAATGAATTTTCTAAATCTCCTATGATTTTATCTTTATCGTACAAATCCTTAGGATAATCCTTCGCTACCTTTTTTGAAAGGTTTAGCCTCTCTTCCTTAAAATATGAAAGAACTCTTCCTTCTAAAGCTGCATTTAAAGAAACCGCTGGTATTCCCATATCTATAGAAGTTTGAACAGTCCATTTACCGGTTCCCTTTTGACCTGCCTTATCTAAAATTAATTCCACTGTAGGTTTTCCGGTTTCTTCATCTTTATGTCTCATGATTTTATAAGATATTTCCATGAGAAATGAATTGAGTTCACCCTCATTCCATTTTTCAAATATATCTCCTATTTCATCGGCTGAAAGCTTTAATACCTTCCCCAATATATCATAAGTTTCGGACATAGCCTGCATAATTCCGTATTCTATACCGTTATGAATCATCTTTACAAAGTGTCCTGCCGAATCATTTCCTATATAGGTACAGCATGGTCCGGATTCTGTTTCTGCCGCAATCTTAATCAGTATGTCCTTAACTAAATCGTAAGCTTTCTTCGAACCCCCGGGCATTAAGGAAGGTCCATTAAGGGCACCTTCCTCTCCCCCGGAAATTCCTATTCCAAGATAAAGTATTTTCTTTTCATTTAATTCGTTAATCCTTCTTGTAGTATCACGGTAGTATGTGTTTCCTCCATCCATAATAAGATCTCCCTCATCAAGATAAGGAATAAGTTTTTCAATCACACTGTCCACTGGTTTTCCTGCTTTAACCATTAGCAAGATTTTTCTTGGTTTTTTCAAAGATTCAACAAAAGATTTAATATCGTAATAACCCGTAATATCCTGTTTCCCTACTTCATTTTCTATAAAATCCTTTGTTTTCTGAGAAGTCATATTGAATACCGCTACACTAAAACCCTTGTTTCCAATATTTAAAGAAAGATTTCGTCCCATTACTCCTAATCCAATTAACCCAATATCTTTCATTCATTTCTCCCCCTACCGTTAAATTCCTACACTATTTTAATAATTCTTTATTAACAACGTTATTAGGATTCTCGTTCTTTGCAATTTTCTCTGCATCATCTACAACCTTATCCCCCATGCCTTTTAAACATTCATAAGTATAAGCTGATGTATGAGGAGTTATCACCACATTTTTATAAGCAAATAACGGATGAGTTTCATCTATAGGTTCTCCTTCAACTACGTCTAACCCTAAGCCGCCTATTATTCCTTCATCTAATGCTTTTATCAAGCTCTTTTCGTCTATAAGTCCTCCTCTTGCTGCATTTACGATAAATACGCCTTTTTTCATCAAAGCAAAACTCTTTTCGGACATCATATGGTAACTATTTTCATTTAAAAGAGCATTTAAGGAAATTATGTCTGAGTTCTTAAGAAGTTCTTCTAAGGATACCGATTGAGCCCCTCTTTTTTCTATTTCCTCCCGAGTAAGATATGGATCATAAGCTATTAATTTTGCGTTAAACCCGTTCTTTAATATTTCTCCTACTCTGCTTCCGATATTTCCGAAACCTATAACTCCAACTGTTTTATCTTTTATTTCATAACCCATAAATTTTGCTCTTTCAGCCCATTTCCCCTCTTTTGCCTTTTCTGAAGCAAGGGCTGTCTGCCTTATAACGGTCATCAATAAAGCAACAGCGTTCTCTGCTACCGATTCTCTTTCCACAACAGCATCCACTTTTGTAACAAATGTACCTTTTTTAGTGGCGGCTTCTATATCTATGTTGTTATATCCAATACCGTGACGGGCAATCAAAAGAGTTTTATCCTTATAATCAAAGAATTCTTTATTATATAAAGGCGTAACACTTGCTATTATAATTGAATAACCCATAAGTTTCTGAGCTAATTCCTTTCCTCCCATATCTTTGGAAAGATCAAATCTGTCTACCTCTCCTAATTTTTTTAATCTTTCCATATGCTCCGGAAAAATCCTCCCAAAGCTGCTTGAGTTAACGATTGCAATTTTTACAGCCATCTTTATATCTCCTTTCTCTTTGATCTATTTTTTTGATTCTATTTATTAAAAATAATTGTATAAACCCTTGCAAAAAAAACTTTCATATGATAATATTTTTATAAAAAGAATTTCTTTTTCTATATTATATAATATAGAAAAATTTTTTTCAACACTTTTTTTATTTAAATTTTTTTGATTTCTAGAGGCTTTTTGATATGGCAATTCTATTGTTATATAATATTATTAAACATTAAATTGTTAAATATTAATCGAAAAAGGTGATATTATGAATTCTACGCCAAAGGCATTTCTTCAAATTAAATCGCAATATAGTAATTTTAATCCTACAGAGAAAAAAATTGCAGATTATATTCTTAATAATCCTCAAGAGTTGATTTACTCAACTATAAGCCAAATAGGAGATAAACTCAAATTAGCGGATTCGACCATATTTCGTTTTTGTAAAAAAATTGATTTTAAGGGATTTCATGATCTTAAAATATCATTAGCTACAGACGTGGTTAAGGAAACAAAAAATTACGGTACTACACAAATTCTCGATAACGATGATGAAGCTATTATTATCAATAAAGTATTTGAAGCCACTATATCGGTCCTAAATGATTCATTACAGTCTATTGACCCGAAACTCATAGAACAGGCAGTAAATATTCTCTTAAATGCAAATCAGATTGTATGCTATGGTAATGGAGGCTCAGGTGTTGCAGCGATGGATGCTCATCATAAGCTTTTACGAATCGGAATGAACGTTTCATCTTATACCGATTATCATATGCAGCTTATGTCTGCTGCTCAGCTTACGGAAAATGATGCGGTTATAGCAATTTCCCATTCCGGCTCTAATATAAACATAATGAATGCGTTAGATGTGGCTAAGAAAAACGGTACAAAAACCATCGGAATAACTTCATTTTCAAAATCACCTATTAGTAAGAAAGTAGATGTTCCTCTTAATGTCGTTTCCCATGAAACGGAATATCAATTTGAAGCTTTTGCTTCCATGGTTGCCCATCTTACTATAATAAACGTTTTATATATTAATTTAATATTAAAAAGAAAAGAACTTTCCAATATTGCTCTTCAAAAGATGAGGAATGCGATTTCTTATACAAAGATATAAGAAAAGCTTCTATCGAAGCATTATTAAGGTAGCTTTTCTTGAATTCATTTACGAAAAGTTTTTTATCAATATTTATAAGTAAGAACTTTCCTATTCGTTATAAGAATAGGAGTTATATAAAAATTTATTTTTAAATATTGAAATAATAAGCAATCTGGTGATATGTCAAGAGATAAATTTTAATAAAAACATAAGGAACAATTAAAAAAAGACAACCTTAATAGAACCTATGTATTTCAGTGAAAAAATAGGTTTAGAGATTAGAAATATTTTAATTTATCTCTCCAACTTTATCATTGGAGTAGATTTGGTTTTTAGTCAGCAATCCAAAAACCAGACGAACAAATTTACGAGATGTAAGTGCGAGGGCTCTTTTATGTTGGTGAGTTGTTACTTCACCGTACTTCTTGTAATAGTACTCTTTGTATTCTGGTACATGATTTTTAACACTATTGGCAGCCTCGATTAAATAGTATCTAAGGTATTTATTGCCAGTCTTAGTCATTCTGGTCTCATCTGAAGAATAATTACCTGATTGATTAACTCTCCAAGTTAGGCCTGCATATTTAGCTAGAGAATTGTGAGAATCAAAGGAAGTGATGGTTCCTATCTCAGAAAGAATTCCACTAGCAAGTACTGGCCCAACTCCTGGAATAGAGATTAGGGATTGATATTCAGTAGGATTAATCCCTTTGATATTCCTTTCAATAGCCTTATCAATGGTTTTAACTTCATCTTCTAATGCTTTGACTACATTGAAAGATGAAGCGATTGCAACATTTAAAGGTTCATAAAGGATTTTATCAAGACGATAGGAATCTCTAGCAGCCTTCTGGAGCACCTGAGCAGTCCTGTTAGGATCATTAAAGCGATTTTTACCTTTATCTCTAATGAAAGCAACTAAGTCCTCAACAGATGAATAGGTAATATCATCTAAGGACAAATATTCAGTTAATATGGCTGAAGAGGTGACACCGTAAGTGTTAGAAAATGGGCGTTCTTCTTTATCTAATACTGTTAATTCACTAAACTTAAGATAAATGTTGGACACCATATAAGCTTTTTCTCTAGTAATACCTTCAATTAAATGAAGACGATGTCTAGTTAATCGCTGGAGTGCAAGAAACTGCGATCCACGCCAAGGCTTAGAAGTAATTTTGCCACAACGAGCAAAATCAGCAATGACATATGCATCTAGAGGATCTGTTTTATCCATGTCTACAAAAGTCTTTCTGTAATTTGCAACAGTTTTAGGATTAAGACAGTATACAAGAGGTTTGTAGGCTAATAGAATCTCATTAGAAGCAAGAAAGTTTGCAATGTGGGTACTGTAGAAAGAAGTAGATTCCAGGGCAATAACAACATATTTTAGGCTATTAGAATCTAAACACCTAATAATACTATCTAAGATAGATTCGGCACCAGGTTGGTTATTCAAAGCCTTAAGGTTAAGAAGTTTATTGCCTTCAAAATCTAGAGCGCATAAGACATTAGTCTTAGAACTTACATCAATACCTACGTATAAAGTTGATAGAATATTGTTCTTCATAAGATCACCACCTTTCATAATAGGATGGAGAACAATTAGTAAAAGAGATATCCTAATCTTAGCTGCTTACGGCAACCTCGCATTATTAGCATTCATCTTTGAAAATTACCTTGCTGTTGGTCTAATCAAAGAGATGCGGCATCTGAAGTAAGCAGGATATGACAGCTAAGTTAGGAAGCACGCTTTAAGGGCAATAACCCAATGGTTTTGCTGGAGAGCAAAGAATTATCCTTTGCTAACTATTCTTTATTTAATTATAGCATTAGGATATCTCTAATAAAAATTGTATTAAAAATATTAAAATATGCTTAGAAGACCTATAAAAAGTGCTTCTAAACATATTATACGAGCTTCCTGTGGTACGATAAAAATAGAAAATCCTCACAAATAAATTAAGGTATAATTGTAATTGAGAGAAAACAATTTCTTAATTTAAAGGAGGATTCACTATGAATTATAAACAAAATGATAGATTAAATCAATTGACATATGAAACACTAATTGTTGGAGTTGACATAGCAAAAGAATTTCATGTAGCAAGAGCACAAGATATTAGAGGCATAGAGTTTGGAAAATCAATTAAATTCAATAATTCCCTTTCAGGATATTTAGAGTTTGAGAATTGGATTAATGAAATTAAAGTGGTTGAGGAGAAGGAACAAGTAATTATAGGTATGGAACCAACAGGACATTACTGGTTAAATATAGCAAGATATCTTAAAGCTAATGACTATACAGTGGTTACAGTAAATCCAATGCATGTAAAAAAGATAAAAGAGTTAGATGATAACCTTCAAACAAAAACAGATAAAAAAGATGCAAAGATTATTGCACAGCTAGTAAAAGATGCAAGATATTCTACCCCGAATTTGCTTGAAGGTGAGTATGAAGAGCTAAGGAATGCTAAGAACTTAAGGCAAGTTGTAATAAAGGATTTAAATCGTACTAAAAATCAGATTCACAATTGGTTAGACAGATACTTTCCAGAATACAAAGAAGCATATGCCAGCTGGGAATCGAAATCATTTATAAAGATAATTAAAAAGTATATCTTTCCGTCTGTAATTGAAAGAATACCACCAAATGAAATCTATGAGATGCTACCTCCAAAGATGAGAAGAGGTGTAGGCCTTGGGAAGATAGAAAGACTTGTAACAGCTAGTAAAAATAGCATAGGGATAAAAGAAGGACTTTCATTTGCAAAATTAGAAATAAAATTTCTTTTAGACAAATATGAAAGCTTTTTAGAGCAAATTGAAGAAATAGATGATTATGTAACCAAGATTTGCAATCAACTAGATGAAACAAAGAAGATAATGCAAATTAAGGGTGTTGGGCTCGTAACGGCAAGTGGCATAGTTGCTGAATTAGGAGATATAAGAAAGTACAAGACTCCGAAACAAATGATAAAAATGGCAGGGCTTTCTTTAACAGAAAATAGTTCTGGTAAGGTAAAAGGTGCAACATCTATAAGCAGAAGAGGACGTAAAGATCTCCGCCGATTATTGTACCAGGTAATACTTGGGATGATACGGACAAATACTGCATTTAAAGAAATGTACATTTATTATACTACAAGGCGAAAAAATCAGCTTACTGGGAAACAAGCTATAATAGCATTATGCAGAAAACTATTAAGAATAATCCATACAATAATTTTGAAAGATGTCGATTATGATGAAAGTAAAATGATGTCACAAATAAAATATCCAGATGAGTTTTTAAATTCAGTTGCTTAATTCTATCTATTTCAGAGATTAAATTACGTATGAATTAATAGTTTTAAAAGATTCTATTTAAATATGGTAGCTAAAATAGAATTTAAATTTACAAACTAGAATAATTAAAAACAACAAAAGTGGCGATCCTGTAATTCCTCCATTAGGATATAATCCTGCATACGAGCATGACGGGACTCACATATAGATTAAGTTGGACGAAGGAAGTTTGGGAGATAGATCCTGCTAGAAAGAGGTTCTACTACTATATAAAGTGAGCAAAAGCCACTGTTCATAAAAATATATAAGTGCTACTTTTATTAAGTGAGGATTAAAATGGACATTTCATGTAAAATGTAATTATTTCGTTGCAAATGATCCATTAAAATAATATAAAATTAATCAGAAGTATTGGAAAATACTACTTGATTTAAAGAGGAGGGTACAATATGAAAAAGTATGAAATTTTAAGTAAAATTGAAGAAGTAGGCATTACAGCTGTTGTAAGGGCCAAAAATAGCGAAGAAGCCAAAAAAATTGCTTTAGCATGTATGGATGGCGGAATAAATTCAATAGAAATTACATTTACAGTTCCGGGGGCATATAAGGTTATCGAATCATTAACGGAAGAATTCGGAGATAAATTGTTAGTGGGAGCCGGTACAGTTTTAGATGGTGAAACTGCAAGAATAGCCATATTGGTCGGGGCAAAATATATAGTCAGCCCAGCCTTTGATGAAGGAACAGCTAAACTCTGCAACAGATATCAGATACCTTATATAGCAGGCTGCATGACCGTTGTTGAAATGATAAAGGCAATGGAATCGGGAGCCGATATAATAAAAGTCTTCCCCGGCAGTGCAGTAGGACCTTCTTTCATATCGGCAATTAAGGGACCCCTTCCTCAAGCATTATTGATGCCGACAGGCGGAGTTAATTTAGATAATGTAGGAGAATGGATCAAAAATGGTTGCATAGCAGTAGGAGTAGGCGGAAATCTTACTAAAGGTTCAAAGGAAGACATAACCAGAACTGCTAAAGAATTTGTTAAAAAAGTAAAAGAAGCAAGAAATAATAAATAAAAAATTGGAGAGATAAAATTATCTCTCTAATTTTTTATTTATTCACCCTTGGTATAAAACCAACCTTTTTATAAACCTTTTTCAATGTCCTGTTTGCTAATCTTTCTGCTTTTTCGGCTCCTTCTGAATATATGCCTTCGAGAAAATCCTTATTCTTCCGGTATTCTTCATACCTTTCCTGAATTGGTCTTAAAACTTCTACTATTGCTTCAGCCAAATCATCCTTAAATTTCCCGTATCCTTTTCCAATATATCGGTTCTCAATGTCTTTTATACTTTCTCCCGAAAATACGGAATAAATATCAATCAAATTCTTAATCCCAAGTTGTTCATCTCTATATACTACTTCCCCATAAGAATCCGTAACCGCCCTTTTTATTTTTCTTCTCACCGAATTCGGATCATCTAATAATTCAATGTATGCATTTTCATCTTTGTCAGATTTGGACATTTTAACCTCCGGATTCTGCAGACTCATAATTCTCGAGCCTATCTTCGGGATAAAAACTTCCGGTATCTTAAAAGTATCACTGTATCGATTATTAAATCTTATAGCTAAATCCCTTGCCAATTCTAAATGTTGTTTTTGATCCTCTCCCACCGGAACTAAATCCGTCTGATAAAGAAGTATATCGGCTGCCATGAGAACAGGATAATTAAATAAGGCTGCATTTACGTCGGCTCCCGGCTTTTGGGATTTCTCCTTGAATTGAGTCATTCTATTTAGCTGTCCCATATAGGATATGGAATCTAAAATCCATGTCAATTCACAATGGGCACTTACATGGGATTGAATAAATATGATACTTTTTTTCGGATCTAACCCACATGCCAAATATAAGGCTAATACATCCAATGTATTCTTTCTTAAATTTTGAGGTTCCTGGGGAACAGTAATAGCGTGAAGATCAACTATGCAAAAAATACTATTATATTCTTCCTGAAGAGGAATCCAATTCTTAATAGCACCTAAATAATTTGCAATTGTTAATTTTCCCGAAGGCTGAACGCCACTGAAAACAATTTTTTTCTCATCCATTATATAACCTCCAATGGTAATAATTAAAAAAGCCCTTCATCTCTTCATATAAAGAGACGAAAGGCAACTTCGCGGTACCACTCAATTTGGTTAAAAACCCACTTAAATCTTTAACGGCGATAAACCGTAAAATCCTACTCGATTTTCGGATTTTAACTCTCAAGCCCATTCAATATGAAAGTATCGTCAAGTTTTCACTATCCCCGACTCTCTAAAGACCTTTTTCATATTTACTATTCTTGATCTCAGCTTTTATATTTACTTGTTATATTTATTATACACAAATATTTAAAAATATAAAACAATTATTTTAAAAAATGATATAATTATTTTGGTGATATTATGTGTTATGTATACATTCTTAAATGCTGCGATAATACTTTTTATACAGGTTGGACCAACTGTTTAAAAAAAAGATTAGAAACTCATAAAAAAGGCAAAGGCGCAAAATATACAAGGGGCAGACTTCCGGTAGAGCTTGTTTATTTTGAAAAATTTGAAGATAAAATATCTGCTCAAAGAAGAGAATATGAAATAAAAAAAATGACAAAAAAAGAAAAATACAAACTTGTCTGCCAATCTAAAAATGAAAATTTCAGCAGTATATCTTAGATTCGAATAAATTTAAAAGGGTCTGAAGATTAAATCTTCGGACCTCTTTTATATTTGGTTTTATAGTTATCTGATAGAAGTTACATTTGAGGCTTGAGGACCTTTTTCTCCTTTACTAACTTCAAATGAAACTCTTTCTCCTTCTTCCAATGTTTTAAATCCGTCTTTGTTTATTTGAGAAAAATGAACAAAGACATCATTTCCATCATCACCTGTAATAAAGCCAAATCCTTTCTCTGAATTAAACCATTTTACTGTACCGTTAACCATGTGTAAATACCTCCAAAATTTTATTCTTTAATTTTTTAAAACATCTCATCTATAAAAATCTCCGAAATCATCGTTTTTTATGCAACAATAAAAATTTTATTCTCTTAATTTTTTTCTTCTAAAGAAATATACAATCAAAGTAATGCAAGGTATTGCAAACATAAATGCTATTGATGAAAAATATAATAAAAACTGAAGAGGTTGACTGACTCCTACCACAGAATAATTATTCTTTAATATTGTGGATAATATAAATATTAATATTGACATAGGAATTATATATACTTCATTACTTTTAGAATTTAAAGTTTGTTTTAAATTAATAGTCAAAGAATAGAGATATCCTGAAACCTTCCATACGTTTGCAACTGTCCAGGCCATAACATATATGGATTCTATTCTCTGAATAAAATCAAATAAATTAATAAGCCGTGAGAAGGTAAAAAACGGAAAATCCGCATGTTTTGTCTGCTCAATACCTAAAGACAACTGGGTACACAAAACCACTATAATCAGTACAAGCATGGAAATAAGCAAGGATCTGATAAATATTTTATTTAATTCTTTCCTATTCTCAAGATTTGGAACAAACATTGCCAATATTATTATATCTGTAAATTTAAATGCAATATCTCTTGCTCCAATATTTATTTGGCTGAAAGTGGAATCCTTAAGTATAGGAAGAAGTTCATTGAAGTCGAAAAGGTTAAATCCAAATATAAGAAAAGTCAGAATTACTAAAAAAATAATAGGTACAAAAATTTCTGCTCCTCTTCCTAACCCCTCTAATCCCTTAAATGATATATAGGAAGAAGTAATAAGAAGAATGAGTATAAGTATCCAACTAGGTGTTTGAGGAAATATTGTGGAAGTCAATACCTCGGAAAGTATTGCAACAAACGTTATAACATAAAACAATAAAAATACAGCATAAGCTATTCCCACTATTTTTCCTATAGCCTTTCCCAATATCTTTTCAGTATATTCAATCAAAGTTAAATTGCTGAATTTATTGCTTAAATATAAAATCGGAAAACTTATTGCAATTGTCCATGGTATAGAAAGAATTATACTTATCCATATGTCCTGGTTGCCCGGAGGAGTATTGACTGCGGGAAGGTATGAAAAAGCAATTACTATTCTAAATACAGTAATCAGTAAAATAGCCTGATAACTTGAAATTAACTGTTCCTCTTTCATTCTATTTTCCTTTCTCCTTTCCCGTAGGGGTATTAGTAAGGTTTGTTGTATGTATATGCGTTTCTACTTCAATTTTACAGTCTGATTCCGAAAATACTTGAGCCCAGTTGTCTTTCACATTCTTCCATTCGTCAGGATACCTTATATGAAACAGTTGGCCAAACCCAAATACATCTAATTTATATTTTCTCTGTATTGTTTCAAAATTTTTCTTTAGATCTTCCTGAAGTTGTTTGGAACAAGCTTCTTCAACGGCTTCAATTACTTCTCTTTTGGAAATGTCAATGTCTCCACTTTCTTCTGCAAGATTCCCTCTTATTTTGATATTTACTTTCATTAATATCTTCCCATCTACTATTTCCACGTCTCTCTTTACTTTTGATTCTTCAATCTCAAATACCGACTGTTGTTTAATATCTTTCCCTACGGATTTAGGCATTCCTCCAACCCTGGGAGTAGATGTACTTAAGCCATCTGAAGGTACCTTTTCGGGATTATTAAAAGTTATTATTGAATTTCCTATATTCCCTTTTATAAAATTAACACATTCCGTTTCATCTGCATTCAAATATCCGGAAAGGCGCCCTCCATTAAATATAGATGCTCCTTCTACAGAAAGTTCGTATTTCGACCCATTATCATTTAAATTTTCTTTCTTTAATATACTGATTTTCCCAATAATAGGTTGCTTTCCAACATTATAATAATCCCTTAAGTATCCCACTAAATCCATTTTAAGAGAAGATACATTATATACTTCATTTTCAACTAACTGTTGAATATATCTCCCCGGTATTTCTTCTATTCCGGCATTGATTCCCATAACCTCATAAGATTTAGCCTTCTCGGCAACCAGTAAATATGAAGTTTCTCTTGTTTCCTGGTCCCTATTTATAAGATCTAAATATTTTATTATACCATCTTTAGCAAAATCTTCTCCAAATATAATAATACTGTTGTGAGAAAGAAAAGCTTTTCTATCAAATTTCAGTGTTATATTCCTGACAGCATCAAAGACACTCTTCCCTCTTCCTTGAGTATAAGTGACTCTATCATTACTCTCTGAAACACTTGACCCTGCCCTTACGGGTTCCGGCTTTATTACTTCTACGGTTACAATAAATTCGTCTCCTTCCTTATCTATCCCCATAGCTGTAACTATGCCTATTTTATTCAATTCTCTCTGATCCCAGCAACCGGTAAATATTATCACCGGTAATATAAAAATTACAAGAAGTATTCTCCTTTTCATAAGATCACTTCTTCCCTCTGGACTTGTCTCTCGTAACATTTTGTTTAGAAATAGCTTCAGGTCTGACTTTAAAAAATTTCATAGGAAATCTCACCAAAAAATCTTTAAGACCGGATTTATTTGTAGGGGTCAAAGGATAACCATAATCTACTCCAAAAGACTTTTGGGTTACTGCCTGAACTACTAAAATTATCAAGCCACATGTAATTCCATATAATCCTATAAATCCTCCCAAAAAAAGTATAAATAATCTGTAATATATAATTATTTCCCGCTGAGAAGGTATAGTGAATTCTGCAATGGCCGCTACTGCAACTATTATAACCATTGGAGCACTTACTATTCCGGCCTGAACAGATGCCTGCCCCAATACCAATGCTCCTACTATACTTACGGCACTTCCTACGGCTCTTGGAAGTCTTGTTCCCGACTCTTTTAAAAACTCCAACATCAAAATCATCATCGTAGCCTCTATTACTGCAGGAAGGGGAACTCCTTCCCTGTTTTCCGACATAGTTATTAAAAATACGGTGGGAATCATCTCCTGATGAAAAGTTTGCAAAGCTATATATATTCCCGGAAGCAATATGCTTACTAACAGAGAAAAAAAACGCACCATTCTTAAAAGAGACGCTATATAAGGCCTCTGATAATAATCTTCAGATGTCTGGATACTTTCAATAAACAACTTAGGTATAGTAAGAGCATGAGGTGTTCCGTCACACAGGACGGCTACCCTTCCTTCCAATATCTTTCCTGCCAAAACATCAGGTTTCTGAGTATTACTTATTGTACTATAAATTGTTTTAGGATTATCGATTATATATTCTTCTATCATGCCTGATTCCAATATACTATCAGTATTAATTTTAAACAGCCTTCTTTTTACTTCTTCAAGTACTCCTATATTTACAATACCTTTTATATAAACAACGGATATTCTTGTCTTTGTCTGTTCACCCAATGTGAAATCTTCAAATACTAAATTTTTATTTTTTATTTTTCTTCTAATCATAGATTTATTAATATTTAAATCCTCCACAAAGCCTTCTTTAGGTCCTCTGATTACGGTTTCAGCATTGGGCTCATCTATAGCCCTATGCTCGTATTGCTTTAACTCTACCGTATAAGCAATTGTACTTTCTTCAATAAATATTGCAATATTTCCATTTAATATTTTATCTATAATTTGATTCATATCGCTTATTTCTGTTATACGTGAAGCAGCTACAACACCTGTAATATCAAATTTATTCTCATAATTTAAAAGATTATTTATGATGTATTGGCTTATACTACTGGGATCAACTAAATTATTTATGTATGACACAAGAAATTCTTTTCCACTTTTACTTTTAAATTCATAAATGGAAAAATCACTGCTTCCGTTAAATTCTTCTTCCAATATTTTTTTGTTTTCATCAATTTTTTTACTTATCACAAAACCACCTTCTAATTCTTAATATTCACACACAGTAATAGTATTAGTAATTCAGCTAATAAATATAAAATTTTCCGTTGAATTATTAATAATTTTGTGATAAAGTATTAATAATTTATCTCTTTATAGCATAACAGCGGAATTAAAAAATGGAAGGAATGATATTGTGGAAAAACCAAAAAGAGAAAATTTTTCGTCAGGAATAGCAGTATTTTTCGCAACATTAGGATCAGCTTTAGGTTTAGGAAACATGTGGAAATTCCCTTATCTTGTCGGAAATAACGGAGGAGGGGCTTTTTTATTTGTTTATTTGATATGTGTTTTTTTATTGGGAATTCCCGTTATGATTTCTGAATTTTTCATAGGAAGACATACAAGAAAAAATGCTATAGGAGCTTTCACAGAACTCAAGGCAAATCCTTTTTGGAAATGTATCGGATATATGGGAATACTGTCATCATTATTTATTATGTTTTTTTATACAGATGTAGCAGGGTGGGTATATTCCTATGTTTTCAGGGGAATCAAGGGAGATTTCAATATATTATCTTCTTTAGAGAGTACAAAAGCGGCTAATACAACTCAATCTATTTTTTTAAATACCACTGGAGCCGGAAACAGTGCAATCAATCCTATGATTTGGCAATTAATTGTATTAGTTGTAGTTTCTTTAATTATTATAGCGGGAGTAAAAAAAGGGATAGAAAAGGTGACCAAAACTTTACTTCCAATCCTGTTTATACTTGTGATCATTTGTGATATCCGTGCCTTAACTCTTCAGGGATCTAAAGAAGGGCTCAATTTCTTATTTAATCCTGATTTTTCAAAATTAAACGGCAGTAGTATAATGACCGCTATGGGTCTTGCATTCTTTAAACTCTCATTGGGCATGGGCACTATGATTACTTATGCCAGCTATTTTACAAATGATAACAATTTAATGAGAACGCCAATTAAAGTGGCACTTTCAGATATAATGGTATCTTTATTAGCCGGAATTGCAATATTTCCTGTAGTATTTTCTTTCGGCATGAAACCGGAAGGGTCCGGAATGGGCCTTTTATTTACTACAGTTCCATTGATATTCATGAAACTTCCCTTTGGAAATCTGTTATTAATTGCTTTTTTCTTTCTTACCGCCATTGCAGCTACTACCGCATTAATCTCTCTTTTGGAAGTACCTGTTGCCTTTCTGTCAGAAGAATTAAAAATTAATAGAACGAAATCAGTTATAATTATTTCTTCTATAGTATTAATAGTGGGTATATTAACGGTACACCCCGGCAGTCTTTTCGGAAACGCAATGATAGGTTCAAGGAATCTTTTTGATTTTTATGATTTTCTTACGTCAAATATATTAATGCCTTTAGGAGGGTTTTTAATAGCATTATTCGTGGGATATGTAGTTAATAAAAATACTTTATATCAAACACTTTCTAATAACGGAACTTTAAATATAGCCGTTTCATTTAAACTATATCAATTTGTTATCAGATATATAACTCCTATATTAGTACTTTTAGTATTTTTAAATTCTCTACAAATAATTACATTCTAAGAAAAAAGCCAAAAAGCTGTTGCAAAATAAATTTGCAACAGCTTTTTGGCTCATTGATATTTTATTTTACTATCTTTCTGCTCCCAGGTTTAACAAAAGGAATCCCTTTTTTACATAGGGGACATTCTTCCTGATCAAAAATTTGGACATTTATTTTTGTTCCACTATATAGTGGATATTTTATATTCCCATTGGATCTATCTACTAAGCAGGCTATTGCGACTACTTCTCCTCCCATGCTTTCCACAACTTCCGCAGCCTCATAGGATGATTTTCCGGTAGTCACCACATCTTCTGCTATAAGTATTTTCTGGCCCTTCTCTATGGAGAACCCTCTTCTTAATGTCATCTTTCCGTCTTCTCTTTCTACAAATATGGCAGGTTTACCCGTCTGCCTTCCCAACTCATAGCTTACTATTATTCCTCCCATGGCAGGTCCTACAACCATATCAAAATCTAATTCTTTAAGCTTTTCTACAATATCTTTTATCGCTATTTCTGCTTTATCCGGATACATGAGTAATTTAGCGCACTGAATATATTTCCCGCTGTGTTTTCCTGAAGACAATAGAAAATGCCCTTCCAGTAAAGCACCTGTTTCTTTCAACAAATCTATTATCATAATATCCTCCTTATATTATTCCTACTATTTCGTCTATACTTTTTATTCCGTTTTCATTCATAAACATCTCCATCCTCTGAATAATATCAACAGAAATATTCGGCTTTATAAAATTCCCGCTTCCCACTTGAATAAGAGAGGCTCCTGCCATTATATATTCTAAGCCGTCCTTATAATCCATTATTCCTCCTATTCCTATTATGGGCACGTCTACTGCTTTAGAAACTTCATAAACCATTCTCAACGATATAGGCTTAATACACGGTCCTGAAAGACCTGCTATAATATTATCAAATACCGGTTTTCTCTTATAAATATCTACCGCCATCCCTGAAAACGTATTTACCAAGGACAAACCGTCTGCTCCAGCCTTTACACAGTTTTCTGCAATATCAACAATATTTTCTCCGTTAGGTGATAATTTAACTATCAATGGCTTATTTGTAGCATTCCTTACTTCCTTAACTACTTTATAAGCTATTTCGGCTTTCAGTCCAAAAGCCATTCCTCCTTCCTTTACATTGGGACAGGAAATATTCAATTCTATTATGGGAATGGAAGTACCACTTATTATCTGAACTGATTTTATATATTCGTCAATGGTACTTCCGCCAATATTGGCAATCAGCACCGTTCCATACTTCTCCATTAGCGGAAGATCCTCTTTTATAAAATCATGGACACCCGGATTTTGCATTCCGATACTGTTTAAAAGTCCTCCGGTAGTTTCATATATTCTTATGCCTTTATTTCCTTCTCTCCTGTTCAATGTTAATCCCTTGGTACATATCCCTCCTAATTCCGACGGAGAAAAAAAATCTTCATATTCCTTTCCGAATCCGAATGTTCCTGATGCTGCAATTACCGGGTTCTTAAATTCTATGCCCCATAATTTTGTCTTAAGCATCAAAAACTACCTCCCTTCCGTTAAAAACAGGGCCTTCCTTGCATACCATTTTCATTCCTGAGATAGTTTCAATGGTACATCCTAAGCACGCTCCTATACCGCAGGCCATTCTTGATTCCATGGACACTTCTACCGGAATATTTTTTTCAATGCATATTTCCACCACAGCTTTCATCATGGGAATTGGACCGCAAGTATATACTTTTGTATATCTTTCGGGATTAAATACCCCAGTTACAAGCCCCTTATATCCGACGCTTCCATCCTCCGTAGAAATATAAATTTGATTTATATTCTCTTTTAAATCCTTTATAATGTAAGGGTTTTTTCTAAAACCGGCATATAAATCTATATCTCCCATTATTTTTCTTGAAAGATATACGAAAGGCGCTACTCCTATTCCTCCGGAGACAAGAGCAGCTTTTTCATCTTTTTCAAAAGAAAAGCCTCTGCCAAGAGGCCCTATTAATTTTATTTCGTCGTTTTCTTTCAGTTGTGAAAATATTTTAGTTCCCTTTCCCTTTAATTCATATAAAAATATTATTTTATCTTTATAAATATTGGATATGCTTATAGGTCTATTTAAAAACGGTCCTTCCCTCCATCCTCTCAACATATAAAACTGTCCGGGATTTCCCGAGAAATTACCTCCAACGGAAAGTTCATATACTCCATCCTCTATTCTTATGTTCTCCTCTATTTTCCCTATTACATATTCCTTAGCCATTTCGGATATCCTCCTTCATTAAAAGGACCGCCTGTCTGACATAATATTCGAATCTTTCTTCCCCATCTTCATAATTCTTGTAATCGGCAATTATTCCTCTTGAAGAATTCACTATCCCGCCATTTCCGTTTTTCAGATACAAGGCTGCTTCTCTTCCCTTTCCTCCCTGGGCTCCGTATCCGGGAATAAGGAAGAACATATTTTCATATCTCTTTCTTAAATTTGCTCCTTCATCTGTATGAGTTGCACCTACTACAACTCCCACTGAACTATATCCGCATCTTCCCATATAATTTCCGGCAATTTCTTTTATTTTGTCTCCCACCCAGTTATATACCTTATATCCTTTCACATTGAGATATTGAATATCTTCGGCTCCTTTATTCGAAGTTCTTAAGAGAACGAATAATCCCTTGTTTGCCTCTTGTACATATTCCAAGTAAGGTTCTATGCTATCCATTCCCATATAAGGATTGACAGTGATAAAATCGCATTCAAAATCTCCGCTGAAATGAGCTTTAGCATACATCTTCCCCGTAGAAGATATATCTCCTCTTTTTACATCTCCGATTACCATGGATTTATTATTTCTTATATATCTTAAGGTATCCCTATAAGCCTTCATTCCTTCTATCCCGTAGGCCTCATAAAAAGCTATCTGCACTTTATATATTGGGACCAGATCCAAAGTTTCGTCTATTACTGTTCTGTTAAATTGAAATAACAATTCGGAAACAGAATCATATTTTTTCTTTAATTTATCAGGTATATAAGAAATATCCGTATCAAGGCCAAGGCATATGCTTCCTTTCTTATTAACTTCCTCATAAAGTCTGTCAATAATCAATGGTCAAACCCCCATCATATTTTATTTCTCCATTTTTAACAGTTCCTATTACATCTCCGTAAAACTCCATTCCATCAAAAGGAGTATTCTTTCCTTTGGACAAGAATTTACTTCCGTCAATCCTCCTTTTTTTGTTTAAATCAACCAGCACTAAATCCCCGTCATATCCAACTTCTATCTTTCCTTTTCTAATTCCCATCAATTCTCCGGGTCTGAAAGACATCAACCGAGATAATTGACTTAATTTTATATAACCTCTTTTAACCAAGACAGTATAGCATACGGAAAAGGCGGATTCCAATCCGGAAATTCCGCAGGCCCCATTTATCTTATCTTCCTTACTATGAGGAGCATGATCTGTAGCTATTGCATCTATCCCGCCGTTCTTTAGTCCACATATAAGGTTATCTGCATCCTCTTTTTCCCTGATAGGAGGATTAACTTTATAATCATTGTCATAAAGAGCCAAGTGGTGAGGAGTCACCTCACAGGTAACTCCGACACCTTCCTTTTTGGCTTTTATTATCTCTTCCAACGCTTCTTTAGTACTCACATGGGCAAGATGAAGCCTTCCTCCTGAAAATTTTGCAAGAGAAATATCCCTTATGGTCATAAGGTTTTCTGAAAGTCTGTTATCCATAGGAGTTAAATTCTCATCTTCTGCATGGGATATTATTACAAGTCCTTTTTCCTTTGCCTTTAGAAAAGCCTTATACATAATGTCATTTCTTACTACTCCTTTCCCATCATCGGAAATAAATTTGACTCTTTTGTCCAAGGTATCAAGATGTTCTAAAGTTTCGCCGTCAAAATTTTTTGTAATGGAAACCACCTGATGAACGTCAACTAAGTCAAACTTCTTTGATTTATTCAATACATAATCAACTATTTCCATATTACTGCACACAGGGTTGGTATTTCCCATTAAATTTACAAAGGTATATCCTCCTCTTAGGGCTGCTTTACTTCCGGTATAAATATCTTCTTTGAAAGTAAATCCGGGATCCCTGAAATGATCATGCATATCCACAAAAGAAGGCATCACACATAAATCACCGGCATCAATTTTTTTACAATTATAATTTAAGTTCGTGCCGAAATCCTCTATTTTCCCACCTTTAATATACACATCTCCTGTAAATTCTTTAAAGCCGTCTACCACTCTTCCGTTTTTGACTAAAATATCCATTTAAATGTCTCCTGTATATATCTGATCGCAGTATTGACATTTATATATTCCCTTTTCTTTATCCACCAGGACAAAGACATGTTTAATATCTCTTTCCGTTGAAGTAACACACCTTGGATTTTTACACTTAATCACATTTTCTATCTTGGAAGGAAGAGAGAGCCTGGTCTTTTCTTTTATTTTCTCATTTTCTATAATATTTATGGTAATATTGGGATCAATAAAACCCAATAAGTTTAAATCTATATCTATATCATTTTCAATTTTAATTATATCTTTCCTACCATATTTCTTACTTGGAGCATTCATTATAAGGGCTACTGTGGAATGGATTTTATCCAAACCGAGATAATTGAATATTTTAAATCCACATCCTACCTTTATATGATCAATAACTATACCTTTAGTGATACTATCAATATAAAGCATTATTATACCACCCCCAATAATTTGGCCATAAGAGCCATACGAACAAACATCCCATTTTTCACCTGTCTGAAATAGCACGCTTTAGGATCATCATCTACTTCAATACTTATCTCATTGACTCTCGGTAAAGGATGAAGTACTTTCAGATCCTTTTTCGACAGGTCCAACTTTTTCTTATCTAATATATAACTATCTTTAAGTCTTATATAATCAGCTTCATTAAAAAATCTTTCTCTTTGTACTCTGGTCATATACAATATGTCCAAATCTCCTATAACATCTTCTAATTTTTCAACCTCTAAATATTTTATACATTTACTATCCAATATTTCAGTTTTAATATAATCGGGAATTTTTAATTCTTGAGGAGAAATGAGAACAAAAGATACATTTTTATATCTTGACATGGCTTTTATAAGAGAATGAGTTGTTCTGCCAAATTTTAAATCACCGCATATTCCAATAATTAAATTATCGAATGAACCTTTTTCTTTTCGGATTGTTAAAAGATCTGTTAAAGTTTGGGTAGGATGTTGATGCCCTCCATCACCTGCATTAATGATAGGAACAGGCGAGTAATGGGAAACATATTTTTGTGCTCCTTCTTTCGGATGTCTCATGGCTATAATATCCGCATAAGAACCTACTGTTCTGATAGTATCTGGGATACTTTCCCCTTTGGAAACGGAACTTGAATTAGGTTCGGAAAAGCCTATAACATTTCCTCCAAGTCGAAGCATAGCCGCTTCAAAACTAAATCTTGTTCTTGTACTGGGCTCATAAAATAATGTAGCCAATATTTTTCCATTACATAAACTGCTGTATCTTTTCGGCTCAGCAATTATTTCTTCGGCAAAAGAAAAAATTTCATCCAATTCTTCTACCGAAAAATCCAATGGATCAATCAAATGTCTTCCTTTAAGCATTTTATATTCCCTCCTTTTTAGCCTCACTGGACTATTTTAAATGAAAAGGACATAAAAAAACCTTCCTCAAAAGGAAGGCACAGCTTAGCTTGCCTATACTTTCCTTTTTGATCTCTCAGGATCAATTTAAAGGTATTTTTATGGTGCACAAGGAGGGACTCGAACCCTCAAAACTACGAACCTGAATCGTATACGTATGCCAATTCCGTCACTCGTGCAATTACATATATTCTAACATAGAATAATTAATCTTTCAAGAAAAATATTTTTTGTTTTATATATCCATTTTTCTAATTTTTATAATACAGAAGATAAATATATTCGAACTTCTTCCAAACTATTAAATACCTTGTCTGCTGAAGATTCAATTTCTTTGTTTCTTACCATATCGGGAACAAGAAAAACATTAATCCCTGCATTTTTTGCAGCTTTTATCCCCGGTAAAGAATCTTCCAAAACTAACGCTTTTGAAGTATCCACATTGGCTTTGCTACAAGCCTTTAGTAATATTTCGGGATTCGGTTTACCGTTTAAAACCTCGTCTCCGGAAACAATTATATCTATATGGTCCGTCAAATTTTCAAGTTTTAAATATTTTTCTACAGTTTTCCGATAACTTGAAGATGCCACAGCAATTTTAATATCTTTATTCCTTAAAAAATTTATCAGAGAATCCAGCCCTTTCTTTTTACGGACGGTCTTATTCTTATCTATAATCTCTCCTCTTACCTTCTTCATATAATTTCTCCATTCATTTATAGGAGCAGCTTCCCCATATATGTATCTCAGTTCTTTTAATAGATCTTCTTCTGTTTTACATATAAGCCCTTCATATGTTTCTGAACTTATCTCAAATTTATACTTTTCAGCTGCTACCTTCCAAGCTTCGTATGATATTCTTTCTGTATCAAACATCAATCCGTCCATGTCAAAAATAGTTAACAATAAATCCATTGCCTTGACCCTCCTGCAAATTTATTTAAGTCTCATGCTTCAAATGTTGAAGACATCCTAATATATTTTAACTCAAGTGTATTTTATATTCAATACATTAGAAATATCTAATCAATTGTTTCCATTCTAAAAATCCCTTGAAATGAAATATTATCTCATTTCAAGGGATTTCAAAAAAGTATATTCTCCTATTTGGATTTAATGCATATTCATTCCTGAAGTCCCGGACATTCCAGATGAAAGGCCGGTTTTAACAGTCTGAATAGATTTTTGATCAGCAGGAGGAGCCGGATTATAGTATCCTTTTTTTTCTGCTATTTGGAATAACTGATATTGAAATTGTTCCGCTTCATTTCTAAGTTGCTGCAATGTGCTCCTCAATTGCTGATTGGAACATTCCGTTATAGCTTTGGTATAAGATTCTATACTGGCTTTCGTTCCTGTCAAAACATCACTTACCATATCTTTTTCTTGCATATTATCCCTCCTTAATTTTTATAGTGAATTTGTTAAATTAGATGCGGTAGTTTGAGCATCTTGCCCGGACTGCTTAAACATCTGTTTAAGCTGAGCATCGTGACATTGATTAGAGTATAGATCAAATTTGGCAGCCATCGTTTGATGACAACTTGCAATTTCCCTTATGCTTTGAAGTTCACTTTGATTAATATTTCCTAAATTAACAGTATTTTTAAGCGCCATAAAATTTCTCCTTTCCACAAAATATTTTGTTCCTTAAATATTTTGTGTCTTTAGTTTGTCTATTATTCATTTAAGATTTTAGAATAGTTTTTTATTCATAGAAAAATACTTTAACTATAATAAAATATTATAAAAAAATTTTTAATGGAAACATAGTTTTTAATTTTTAAAAAATATTGACAAAAACTTAAATTACTATTAGAATATTTATTATACAAATTAATAGTAAGTTTAAACTCTTATCTAGAGAGGTGGAGGGACTGGCCCGATGAAACCCGGCAACCTGTGTAAATACAAGGTGCCAATTCCTACGGTAATACTTGCCGAGAGATGAGAGGGGATATAGTCCTCTTTCTTCCGAAAAGAGGTTTTTTTATTTAAAAAACCTTAAATCATTGAGAGAGGTATTTTATTGTCTTTATTACTTCACAGAGTAATTCTTTAAAGGGGTGAATTTGTTGATTACCATTGAAAACTTATCAAAAACTTATATACAAGATAATAAAAAAATTATTGCTTTAAAAAATATAAATTTAAACATAGAAAAAGGTGAGATATTTGGAATAATAGGGTTGAGCGGTGCAGGTAAATCAACTCTTATCAGATGTATAAATCGTCTTGAAGAACCTGACAGCGGAAAAATAATAATTGATAATGTGAATATCACAAATTTGAATAAAAATGAACTGAGAGAAGAAAGAAAGGGAATAGGAATGATATTTCAGAGCTTTAACCTTCTTTCCTCAAAAAATGTATACGATAATATAGCCTTTCCATTGCGATTGGAAAAAATGGATAAAAAAGACATAGATAAAAGAACAAAAGAACTCGTGAAATATGTTGAATTAGAAGATAAAATAAATTCCTATCCAGCCCAGTTAAGCGGGGGTCAAAAACAAAGAGTAGCAGTAGGAAGAGCATTAGCAAATAACCCTAAAGTACTCCTCAGTGATGAAGGTACTTCCGCATTGGATCCGATAACCACCAAATCGATTTTGGCATTGCTAAAAAAAATAAGAGATGAATTCAATGTCACCATAATCATGATTACTCATCAAATGGAAGTGGTTAAGGATATTTGTGACAGAGTCGCTATCATAGAAAACGGTAAAATAATAGAATCAAATACTGTCGAAGAATTATTCAGACATCCTAAGACAAAAATTAGTCGTTCTTTTATAAACAGCCTGAATATAAACACCGATGAATTCGTTCCACTGCCTAAAATTGATCACGGAAAATTAATAAGACTAAGCTTTAGTAAAGAAAACGCAAGAAAACCGGTTGTATCCGATATGATAAAAAAATTTAATATTTCTGTAAACATACTTTCCGGAAATATTTACGATCTAAATAAAACGAGCGTTGGATATTTGATTGTTCAAGTAGACGGAGAAAATGAAGAAATAGAAAAGTCCCTATCTTGGCTTAATAATCAAGGTATCAATTTCGAGGTGATTTAAATGGGGCAACTGGTATATGAAGCAACTTTAGAAACTATATATATGGTATTTTTCTCTACTATATTTTCTCTCCTTTTAGGATTCCCTTTAGGTGTATTATTAACAATTACCGAAAGAGGCGGAATATGGGAGAAGCTTATGTTAAATCAGATTCTGGAAGGAATAATCAATATTCTAAGATCCTTTCCTTTTATCATACTCATGATCCTCGTTTTTCCCGTATCCAGAATTATTGTGGGAACGACCATCGGAACGACTGCTACAATTGTCCCTCTTTCCATTTCTGCCGCTCCATTCGTTGCAAGAGTAATAGAAGAGGCATTAAAAAAGGTAGATAAAGGAGTCGTGGAAGCAAGTTTAGCCATGGGAGCTACAGTCAGACAAATCATATTTAAAGTATTGATTCCCGAAGCTATGCCTTCCTTAGTGTCAGGAATTACCCTAACTGTTATCAATTTAATCGGCTATTCTGCTATGGCAGGAGCTATCGGAGGAGGTGGTTTGGGAAATCTGGCCATAAGATATGGGCTCTATGGATTTCAAACCGACATAATGGTAGTTTCCGTAATAATAATTATTATTCTGGTTCAGGGAATACAGCTATTTGGCAATAAATTGGCTCACAAATTAAATAAAAAATAAGGAGGAATTATAATGAAAAAATTCAGTTTAATATTAATTGCCATTTTAATTTTTACTTTGCTCACCGGGTGCGGGAAAAAAGAAAGTGCAGAAAATGTAATAAAAATCGGAGTTTCTCCCGAACCTCACAAAGCAATTGTAGATTTGATTAAAGATGATTTAGAAAAAGAGGGAATTAAACTCGAAGTAATTGAATTTACCGACTATGTAAAGCCAAATACGGCCTTAGCCGACAAAGAAATCGATGCTAATTTCTTTCAACATCTCCCTTATATGAACGAATTTAAAGAAAAGCAAAATATAAATATCGTATCTATAGGTGCTGTTCATATTGAACCCATGGGATTATATTCCAAAAAATACAAATCCATAGATGAAATTCCCAACGGAAGTACCATTGCGATTCCAAATGATCCTACAAACGGAGGAAGAGCACTTCTGCTTCTTCAGGAAAACGGAATAATAAAATTAAAAGATCCGGATAATATTTTGTCTACAGAAAATGATATCGCAGAAAATCCAAAGAACTTAAAATTTGAGGCATTGGAAGCCGCTCAATTGCCAAGAGTACTCGGAGATGTAGATGGTGCTGTAATCAACGGAAATTATGCCCTTGAAGCTAATCTTGTTCCTACGAAAAATGCTTTAATACTTGAAGATAAAAGCTCCCCTTATGCTAATATAGTTGCTGTAAGAGGCGGAGAAGAAAACCAAGAAAAATTCCAGAAATTAATAAAAGCTCTCCAAAGCGAAAAGGTAAAAAAATTCATTGAAGAAAAATATAATGGCGGAGTAATCCCTGCATTTTAGAACTTTGAAAAATACACAATTACCAATTGCATATATAGTTCCATAACAAAAAAATGCGCTAAGGCGCATTTTTTTGCAGGCTATACTGAATTATCTGAGATTGTCAACATTGCCCCATGTTATTCTGCTAACATGGAATTAAGCAATTCATTATGACGATTCAATATTTCCATAATTGTTTTCTTGTCAATTTCTCGAATTGATAAGAATGGTTTAGGGTCAAGATCGTAATTTCCAATAGTCTTTTCAAACCATGCAACATCATGCCATGCGCCGCACTTATATCCTGTGTTGTGGTATACACCTAATTTTTTAAATCCGAGGTGTTCATGCAATTTTTTGCTATTTTCGTTAGGAGATGTAATGCCCCCATATACGTTGCGCACATTTTGCATCTGCAATATCTCAATCAAGGTATTGTAAAGTGCTTTGCCCACTCCGCAGCGCAAACAGTTTTTATCAATGTACACAGACAACTCTGCATTCCATTGATACGCAGCCCGCTCCATTTGTCTGTGCGCATATGCGTATCCAATAATTTTTTTATCCGACAAGCAGACTATATAAGGATATTCGGATGATATTTCCTTTATGCGATTTCTAAATTCATCTAAGGAAGGAGTCTCACATTCAAAAGTAATAGCTGTTTCTTTAATGTAGAACTCATATATTGCCAGAATTTCTGCGGCATCTGTTTCCTGAACCAGTCTAATTGTTTTCATACTAATGTCTCCTTTTCTTATTTATAGCAGCTTTTGAAAACAAAGCGTTATTACTTATTTCTATTGATAATCACTGCTGTATAATACTATTAGCTTTCAGATTACACCAACATACCTTACTTTCTTAATCGCAAGCAGAAATATCATACAAATTTGAATTTGACAAATAAAATATAGTTCTTATTCTTTAGTTATATATCCTTTCTTGAAAGAATCTTCAATTAGTCTCTCCGCATAATCATTAAGCACTTTTGAACTTCTTTTCAACGGGGCAATTCTATTAAGTATCTGTTTTTTTGAAATATTAAATTTTTTCCATGTTCCTCCCGAAGAATTATAATTCATTATAAAGGGTTGAAGTCTGTCCATGGAAGCTGCAAATAAGGCTTCATCCGTTTTCATTGCCTCAAATTCCTCCCAAAGGGACCTCAATTCTTCTCCTTTCTTCCCCGGAATCATTCCGAATATTTTCTCCGCTGCTTTAAGTTCTCTTTCTTTTTTATCCATATTTCCTTTCTCATCATAACAAAATGTATCTCCTGCGTATATTTCGACCAAATCATGGATCACCACCATCTTTATTACCTTAAATTCATCAATCTTGTTATCGGCATATTCCGATAATATCATAGTCATCAATGCTAAATGCCAAGAGTGTTCCGCATCATTTTCTCTCCTTGTACCGTTTATAAGACTCGTCTGTCTGAATATGCTCTTCATCTTGTCCAGTTCTACAATAAATTCAATTTCCCTATCTAATTCCTTGAAGTCCATATCTTCATCCCCCTTATAATTCGAATTCACCTATTAGTCTACCATAAATGATTCTTTTAAAAAATAAGTTTATCCCGGAATTTTATTTTCTGATATGTAAATAATAAGTAATGGAAGAGGTGAAAATATGAAAAAGAAAAAAACAAAGGTTAAAAAACCCGATATGCCCATTGAACCTCAAAGTATGAATGCTTATGACGATACGGAAAAATTAAAACCTGAATCTAAAGTATCCATACCAAGTCTCAGAGGAGTTATAGAAGCCAAAAAATGGGTGGAAGAAAATAAAAAGTAGGCTGATATTCTACCAAAATATCAGCCTATAATAGGGTCTATCTGTCTATTTTAATTTTCTTGCTTGCTTAAGTATAATTCTCTGTTCAACAGAGGCAACCAACCTTCTGGTATAATTGACCGTATCAGGATTGACGCTCATACTGTCAATTCCCTCTTGAACTAAGAATTCTGCGAATTCAGGATATTGGGACGGCCCTTGGCCGCATATGGAAATAGTCTTTCCGTATTTATGTGTAGCTTTAATTAATATGGATATTGCTTTCTTTACTGCTTCATTTCTTTCATCAAAATAACCCATATTATTTAATATCCCGGAATCCCTGTCTGCTCCCATTATCAATTGAGTAAGGTCGTTACTTCCTATACTGAAACCATCAACCAATTGAGCAAACTCTTCTGCTTCAAATACTACGGAAGGAACTTCTGCCATTATCCACAATTTAAAATTATTTCCTTGTACCAGTCCTTCCGATGCCATTATTTCCTTAACCTTTACCAGTTCCCAAGTAGTCCTTACAAATGGAAGCATCGCCCAAACATTAGTAAGTCCGTATTCCTCCCTTACCTTCTTAAGTGCCCTACATTCAAGTCTAAAACCTTCCTCGTATTCAGGAGATATATATCGTGATACGCCTCTCCATCCTATCATGGGGTTATTTTCAACGGGTTCTACTTCATCTCCGCCTTTTAAACCCCTGAACTCGTTAGTCCTGAAATCACTAAGTCTCACAACAATAGGCTTCGGATATATTGCTTGAGCAACCGTAGTTATTCCTTCCGACATCTTATCTATAAGTACTTTACCTTGATTTGTCTTAACCAAATACATAGGATGGGCTCCTATCATATTAGTAAATATAAATTCGGTTCTCATAAGTCCAATCCCATCGAAAGGTAATTCTTTATATCTATTTATAATTGAAGGTTCTCCCAAATTCATATATATTTTAGTTGCCGTAATAGGAGACAATTGATATACTAAATTGTCTAATGCCGCGGGATTTTGGGAAGATATATCTGATTTCCCTGTGTCTTCTTTTTCCTTCTTAAATACCTTTCCTTCATATACTACTCCCCTTGTTGCATCTACCGTTATACTCATTCCTTCCTTAAGAGTTTCGGTAGCGGTTTTAGTTCCCACTATACATGGAATTCCCAATTCCCTTGAAACAATTGCCGCATGGCACGTTCTTCCTCCCTCGTCGGTAACTACTGCACGGGCTCTTCTCATGGCTGGGACCATATCCGGATTAGTCATCACCGTTACAATAACATCCCCATCTTCTATTCTTGAAATCTCGCTGATATTTGAAATATTCTTTACATTTCCGCATGCAATTCCCGGCGAAGCCGATAATCCTTTAGTAAGTACATTTAATTCTTTCTTTTCTCCCATAGAATTCACCTCTTTCTTTACTCTATTTTTTAATGTAGTAATAGGTCTCGCCTGCAATATATATAATTTCTTTGTATCCTTATCGAATCCCCACTCGATATCTTCATAATTTTCATAGATATTTTCAATTTTTATGCCATATTCGGCCAATTCATCTATTTCTTCTTCTGTCAGACACTGCTTATTGATAAAATCATATCCTAAAAAGTCCGATACCCTTACTTCCACCGTTCCGATATCTTCCTCGTTTTTAACTACCATTACAACCTTTTCGGAAATATGCTTCTCGACTACTTTTTTATTGCATTTATCAAGAATATATTCATCCGGACTAACAGTTCCCGACACAACAGCTTCCCCCAAACCCCAACTGGCATTTATCATTAACTGATTAACATCATTTGTTATGGGATTAGCCGTAAACATTACCCCAGATTTTTCGCTGTTAATCATCTTCTGAATGACTACACTTAATGAAACCTGAAAATGATCAAAATTTTGTTTCTCTCTATAATAAATTGCTCTTGCTGTCCAAAGAGATGCCCAGCATTTTCTGGTGTACCTTAATACTTCATCTATACGGCTGATATGCAGGTATGTATCCTGTTGACCTGCAAAAGAAGCTTCAGGTAAATCTTCGGCCGTTGCAGAACTTCTGACAGCAACAAATGGATTTTCAATTCTCGTTTTTATACTAAATTCTTTATATGCTCTTTCTATTTCCTCTTTTATTTCATTTGGCATAGGAGAATTATTAATAATATCCCTTATTTCCAAACTTCTCATCTGTAGCTTCGCTGAATCCTCTATATCTAATCCTTCTATCTTTCTTCTAATTTTATCTCCCAATTCTTCCTTCGATATAAAATCACTATATGCTTTTGCAGTAATACAAAACCCGGGCGGTACGCTTACTCCCTTTTGTGTCAGTTCTCCTAAATTTGCTCCCTTTCCCCCTACTATAGGTATATCTTCTTTACTGATTTCGTCAAACCATTTTATATATTTGTATGTCATGGATCTTAATACCTCCCTTAGCATTTATAATATATATTATAGCACATTTATATAAATATGCCATACTATTTAAAAACTTTTTTAATAATTTTTAAAAACTTTTTAAAAAACAAAAAGTCCTCTATTCAGATATTAAACAGAAGACTTTTTATCAACTTTAAATTTATATATTTTATATTAGTCTGTTTTAACTTTCTATTATGGAGTCAAGACCTATTATTCCTACAATTTCGTTCTGTAGATTATAAACAGGAGATGAAGCTGTAACTATTACCTTCTTACAATCTATGCCCAGGTAAAGATCGGAAACATAAACTTCTCCTTTAATGGCTTCTTGAAACCAAGGCCTGTCTGAAGGATCTATATAATCCATTCCTTCCTCACTGTCTGCAAGCAATTTTCCATTTATATCATAAAAGTATATGGCATCGATGCCGGGATATTTCTTTAAAAATTCTTTAAACACACCTTTGCAATTATCTTTAACCTGCCTTATTTCATCTCTGCCGGCCAACTCAGTTATTATTTTTTTGTTATTATTTATAATGTTATCTAATTTATTTTTTTCAATCTTGATTTTCGAACTGGATTGCAATATATTCTTCGATTCTTCATTTCTTGAATCCAAGGCACTTGCATCACGAGAAATCTCCGCCATTATGGCACTTTGTTCTTCAACAGAAGCGGAAATTTCCTCAGTACCGGCTGCCGTTTCCTGAGATATCTGAAATACTTCCGTTAAGCTATCCAATACTTTTTTAAGAACATCTTTCTGAGTCTCCATCTTATTTTTGGTATTATTTATAACAATATCAACCTCTGACAAAGATTTAGTCATTTTTTCAAAAGAGGACTTAGTACTTTGGACTTTTTCCGTATCCAATAATTCTTTATTAATGCTTTCTTCCAAATTATTTAGAAAAAAGCTTATTTCATTTCCAAACTTCATTATCATGTTGTCTATATTATCTGTGGCCTTCTTTGTTTCCTCTGCTAATTTTCTGACTTCATCTGCTACCACTGAAAAACCTTTCCCATATTCACCTGCTCTGGCAGCTTCAATAGCCGCATTTAATGCAAGCATATTTGTTTGTTCTGAAATTCCTCTTACCAACCCTACTATGTTATTTATTTCTTTAATATTTTGGGACATTTCTTTTGCTTTGTCCAATACATTTCTATTATTGGAAGTCCTGCTGACCATTCCGTCAGCTAAATCCTCCAAATTATGTTTGCTTTCATCAAAATCCTTATTGGTCTTTTCCCACTGCTCATGAATTTTGACATTTTCATTAGATGTATCATTTGAAATCTCTTCTAAATTTTTTGTCTCTTTAATTACAGACTCGATCATATTTTCTTGTTGGGAAGCCCCTCCCACCATGTGTTCTACGGATTTCGCGATGTCTTCCAAAGCCTTATTGGTATCTTCCGTTGCAGAAGCTAATTTTTTTGTTACATTAGAAGTCTGTTCCGAATTATAAAGTATTTGTGCCAAAGCTGATCGATAATCCTGCATAATTTTATTTAGGTTATCCGCTATTTCCTTGAATTCCACATCTTTAGCACTGAACTTTTTAGATAAATTTCCTTCAGCTACTTCTTTAATACCGGTTTTTAATTCATCAACCTGTTTTGAACTCTTAAATAATCTTTTAATTATTAAATCAAATACAATAATTATAATTGCTCCTGCAACATATATCCAGTTGCCCTCTTTCCCGAATAAAACCATAAAACCTATTACAGTTGCTATTTTCACAATTTCCAGCAATAAAATTTTACTATTTTTCAAAATATTACCCCCTATTCTCTCTTTTTTCCTTATTTTTATAATATCACAACTGTATTTTATTCTCAAAATATTTATTTAAATACTATTACTGACGTATCATTTGGACTTACCCAGTTATATAAAAATTTAGCGTGGCTTGTATAATTCCTCACACATTTATGGGATCTCGGAAATGTTCCCAAGGTAGCTAATTCCTCCTTCATACCCGGATCGATTTTTTCTCCGTCTTTTTTTACATATTCTACAGGAATTCCATGAATATATCCCCCTTGACTGAATCTTATGGCATAAGGAGCATATCCCGCTATTTCTCCGGTGGCATCATTTAAATACTCAAATTTGTCCTTCTTTTCTTGGACTTTAAAATTTCCTATAGGAGTTTCAAACATCTTTTCACTTCTTACTCCCGTAGTTGCCAAATTATAAGAAACCATATTCCAGCTTCCCGATATTTTTTCAAATACTGCTTGGTTTTGATTGGTTACATCAACAACCACCGCTTTGGTAAGTTTATCAATATTGTTATCAAAGGATACATACTCTTTGGGAATCCAATACGTCCCTTCATATCCTAAAGCCTTAACCTTGTAGTACCCTTTAACATCTCCTTGAACAAATACTATCATTCCATCGGGAAAATATCTGAATTCTTTTTTATTGTTTAAATCAGAATATGCGGGAGCACTTTGATAAGCCTGAACTCCATATTTGTCGATTCCTTTGTTATTTATAAGGGGAGGCGAACCGTTAGCATCGCGATAATTAGAAATATATCCATATTTTCCTTTATTTAATTCATCCTCTAATTTTTTTAAATTTGAAAACATGGTATCAAATTTAAAACTCCTTATCTCTCCCGAACCATTAGGAACAAAACCGTACAAAATACCCAAATCATTATCTTCCCATGTCACTGCATACCATTTTTGAGATTTTGTGCTCTCTATATATTCGCCCTTAACCTCACTTAACAGATTTATTTTTTCCAAACTATTAAATTCTCCCACTACATTTCCATCAACAGAAGGCATATTATATACTTTCACATTATCTTTGGTAGTTAAAAAATAATCATAGGGCATTAAGTGTTTTTTATAACTTAAATTCAACGCTAATCCTTGGGGCAGTTGAGTATTAAAAGTTCTTAAAAGAACAAAATTATTGTTTGTATTTAAGTTCTTGGAATCCGCCATAGATAAAATTTTTCTATTGCTCTTACTCATTTTATCGGTAATTTTATTTTCTTCATTAATGCTAATCGAATTTATATCTCTCTCAACAAAATTATAATAACCCTCTTCGGGATTTTCTTTTTCTGTTCCTTTATCCGTATTGGGTTTTTCCGAAATATTTGAATTGCATCCGGTAAGAATCATTAAAAAAATAAAAATCAAAGACCATCTCTGATTATATTTCAATATTGTCACCTTCCTCTTTTATTTATTGATAGATAGTTATTATTATTATTCCAATAAAATATGTAAAAAATCCTTATTTATTAAGAACAAAAATTATAATAAATATTTTTGTCTGTTACTAAGAATACTAATCTTAATATATTGCAATAATATAAACAATAAACTTTAAAGGGAGGTATTTTATGGATGCATTTGCTCTAATATTAGTAATAATTGGTGCTATAAATTGGGGTATCATAGCAATATTCAGGTTTGACTTTATAGCTACCATATTTGGAGGTTCTTCCAATATATTGAGCCGATTAATATATGGATTAATAGGTTTATCAGGGCTGTACTGTATAAAATTTCTATTGAGAAACAGAGAAAAAATTAAATAATACAAATAAAACAACATCAGAATAATTAAAATTCTGATGTTGGTATAAGGGGTTTATTAAAATTATCATTAATAAAAATGGCTTTACTTAACTAATGATTTTCCAAATTCTCTGCAAAGATTTGTATCTTCATCAGATTCCGGTTTTCCATTAATTATTAAGGCATCATGTATTATATTAGCTCCCTTGGAACTCATTCTTTCTTCCCAATCTATCATCCATTTTCCGTCTCCCCATCCATAAGAACCAAATAAAGCTAATTTCTTACCGCTGATTTTATCTTCAATGGATTCTATAAATGGTTCCATTTCGCTTTCTTCCAATACTTCATCTCCCATGGCAGGACACCCTAAAGCCGTTACATCGGATTCTGATATATCTTCTAAAGCTGCCTCATTTACAAACTTAAGTATAACTTCGGCTCCTTGTTCTTTCGCACTCTCATATATAATATTTGCCATCTCTTCTGTATTCCCCGTACCGCTCCAATATATTATACTTAATTTTTTCATTTATAAATCGCTTCCTTTCATATTATAATATTGATTATCATTATCACCATAATTATCATACTATAATATGTCTCTTTTGTAAAGACAAATTGCTAAAAATTACAGAAAAGAATTATTAAGAAGATTAAAAATATCCATGTCTCATCAATTCCGCCTAATATATTTCCTAATATATTTCCTAATATTCCTCCTCCTTCAGAATCCGTATTCAAACCGAATGAACCAGAAAATCCAAAAATAAGTATTATAAACAGAAAGAGCAATATAAAATTGTTGTTTCCTCCTTTAAACAGATCGCTAAACATCACAATCCCCCCTTTATGTATAAACCTATAATACTTATTCTATGCCTAAAAAAAATTTTGGTTACAAATTAATCCTTAAATCCTCCCTTAATTCAGCAATCGATTTTGTGCTTATCTTATTTCTATCTATTCCCAATAGTTCTAATATTTTTTTCAAATCTTCTTTCTTCTCAACTTCTATTTCCATATAAGGATAAGGATATGTGTCTTTATCCCACGTATCTATATCGAATCTGACTTTCCCATACATATAAGAAATTCTTTTTTTCTTTCCTTCATGTATTACATTAAGCCCTAAAGTTTTTAGTATATATATAAGTTTTTCCTTATTATCGATGTCTACATCGGTTTCAATATTTTCTCTTATCCCATCTTTAGAAATATTTTGTTTTAAAGTAAAGGTATCTTTTACCTTATTGGACATTAAATCTTGAGTTTCTCTGATTCTTAAATAACTGTTTAATTTTTGTTGAATATAATTGTCTTTTCCATCAATTATTATATTAATCTGGTATTCTTTTTTTATCAATTTTGCTCCAATATTTTTGAGTTTTTCCTCCATTTTCTTTGAATCTATATCTAATATTTTTACTTCTAATTCCTTACTCATAAATGTTCCTCCTATTTAATTACATTAATTTCTTGGGACAAAAATTCAAATAATCACTTGAAACACATAGAAACTCTATACCCTCAATTAATCCTTCAACAACATATCTGTGTCCTTCTCCGTGAAGATGGCCATATATGCATAAATCCACTTTTTTTTCTTTCATGAGACTGACAAATTCGTTAGGAGTTAAATCCATATTGAAAGGAGGATAATGAAGCATTACAATTCTCTTGTCAATATTTTCTTTTTTCTGAGAAAGAGAAAGATTTAACCTATTTAATTCCCTGGAAAAAATTTTTTCATCATGGGAATCGAACCCTTCCGAATCCTTTGAAATCCATCCTCTTGTTCCGGATATGGAAACTTTGTTAAAATCAAAACTTTCGTTTTGAAGGAAAAAGATGCTTTTCAATTCCAAGGATTTCAATTTTCTTTTACTTTCCCACCAATAATCATGATTCCCTTTAGTTATTACCTTTTTGCCCGGAAGTAAATCTATCTTTTTTAAATCAAAATAAGCCTCTTCTATGTTCATTGCCCAAGAAATATCCCCGGGAATTAAAACTACATCCTCATTGCTTACTACTTTTTTCCAATTTGAGAATATTTTTTCTTCATGATTTATCCATAAACTTCCGAATATATCCATGGGTTTTGTCTTTGTATTGTCTAAATGTAAATCACCTATCCCATAAATCATTACATCACCTCTCGGTTTAAAGTTAAAGATTAACTTTAAGTATAATATGGCTTAATATACAGTTTTGTTTTAGTTAAAGTATTACTTTAACTAAGGTTTATATAATTATATTTAACACCTAATTCATCTAATATTTCCCTTTCTCTTATATGACATGTAAAAAGAATTATTTGTCTGCCGGAAACATCTTTTGACAAAAATTTTAAAATATTCTTCAATCTGTTATAATCATATTGAACAAAAGAATCGTCTAATATTAACGGTATCTTTTCTTCTTCCATAGTATCCATAATCTCAAATCGAGTTGCAAAGTAAAGCTGATCCATAGTTCCTCCACTTAATTGTTCTATATTTACTAACATTCCGGTTTCCGGATCTTCTACAGAAACATCCATATTTTCGCTAATCTTAACTTCTTTATATCTCTCATCAGTAATCATCCTGATTAAGCTACTTATCCTTTCATTTAAAAGAGGAGCAAATTCCTTATGAATATTCTTTGAAATATTATCTATAGTGTCCCTTGCTAAGACTAAAGACTTAATTTTGTTCTCATAATAATCAATAACATTTTTCTTTCTCTCTATGTCCTCAATTATCTCTACCAAAGGTCTTATACCCGAATAAGCATTCTTTATATTAGATTCAAATACTGTCTTATCAATATATAATTTGGAAATCCTTGTATCCAATTTCTTAATACGGTCCATAAGGTCATCCTTATTTTCTTCATTATGAAAATAGTCTACATCTTCTTTGAAAGAACCGACCTGATCTTTTAACCGCTCAAAATTATTTTCATTCAAAATATTATTTAAAAGTATATTATCATTTTCTAATTTATCTTTTAAACTTTTATATTCGTTTTTCTTATTCAACCCTTCCTTAAATTCTTCAAGAGAGCTGCATTTATTCTTGTTAAGCAATTTTCTTATGTTCTTGGATACCCTTTCTGTTTCTTCTATAGAAAAATTATATTTTCCCTTTAATTTGTTATTTTCTTCCATATAGTTTCTATGCTTATCCAGTAAATTTCTATAATCCGCATAATTTATTTCAATATTTTTAATATCATTTAAAGAACAGTTTTCATCCAAACTGAATTTAATAAAATAATCATTACAATCTTCCCGTAACTTTTTTACAACATTATTTAATTCAATTATTTCATCTTTAATATCCTTTAAACTTTTTTCCTCGCTCTTTAAATTTAAATCTCTTTCATAATTTGAATTTAATAATTTTTTCAGTTCAATTTTAGATTTGAGATCATATTTACTCAATATGTTCTTCAGTTCGTTTTCTATTTTCCCGATCTCTCCTTCTTTATTTTCTTCTTTATTATTAATCTCATTTATTTGTCCCTTCAAGTTGACAACATAATCTTCAATTTCCTTTTTTCGGGATATAATATATATAATAAATAAAAAAATAGGTATAATTCCTATAAATAAGAATTTATTTATAAATCCCATTCCGATAAATGAAAAAAGAGCTACCATTAGTAATATAAAAAATAAATTACTTTTTTTAATCAGTTTTTCCTTTTCCTCCAGCCTGACTTTTAAAAATAAAGATTTTGAATAATCTTGGTCATAAAGAATTTTATTCTTTTTTTCTTCCAATTCTTCATATTTATACAAATCCTCGAAAATATTTTCGTATTCACCTGTATTATATATATTCTGTTCTGCCTTTCCCTTTATTTTTTCATTCAATTCCTTAAGTTTTTTATTATTAATATAAAAATCCTGAAGAGAAGAAACAATGTTTTTTATTTTATTTTCATCCATATCTTCAAATTCTTTTAATTTTAATATTTTCCTTTCAACCTCTCTGATCTGTATGTTTTTTTCTTCTATCTCATTTTTTAAATTATCAACTTTCTCTTTAAAGTTATAAACTTCTCCTGTCAGAGATACTATTTCACCATATTCATCGAAATTTAAATCTTCATATTTCTTCAATTTTTCAATTTGTGTTTCCATATTTTCAATACTATTCTTTAATAGAGAAGCATCCTTATACTTTTTTATTAGCTGCAATTTTTTTATCTTTTCTACCTCTATTTCAGCATTTTCCTTATCAGTTTTTAATCTCTTTATTTCTTCTTCCGTTCCCTGAAGCCTCCACAAAAAATCATTGACGATTTCCAATTCCTTAACGGTCTTATCTTTTTCCTTATACAAGGCATCCAGTTCTTCAACAGCTTTTCCGTAAGGAGAAGTTTTCTTTCTTTCTTTAGTCCCTATATTGTCGATTTCATTATTAAAAAAATCCGTTACTTTTTTAATGGAGATATCTTCACTTAAACTTTTTCCTACATTAATCAAACTATTCTTTACTTCCTTCGACAGGGAGCATTCTATCTTACTGTTCATCTGACTTATGCTTACCGTATTTTTATATATGATACTGTTAATATTCATCTCAGGAAGTATGGGAATATGTTGCCTCAATACAGGATCATATTCAAAAAAATCAGTGATATCCTCTCCTGTAATATCGTCAAATATTTTCACTTCATCCTGTTTCTTTAAAAAGTTACGTTCAACTCTATACATATTGTTATTATAGGAATATTTAATAATTCCGTTATAGCCTTCTTTCGTCCAGGGGATATACTTTTTCTGGTCTGCAGTATATATTTTCTTTTTGGAATAAGGCTTAAAAAATCCAAATAACATTCCCTCAATAAATTTATGTACAGTAGTCTTTCCCGATTCATTTTCTCCATATACAAGATTGAAACCATCTTTGAATTCAATTTCCTTATTCTTGAATTTTCCGAAGGAATTTATCTTTAATTCTCTTATTACCATCTTTATTCACCCATCTTCTCTTTAAGAAGTATTTTAAGCCCTAAGTAAAGTCCGTCTTTTACAATAGGATCTTCAAGGCCTTTTTTCATCATCTCTTTTATAAAAATCCCGATAATATTATTATTGTTTTCCTTCAAAAGTTTGTCCAAATCATAATCCGGAGTTGTACAATTTATTATTTCTATATGATAAAACTCATCTTTAAGTATTTCCTTTATTTCTTCCAAATCCAAATTGATGTCTCTATCCATTATACCCTTTAAAGTTAATCTGTAGAAATTTTTTCGCCTCGAATTTTCATCGTCTATATTTTTAATAGCTTGTATAACATCTGAAAATCCGGCAATATGGGAGACGTCTATCTCCTTGTTTACAAATATCCTTTTACTGAAAGGAATCAGTTTCAATGATACTCTTCCCTTTTCAATTTCTCCCTCAACTATGCCGTGAATTCCCGTTTCTCCAAAGTCTAAAGGCTCGGGGCTTCCGCAGTAGGAAATCCTATCTTTCAGAAACTGTGGTTTATGTATATGTCCCAATGCAACATAGTCAAACCCTAAGCTTTCTATTTCCCCCATATCCAAGGGCATATACGGGGAATCCTTATTTAAAATATCCCCGTGAAGAACAAGAACATTGATTTTATCTTTATCTATGTTGTCCAAATCATCAAATAATCTCTTTTTTTCTTCCTTCTCCTTCCAACTATAACCCCAAATAACAGTATTAAGACTATTAAATTCCTTTTTCTCCAATTTTTCATTATGAAAAATATATACATTCTCGGGCCATTGTATAAGATTATATAAAGATTTTTCATCTAAGGGATCGTGGTTTCCTGCAGATATAACTACATTTACTCCTTTGATACTGTTAAAGCCGTCTCTTATCCTCTTTATATCTCCCATAGTAAAATAATCTTCTTCAAATAGGTCCCCGGAGATAATAAGAAAATCCGGCTTATTCTCATCAGCCCTTTTCAGAATCCTTTCAAAGGTTTCCCAAAGTTCAATCCTTCGTTTTTTAGATTGTATTCCGTCAAAGCTCGTATTTTTAAATTGGACTCCTATATGTAAATCTCCGGTATGGATTATCTTAATCATATATATACCTCCAAACTGCTGTTCTAATATAAAGTATAACATTATAACTTTCTCTTAAAAACCCCCTATTATCAATTTCTTATTCATTTTTTCGCTTTGAAATTAACAATAAAAGCATTTTTTTAGTTTTATTTTAGATAAAGCTAAAAAAATGCTTAGCAATTAAAAAATCAATTGATATCATATTTTGTTCAACACCAATTCTTTAATATTTTTAAAACTTGAATTTTAATTTCAAATATAATTATATCGACCTTATTTTTTCTTCATTTTTACCTTCATTATAACATCTTCCCCTCTTTTTAAAAATCCATCGGACATTTCTATTTCTTCAATTCTATTTGAATGGGAAACAATTACCGGAGTAACAATAGAAAAGCCTTTTTCCTTTATTTTGTCAATATCAGCCTCTATAAGAAGGTCACCTTTTTTTACCTTATCCATAAGTTCTACATGTCTTACAAATCCCTCTCCGTTTAATTTATTGGTATCAAGTCCGATATGTATTATTAACTCTATATCGTCTTCATTTCTCACTATTATACAATGGTTTCTTTTATATATACTGGCAATTTCTCCATCAAAGGGTGCTACTATTTTCCCGTCCGAAGGGATTATTCCTATACCCTTTCCCATATCATTAAATGCAGAATTGTCACCTTCCAATTTTTCAAGAGAAATGATTTCTCCATTAACAGGTGAAAATATATCAATCCACTTTTCCTTTAAAAACATTTTAAACATATTTTTTCGTCCTCCTTTCATACGATATTATATAAAATCCATTCTTCTATATTTCTCGTAAATCCTGAATTTACATTACTTTCTCTGCATACTTCAATATATTTTTTTATCGGTTCCTTATAATTATAATCCAATGTCCATTTATTCAGAATAAATAATCCGTCCTTTTCATAAAGAAATTTTGCTATCTTATATCCTATTACATAGGTATTTAATCTTTGAAATGAAAAATACTGGGGCTTTCCTTTCTTAACAAATATCAACATCTCGTTTAATTTTTTAAACTCTGCCTCTGCAAAATTCATGTTTTCTTTCGTGAGAGTACCGGCAGGATCGTCTGCAATAAAGTTCGCCTCATGTTGAATTAAACATGCTATTCCCTCTTCTAATATTCTTCCGAATAATTCATATAAGTACTTCTCAGGATAAAAATACATATTCTTTATCCAAGACTTTTTTCTTCTAAAAGGATTCTTCCTTATATGATACATTTCATGAGAAATAACTTTTTCAAATTCTTCTATTTTCCCTATATATTTTATCAGATTAATATATATCCTTTTACCAAAAATACAAAATCCTCCGTCAACTCCTCCGGCTAATAAGAATATTTGAGGATTTATCTCCACCCACTCAGGAATAATATTATACAATCTTTTCAACGCATTATTAACAATAATTTCCCAATTATCGTTAATATAGTTATAATCCTTCTCTATCTGTTCAATATTCCTTTTTATTTTAAAATACCCATACATATCCTCATAACTGCTATCTTTTAATACCTTAATTATTTCTCTCTTTAAAATACTTTTACTTGTATTTCTGTTCAATGCCCTTTCGTGTCTTAAAAATTCTTTCATTTCATGAGTATTTATCCATTCTTTATATTTTTTTTCATCAAAATAATTATTTTTATAAAGACTGATTAAAAATTCGGCCCCCCGACTCTCAAAGATCATTAATTTATCCCCCATTCCATTTCTTTTCCCATTAATTATATATACTGTATTTTGGAATAGGGTATGTCAGAATTTAATATTTTAATGAATATCTTGAACATGCTCTAACCATTTTTCAAATGTATCAATTTGAGAAATGGTTTCTTCATAACCTTGTTCATAAAGTTTTTGCAATTTATTTACATCCTTTTCCAATCTACTCACTTCAATTTTTTCTATAGGCCTAAACACATAAACTTGTCCATTTCTTTCCAATTCATCAATTTTGTTTAAAGCTTTATTATACATTTTATGTCTTTTTTTTATATTATTAATTATTTCTGGATAATTTTTTAATAATATTTTACCTAATGTCCCTAATTTTTCTTCTTTTTTTCTATACCCTTTATTCCTTGTAAGGACTAATACATTATATTTATTCCCATCATTTATAGATTTTTCTACGGGAATTGAATCGGATATCCCCCCGTCAAAATATAGCTTTCCATTAATATTTACAGGATTCGATATTATAGGCAAACTGCTGGAAGCCTGAAGAACCGTATTAATATCATCTTTTGACCGAAATTGTTTTTTTTCAAAATAAACCGGTTTTCCCGTTTTACTATCTGTAACACAAACTTTAAATATTACCGGAGAATTCAAAAAAGTATCATAATCAAATGGAACCAATTCGTTGGGAAGTTTATCAAACAAGAAATCCATATTAAAATAGCCCTTTCTTCCTAAAAAATATTTAAATCCCGAATATCCTTTATGATTTACATAATCTACAAAAACCTTTCTATTTCTTTCCCTTTGTTCGGCAATAAAATTCGCTCCATTATTAGCTCCCGCCGAGACTCCTATTATATAAGAAAATTTTATATTTTTGTCCATCATGGCAGTTAATACTCCTGAAGTATAAGCTCCTCTCATACCTCCCCCTTCAAGTACCAATCCAACATTTTGAACTGTCATTTTATCACCTTTCTTTTAACTGTATTTGAAAAATTATTTTGAAAATTTATCCGCTATAGAGGAAGCAGCATAGGAATTAGGTTTTGTTTCACAGTCAAATCCGTATGAATTTACCCATCCGGTTATTTCCCTTATGAATTTTGAAGTTGAACCGTTATTTCCCGCATCCACATGAATACTTATACCCAAATTTATTTTTTCCTCTTCAAAGGCTTTCAGCAGTTTAATTGCTATCTCCAAACTGGTACTCGTTTCATAAAATAATTTCTGCATCAGATTGTTTATTCTCTTTACATTCTTTATATCATAGAAAAATATTCCTCCATGACCTCTTCTGTAAACCGAAACGACTATTACGGTCTTTGTATAGTCAAAGTTCTGGCTGTCCGTTCCTACCGATATATTGTATTCACTATTAGGTGATTTGGAAATAAAATTTTTAATCTTCGAAATCATATCTTCAAAAGATATATTGCCATAAGTAGGACTGTGCATTTTTTTCATCCCTTTTATATAGATTTAGTTATTCTTCTTCCCCTTAATATCCTCTATTTCAATCTTAAAAATCTTTGCAGCATCCATGCTTTTGTCTATATACCTTTCTCCCGCTTCCATGTATTCATTTGAATACTTGTGAATAAGCTCCATAAAAGCCTTCTTTTTCTCTTTTTCTTCTAATACTTCCCTTGCTTTCCCAAATATTACTGCACTTCTGTATTTTGTAGTAAATTTTTTAGAAAGAATCTCAGCTAATTCCACTATACAAAAAGATACTTTTTCATTATATTTCAGATTATTAATCTTATGTCCTTCCGGTGCACAATGAAAATAAATATTATTATCAATATACACATAGTTCAGCGGAATTCCATAAGGGTACCCGTCATCCCCAACTGTTGACATTATTCCGTATTTCCCATTTTTAACAATATCGATAACCGAATTTTTATCCATTTCTTTATCTTTTCTTCTCATTTCTTTAAACATAGTTTATTCACTTCACCTCTCTTATTTAATTATCATCCGACTTTCTCCTTACAAATACATATATTGTAATCACATAATTATTATAATATATGTTGTCCCATAAAACAATCATTTTTATAGTCTGTTAAGGCATCTTGTTCACATCGGCACATTAACATTTATTACATCATAATATGAATATATAAAAATAAATGGAGGTCTTAATATGGATTATAATTATTGCTGCAGCGATAATGCAATAGCTTATATATACGGAGGTCCGCTGCAACCTAATTTATACGGCGAAGTAAAATTCTTAAATGTTTGTGGCGGGACCGAAGTACACGTGGAAGTATGGGGGCTTCCACCATATACTCCTGCTCATAACAGTACCATGCCCATAGGTCCTCACGGATTTCATATACACGACGGAAATACATGCGAAATAGGAGATCCGTCAGATCCCTTTCTCTCGGCAGGAAGTCACTGGAATCCCACAAATCAGCCCCACGGAAATCATGCTGGGGACTTCCCCGTACTGTTTTCCAACAGCGGCTATGCAAAGATGATTTTCTTCACAAATAAATTTAAGCCCGCCGACATAATAGGAAAAACCATAATAATACACCAAAATCCCGACGATTACAGGACTCAGCCTACGGGAAATTCAGGGAAAAGATTGGGCTGCGGAGTGATAAGTAAGCTCTGTTAAAGTATGAAAAAGGTCAGACTAAGTAATCTGACCTTTAGCTTTTTTTCAATAATGTGTTTTTCTTTTCTATCTTCATTATATTGATTAATTATTCTATTGCATTTTCACTTTCTTTATCAAATAAATAAATATCTTCACAGTCAAAACTAAGCTTTAAAATATCTCCTTTTCTATGCTCTTCTTTTGAATTTATCTTTGCAACTATCTTTTCGTCTCCTATTATTAAATGTATAAAGCTTTCAGCACCTACCATTTCTATAACGTCTACCTTTCCTTCTATATAATTTGCTGTAATTGAAGAATCTTCTATAAGATTTAAACTTTCCGGTCTTATTCCTATTACTATTTTATTAGCAATATATCCTCCTTCTTCAATTTTTTTACTTTTCTTTTTGTTTAATTCTATTTCTATTTCTTTTGTTTTGAGATGAACTATATCTTCAATTTTTTCTACATTTACATCTATAAAGTTCATTTGCGGACTTCCTATGAAACCTGCAACAAATATATTTGAAGGATTATAATAAAGCTCTTTAGGTGTTGCTACTTGTTGGATACATCCGTCTTTCATTACTATAATTCTCGTTCCCATTGTCATTGCTTCGATTTGATCATGGGTTACATATATGAAGGTTGTTTCCAATTCATTATGCAATTTTATTACTTCTATCCTCGTTTGAACTCTTAGTTTTGCATCCAAGTTTGAAAGAGGTTCATCCATTAAAAATACTTTTGGATTTCTTACTATTGCCCTTCCTAGAGCTACCCTTTGCTGTTGCCCTCCTGATAAGGCTTTCGGCTTTCTGTTTAATAAATCCTTTATATCCAATGTTTTTGCAACTTCTTCTATCTTTCTTGCAATTTCATCCTTAGGTACTTTTCTAAGCTCTAAACCCAAGGACATATTTTCGTAGACTGTCATATGGGGGTAAAGAGCATAGTTTTGAAACACCATTGCAATATCTCTGTCCTTTGGAGAAATCTCATTCATCAATACATCATCTATATATAATTCTCCTCCTGTTATCTCCTCTAATCCTGCAACCATACGAAGTATTGTGGATTTTCCGCAACCGGATGGACCTACCAAAACTATAAATTCTTTATCTTCAACCTCAAGGTTAAAATCCTTTACTGCCTGAATATTTCCTTTATACGTTTTTTTTATATTTCTAAACGATAGCCTTCCCATAAAACTCTCCTCTTTCTATTTATAAAATTTATTAGAGTTTTCTTTCTGCCGTCTTAAACTTCCCACACATATAGCTTATTGAAACTGATAATAATGCTATTAGTAAAATAACCGATTCTATAAAATACTTCTTTGTTACTCTCATAAGATTTGTATATATCTTTCCATATCCTGCAACGGTTTTTCCATATTCTTCTCTAAGTATATTTTCAATTCGAGAGTAAAATTTGAAGTCAAATATATCCGTAGGCGGTAAAAATCTGCTTGGGGTTGATAGTTTAAACTCTAATATTAATCTTAATAGAAATATCCAAAGAAATATCAGTAATAATGTTTTTAGTATTTGTAATAACACTATTGTCATATTTCCCGAAAGAAGTTCCTTTCCGTATTTTCTTTTTGTTCCAAATTGATACTTTTTTATATTTAATTTTATGGACTTTATTAGGTATACTGTAAGCAATATTAATACTATAATTTCAAATATAAATATAAATCCATAATAGTATTTTGATAGATTTCTCTTTGATTCTGTAAAGTCTGCGATTTTTATTTCTTCTTGTTCTTCTGTTGAAATTATTTTTACGTCTTCAAAAATTTTTCTTTTACAAAGTTTTTTCTGTTTTCATCTTTAGGTTTGACTTCAAGACTGTAAAATGTTTTTCTCCCTCTCCTAAATTTTCTGGGATATCTTCTTTTTTTACATATAAATTTTCTATTTTTGATTTTGAGTATTTATCATTTTCATATATTCCGACTATTTTATACTTTTTTCCGAATATGTCCATCGTTTCTCCTAAAGAAAAAGAGTCATTTGTTTCTTTTACAAATTTTTCACTATGAGTATTTGATTTTCTCCTGTTATCCATTTCCCAGAGGCAATTTCTATATTATTTATTTGAGAGTAGTTTTCATCTATTCCTATTATGCTATATTTTTTCCTTCAAAAGATATATCCTTTTCTTCGGTTTCAGATAGTATATATTTTTCTTCTATTATTTTCCTTCCGCCCATTAGTTTTCTGATAGATTTCGTTTTTTTCTTCAAATATTATTTCAATCTTTGAAGGAAAGTTTTTGTGATTCTTTTTTTATATTTCTTTGTATTAAGAATAGCAAAAGGGTTAGAACTGACAATATTATATTAAGTTATTTTGATTTTATTTTTTTCTTTTCTATTCTTCATTTTTTCACCTCTTCCTTCTACTACTCTTACGTTCATTCCTTCTCTTAGAGGTTTTGTCGTCCATTTTACTACTTCTGAATTATATGGAAGAACTCCTGTTATTGCTGTTTCATATCCGTTTGTTGCTTCTATCTTCACATTTATTCTCACTAGTTGGTCTCTTTTTCTTATGGATTTTTCTTCGATATTACATAGATACATTTTCTCCTTCTGTGTGAATTGCACTGTTGGGTACTATAGTATCGTAGATTCCTAAGATTCACTTTTTTATCAAAGGGATCTTTGTTATTTCTCCTCTTTTTGTTTTGTTACTTCTACTTCAGGTGCCATGATATAGGAAATTTTTTGTGTGATTAAGGTGAACGATAGCATTGCTGCCATAAATATTATTGATTCCTCTTCCTAATTTTTGTTTTGGGTTCTTCTCTCCTTTACTTCGTTATATAAATTTTTTCATATAACCTTCCAGCCCTGATGACCAGCTTATTCCCCTGTGTAAATCCTCATAGGAAAATTGGTATAGGAGTATACTGGCATTATACTGAATACTGTTCCTGTGCGAAGGATATTTCTCTCTAATTCTCCTGTTGCATTTAAGGTTACTGACAAGGCATATAGTCACTTGTCACTTATAAAGGACTAAGGTTGTTCTACCATTGACAGTAGTGTACGAATATAGAACTGTAAGTGCGGATATTATTGAACGACATAAAGGCATACTATTTTTAGAAATAGTTTGAATTCGCTTAGCCCGTCTATTCTTCCTGCATCATATATTTCTTTGTCCATCCTTCTTCATATACTGTACCATTAGAACTGTTCCGAAGGTTGAGAATATATTAGGCAGTATTACTGCACTGGGACTGTCTATTATGTTTAGCGCTTTTAGGGTTAAATATTGAGGCACCATAGTTGCTTGAAAAGGCATTAGCATTAAGACTATGTATAGCCAATATAGGAAGTTCTTTCCTTGAATTCGAATCTGCTGAATCCGTATGCCCCAAGCAAGCTTAGGGGGAATATTTATTCGATGATTATAAAGATGTAGATTGCTGAATTCCAAAATCCTCTGAAAAAGTCTTCAGTTTGGAATAGAACTTTTCCGTATTGTATTAGGCTGAACCCCCATTAAATCTGTGAAGGAATTTATTATCATTATTATCATAGGAAGAAGACATATTGTTGATATAAAATATATTAAAATATTTTCAATATTTTTTTATTTTTTATCCCTCCCTATTCTTCTGAAACTTTTTTTGAAAATTTAGGAATACCGATATTAGGATGGATATTCTATTACCAATATAAAAGCGGCGGTGCTTAATCTCTGATAATTAAGCTTTAAAAAATTGTTGTTCATAAAATGCTGTAACAGATAGGCTGTACTTGGTGGATAATTTTCATAAAGCCCATAGGCTTCTCTGAACATTTGGAAGGAATTTATTATACTGAATATTACGACAAAAAATATTATTGGCGTAATTAAAGGTACTACTATTTTAAATGAATACTTTAGTTTTGAATTTGAATCCAAAAGAAATGCTTCTTTGTATTCCTTTTCAAGGGATGAGATTGCACCTGTGAATATTACAAGCATATATCCCATATTTTTTATTATAAAAATGAAGATCAAAAACCCCATTGCATGCTTTCCTCCTAAGAAATCTACTGTGTTCCACCCAAATAATTGTATTATTTTATTTATAATTCCTTCATTGTCAAATAATGTTTTCCAGCTCATAAGTGCTGATGCAACAGGAACGATTATAGGTGAAAGCATTGCCCATCTTGGGAAGACATAAAGCTTATCCGACATCAGTAGGCTTAAAAATAACGAAAGTAAGGTAACCGATGGAACACCGATTAAAATAAACTTCAACGTGTTTTTTGTTGCAAGCTCAAATGTAGGATTCCCGACTAAATCCTTAAAGTTTTCAAACCAGATAAATTGAACATCTGTTACACCTTTTGTAAAAGTATAATAAAGGCTCATAAAAAACGGGATAATATAGAACAAAAGAACTCCTATAAACCCGGGAAGAATAAAGAGCCATACATTCATCTTACTTTTTTTCATTTAAGTCACCTTCTCTCTAATATTCAAATCTATATTTTTAAACAGCTCGCAATAAAGCTTACTATTCTGAATTAAATAATTGTGACTTCCCCTTTCTGCTACGATTCCTTCATCAATTAAAAATATCTCATCACTTTCTATGATTGAAGATACTTTATGACTTATAAAAATTACTACAGAATTTTTGCTTAATTCCTTTAAAACAGATATTATAAGTTTTTCAGATTTTCCGTCTAAATTTGCAGTCACTTCATCAAAAATGTATATTTTTGTATTCCTTAGTAATGCACGGGCAATGCTAAGTTTTTGTTTTTGCCCACTTGAAAGTATTGATGCTCCCTCTCCGATTACAGTTTCATATTTTTGGGGAAGTGTATTTATATATTCATCCAAATCAACCTTTTTGCACATTTCAATTACCTCTTCATCCCTTGCAACAGGATTCCCAAATTTTATATTATTTAATACAGTATCATCAAAGAAAAAGTCTTCTTTTTGTACATAGGTTATATTTCTTCTTAGTTTCTCTTTTGGTATATCCTTATAGCTCTCTCCATTAAGCTTCAATTCCCCGTATTCAACATCGTATAATTTTACCAACAATTTTGCAATTGTGCTTTTCCCACAACCATTCTTTCCTACAAAGCCATAAAATCCGAAGGATGATATTTCAAATGAAAAATTATTCAAAACCGGTTTATCTTTTTCACTATATCTAAAATAAATTTCATTTCCCTCAAAATTTATATTTTTTAAAGAAAAATTATTTCCTGGAGTTTCTCTTTTTTCACTACTCTTAGACATAATTTCATTTACTCTGTTTAAAGATATAATGACATTCTGTTTACTTATATTTAATTTCAAAACTTCTGATATGGAAGAAAAAAGATTATTTATATATGTGTTAAATGAAACCATTGTTCCTATTGTCAGTAAATTTGACCTTATTAAAATAGCAGATAAATATATTACATATAATGAAGAAATAACAGTTATTAAATTATTCAAAAGATCAACTGTATTATTTAAAAAAATTGATCTTTTTAAAATTTTAAAATCTCTTGAGATGAAATTTTTGAATTTTTCATTCATCGAATCCTCAAGCATATAACTTTTAATCCCTGTATTATTTGAAAATATTTCATTTTGAAAGCTATAATATTTATCATTATACTCTTTCCTTCTTTTTGCTAATTCTTTAAAATATTTTCTTGATAAAAATGTCACCGCAAAAGAAGCAGGAATATAAAAAACCGCTACCGAAGTTAATTGGGTTGAAATTTTGAAAACAAAATACAATGAAATGGCGATATTAACTATTATATGCAAAAAACTTGTAATGACATTTATGCAAAATGAAACTATTTCATCGGAATCTCCGTTTAAACGATACATAAATTCCCCTGTATCATATTTATCATAGACCTTTGTTTTAAGTCTTATTATTTTATCAAACATATTCTTTTGAACACTTTTTGACACTTTAAAACTCAAGGTCTGGCCTAAATAGTCTTCATAAATCCCTAATAAAGTTGTAAATATTGTTACAACAAAATATATGACAATCAGCTTTATTAAATATTCCATATTTGAAGAGGAAATACTGTCAAGCATTTTACCATATAAATACGGATTTATGTTTTTTATAAAAGTTCCACCGAATATCATCAAGACTAAAAAGACCAATCTATTTTTTTTCGGAGAAATGTATTTTTTAATAAAAACCTTTAGCTTTTCATTATCTTCTTTATTTTTATTAGATTTCATTTTGTTTCTTATTTCTCCTTGTTCTTATTTTAAATTCACAATTTTCATATATGTATGCAGCCTTGCAATCATCAATAATTGCAAGGCTGTTTCGTTACTTCTCCAGATCATTCATAGCTTGTATACCTACATCAATCTTACAGAGATCTGCACAAAAAGTAGCACAACCATCTCGGCATTTATTTCCGCAACCGCTTGAACATATATTTCCGCAATCTGTGCACGCCATAGGCGAAATCGAAACCTTTGTTTTTTTTAGCTTGCTTTCGTAAGTCATGATATCCCCCCTTTAAATATATTGTGAATACCTCTTGGGTATACAACTCTACTCATTAAGCCTTAAATCCACATTTCCCTGCGCCTTTTCTATCCCTTCCTCTATTGTGATTTTATCATCTAAATATTCCATAATCGGATCTGAAATATCTTTTTTAAAGTAATCCATATCATAAAGATAATCAATATTTTTATAAGCTTCTCTTCGTTCTTTATAAAATCTTCTCGAAATTTCTTTATTCATATTTATCATCTCTTTTTCCTCAACCTTAATATACTTGTCTTCTCCAGACGTATTTATAGGGCTTCCAGGAACCCAGGTATATGCCTGAATCTCTTCTTCTAAAAGAAAGCTTAGAAATTTCCATGCATTTTTCTTTCTTTGAGAACGGCCGTTTATTGAATACATATTATTTGTATATGCAACTCGATTACTGTTTTTCTCACCCGTAAATATGGGGATTATACTACTTCTGTTTTTTTCGTTGTACTTTTCAAAAAGATACAGGTCAGCACCTGGCCCCTTGTTATTGTTTAAGCTGCAAAATAATGAACCTTGTAAACAATCATCTCCTAATTCGTCTACTGTCTTCGCAAAGTTTGGACTTTTAAGACACTCTTTCAATTCTTTTATCAACTCTATAAACCATTTCTGATTTAAATTTGCTTCTTTCTTTTCAAGATCAATTAAGTCTGGCATATTTGCTATTAGTATTGTAATCAACATATCTTCTTTTTCTTCTATAGTTGTAAATAAATGTGCATCGGGTTCTTTTTCTTCTATTATCTTTGTCAGTTTTAAAACTTCACTCCACTTCAAATTATCATAATCCAAATTTAAACCCAACTTTTCAGCCAACTGGTCATCTACTTGATAATAATAGCCTATAAAGCTTATGGGAAGTCCACGAATTCTATCATTTATTTTTATTCCATTCAAAACACTCTTATTTAAATCTTTATACTTCTGATCTTTTTCAAGGAAAGATGTCAAATCTTCAAATGCATCGGTTTTAAACAAATCCCTGTAAACAAGTCCTGCCCCACCTGTCATAACAACATCCCCGGTTTCTCCGGAAAGAATTTTCATTGTCAATTGTTTCCCATATTGCTCATTGTTTTCCAAATATTCCTCACGATTGTTGTAAATATAATCATATTCTATTTTTTCCTCCGGATACTTAATCTCGTAGCATTTTATTGCATATGCCAAAAAGTCCTGCCTATAAGGTGCTGTAATCGTCAAAGTTACGGCTCTATCGGCATTATTCTTTTTCTCCTTTTCTCTGTATGCAAAGAATTTGTATGGTTCGTCTTCTTCATAAGGTGTAATAGCAATATAAAAATCATTATTTTTTCCTACGAAAAAATCCGTTATCGTACCTTCGGGACTTTTCCCAAGAACTGTGGAATCCTTTCCGAAGGTAAATACAACGCCCGATTCTTTTTTATTATTTATATCGTATTCCCGTATTGCCTCTCCTGACGGACTTGAAATATAAACATGATTTTTTTCTCTGCTATATTTTATAAATTCTCCTTCCGAAGGCATGAGATATTCCAAAAGTCCATCTTCTATATTTATCTTGTTAATACTTGAAGGCCCATGGGATGATTTTTCTGTTTGTATATATACACTTCCTTTACCGTCTACGTCAAAGTCATATATTGAAACGGTATCATTATTATAAGTATTATGAAGTTTCCCATCTTTGCTATATATCTGAAGTGATCTGTAGGTCTTTTTACTCTCCTTATCCTTATAATAGGAAAGAATATATAAATATCTTTCATCGCATTTGAACTTTTCAATATGTAAGCCCGAATCTTCAAATAAAGTTCCCTCAAAATTTTCAATTTCAACAGCTTGATTTATTTCCTTTCCTGTTTCATCAAAGGATTTCACTAAAATTTTTTTTAAATCATCATCATACTTTATTGTCCAAGATATACCTTCCTCATCTATCCAAATTCCGTCTCCCTTATACATTTCTTCATTGGGAAATTCATAGATTAAATCTCCTGTTTTCATATCCATAAGAGACATCTTGTTATTTTGGGGATTTTTTGAAAGTCTTACGGGTTTATCTTTAAATTTCAGAAATTTAATGTATTTTATATCTTCAAAAACTTCTTCTCCCCTTGATTCTTCCTTATAATGAAGCTCCCCCTCTTCAGTATCTGTTGCATTCTTAGAAACTTCTTGCTTTTCATTATCCTCTTTCCCGGTTTTATTTAACAAAACAAATCCTATAACAACTACTGCTATTATTGCAATTATAAGTACTGTTTGTTTTCCCTTTTCGCTTATTTTCATAATAAGGCCTCCAAATCAGTCTTGACTTATAACTTCTTGAGTATCAAAATTTACCCACCAGTTACTTCCTTCCCATTTATATTTTTTAGACATTACACTCCACCAATTATTAAATTCATGAAATGTTCTTCCATAATCTTTAACCAATTTTTCATATAATTCGGAATCCTTAACATCAATAATTTTGGTTAAATTTTCAAGAGCAAGTTTTTTTTCAAATAAATCCTGAATATTATTGAAATCTTCCTTTGAAAGTTTCCAAATAACTTTACCCTTCATTTTAATTCCTCCTTATCTATTATATTTGTAATATCCTATAAGATTCTCAATATTATCAGAGAACTTGTAAATGGGATCTAAATAGTCTTTCTTCTTTATTTCTCTTATAGGAGGCAATTCAATTTTCTCCGATAAAATCTTTAGTTTTTCTAAAATGTCAATTGATATATCTCTTTCTATATGACTTTTTCTGCATTGAAAAGATGGTGAAACATTGACCTCATTTGTATATAATTTGTTGATATATACACAGTTTTTACATTGATATGCATCGCAAATTCTGCATAAGTTGCTATTTTTTATTTCATATAATCTTTTTGAGTAATCTTTAAAAATTCCCCTTTCCAAATCGCCTATAAATTCATCAGGGTTATTTGAATATTCCGCACAACAAGTATAAATTTTTTCTTTCGAAGACACGATGAAATCGTTTTCTCCAGCCATACAATTTTCATGTTTGTCAAGAAAAATTGTATCTGTAAGTAAATTAAGTTCTTTTAAAACTCCGTTATTTCCCAATTCCTCAATTAAAAATTTGCTTATTTTTTTCATTTGGAAACGATATACTTCTTCGTTAAAATTTTTATCAAGTCCTATTATGTTAAGGTTTATACGATTACAATTTTTAAACAATGTTTTTAGACATTCCGATAATTCCTCTATTTCATCTGAATTTATATTTAATATTATATTCTCTTGAAATGAATCCGATTTTTTTACACTCTCCAAATCATAAACTGGTAAAATCCTCTTTAGGCCAATTTCTTTTGCAGTTTCACAAAACTTTGCTGGAACTATGTGCAGAATATCATAATTTAAATATTCCTTTATATTCTTAAAGTCAAAACTATTATTTGAATGCACAAATACGGGTCTTAAAAAGTTTTGTCGTGCAAATTTTAGGCCACTTATGATTTCATCTTCTTCCATAATATTATCGGTTTTACTTTCGTTTTTATATGAACAATAAGTCACATAGTCATCGGATAATAAGAAATAAATTTGTTTTTTTAAAGCTTGTCCGTTACTTCTTTCTATATCACAAAGATTATAAAGCTTTGAAAAATAATGGTCATTTGCCCTAACTCTTGCCTTGTGCATTTTACAGATATATTTTGCTCTATAAAAATTTGTGGGAGTAGGCGCTTCATCATAGTTAAACCCCTGGCAAAATGCACAACCCGTGGCGATTTCACAATTCAAACATTCTTCATCGCTTTGAATTCTGTTTGTGGATAAAACGAAAGGACGGACTTTTTCCATGTCAACCCCATCCTTCAAATTCCCAAGTACCCATTCTTTATGGTTATTCAACGAATGTCCATAATATCTTAAGCATGGATAGATATTACCACTCGGGTTGAAAGATATCATTTTCCCTGCCCCACAGTAGGTTCTGCTTATATCTTCTTCGGTATACGGAAAACCTATTGATTCATCAAAAAATGAACAGTAAAATCCTTTATCATATAATTCATTTTCAATTACATAATCCGCAAGTTTTATAAGCTGCTCTTCTAAAATTTTGTCGTCTCCCTCTTTCCAAACATCTTCAAATACTACATTTGCACTAACTTCATTTATTCCTTTGTTCCAAAGTGAAATTATACTTTCATATAATAATGGTAAATCCTGACTTGCAAAAGTTGATTTTGTCGTTCCTCTAAATTGGCTTAACCATAAATTCAAATTTTTGTTAATTGTATCATAAGAACCGGAACCGTCAGGAAAAACTCTATTTAAATCGTGTTTCTCCTTTGTACCATCCAAAGAAATTGTAACTGAAATTTTGTTCCTATTTTTATTTATAAAATTTTGAACGGCAGGATTCGAATAATTAACCCCGTTTGTACAAATACTTATTCTGTAATTCCAATACCAATCATGGTTTAGTTTAAATGCAGTAATCTTAAAGTAATCACATATTTGGTCGATAAGTTCCACTTCTAAAAAAGGTTCCCCACCAATAAATTCCAAAATGAGAGCTTCAGAATATCTTAAATCATCAGAATTCAAAAGATAATTCACAAATCTTTTTGCGGTTTCAAAGTTCATTCTTTTATCAGAAGATTTATGTGTTACATAACAGTATTTACATCTGAGATTACAATCTTCAGTGACTATAAAAGTTACAGTTTGAGATTTATCAGAACGCCAGCCTCCTATGGTTTTTCCAAATGTATATTCCTTTCTTTCCAATCAGACCACTCCTTGTACCAAAATATTTACAAATAAAACTTTATAGATAATATATACTCTGTAGCATAAAAACAAGGTATGTTTTTATGTTAGTATTTAATTTATGAAATTATAAATAATATAACATAAAGGCGACGTTAGGATTTGTCAAATTGTGGAGCGAATATATTAATTTTCTGTAATATATTCACAGTCATAAAAACAAATGAATTCAAATATAAAAACCTGCTAATAAAAATCAAGTATTTTTTAGCAGGTTTTTAATTCTTTATCTATTTAATATCGATATCAAAATATTTTTGGAATGTATTGTCTAATCTGTGTCCGGTACCTATAAATATGGGGAAACTTCCTGTATTTTGTTATATATCTTTGGATTTATTTTATACATTATTTTAATCTATACATATTCTCATATTTTTAACTGGCATCTTACCATTTAGGGTAAACTGAACTCCAGTTCCTTTCCATATATTACTGCCATCATTATAAATAACCTGCATATGTAAGTGTGGTCTGTTTGAATATCCTGAATTACCAATTTCACCAATATATTCGCCTTTATTAATATATTGACCTTTTATTAGATTTACTGTATTCTTTTCTAAATGCGCGAGAATTATAAAATAATTATCTTTTTTTATTATTACATGATTTCCAATACCCCTCAAGTAATTTCCGCTATATGGAATATTGTTTTCTACATTATTTATTACCTCATAAACAATACCATCAATAGGACAATACACTTCTTGCTTAAATATATAATACTTCTCATTATTCAATGGTATAATTCCATCCATTGTAAAACCTATGCTATTAATTTTGACTATATCTACTGCATATCTCATAGACTCCTTCCACTTCGCATGGTCTTTAAATTTATAATGATAATTAGTAAAAAAAGACTTTTTACCATCCCCACCTTCAGCAATTAAATATTTGCCCTCCTTAAATGGAAATGATAAATCTATATCAATTTTTTTATGTTTTTGATGCTTACTTAATATTATATTTATAACTAATACAATAAAGACAGGTAAAAGAATTATTGCATCTATATCTTCTATTACATCTTTGTAAGAAAAAACAGCTTTAGCTTCAAATCTAAATAAACTTATTCCCGTACATATAATTACTGATATTAAAAATATATACCTTAAATAATAATTAAAATTTTCCCAGTAAACTGATAAAAATATAAAATACATACTTAATATGTGTAAACTATTGTTTACAATAAAAATAAATATTGTATCATAACTATTTGCAATACTATTATAGATCAAATATATAGGTAATATAATTTGAAGAAAAGCAAAGACACACATTTGTATTGGTCTTTTTAAAGTCATAAATTCCTCCTTATCTAATAAATTTTCAGTTAGCTGCAGAACTCTAAATTAATGTTAAATCCTATACTAATATGTATTGAAATAACTTAATCCTTCACTATTAGTTATAAAATTTACCAATAAAGTTACTAAGAAAACATACTATGTTTTCTTAAATTGTATAAATCAGTCTAATTAACTGCTTTAATAACCTTTCCTACTCCGTTATCAATCTTAATTACTTTGTCGGCTAATTTTATCAATTCTTCATCATGGGTTGCAACAAAAACAGTCGATTTGCCCTTTATTTCTCCGAGCAGCGATACAACCTTCAATCTGTTTTCCAAGTCAAGTTCCGCCGTCGGTTCGTCAAAGGCATAAGCAGGGGCATATCTGTTTAATGTTCTGCACAATGCAAATCTTCTCTGCTCACCGCCGGACAGATTCTTATTTATGGAATCCAGCTTAAAATCATATCCCCTATTTTTGATTATTTCATCGATTCCGAGCTTTTCACATAGTTCATCTAAATTTTCACTTTTCTCCTGATTTCCGTAGTTCAAATTTTCAATTATACTTCTTTTTAAAATATATGGGTTTTGAAAACATATTCTAAAAGAATTTTTCAAAGTTTCCTTATCCCTGGAAACATCCGTGTTATTTAACACAATTTTTCCCTCATTAATGGTTGTCAGTCCAGCCAAAGAATTTATAAACGTACTTTTCCCGCTGCCGCTTTCCCCTATTATCGCTATTAACTGCCCCGGTTTTGCACTAAAGGATAAGTCATGGATTACCAAATTTTCATCGTTCTTTATGGAAACTTCCTTAAATTCAACTGCCAGGGGTTTGTCTGCGTAGTCCATATCGGATGCCTGTTTATCAGCCGATATGAAATTTCTCTTGGGCTTCAGCTCAAAAACCCGTTCCAAGGCTGCATCCGCCTGAGACAGTTCGTTTCCGTATCTGCTGATTAAAATCATAGGTGCGTAAATTTTAGTTAAATACGTATACACAACAAGGATATCCCCGACACTAAACCTGCCGGCATTTATACCGTGATATGTTATCAAAAGCGTTGCCACAAACCCGAAGGCCTGAACCCCCCTTACCGACGGCCAATAACGATTAAACAGGTGCATAGTTGATTTTCTGTACCCGCTTATATCACCGTTATATCTGCAAAACCTTTTGCCTTCTTCTTTTTCGGTTCTATATGACTTTATCAATGTAATATTGGACAGTACGTCCGATAAAAAATCGCTTATGTTGCCAAAGGATTTTCTTTCCATCCTGGCAAGTTCCTGGCTCCTCTTTGTAACCCATTTGGAAAGAAGATATATTACAGGAGCTAAAGCTGCTGAAATAGCCGCCAGTTTTATATTCCAAAGGGCAAATATAACCAAGCTGAAAATTAAAGACAGTATGCTTGTCAGAAATCCGTTAAGAGGCCCTGCTATAGCCCTGGTAACCGCTTCCACGTCTCCCGTGATTCTTGATATAATATCTCCCACTCTGATTTTCTCATTATCGTCACCGCTCATAACCCACCGGAAAGCATCGTTTCTGACATCTTCAATAATTCTGTTATTAAATAAAGTTACCGCAGATCCATATAACAACGAAAACACGCCTTCCAACATATACACAATACCAAATGCAATGATTAAATTTACAGGAGACGTCCCGAATATTTTAACATAAATCAGCTTATAAGAGGTTAACTTAACTTTCCCTATTACGTCAACGAGCGCACCCAATAACTGGACAGGTATCAACTCGAAAAACGCTACAATACATGATAATATAAGCATTCCAAAGAATACCGCTTTTCTTCTCTTTACATAATCATATAACTGAATAATACCGTTTAACTTTCTCACGCTATTCCCTCCCGTAAATTTTCTATTAATATACCCTTTCAGGGGACGGTTCTTTTTGTTTGAATCAAACAAAAAGAACCGTCCCCCTATCTTTCCAGGCAAGACAAATGAAACGTCCGAGACCAGTGAAAAAGTCTGATTTTTTAATTTTTTATATCTACAAATCCGCATTTTTGCTGGAGTAATTTTTAAAAATAACAACTTTATCACTGGTCTCGAAACGTACCCCTGTCTTTTAAAAATTCTTCAGATATTCAGCCACGGACCGATTCATCTCCAAAGCAAAATCAGACATATATTTACGATTGCAGAGGTCTTTAATAATTTCATTACTTCCTTGTTTCTTGTACATATCAAGAAGTTCTTGCGATTTCATTTCTCTATAACAATTTTCATGAAGAATGTGGCTTCGATCAAAACGAGGCGGTTTTTTCCTGCTGAGCTGTTGTTCAGTAGGATAGCCGTAAACAACTAAGGCTATGGGTACCGTATAAGTCGGTAATTTAATAAGTTCTCTTATCTGTTCGCAATTTTCAAGAATATCACCTATATAGCAGGAACCCAAACCTAACGAATGGGCAGCTACAACGGTATTTTGAGCAGCAATCAATGCGTCTGCGCAGGCAAGGAAAAGATCTCCTGCCGACGGTTTTCTTGGAGAGGCATCAGCTGCAATATATGTTCTGTACCATCTTTCACAATCGGCCAAGAAAACAAGCATAAGGGGTGCTTTAGCGATAAAAGGCTGGTTATCGCAAAGTATTGATAATCTGTCTTTAATCTTTGGATCCGTCACGTCAATTATGGTGTAAAACATCATATTGCCGGCAGTGGGAGCTTCAAAAGCCGCCCCAATCACTTCATCCTTAACCGTAGCAGGAATATCCTTCTCCTCAAATATACGTACGGATTTTCTTTCTTTAAGCTGTTTTAAAACTTCATTCATATTCCATACCTCCAATGTACTTAATAATATATTTAAATAATAACATATGAAAACTATAATTGGTAAAATTTTTAAATTAAAATACAAAAAATTAAGAAAAACTTAAGATATTAATAAGTATTTCTTTAAACACCGCTTATTTAGTTCTGTTATATTAAAAATACCAAACAAATGAGCTTTAACATTTTAACAAAGGAGATCAGCAAGATGAAAAGAAGAAGAATAACGGAAATATTTCCGTTTTTATTACCCCTCCGAAGGGCACAGCGAAGGTTCTGTTTTTACATCAAAATGTTTTTCGACAAAAATCATTATGTAAAAACAAAAAATGAAGAACCTCTTCCTTTTTCAATATATGAATCTAAGTCCACCCTTCTAAATGAAAAAACGGGATTCGATATGAAATATCAGGAAAATAAGGTATTCAACCTTCATTTAGCCGCAGAGACTGTCAATAAAATATTGATCAGGCCCGAAGAAACTTTTTCATTTTGGCAGCTTGTAAGATACGCTGAAAAATACGAAAAATATAAGGACGGTCTATGCGTTATAAATGACAATCTTGTCACAGTCCCAGGGGGAGGACTATGTCAGCTTAGCAATATGCTGTTTTGGCTATTTCTTCATACCCCTCTCACAATTATAGAACGCCATCCTCACAAAATAATGACCTTCCCATATCCGGACCCTGATGAGCCAGAGGGTATAGATGCTACGGTAAGTGAAGGCTGGCTGGATTTAAAAGTAAAAAATGAAACCAATATCACATTTCAAATTTTAATATCCTTTGATGATTCATATATCTACGGCCGTATTTTGACTGACATGGATACTGACTATAAGTATGAAATCACCAATCGAGACAAAATATTTTATAAAGAACATGATAAGATTTATGAACAGGTTTCAATATATCAGCAAAAAATTGATAAAAACACGAATGAGATTATAGCGGAATCCAAGCTATATACAAACCTATGCGAAATAGGTTATTCATTACCGAAAGATATCGAAATTATTAACAAAGGAGAATAAGATAATATGAAAAAGAAAAAAGTTTTAGTTTTATTTGGCGGATGTTCTTCAGAATATGATATTTCTCTGCAATCCGCCTATTCTGTTGTCACCAATTTAAATCCAAAAAATTATGAAATAATCCTGATCGGAATCACCCGAGACGGAAATTGGATGAGATACTATGGTCCTTATGAACAAATCGCAGATGATACATGGCTAAACAACGGTCCTTGCGTTCCGGCCATTATTTCACCCAGCCGTGATATTCACGGAATAATTGAATTCCATGGAAACACTATAAAAAATACTAAAATTGATGTGGTATTTCCGGTACTTCATGGGAAAAACGGAGAAGACGGGACAGTACAGGGATTACTTGAACTGGCTTATATTCCTTTTGTGGGATGTAATACTTTGAGTTCTGCTCTATGCATGGATAAAGATATGGCCCACAAAATTGTTGAATCGGCCGGAGTAAAAACCCCTTCTTCCGTAGCAATACAATACGAAATATCAGAAGAGGAAATAATAGACAAAACAAAATTTCTAAACTATCCTTTATTTGTTAAGCCAGCAAAGGCCGGTTCTTCTCTCGGTATCACCAAAATTCTCGGTGAGGATGAGCTCCTCAACGCAATTGCCGCTGCTTTTCAATATGATAACAAAGTAGTTATCGAAGAAGCCATTGAAGGCTCTGAAGTAGGTTGTGCTATTCTCGGCACCAATAATCTGACCGTCGGTGAAGTAGATGAAATAAAACTGTCACAAACCAAAGGTTTTTTCGATTATACCGAAAAATATGCCGGTAAAACATATAAAATTCATATGCCTGCCCCCATTGATAAAGATATCTCCATGGCTATTAAGCAAACTGCCGTTGCCATCTATCGCGCTCTCGGATGTTCCGGCCTTGCAAGAGTCGATATGTTTCTGACCCCAAACAAGGAAATTATCTTCAATGAGGTCAATACCATTCCGGGCTTTACTATCCGCAGCAGATATCCCAATATGCTGAAAGGCATCGGAATGACTTTTGAACAGATTTTAGATTCTCTGATAGAACTTGCAATAAATGTATAAAATGGCGGAAATCTTTTGATAATCTGATCAAAATGTAACAGAATCCATAAACAAAGGAATATGTAACGGATAAAAAGTAAAATATATAAAAAGTATCCCTATTATAATCATAGCCAACAGTCCCACAAAATTTAATTTGCCGGATACATCTTTTTTCATGATACTTAAGCTAATTATTCCTCCAAGAAATACCCCTGTACCATAGAAAATTATATCCGCCCATAATTGAGAACTGCCGAATGCTGTGATAAAAATATAATGTCCTAATCCGAAAATTAAATCCAATATGAGTATCTCAGCAAATTTCCCAATAAAAAATCCATTAGTTTCTTTTTTTATACAGTGGTATTCAATTAATGAAAATAATACAACGCTCCAATAACTTATTTTTAAATATTCCCAAAGGCTTTTATTAATAGGGCTTATAATTCCGACTATCCAACAATTTCCCGACAATTCAAAAGCAAAATAAAGGAGAAAACCCAAAATAATAGTCCATATGATTCCCCATGATTCCCATTTTTTAATCTTTCTTGTATTTTTAAACATCTTCTCGGGATACTCCCTTCCCTCCTCAAAAATTATTTTAATATTAACTTTTGTTTAATAATAGTGGAATTCCATCTAAAAATTTTTATTACCTAACTCTATAATACAACATCCCTATAATAATTACAAAAACATAAATTATACATCAAATCATATAATTTATGTATATTAATTCAGCTCCTATATATCATCCTATGTTAAATGAGTAACATATAAAAAACATCATTAACCCTGTACTTAGGTAAACTATATCATCATATACAAGATATTATTTTACATCATGGACAATACAAAATAAATATTTATGTATTTTTAACAAGCATATTATAACATTATAACTTTAATTCTATAATTATACTTAAAAATAACGTAATAATTAAATAATCCTTGATATCTTGAAGGTATCAAGGATTATTTAATAGACTCTTTCAAAGTATGCCATGAAAGAACAGCACATTTAACTCTTGCAGGCATATTTGAAATATTTTTAAATGCAATTGCATCTTCCAATTTTTCTAATTCTTTTTCATCTGTTATTTCCTTTTTTATCATCTTTATAAACATATCCGCTAACTTTGATGCTTCTTCTTTGGTTTTACCCTTTATAGTATCTATCATTATAGATGTTGAAGCTTGAGATATGGCACATCCGTGACCTGTAAAGGAAGCATCTTCTATTATGTCTCCGTTAAACTTCAATTCCAAAGATATCTCATCTCCGCAACTGGGATTATGTCCTAATTCCACGTGGTCAGGATGATCTAAATGTTTTTTGTTGGGACTATGCTGGTTGTGCTCTATTATGAGTTCCGTATATATGTCATTAAGACTCATATCCAAGCCATCTCCTTACGTCTTTGATACTCCTGATAAATATATCCACATCTTCCTTTGTATTATAGAAATAAAAGCTTATTCTGCAAGTAGCATTAAGATTTAAATAGGTCATTAAAGGCTGGGCACAATGATGTCCTGACCTTAAAGCCACTCCATAATTGCTGTCTACTATAGTTGCCACATCATGAGGATGTACATCCTTAATATTAAATGAGATTACTCCTGCTCTATCCTTCATATTTAAAGGGCCATATACAGTTACATATGGAATCTTCCCCATTTCATCCAGGGCATATTCGGTCAACTGATTTTCAACTTCCCTTATAAAATCAAAGCCTAAATTCTCTATATAATCTATTGCTGCAGAAAGCCCTGCGACTCCCTCTACATATTGAGTACCTGCTTCAAATTTAAAGGGAAGTTCTGCAAAAGTAGCATCTTGCTCCGATACATATTCTATCATATCTCCTCCCAATAAGAAAGGGGGCATCTTTTCCAAAATATTTTCTTTTCCGTACAACACCCCTATGCCCATGGGAGATAACATTTTATGACCTGAAAAAACCATGAAATCCGCATCAAGTTTCTGTACATCTTCAGCCATATGAGGAACACTTTGAGCAGCATCTACCACTACTATTGCACCTTTTTTATGCGCATAATCAATGATTTTTTCTATTGGATATACTACTCCTAAAGTATTTGTAACATGAGCTATAGATACTAACTTGGTTTTTTCCGTAATCTTTGATCTTATTTCCTCATCCGTTAGTCTGCCTTCGTCATCTATATACATATACTTCAATACAGCACCCTTTGTCTTTGCCACTCTTTGCCATGGTATTAAATTACTGTGATGTTCCGATATGGGTATCACTATTTCATCATCTTTATTAATAAAATTCATTCCGTAGGAATTAGCAATTAAATTAAGGGCTTCAGTAGAATTTTTAGTAAAGATTATTTCCTTGGTACTTTTAGCATTAATGAACTTTCTTACTTTTTCTCTTCCGTCTTCATATACCTTTGTCGCTCTTATACTTAAAGCATGGGCACCTCTGTGAGGATTGGCATTAGAAGTATCATAATAATTTTCAACTGCTTTTATAACGCTCTCCGGCCTCTGAGTGGTAGCGGCATTATCCAAATAGACAATCTTTTTCCCATTTATCTTTTGAGAAAAAACTTTAAAATCCTTTCTAATTTTTTCTATCTGTGCATCATCTATTCTATTCATTGGTTAATCTCCTTTGAATTTCATCAAGAATCTTTTCTCTCAAATCATCTTCTACGATTTCATCAATTATAGGTCTGAAAGAAGCCTCTATTATAAGTTTTCTTGCATCCTTTTCATTAAATCCTCTACTCATAATATAAAACAATTTGTTTTCATCTATTCTTCCCGCACTGGCAGCATGAGCCCCGTCGACATCGTCCTCTTGGCACAGTAACAGAGGCGCAGCATCTGCTTTAACTGTCGGATCCAATAATATAGCATATTCCTCTTCCGCTCCCTTTGATTTCGAAGCTCCCTTTTTAAAATCTATTGTAGCTTTAAATGTTTTCTTGGCCCTGTCCTTTAAAACTCCTCTTGTTTCTATATTGCTTCGGCTTCTTCTTCCTCTCTGGTTCATCAAATAATTTATATCTTTTATTTCATCACCTCGCCCCAAATATATGGATTTTATTTGGGACTTGGATTCGGTACCGTTTAAATTATTTACATAATTAGTAATACTTGCTTTTCCTCCTATTTCCACAGAAATATAATTTACCTCTCCGTTATATCCTATGATCGACATATTAGAATCAAAATGGTTGGACTCTTCATTCATATTTTGAACCTTTATTATATTGATTTTAGCTCCATCCTTAGCATAAATTCTTGTGATACCATTATGGAAAGCTCTAACGTTCTTTTCTGTGTTATACTCCATGATTACCGTTATCTCACTGTCTTCTTCTCCGATTATTATATTATTATCAATCAAATTAGGATTTTTATTATCCATCATATGGTAAATTTTAATAGGATCTTTCAGCACTTCTCCTTTAGGCGCATGAATTAAAAGAGAACTGTTATAATGTTTCTTTGCAAAATTAACCAAATCCTCAGATACTCCGTAATCCTTTCCTTCATCTTTCAAAGGACAGAAAGATTCCATATTCTTTATTTCGGTTTTTATCTCTATATTTCCATGGGAAGTTGATTTCAAATAAGGATATTCATATTCCTTTATTTCGGGAATGATTAAATTATCCAAATATAATTCATTGACCTTCACCCATCTCCATGTTATAGACGGAAGTCTATTTACAGCATTTATATATTCAGCCATGAGTTCATCCTCCTATCCTATTGTTCCTTCTAATTCCAGCTTAATCAGATTATTCATCTCAACCGCATATTCCAGCGGAAGTTCTTTTGAAATCGGCTCCACGAATCCTCTTACTATCATCGCTCTTGCTTCTTCCTCGCTTAATCCCCTGCTCATAAGGTAAAAAATCGATTCATCGCTTATTCTTCCTATCTTTGCCTCATGACCTAAATCCACCTCATCATTTAATATATCCATAACAGGTATGGTATCGGATCTTGATATATTATCCAGCATCAAGGACTCACAAGACACCGTGGATTTGGAATGATGGGCCTCCTTATTTATCTTAATTACATCTCTATATATGGCTACTCCTCCACTCTTGGAAATGGATTTGGAGTTAACATTGGAATAAGTATGAGGAGCCGCATGAACGACTTTACATCCTGTATCAAGGTACTGACCCTTTCCGGCAAAAGTAATTCCTGTAAACTCACATTTTGCTCCTTCTCCTTTTAATACACTCATCGGATAAAGCATAGATACTTTCGAACCAAAAGAACCGGTAACCCATTCTATAGTTCCGTTTTTCTCAACTAAAGCACGCTTAGTATTTAAATTATACATATTCTTAGACCAATTTTCTATGGTACTGTACCTTAAAGTAGCTCCCTCTCCTATGAACAGCTCCACACAGCCGGCGTGAAGATTATTTACATTATATTTAGGTGCGGAACATCCTTCTATAAAATGAACCCGTGCACCTTTCTCCACTATTATCAGAGTATGTTCAAACTGTCCTATTCCCGGTGCATTCATCCTGAAATAAGATTGAAGAGGAATATCAACCTGTACTCCTTCTGGAACATATACGAAAGAACCTCCCGACCATACTGCCCCGTGAAGAGCGACAAATTTATGATCAGTCGGGGGAACACATTTCATGAAATGTGCCTTGACTATATCTTCATAATCTCTGACTGCAGTTTCCATATCAGTATATATTACTCCTTGTTTTACCAGCTCTTCTTTTATATTATGGTACACCACTTCAGAATCGTATTGAGCTCCCACTCCGGCAAGAGACTCCTTTTCCGCTTCAGGTATTCCAAGTAAATCAAAAGTACGTTTTATATCTTTCGGCACCTGATCCCAACTGCTTTTCATATCCGTATCAGGCCTTATATAAGTAACTATATTATCCATATCAAGGTCACTTAAATCCGGTCCCCAAGGAGGCAATTCCATATTGTTATATATCTCAAGAGATTTAAGTCTAAAATCTGTCATCCATTTAGGTTCATTCTTTTCTTTTGAAATCTCCCGCACAATTTTTTCCGTCAACCCGTTCTCTACCTTGTAACTGTACCTGACCTTATTTTTTATATCATAAATACCTCTGTCTATATCATCCACATATGTTTTCTTTTTAGTCTCCATCTATACAAACACCACCTCAAAGTTGATAAACTTCTTCTTTATATTTTTCATATCCGTTATTTTCGATATCCTTTGCAATACTCATATCTCCTGTTTTAATTATCTTTCCGTCTATCAAAACATGTACGTAATCCGGATGAAGATATTGCAATATCTTATTGTGATGAGTTATTATAATTATGGATTTTTCTCCATCGGCTAAAAGTTTAACTCCCTCCGATACTACCTTTACCGCATCTACATCAAGGCCAGAATCTGTCTCATCAAGGATGGAAAGCTTCGGTTCAAGTATAGCCATTTGAAGAATCTCATTTTTCTTCTTTTCCCCTCCGGAAAATCCTACGTTTAAATATCTCCTAGCATAAGATTTATCAATATCCAAAAGTCTCATGCTTTCCTCCAGCCTTTTTCTAAAGGTCAGTATTTTTAAAGGTTCTCCCGTTACGGCCATTTTTGCAGTTCTTAAAAAACTCTCTACAGTAACGCCGGCTACTTCCTCGGGATATTGAAATGACAAGAACATTCCTCTTTTTGCCCTTTCGTCTGTCTTTAGATCGTTTATCCTTTCTCCTTCAAAATAAATATCTCCTTTAGAAATTTTATATTTAGGATGGTTCATTAAAGTATTGGCAAGAGTGGATTTTCCTCCACCGTTAGGTCCCATTATTACATGAACTTCCCCTTTATTAATATCTAAATTAATCCCTTTAAGTATTTCCTTGCCATCAACTTCTACATGAAGATCTTTTATATTCAATAGTTTTTCCACTATTTTCTCATCTCCTTATATATATTATATCACCTTTTAACATCTATATCATACTATTTTAGTAGGAATTAGTCAACAGATAATCTCAATTTAGATAAAATCATCCCTATATATTTTATACCATCCCTATTATATTTACACTTATTTATTACAATTAAATCAAAATTAAATATAAATAAAAGACAAAAAATAATAAATAGGCAGCAAAGGGAAAACGCCCTGCTGCCTATTTATTACTATCCATATATATACCTTCTTCTGAGCAATTCCGAAATAAGTATTATTGAAATAATGTCTCTTGCTAATCTTCCTCTTCCATAATAAGGTCTCTGAATTCTATATCTTGAAGATCTTATTTTTCGTTCACCTGGATCTTCCTGCATTTCAGGACATTCCTGTATCATTTCTCTATATACTTCTTCTACCATATTATTCAATTGCTCATCTGTCAACTCTGTATCCGCTGAAATTATAGATAAGTTTTTGTTGATAACATCAATTACTTTGGGATATATCCTATAGTAAAGTTCCGGATATAATAGATTATCCATAAAACCCCCCCTTCCACATAATTCATTAACATTATATGTGGAAATAAGTTTTTTTGGAACTTGTACTATTCGGTCATTAAGTCTTTGAATTGAGATTTATACAATTCGGAGTATACTCCTCCTCTATCCAAAAGCTCCTGATGTCTGCCCCTCTCAATAATTCCCTGATTAGTTAAAACTACAATTTCATCTGCATTTTTTATAGTGGAAAGCCTATGAGCTATTATTAAGGTTGTTCTCCCATAAGACAATTTTTTCAGAGATTCTTGTATTGCAATTTCTGTTGCATTGTCTAAAGAGGAAGTAGCCTCATCCAATATCAATATAGGCGGATTTTTTAGGAATACTCTGGCTATGGATATTCTTTGTTTTTGACCACCGGACAATTTAATGCCCTTCTCTCCTATGTAGGTATCATAGTCTTCTGGTAAACTCATAATATAATCATGAATACTTGCATTTCGGGCAGCTTCAATTATTTCCTCTTCCGTTGCTTGAGGATTTCCATAAAGTATATTATCTTTTATAGTTCCTGTGAAAAGAAATACATCTTGCTGAACAAGTCCTATATTTTGTCTTAAAGATTTAAGTTTTATATTCTTTATATCTATATCATCTATTGTTATTTCTCCGCTATTGGTTTCATAAAACCTGGGTATAAGATGACATAAAGTTGTTTTTCCTGCCCCGGAAGGTCCTACAATAGCTATTGTTTCCCCCGGTTCTATTGTCAGATTTATATTGGAAAGAACGGTATTTTCTCCGTTTGTATAACTAAAAGATACGTTATTGAATCTAATTTTTCCCTTTACATTTTTTAAATCAACAGCTCCCTCTCTATCTACTATATCCGGTTTTATATCCATTATTTCCATAAACCTTTTAAACCCTGTCATTCCATCTTCGTATTGCTGAGTAAATTCAGTAAGCCTACGTATAGGCTGAAGAAAAAATCCTATAAATAAAATATATGCCACTAAATCTCCGATATTGATAATTCCTTTGTACACAAATATTCCGCCTAAACTTAGGGCCACAAGATTTAAAATATTCGAAACAAATATAATCCCTGATGAAAAATCCGCCATATATTTAAATGCAGATTCTCTTGAAATCTTAAACTTTTTGTTGCCTCCGTTAAACTTTTCCATTTCATACTGTTCGTTGGTAAAAGATTTAGCAACTCTGATTCCGGAAATGCTGTTTTCCAGCTGAGAATTTACATTGGCAATAGTCATTTTTACATCTTTAAAAGCATTTTCTAATTTTACTCTTTTCTTTATCGCAAACAATATCATAAACGGAACAAAGGCAAATATGACTAAAGTCAGCCTCCACTCAATTCCAAATAAGATAATAAAAGATCCTACTATCATTATAAAAGAAATAAATATATCTTCCGGACCGTGATGAGCCAATTCGGAAATCTCTCTCAAATCATTTATCATTCTTGACATAATATGTCCCGTTTTATTATTATCAAAATAGCTAAAAGATAAAGTTTGCAAATGAGCAAATAAATCCCTTCTCATATCATACTCTATTCTTACACCCACAACATGTCCCCAGTAAGTAACCACATAATTGCATATATATCTTAAAATATATAAAAGGAACAATACAATTGACCATTTGTATAGCAAATGCATCTTCCCGTTAGGAATAATATCGTTGATAAAGTTTCTTGAAACTATGGGGAAAACCAAGTCCAATGCAGAAATAATAAAGGCACATAACATATCTATAAAGAATAGCTTTCTATGAGGCTTATAATAAGAAATAAACTTTTTTATCAATCTAGCAATCACCTCTTCCCTGAATTCAATAAGACACTTTAATATTTAGCCACACGAATATTATATAATTAGTCAAAGTTTTTTTCAACATTGAAAATGAAAAAGAAAACAGCTTCTTTTTCGTATAATCAGAAGCTGCTTTCCTAATATCCTATTTTATTCCCAAAACATTTATGCCATGAATTTGAATGGCCTTAGGTCCCGAAAAATTGTTTTCCTTTTCTATTTCTTTAGACAAAGTTAAATTCTTTTCGACCTCTATAATATTACCGGAAATTGAGCCTCCCGTTACAGGAACAGTATTTTCCCCATCAAAATAAAATCCGAGTCTTATTTCTCCCCCAAAATCTCCTGTCAATCCGTCCATTTGGAAATCAGAAAAACTTATAAGCTCCAAATAGGGCTCTTTTTTCATTTCATCAACAGATTTACTTCCGCCGGCAAAGAATACATTCCCGATATTACCTGTAGGTTCGGCATTAAGATAATAAGAGTGTCTGACATCTCCCCAATATCTTAAAAGCACTCCGTCTTTTATTATATCAATCTTCTCTAACTTAAATCCATCTTCATCGTAGGGAGTACTTTCTGTAGAATTTTCCATAAACGGATTCAATGACATATTAATTAAATCTCCCTTTACTTCATTGCCTTGAACTTTACTTCCCTTTTTAAATGTTGATATACCATCGTATACTCCCTTGGCATTTGATTTCGAATAATAATATCCCAAAAATTCTTTAACCGATTTTCCTGTAAGTAAAATATTTTCTTTATTTAAACTGGGTGTAGGTAAAGCTTTTGCTCTGTCTTCAGATAAAAGCAACTGTTTTCTGATTTCCTCTCTAATCATTTTATCATCATAATCCGCGAATCTGATACTATTGTATAACTCTATTTCACCCTTATCCCCTTCCCAGCTTGTTACCACTTGAACCATACCTTTATATTGGCTGAATGAAACATCAAGACCTTTAGAATTTAAAATTCTCGTACATATCCTGTCTAAAAATAATTCCGAAGAATTTATAAAACCTTTTTCATATATATTTTCCTTATATAATGAATAAGACAATTTTTCTATCCAGTCCGAAATATTCCCCTCACAGAAATTACTTTTTGTTTTTGAAAATTTCTCCGCATTTCCTTCTGGTATGGGATAATATTCATTTTTAACAAAACCTGCGGAAAAAGAAGCATCATCTATACAGCTTTTTATTTCTTCCATGCTCATTGTGGGATGGATATTGATTATGGAAGAACCTCTGTATTTTTTGTTATCTTCTTCAAAATCCCTATATAGAGTCACTTTATAATGAAGTACATCTTTCCCTCTGTTCATTTGAATTTTGTCCTTTATAAAAAATACTTCCTTGGAAGAAATTTTATTTTCGACGATCTTCCATTCATTTATTTCTTTTGAACCTTCTAATATCCTCTTTATATTATCTATCATTATCCTAACCTCACTTTTGCTTTAATATATGGACCTCCGTCAGAAACTTTAACAAATTCCCTATATCCTTTGCCGCACATTCCTGTTCCGGAAAGTTCCACCTTATCGGACACCATTGAAATGGACTGAAGCAAATCGGGTACATATCCTGTAAGCACTATTGGAGAAACAATCTTTCCCGTAAATTTCCCATTCCTTATTTCTCTTCCGATAAGAACCATACATTGTATACCCCAATTTTTAGGATCTTCCATGCCGCTCATTCCCACATCTATAAGATATCCATAATCAATAGATGATACCATATCCTCAAGTTTAGAACTTCTCTTCTCAAAAAACGTATTAGTCATTCGGGCATATGCTTTTCTCTCAAAGGACTCTCTTTTGCCGTTTCCCGTAGGCTTAGTGCCCAATTTCAATGCTGAAAGCAAATCGGATATCCCCGTCTTTAATATTCCCTTGTCGATTATTGTTGTATCGCTTCCTATTACTCCTTCGTCATCAAATAAATAGGATGAAACCTCTACCGCACTTGCCGCTCCGTCGTGCATAGTAACTAATTCGGAGGCTACTGGTTTTTTGAGATATTCCACAGCCTTAGCCCTGTTCTTTACAAACATGTCCATTTCAACCCCGTGACCGAAAGCTTCATGAGCTATCAACCCCGAAATCTCAGGAGTACATATTACATCATATTCTCCCGGTTGTACTTTTTCACTATCTAAAAGCTCAATTGTTTCATCAATCAAACCTTTGACTCCTTCATTCATTTCGTTAAGTATTTCCACTCCTTTAAGTCCCGAATATCCTTTGTAGTCAAATTTAGTATTTCCATTTCTTCTTACAATGGCTACAAGTTGTCCGTTAGTCCATATATAAGACTGAGCCAGCTTTTTATTGCGGGATAAAAATATTTTTGAAACATGAACTTCTTCATAGCTGACCCTGCAGTCCACCAATTCATCAGAATATTTAAACCCTTCATCCTTTATTCTCTGCAGTCTTTCCACTTTTTCTCTTGAACTCATTTTTTCCGGTAAAATTTCAACTTCTCCCAAAAAACTCTTTTCCGCATTTTCTTCCTGTATTAAGGGATACTCCATAAACTCCAAAGAAGAAGATTTCAGCTTATTCAAATCTTCCTTAGAAATTCCCCTTATTTTCTCAACTATTGGCGATAAATCTTCCGGCAATTCATTAAACGAGTATTCGGAATAGTTGATTCCATTAAATACCCTTATTACAAATCCTCTTTCTGTCCACATGGAATCCCCTATATCTACCCCTGTTTTCTTTACGGAATATGTCTTTCCCTTTACATCTGTCCCAAGAATAGATACATATTTGTAATCCTTCAAAAGCATATCCAACAATTCTTCTAACTTAGTCTTCTTATCTGTTAAAAATTCAGACATTTTAACTTTTTCCATGTTAACACCTCCCGTTATTAACGTAAAATATGTTATAAATCATAAGATCTTATATCTGCATCCATTAGGGATATTAAAAAATAACCCACCATAAATATAGATGAAATAATTCCCGTATCATTTATAAGAAGTGATATAGCTCCGATTACCATAAATATTAAATATTCCTTATATACATCGGGCCTTATATCCTTAATACGGTTTATTTGAATATTATCCTTAAACAAGCTCCTTACAGATAATACTTGACTTACTGCCACTATACACCAAGGAGGAGTAATGGTAAACCAAATCAATTCCTTCAATTTCAATTTAACCATATCCCAAAGTTCTTTACTGCCCAAAAACTCTATTCTATATAATAAATCTCCTGCGTGACTTCTGTCAAAACTGTGTAAATCCAAATATACATTAATAAACATAATCAAAAATCCTACAATAAATAACCCTAAGATACTCTTCCATGTAAGGTTTCTTTCAAATATCTCTTCATATATCATTATTAAAAACAAAATTATGCTGGCTAAAAAGCCTCCGGTATTGGCACCAACTCTTGAAGATAAAGCAATTATGTTTAAAGAAAAATATAAAATCAGAAGTATATTCTTATAAAGCTTATCTTTAATCATATTCTTTACCGAGAAATAACTGATGATAGAACAAGCTAAAAGCACTCCCATTGCACCATTATTAAATCCATAGTATCTAAAACCGAAAACTATATTGTTAAACCCTACAAAAGAATTATATATAACCTCAGGAAAGAAAATTATACCCAGCACCATAAATAAATATGTAACCGTAGAAAAAAAGAATGCCGTGTTCATTTTTCTTTGCCTGAAAAAATATGATATGGGATAACTAATCATCAGTACTAAAAGGATATATACAATCGGATATCCCTGCATATTAAAAAAACCTAAGAGAAATGAAACAAAAATAATTACCGCAATAAAATCAAAATAAAGGGCAGCATTCTTATATTTATCATATCTCCTTTTTACTATAAAATAAGCAAAATAGCAAAATGTATAATATATAATCCCATGAAAGAAATAAGTACTCCATAGTTGCCCCATTGTATTATCAAATACCTTTTTTACAGCAGCCATAGGCTGTTTTTCAACAGGAGATATATTAAAACTCTTTCCTATAGCAGTCTTACTTTCTAATCCGTAAATGGACAACACATGAGGGAAAATATCCAACAGAGTGACTATTCCTTCTCTTTTCGTTGATAAACTTGTCAATATGCCATTTTCTCCGCCTTCAGATTTATATATTATTAAAGAGAGCCACTTGTTTAACATCCCTTTCATATTATCTGCTACATTTCTTGAAACCAATATTACATTTAAATCCTTATATTCATTTAAATACGACTTCAATATTTCAATTCCGTCATTTTCCTCATATATGTCATAATCCATTATTAAAATATTTTCTTTTTTTAATATATTATTCGTTTTATCTACAAGCCAATCTAAATCATAATTTATATATGTTTCCCCGGATTCAATATTTCCTTTTTTATCACAAGCAATTAATGATGAAGGACCATTGCCAATATAACCTATCCCTTGATTTTTCAATTTTTCTCCAAAAAAATCAACTTCCGAAACAAAATTTGAATACTTATCATTTAACGACTTTACTATCCTATCATAACCCATTACTTTAATGCTTCCATCCCTATTTTTATGCAATCCTTTAAAATTACTTTCATCTATTCCCACTTTTCTTCCTGTTGCTACGCTCAAAGAAAAACTTACAGGATTATATGGAGTTACAGTTTTGGTATTTATAAGACCTCCCGCATAATTTTCTCCCATTATTTTTTCTCCCGCTTCCATAGGCATCTGGTCTACAACTATAAAAATGGTTTTTTCGTAACCTTGAGAATAGCCGCAGGAATTTATTACAGTAAGTATTAAAAAAATTAGAATCAAAGTTTTTTTCATATAATTAACACCCTTTAATAAATAATATAGCTTAATATACTGAATATCCCTAATACAATAGCAAAAATACCTATGAACACCGTATATTTATAATACCCGTCTTTTTCAACCTTATCTTTTTTCTGAACTTGCATTCCTCCATCACTTCTTTTTAAACTATACCTGTTCCGAAATATCATATAAAAGCCTAATATTAATAATAAGATCCCTCCTACTAACATATAAACACCTCTTTATAGATAGATTATCCCATTTATAGTATAGAACAATTATTTAACTTTGTCGATATAACAATTCCCTTAAATAAGGTAATTTAAAATATTTTCTTACCTGTTACATATTCTATAAAAATTACAGTGTTGATAGCAATCTTTATTTCTGCTATATTTTTCTATTTCATCGTTTCCAGAAACAAAATGAATAAAATCCTTTATCTTACCCATATTTTCTTTTAAAGCATTCTCCGATACATCTATATCTTCAAATTCTCCCGATTCCAGTAAAAAGAGCTTTGCTCTTATTACTTCTATATTGTAAATATCGTGAAGGGCCTTGGCATATAATTGAAGCTGAGGCCTATATCTGTCAATCAGAGATATTTTATCTTCTGTCCTGTTCGTTTTAAAATCCCATATTTCCCCCTTACCTCCTATAATATTTATCCTATCGATAATTCCATATATAAAGTTATTCTCCATATTATAATAAAATCTCTTTTCTCTATAAATTTTATCATATTCTTCATTATAATATTTTAAATAATTATCTATATACGGATATAATTCATTAAAAACATTCTTAGACATCCCCACTCCGTAATATTCAGCTATATTACCTATTAATTCGTCGATATCCTTATTCTTTGAATATAATTCACAAAACTTATGGACGATTTCTCCCCTTAACGTAGGACTAATAATGTGCCCGTTTCCCGAATTAATATTGAAATTTCTGTTATTCAGCGGTAATTTTCTGTAATAACTCATATAAAACTTTCTTTTGCATTCCCTGAAGCTTAAATATTGAGAAACAGAATAATAATTGAAAACTCTTTTATCCGAATCCTGAGGAGAAATATAAATATTATCCTGGTTGAGACTTTTCTTTTCAATCACTTCTTCTTCATTCTGATTTTCGTCATTTGTCTCAACAGAACCGTATTTATCATATTGTACTAAATTTAGAAATTCACTAAGAAATCTTTTAAATCCCTCGTTTTTCCCCTGCATCCCCAATATGAGCTTTTTTTCTCCCCGCGTCAGGGCTACATATAATATTCTCTTATTTTCCTCTTCTTCTTTTTTTCTCTCCACCTTTTTCAAATGATCATAAAAAGGTGAAACTTCTTCGTCTTTAATCCCTATTCCATATCTTTTATCAAATAAAATTTTTGAACTATCTTCCATAAACTTTTTAGCCAGCTGCGGAATGACTACCACCTTAAATTCCAACCCTTTTGATTTATGTATGGTAAGCAGTTTAACTTCATTTTCTTCCTGAGATCGAATTTGAGCTTGGGATTCATCCATTCCTCTTTCTTTTAAGTAATCAATATAATCTATAAAATCCTCTAAAGTTCCTTCTTCTTTTTCATAAAATTTCCTCGACATTTCAATAAATTTATATATATTTCCTACTCTTTGTTCTCCCCCTCTTAAAAATTTTAACCCTTCTGCATAATAAGTACTTTTCACTATATCTTCTACCAGAAGATTCAGTTGTACTAAATTTTTCTTTCTAATAAAAGATGACAGAGTACTATAAGCATAATTAATCTTTTCCCTTTCGTCAAAAGAAATATTATTCAAACCATCCTTCATGGCATCTAAAATGGACTTTTTGCCTTGCCTTAAAAGCCAATATATACTTTCATCAGATAAACCAAACATTGGGCTTCTTAGCACTCCTGTTAAAGAAATATTATCAAAAGGATTGCTTATTCCTTTGATACAGTTCATCAGATCAATTATTTCCTTCTGTTTGAAGAATCCTTTACCTCCCAAATTATAGTATGGTATGCCATATTCTCTCAAGGCTTCTTCATATATGTAATCGTCTGTAGTACTTCTGAAAAGTACGGCAAAGTCTCCGTAAGTATATTTTCCGCTTTTAACCAATTCCTTTATTCTTTTACTTATAATTCTGCTTTCATATACTTTATTATAATAGGAATCCGACTCTCCCAACGGGATTTCCAAATCTTCACATTCAAGAATTTCTACATCTACTTGATTTTCAGATATATGGGTAAAATTTAGTTCATTATATTTATCTCCCATAATATTTTTGAACATCTCATTTATAAATTTCAAAATCGTATTCACAGTTCTGTAATTTTCTTTTAATACAATAGGCTCAATCTCCGATACTCTTTTTATATCTTCCATTGCATCATAAAATACCTGAACGTCAGCTCCCCTGAATCCATATATGGACTGTTTGGGGTCTCCTACTATAAATAAATTTTGTCTGTCCAAATCGGATTTCTCAGTAGCTAATTTGTATATGATATTTTTCTGAAGTTCATTGACATCCTGAAATTCGTCTACCATAATATATTTATATTTATTTTGATATTTTCTAAGTATGGTTTCCTTGTTAAGGAGGTTTAAAGCCTCTATTTGAAGGTCTTCATAATCAAGAACGCCTTCTTCCTTTTTTCTGCCGGAATATCTGTTGTCTATATCAATTAAACAATCCAGTACAATTTCATAAAGCCATCTTCTGTCCTTTTCTTTTATCATTACTGCTTTGTCCACATTATCCTTCAGCCTTTCGATCCTTTCCTCTTCACCCTTCATATTTCCTATAAATTCTTTAAGATATATCAAAGCATCCGCAATATTTTCGTTTTCCCTTGAAGACTTAAAATTATTCCATACTTCATCATTTTTTAGCTTGGCATATTTGGAATTAGCTCTTCCCTTTTCTATAAGATACAAAAAATCATCCTTAATCTTCTCAATCAAATTTTTGTCCAATGATATTTCGTCAATATTCCTCAAAGTAATTTCCCTTAAATCCTTAAAAGTCATACCGGCATTTCGAACTTCATTATAAATTTTTATAAGAATTTCTGCAATTTCATTAATATTATAGACATTGAATTCTGAGATAAACCTATATACCCTATCATCTTTTTCTACATTTTCTATAAGATAACCGTATACGGTTTCATATAAAAGCCTGTCCTGTCCCTCTTCGTCCAAAATTTCAAAGGAAGGATCAACGGCAGCTTCTACCGGATTCTCCCTCAGCATCTTTGAGCATAAACCATGGATTGTAGATATACTTCCCCTTTCCAAGTCTCTGTACAGCCTCCTCCATTTTTCGCCTTGAGAAAATCTCTCTTTAATCAGCCCCCTTATTCTTTCTTTCATCTCTCCGGCTGCTTTTTTGGTAAATGTAATAGCAAGGATAGATTCTATTTCTTTTCCCTCTTCCAGATCTCCATTCTCAAGTATATAAACATATCTTTCGGTAAGAACTTTGGTCTTCCCTGAACCAGCCCCTGCATTTACGGAGACATTTCTGCCTATGGTTTCCACCGCTTTCTTCTGAGCTTCATTCAAGCCCATTTTTTCACCTTCTCTCAATATCTGCATATTTCCCTGTATGGACAGTAATCATCACATTCCCTTGGATTTATAGAAAAATCCCCTTCCTCCATATTATTTAAATAATTATTCATATTTTCAATTTCCGTATTCATAATACTTGTCCACTCTTCCGGTTTTAAAATTCCACTCCTCCTTTTCGGACCAAATAATTTTCTCCCCTCTTCCTTAACTATTTGAAATCTCACGTTTCCATTGGATATAATTATATAAGCTCCCGCCACAATATTTTTGTTTTTCTGACTCATAATATAAACGGGTAATTGAAAAGAAATGCCTTTCGTTATATCATCAATATTTCTAATTCCATAAGAGCTGGTCTTATAATCGTATATGACATACTTTTCATCTCCGTAAAATTTATCCAGCCTATCTATTTTCCCCATTATATTGATTGTTCTGTCTTTTAAATTCAAAGGAAAATCATAATCCTTACCAAATTCCACTTCAAAATCATAAGGAAGAAGCTTTTCCCCTCCCTGAACAATTCTTTTCAAATCCGAATCGATCAATTTAATAATAGAGTCAGCAATGGAATTTATTCTGATCTGCCAAACTTTATTTATATTTTTAACTCCGTTACTTTTTAAAATACTTACAACTCTTTTTTCTATCTCCGATGGAATACTGTTCATGTCAAATGCCTTTTCTCCCGATACATGTTTCTCAAAATCCTTTTTATGGGAAATATAATATTCCTTCAATACCTGATGAAAAATATTCCCCTTGTCCAATGGGGTAAATTCTTTTATATCCCTTTCCATTCCCTGAATATTTAAAATATAGTCCATCAGAAATCTATAAGGGCATTTTCCATAGGTTTCAAAAAAGGTAACGGAATACTTTTTATTTCTGAGAAATCCCTCAATATCATTTTGGATTTCATTACTATCGATAAAACCATTGTATTCATTAAATTTACCTTTCTCCCTTTCAATTTCACATTTTATATTCTTTCCGATTCTTCCTTCATCAGCCGTACATCCTCCAAAGGGCAGTTCAAATAAATAATTCATATCTACAGAAATTATATTTATTTTTTCTTCTATTTTGTCTCCTTTAAATAAATTCAAAAATTCATCCAAAAATATGGATGGAATACTCCCTTCATCTTCCGAACTTTCACAATAGCTTAAATACAGTCTTTCTCTGCATCTTGTAATCCCAAGTACAAATAAAAAGCCTTCCTTGTCCATTTTCTCATTATAATTTTTAACATCTATTCCTATATCTTTTAAATTCCAATAATTTTCCTCGGAAAAGAAAAAATTTTCATCTCTTAAATCGGGATAATTTTCTTGGGAAAGGCCGGCCATAAATACCGTATTATAATCAGTTCCTTCTAAAGTCAGCGGAGTAAGTATATTTATCCCATCCTTATCTCCAATAGTTTCAACTATGTTTTCATCGTCTAAATAATTTTTGAATATCCGAAAAAATTTTTCAAAAGAAATGTTCTCATAAACCATGGGGATATTCTCTTTCATTTTCATAAGAATATCTGCCATTTTCGAATAGGAAATAAAATCTCTGTAGAATATATCATAATCTCCCGTTTCATTATAAATATCAAGTATTTTTTCTTCTAATCCATATTTTTCTATTATCTCCATGACAGAACATATCATTTCATCTATATTTCCCTGATCAGGAATGGAATCTGCCTCTTTTCTCATCCCAATTATGGCTTCATATAAAATCCCTATCTCCTTGAAGTTGTCCTTCATATCATCTCTACCTTTTTTGATAAAATCGGAAAATATATTTTTTTCTTCTTCAATGGCCAAAATCAAATCGTCAATATCTTTAAATTTAAATTTTCTTAACAAAAATTCTCCTTTGCTTCCTTCTTCCGCAAGATTAAAATAATAACTTTTTATTCTGTTGATGATGCTTTTTCTGTCAAATTTATTTATCTTTAAAATAAGTATATTAAGAATATCCCTTATTAGAGGAATTTCGGAAAGCTTTCTTTCTTCATTAATTGAAAATTTGATTTTTTCCTCTTTAAATACCTTAAAAACCACATTTAAATATTCATTTGAACACAATATCAATCCTATGTCATTCAATTTTATTCCTTTATCAGCCGTTTTTTTGATTTCATAAGCGATTCTTTTTATCTCAGCATAGTTGTCGGAAGCTTTAATCAGTTTTATATTATCGTTTTTAACAAAGATTTCTCTTTCTTCCCCAAATAACTTATTTCCTATAATTTCAAAATGATTTCTTTCTTTATAATCCTTAAAATCTGTGATAAATCCTATGCTTTCCAAATCCTCTACGGTTTTTCCGACCGTGTTATAATATCTGTCAGTTTTAAACGGCATATTTATATATATGTCCAGGTTCACTTCCGTCATCAATTTAAGTATTTGAAATTCCTGAGGCCTGAAATCAAAAAATTGATCTATTATTATAAAGTCTAAATTTTCAAAGATTCCTTTAGCCTTATTTTCGTCTTCCAATAAATTAAAAAAAGTTTCTTCTCTGTCTGCAATATTTTTTTTATTTAAAAAACGTTCATATTCCTGATATATAAGCCCTATTTCCTTATAATATTGAGTATCCGGGCATCTCTTTAAAAAATCTTCCGGAGAAATTAAGGACTGTTTAATCTTTCCTATTATTTTCGAAATATCGTTTATAAATCCCTTGGTAAAGGCAATATCATCATAATAATTGATTTTTCCCTCATTCTTTAATTCCTTCATTATATTATTTAATATGGATTTTTTTATCTCCGAATCAATATATTTTTTATTTTTTAAATTCATCATATTATTTGCAATGTCATCAAATGTAATTATATTTATATCAAATCCTCCGGGCATTCCTTCAAGAAACATCTTTCTGTATTCAAAAATTAGATTTCCGCTGGGAAGTATATAGTAGAACCTATCCCCTTTATTTTCTCTTATATATCTCCTTCCCTTTTTAAGTAATTCATCTTTCATAACATTGTTCAACTCACTAAAATATACAACCCTCTTTGGCATACTCACACACCTCATCAATCCAATTCTTTCACTAAAATTTACTCTTCAGAAAAAATCCTATCTGTCATATGATAAGATATCTCTGGTTTTTCTGTTTATATCTTCTATATTAACTTCATTTATCCTTTCATCATTAACATATTTTTCTTTTAGCTTTAAAATTCTATATAATTTTTTATCAATATCTTCTTCTTTAATATCCCCCGATTCTACTGCTTCTTTTATTGTGTCAAGTACTTTATGTTCATTTTCATATCCATGACATACAAGTATTATGTCGCTTCCCGCTTTCAAAGATTTTACAGAAGCTTCCCCTATATCATAATTATTCATCACTGCACCCATAGTCATGTCATCGGTAATTATAACTCCCCTGTAATTAAGCTTTTCTCTTAATATATCGTTTATTATGGTATATGAAAAGCTTGCAGGATTCTCCCCATCAATTTTAGGGAATAAAATATGAGCTATCATTATCCCGTCAACTCCCTCTTCAATAGATTTCTTGAAAGGAAGCAACTCAAAATTATCTATTTCTTCAAAAGTTTTATCTACTACGGGAAGTTTTTTATGGGAATCAACTTTTGTGTCTCCATGTCCTGGGAAATGTTTCACTACGGATATGACGCCTGTGGATTTAATTCCACTCATTACTTGTGCTCCTTGTTCTATGACTATCTTGGGATTATCTCCAAATGATCTGTCTCCAATAACAGGATTCTTATAATTAGAATTTATATCCATTACAGGAGCAAAATCTATATTAAAACCTAAACTTTTAACTCTTGTTCCCAAAGCTTCTCCTATTCTAAAGGAATAATCTTTATCATTTTTATTCCCTACTTCCTCCATAGAAGGAATCTTGACAAACTCTTTGGAAAGTCTGGTCACTCTTCCCCCTTCTTCATCCAACCCTAAGAATAAAGGTATATTCCCCCTGTTTAAATCCTTTAAATTATTAAGTAATTCTAAGGTTTGGTCTGCGCTCTTTATATTGCCGGAAAATAAAATAATGCCTCCTGCATGTCGGCTTTCTATCATTTCCTTTATATTTTCATCAGCCTTTTCTCCTTCAATTCCTATCATAACAAGTTGACCGATTTTTTCTTCAATAGTCATGGATTTTATTTTTTCAGCTATTTCGTCTGGATTTTCCACATGTTCTGAATTTTTCTCATCATTAGGATCAGGTATATCTATATTCTTTCCTTTGCAGCCAAGAAGAAAAATCAATAAACAGGCTAAAACCACGATAATCATTTTTTTCATCATATTCACCCATTTCTATTTTTAGATTTATAGTATACCAAAATTATACTATAAATACTCAAAAACTACAAAAATCTTTTCTGAATCAGCCTGTTTGAAAACTTTTATATCCATAATATTTATATCAACCTGCAAACCTTATTAATTTACTATGTATTCTAAAATAGAAAATTTATGAAAAATATAACACAATTCAGTGAAGAATCCAAAAACATTCAGAAACAAAAATCATTAAACTATCTATATGACAAGTATTCCTGTGTGTTCAAGTATGATTTTTAATACCATAAGTATGAGAATAATACCTCCAATAAGCTCAGCTCCTGATTTATACTTCGACCCAAATACATTACCTATTTTCACGCCTGCCATTGAAAATAATAATGTGATAATGCCGATAAATCCAAGAAGAATAAAATCAATCCGGTGATCGAAAGCTGCAATTTTATCTGCCGGCTGAAAACCAAAGAAGTAGACGATTAATGGCATTACAGCTTGAAACGTACCAAAATACAATCCTACAATTAGCGACTTTTCCAGACTGACTGTTTGTAGAGATAAGCCAATACAAATTGATACAGCAAATGCATCCATGGATAGTCCGATAGCAATTAGAAACAGTTCTGATAAATTCATTTTGTAACCTCCCGTTATTTTGTATTTACAAAAAGAAAAACTCAGGTATAATCCTTACGGCAATACCTGAGCTTATAAATAAAAAGAATCCCACAAGACCATGTATAGCCGTTAAAGTTATACATGAGTCTCGTTATTTAAGACAAGCCAGACTGTTATCAGTCAGCATGTTGACTTATCACGCACACATTTTATGCGCTAACTACTCCCTCATGAGTATTTTCAAATTGTTTATTTATGATATCACTAATCTCCAAAAATGTCAATTACATAATAATTATCCAATCAAATAACTGTTTTTGCTTTTTGTAAACATGGTTATCTCAGGATAATGGATTATTAAAATATCGTTCCGACTTCTTTTATATCTGCAAGATCCTCTCTATAATTTTCATCTTCAGCATTGAGACTATTTATAACAACTCCACTGGACTTTCCCGTAGAATGAATATATTTTTCATTTCCTATATACATCGCCACATGACCAGGCCAGTAAAGCATATCTCCCAATTTCATATCTTTCCTTTTTATTCTTCTCATATTAAACTCTTCTTTTATCTGGGCATCCCTATAAATTATTATTCCGTTAATTAAATATGATATGGCACATAAGCCGGAGCAATCTATTCCCAATGGAGATTTTCCTCCCCATTTATATTGAGTTCCCATATAAGAAAGAGCCGTATTTACTATTTTTCTTCTTATATCCTCTTCTCGATATACAGACCCTATGTTCACCTTCTCTTTTACAAAATCCTTTCTAATCCAGCCCTTATCTCCTTGAGGGAATTCCATCTGAACCCATTGTTCCTCTTCCTTCCCCGTCAATTTAATTATAGCACCTCTTGTAAGCCGAATCAGAGGATATGACTGGAACTTAGGTTCCGCCATTACATCTACGATATTCCAGCAAACAGTATGGTTTGCATTTTCCATCCAATTCTTTGTTTTTTTATCATTTACATATATATAATCTTTATTTACATATCCTTTATACCTATAGTCAGTCTCAACATAATACCAGTTATTGTCTACATTTTCTAATATTTTGATTTTCCTTCCAAATAAAGATTCATCCACCATTTCCGTTCCAAATTCGGGACTTTTTTTCAATGGGCACAATGTTTTAATTATAATTCCATGAGTAAAATCGTCTTTTATATTCATATTCTTAAATCACTCCTTAACTACAAATTTAATCTCAGTTAAACTCTTTTAATACTTTCTTATATTGTTCCTGCTCCCTCTTATTTGCCAAAACAAAATGATTTCTCCCTATTTCAACCCATTCCGGTTTATCCTTATCATAATCATGGCATTTCGGATCATACACCTTCAGTATCTTATGCTTTTCCTTCACAGGATCAGGCAGCGGTATTGCAGAAAGAAGTCCTTGAGTATAAGGGTGAAGAGGATGCTGAAACAGTTCTTCTGTTTCCGCAAGTTCAACTATCTTTCCCTTCCTGATTACTCCTATCCTATCTGATATGAACCTTACGACAGACAGGTCATGAGCTATAAACAAATAAGTCAGCCCTTTTTTCTTTTGAAGATTAGACAAAAGATTTAAAACTTGGGCCCGTATTGAAACATCAAGAGCAGATATGGGTTCGTCTGCTATAATAAATTCCGGTTCCATTACTAAAGCTCTTGCAATTCCTATTCTTTGTCTCTGCCCTCCCGAAAATTCATGGGGAAACCTACTGGCAAACTCCGGAATAAGCCCTACGTCTAAAAGAGCATTTTCAACTTTTTCTTTTCTCTCCTTTTCATTCTTATAATTTTTTATGTTATATAATCCTTCCGATACTATATAATCCACTTTTGCTCTTTCATTAAGAGATGCCATAGGATCTTGGAATATCATCTGAATTTCTTTGGTTAATTCCTTATCCATTTCTTTACCGATCTTGCCATTAATACGGTGACCTTTAAAAATTATATCCCCTTTAGATGTTTCATTTAATCTCATAATTGCTCTCCCTATAGTGGTCTTCCCAGAGCCGGATTCTCCTACAAGTCCAAAAGTCTCACCTTTATAAATCTCAAAAGTCACATTATCAACGGCTCTAAATCTGTTTTTCTTTTTTCTTCCGAATTCTATGCATAAATTGTTAACTTCCAATAGTACTTCTCTCTTATTATATTCCATTATTATTCACCTTCCATTGCGACCTCAACATCTTTATGGACTCCGGCGGCTCTACCTTTGGAGCACGGGGATCCAAAAGCCAAGTTTTAACTTTGTGAGTAGGACTTACTGAAAAATAAGGAGGCTTTTTAATAAAATCTATTTTTAACGCTCTCGGATTACGAGGAGCAAATGCATCTCCCTTTATCTCATTAAACAAATTGGGAGGAGTTCCTTTAATAGTATACAACTCCTTGCCTTTAATCCCCAACTGAGGAAGGGATGACAAAAGTGCCCAGGTATAAGGGTGCTGAGGATTATAAAAAACCTCTTCACAAGTACCTATTTCAACAACATCACCGGCATACATAACGGCAATTCTGTCTGCCACATTAGCTACTACTCCCAAATCATGAGTAATATATATAATGGTGAGGCTATATTTTCTTTTTAAGTTTTTTAAAAGTTCCAATATCTGCGCTTGTATAGTCACATCCAGGGCAGTAGTAGGTTCATCACATATAAGAATATTGGGTCTGCAGGCAATAGCAATCGCTATAACAACCCTCTGTCTCATGCCTCCTGAAAACTCATGAGGGTATTGGGAATATCTTTTCGCCGGTTCAGGAATTCCTACATCCTTGAGAATATCCACCGCTGCTTTTCTAGCATTTTCCCCTCTTAACCCTTGATGAAGAATTATAGTCTCTTCAACTTGTTTTCCAATGGTTTTAAGAGGATTTAAAGAAGTCATGGGTTCTTGAAATACCATTGCTATTTCTTTCCCTCTAATTTTTATCCAATCATTTTCAGTTTTATATTTTGTTATATCTTTACCCTTATATTCTATGCTTCCGAAGTCCACCCATCCGTTCTTATCCAAAAGCCCCATAAAGGTCTTAGTAAAAACTGATTTGCCTGATCCTGATTCTCCTACTATTGCTAAGCTTTCGCCCTCATATGCATCCAAAGATATCCCTCTTATAGCCGTTAAAATCCTCCCTCTTAATTTAAATTTAACTACAAGGTCTTTTACGGATAATATAACATTCTCTTCCATCATATCATCCCCTCCTATATGTGATTTCTTGGATCAGCCGCATCGGCAAATACATTTCCGATTACATAAAAAGATATTGTTATAATTGATATAACTATTGCAGGAAATATTAGCTGATAACGCAACGATGAGACCATCATAACAACTCTACCCTCATTTATCAGATTCCCTAAGGATGGAATACTTATTGGCAACCCGAGGCCTATATAAGTCAAGAATACTTCGGAACCTATGGCTTCCGGAATAGCTAAAGCCATTCTCAGCATAATAACGGAAACTAAATAGGGAAGAAGGTTCCTGGTTATAATTCTTCGAGTTGGAGTTCCGAGACATTTAGATGCTAAATTATATTCTCTGTCCCTTATAATTACTATTTGATTACGGACAAACAATGCCATTCCGCGCCATCCGGTTATGCACATTGCAAAAACTAATGTCCCTATGCTGGGACGCATTATATAGGTCAGCAATATCAAAATTATAGTTGTAGGTATATTATCAATGACATTATAAGCCTCAGTAATAAAACGATCAAGACTTCTGACATAGCCCCACAATGCCCCTATGGTAATTCCCGCTATAGCTTGCCATATAGCTACTAAAAGTCCAATCATTAAAGAGGTACGGGTTCCGCTCCATATACGGGACCAGAGATCTTGACCTATGGAATTTGTCCCAAATATAAATTCCGAATCGGGAGGATGATTCCTAAGCTGCATATTGGTAGCCGGATCAATATAAATTTGAGTAGGTGACTTTTGATTGGGAAGTATAGGCTGAATAAATGTAAAAACTAAAAGAGCGATCATTATGATTAAAAAAAATAACGCGGCTCTATTTTTTATAAACACATAAAATGTGGACCTCCAGTAAGAGTAATTGGAATATCCTGTACGTTCTGCCAAGGAATCATCATATTCCTCAAAATCAAACAAGGCTTCATCCGTTTTAATAGATTCGTTGATCCCTTCAGCGAGCTTAGTTATTTTTTTGTTTCCTATTCCCATTATCTCGCACCTCCCTTGCCTTCTAATTTAATACGGGGATCAAAGGATGCCATAAGTATATCTCCAAGGAAAAGGCCAATTATGCCTATTGAAGAATAAATAAGAACAAGTGACTGAACCAAAGGATTATCCTGCCTTTGAATAGCCGTTACAAGAAGACCTCCCATTCCGGGTATTGAATATAAGGATTCTATATATATGGAACCGGATATGGTATACAAAAGGGAAGCAGGTAAATATTGTGCCATAGGCACAAAGGCATTTCTCAAAACATGCTTCACCATGACTTTTTTATCTTTAAATCCCTTAGCCCTTGCTAATTTTACATAATCCCTATTTAATTCATCTACCATGTATCTTCTCATCCACATGGCATAAGAAGCCGTGCTTCCTAAGGACATGGAAATAACGGGAAGTATCCAGCTAAGGTGATCACTTTGTTTAAAAAGAATCGGAAGCTTAAAAATATCAGTGGCATAAAGTTGAATAAATAAATAATAAACTGCCGCGGGAACAGCATTTATAATTACAATATATCCCGTTCCGATTTTATCCCAAACTTTATTTTTACTTCGTGCCATCAGTATTCCCATAGACACTCCACAAATCAACGAAATTGCCATAGCAGACAACCCAAACTCAAGAGAATATGGGATTTTACTCTTGAGTATTTCTATTACAGGCACTTTAGGCCTATATATGGTCGATGTTCCTAAATCTCCCGATAAAATGTTTTTATAAAAATTTACTAATTGTACGTGCAGAGGGTCTCTAAGTCCCATGCCAGTTAATATTGCTTCCTTTTGTGCTTCATCAAGTTTTTCATAACTATCTCCAAAATATCCCTCTTCCGGCATCAGACGCAATAAGAAAAAAACTATTGTTATAACAATTAATAGCGTAACCATAGATTGAAATAATCTTTTTAACGAATATTTTAACATGTTTCTCCTTCCTTTCCGATTATCATCCGATAATTATGCTTTCAAAGGATCGCAATATAAGTTAATTTTAATGCAAGGACTATGGCTATAGCCCTTGCATTAATTTCATTCACCTCTTATTCTATTGACCTGCTTCTTTTAATGCCTTAGTACGGTTCTCCTCCCATTGTTTCAATTGTTTATCATATTCTTCCGAATTCATTGACTTCTCCATAACCTTTTGTCCTTTAAACCTTAAAGAAGAAACGCCGAAGGGTGAATAAGGAGATTCAAAGGGGTTCAATTTAGAAGCCGAATATCCGCCGCCGCCAATTGCATAAGGAATAACAAAAGCCTCATCTATAAAGAAACTTTCTGCCTCTGCAAATAATGTATATCTCTTTTTAATATCTAATACTTCATTTCTTGCTGCCACTATCATATTTTCATATTTATTTTTACCGTTAGATTCTTTATAACCTTCTGCTAATTCAGGCCAGTTATATGTTCCTTCCTCCATAAAAGGCCCTGTATACGTTTCCGGATCGGCATAGTCCGGTCCCCAATTACATTCAAGAATTGCATATTTTCCTGCACGCCTCACTTCTCCCAAAAATCCTGTAGGTGGTTTTGAGTCTATTATTACATCAATATAATCTTTGCCAAGCAAGCCTTCAAGTTGTTGTTCCACTACTTGAGCACGATTAGCCCATTCTGTACTATTTGTATTGTAAGGCATTAATATCTTTATCGGCAATGTTGCTCCTGCCTCTTTAAGCTCCGTTACCGCTTTTTCTTTATATTTCAAAGTCAAATCCTTATTGAAAGAATCGGTATTTGAAATCTCGGCCAAACCATCCAATTGAGTGTAATCAACTCCATCTACACTTACAAAATTTTTAGGCGTTATTGTGTTACTTATCCGCTTTTCGGGATCATAAGGCTCTTCAGTGAGCATAGCTGCTTTTCTGTCTAAAGCATGAAATATTGATTTGCGGAAATTTACATTATTAACTGCAATTTTCCAATTCTGTGGTTCATATTCTTCTGAAAATTTAGGGTCAAAATTGAATGCATAAAAATAAGTAAAGAAACTGGTTCTATTGGGACGAATTTGAGCTTCTTTTTCAGAATCCTTCATCCATTCATCAAGAGCCGAAGAAGGAATATCGGCATAGCTTACTTCTCCTCGAAGGAACAGTTCCGGCGATAAAGTAGATGATTCCTTATTATATATATAGTTTATATTCGCAATAAAGATATTGTCTTTATCCCAGTAATTTTCATTTTTAACAAGAATCCTTCTGATCTGAGGCTCAAAGGTTTCCAGTATATAAGCGCCATTGTATAAAATATTCGTATTGTCCGTACCGAATCTATCTCCCTTTTCGGCTAAAAACTTTCCGTTAACAGGGAAGAAACACGAATAATTAAGCATTGACAAAAAATAAGGTGTAGGCTTTTCAAGAGTATATTGAAGAGTATATTTATCTACCGCTTTTACTCCCACTTCTTCAAAATCCGTAATCTCTTGATTATAATATTTTTCCGCATTTTTGATAACGCCATAAACTACATTAGCCGTTTGGGATTCGTTTTTGGAATCCAAAATATACTTCATAGCATCTACAAAATCCTGTGCCGTAGCCTCTGCATATTCTTTGCCTTCATTAGTTACCCATTTAACTCCTTCACGAATTTTAAACGTCCATGTCAAATTATCGTCGGATAATTTCCATTCAGTTGCCAAACAAGGCACTATCACTCCATATCTGTCATAATCAACTAAAGTATCTATCAGATTAGCCGCCAGCCCATATTCTACTTCCGATGCGGTAACCAGATAATTTAAAGTCTCTATTTCCTGCGCATAAGCTGTCGTGTACTCCTGAGGTGCTTCGTCGTCCCCTTCTTTGCTTGATCCGCAGCCAACCAAAAAAATCAGTAATGCCATAGTTAAAGCCATTATTCTTTTCATACCGTATCATCCCCCCTCTAATATTTTAATCGCAGCCCTATATTTTTTGATACCTCCTTAATTAATTATTCATAGTAAAACAATATAAGAATTTTCTGAAATTTCTTTTATGTTAATTTAAGCAATTAATATGCCAATTCTGATATCCATTACATACTCCTATTTTTAATATAAAAAAAGCTTCTATCAAATCTTAATATACTAAGGATACATTCCTTGAAACCCATTTTAGTTCAACCATATATTAAGGAGATCATGACTTTCCTATGGGTTATAAAAAAGGCATTCTCAAAATATTATTTTCCGAATTTTCGTAATAAAAAAATCAAATTAATTCAATAGCTATTGGAATTTTTTCATTATATCAACATTAAAATTTTTTCCTAAAAAAAGTACATATTCCTTATTTCCGCATTAATTAATTGAATATTTTCTCAGCTTCTCATAAAAAGTAGTTTTGCTTACGTCTAAAGCATTCATTGCTTTTTTCTTATCCCCATTAAAATATTTAAGAGCATTTTCTATTGATTTCTTTTCATAATATTTTACAATATCCCTTAAGGGAACTATCCTATCCCCGTTAAAATTATCCTGTTCTTTTATATTTATGGTCAAATTCTTGGACAAAATGGTACTACCCTCTGATAAATTTATTGCCCTTTCAAGAATATTTTCCAATTCTCTTACATTCCCGGGCCATTGGTATTTTAAAAGCATATTGAATGCTTCCCCAGACATCCTTTTATCTTCACTTCCAATTCTCTTACAAATATTTGGAAGCATTGAATTTACTAATGGGTATATATCATTTTTTCTTTCTCTTAAAGGAGGTATATATATGGGAAATACATTTATCCTGTAATATAGATCTTCCCTAAATCTTCCTCTAAGCATTTCTTCCTCTAAATTTTTATTTGTAGCAGCTATTATTCTGGTTTCAATTTTAATCTTCCTTGTTCCTCCAACACGATAAAAACTCTTATCTTGAAGAAATTGGAGAAGTTTTACTTGTAAGCTCAAGGGTATTTCTCCAATTTCATCTAAAAATATGGTTCCTCCTTCAGCGATTTCAAAGAATCCCTTTTTGCCCTCGTTTTTTGCTCCGGTAAAAGCTCCCCCTTCATATCCGAACAATTCTGTTTCAAGAAGGCTTTCTGCTATTACACCACAATTAACGTGAACAAAAGGGTTATTTTTATTTTTGCTGTTATCATGAATAGCTTTTGCTAAAAGAGTTTTTCCTGTTCCGCTTTCTCCCATTATCAATACGGTGGAATTAGTTCTTGATGCCTTAATAGCAAGATTCTTTACATATTCCATCTCTTTGCTTTCACTGATTATTTCAGGAAAATATTTCTGTCGGCTTTTTCCTTCAAGTAATTTCTTTTCAGCTTCTTCCAGACTTTGAAGAGCCTCATCTCTCTCCTTTATTACTCTCTTGATTTCAGAAATATCTTCAACAATTAATGCAGCTCCTATTCTTTTACCATTCTTATCAACAGGTAAAAGAGTACACATCGTAGGAATACCATTGATTTCCTTGAACTCATCAGAATAACTTAAATCTTTGCCTTTAGCTACTTCCAAAAATTCCTTGATCGTCGAACTTCCTTTGTGTATTTCAAATATATCCTTTCCTATTATATTAAGTATTTCAAAATTTTCTCCTTTGGCCCTATAGATTTCTCCCTTCAATATATCATTTATGCTTTCTCTTCTTGCTGTATATCCGGGAGACTGATAAAATTTCATTTTTTTTGTTTTACCATCTAATATAACTATATGTCCTACAGCATTTATATAATTCATAGTATATTTTTCTCCGTCAATTTCGATGGTTATAATTTTATTTGTAAAGTCAATAACTACGCTGATATTCATATCAATGAAATTTGTTTTAAACTTTAGCGTCTCCTGATGTTTGTCTTTCTTTTTATGCAAATATACGGGCTTTACTCCGCAAACATCATAAACGCCCACAGCTATTAATGCATCTCCCGTGTCTATTCCCTTATCTTCTATTCCTATGCATTTCAATGAAGAATAAGTAAGGTTTCCGTCATCCCGAGATAATGAATTGTCTCCGATTATTACAATATCTCCCTTTTTAATAGCTCCTCTTTCATGGCTTATATGTTGATTATATATTATTCCAAATATCTCTTTGGCTTTTTTATTATATACTTGTATTTTACCTTCGTTGTCTATAACTATAAAACCTTCCGACATCATATCCGTAAACACATTCACATATTCATTGTCACTGAACATATAGGCCCACCCTTTACTTAAAATTTTATTCAATAATTTCTAATTATTCCAATAAATAATTTATATTTTTATCACATAGATTATAGCACTTATAGTTATCAAAATAAAGCAACAAACATATAGAGGAAATATATTGCAACTTTTTTAAAATATGCTTAAGTTTAATTCTGCTGATAAGCCTTCAAGTATCCCCCAGGCTCCTACAGAATTCCCTTTATTGTCAAGGGAAGGTCCATAAGCTCCTATTCCCATTTTATGAGGAACTGAGGCCATTATTCCTCCTCCTACTCCACTTTTAGCTGGAATTCCCACTTCTATGGCAAATTCTCCGCTGGCATCATACATACCACACGTCACCATAAAAGTCTTTATAATTCTGGCAATACGTTTACTGGCTATTTCCTCTCCTGTAAAAGGCAGTCTCCCTTCATTGGCAAGAAGAAGACCAATTTTGGCTATATCTACACAACTAACCTCAATTGAACACTGTTTGAAATACACATTTAGAATTTCTTCCGGATTTTCTTCTAAAATACCCATATCCTTAAGTAAATAAGCCATAGCCCTATTCTTGTTCCCCGTCTCTCTTTCTGATCTGTATACTTCTTCATTTACTTTAAGCTCTTTATTGCCGGTTATCTTTTTAAAAAGATTCAATAGCCTCTCAAATTTTTCCTCCCCATTTCTGCCTTTAATTAAAGAACAAACAGCTATGGCTCCCGCATTGATCATGGGATTTAAAGGTTTGGATACGTCTGCTGTTTCCAGCTTGTATATAGAATTAAACCTATCTCCCGTTGCTTCCATTCCCACTTTTGTAAAAACCTTTTCCTCGCCTGTATCCAGAAGTGCAAGCATAAAGGAAATAGTTTTAGAAATGCTCTGTATGGTAAATAAAGTTCTATAATCTCCGGAAGCATATGAGTTTCCGGACATATCTATTACACAAACTCCAAGATTGTCTATATCTGCTCTTGCCAAAGCAGGAATATAATTTGCCACTTTTCCCTTATGAGTTAAGGGCAGATTAATTTTAACCAGGTTGTCCAATAATTCTTGCATTTTTGTCCCCCTTTAATTTAATTATTATATTATAATTATATAATATATATCAAAAATAGACTATACAAAAATGTTTCTGTGCCATCTACCAGCTAAGCTGACGACTTTTCTCAGCTATCCATTTTAACCCCATAAAACTTAATCTCTAAAGATAAGTCATAATCTAAAAAATCCTATATTATATTTTGTATAATATAGGATTTACATTTATCAATATTGACAAACCAACTACTATGTGATACTATATAGTAGTAGTCAGTATCACTTCATATCAGTCATACAAAATAGCAATGGGGGAGATTGTTCTGGAAAACCTAACGGAAATGCTCAAAGGCGTGCTTGAGGGCTGCGTCCTTGAAATAATAAGCCGCAAAGAAACCTACGGTTACGAAATCACGCGGCAGCTGAACGCCATCGGCTTCACAGATGTTGTGGAGGGAACGGTGTACACCATTCTGATCCGGCTTGAAAAAAACAAACTGGTAGACATCACCAAAAAGCCCTCCGACATGGGACCGCCGCGAAAATTTTTCGCGCTCAATGACGCGGGGCGTGAGGAATTGCGGAAGTTCTGGGAAAAATGGGAGTTCGTATCATCAAAAATTAGCGAGTTAAAGGAGGAAAAGCAATGAATTTTTGGGATAAAATTACAGGCAACGATATGACTAAAGAATTGAAAGCTTTTGATTCGCGAGTAAAAAAGCTTCCGGCAGATTATCAAGAGGCATGGGACAAAATCGGTTTGAATCTTTGGGCGTACGCAGATTTCACCGGCCGCAACCTCATGCCGATTCTCGATGGCGTGCTTGGCCTGCTTGAAGAATCGGCAGCAGACGGTCAAAGTGTGGAAGAGGTTTTGGGTGACGATATCAAAGGTTTCTGTTCAGCGCTGGCCGGCGAAGAAGGGGCAAAGTCTATTCGTGACAAGTGGCGCGAACAACTCAACAATAATATTGCTAAAAAATTAGGTAAATAGGAGGATAAAATGAGAATACAAGATATCATCGAAGGCAAAAAAGAGTGGCGGGCGCATATGACGCGTGTCAAAGCACTCCCGCAGGATTATCAGATTGTTTATAAAGAGATTCAAAAATATCTCTTTAAGGTCGGCCCTGTTGAGCTGACCGAGGGGACGGGCTTGCTCTCAGGGATTGTAGATCTTTTTGAGGAGGGCGCGGCCTCGGGGAAGGGCGTTCTCGAAGTGACGGGCAGTGACGTGGCGGCTTTCTGCGATAATCTGATCAAAGATTCAAAAACTTACGCTGACATCTATCAGAAATCTGTTAACCAAGAAGTTTACAAGGCCATAAAAAAGGATACGGATAAAACAAAGTAAAAGGGGGATATTATTGAGATGGAAAAAGCAATTCAAGTGAAAGGGCTGCAAAAGTCCTACAAGAAACTTCATGTTCTAAAGAGCGTGGATTTTGAGGTGGAAAAAGGCAGTATTTTCGCTCTGCTCGGCTCCAACGGCGCAGGCAAGACAACAATTGTCAAGATACTCACTACTCTGCTGAAGCTGGATGGAGGCACCGCCACCGTAAACGGCTTCGATGTTGTGTCAAAGCCCGACAGTGTGAGGCAGTCCATTAGCCTGACCGGGCAGTTTGCCGCTGTGGACGAAATTTTGACCGGGCGGGAAAATTTAATCATGATTGCTAAACTAAGGCACCTGAAAAATCCGCATCAGGTGGCGGAAGATCTGCTAAACCGTTTCAGTCTGGCCGCAGCCGCCGGCCGCAGGGTTTCCACCTATTCGGGCGGTATGCGCCGCAGGCTCGACATCGCAATGAGCCTTATAGGAAAACCGCAAGTTATTTTTCTCGACGAGCCGACCACCGGACTTGATCCCGAAGCACGTATTGAGGTCTGGAAGGCAGTCAAAAAGCTTGCTAATAATGGCACGACGGTGTTTCTGACCACGCAATATTTAGAGGAAGCCGAACAACTGGCAGATCAAATTGCCATTCTGCATGAGGGCAGGATTATCGCCAACGGTACGCTGGCGGAATTGAAAAAGCTGTTCCCGCCTGCAAAGGTGGAGTATGTTGAGAAACAGCCGACCTTGGAGGAGATATTCCTCGCAATCATCAGCAAAAAGGAGGAAAAATAAATGGAAACGATTAAGAAACACTTTTTCAGTGACCTGGGCGTCATGCTTGGACGTTCCATGCGCCATATTTTTCGCAGCATGGATACCATAATCACAGTTACCATCATGCCTATTGCGATGATGATGCTGTTCGTCTATGTATTTGGCGGCGCAATCCAAACCAGCACGGATAACTATGTGAATTACCTGCTGCCCGGCATTATGCTGATCGCGATTGCAAGCGGCATATCCTATACGTCTTACCGTCTGTTTATCGATAAGCAACGGGGCATATTTGAACGGTTTCATTCCATGCCGATAGCACGTTCAGCCGTGCTGTGGGGGCATGTGCTGACCTCGTTGGTATCCAACGCAATCTCGGTTGTCGTCATCATTCTAGTAGCGCTGATTATGGGCTTTCGTTCGTCGGCTGGAATACTGTCATGGCTTGCAGTAGCTGGTATACTTACGCTGTTTACGCTGGCTTTAACTTGGGTCGCGGCGATTGCCGGACTGTCCGCAAAATCAGTGGACGGTGCAAGCGCCTTTTCCTATCCGCTTATCTTCCTGCCATTTATCAGTTCAGCCTTTGTACCGACTAAAACGATGCAGCCGGTTGTTCGCGCCTTTGCCGAAAATCAACCAGTAACCTCGATAGTGGAAACCATCCGTGCAATATTGTCAGGCCAGCCCGTTGGCAATAACATTTGGATTGCGCTCGCATGGTGTCTTGGTATTCTTGTAGTTGCACATTTACTTGCAATGAGGGCTTACAGGCGTAACGCAGCTTAATGTTTGCAGATATTAAAATGATAGTGGTTTGCCATTTTTCATAGATACTACTTAGCTATCAGTCCATAGTTAAATGCACACTTTTAAGGGTCCTCCATGGAAATTATGCGCTCGAAGGGCTCTTTATGCGCCGAAATTATTTGTATTCGCTTCTATAGCATTAAATAATTTTATATTTTGAATTGAGCAACCATTTTTTTTAATTTTACAGAACTTGACTTAGATGCTTCGGCTTGTTTAACAATTTCATTTACTTTCGAAGCAACATCTTCTGTTTTCTGTGCGATAAGTGTAGTACTGTTTGCACCTTCCGAAGTAGTTGATGCAATTTCATCCATAGCTGTAGTCACATTTTTGACGGATACCAGGAGTTTTTCAGTTGTAGCATTAAAATCTTCTGCAAGTTCGTTAAAATTAACAGCATCTTGGCTATATTGATCGCCGACTTTCACCATTTTTTTATAATCCATTATTACCTGTTTATCTATAAATTCCATCACTTGCTTTGAACTGTCTACAAGGTTTTGGACGGAGTCAATTGCTGGTTTTGTTATATCTTGTATTAAGTTTACCGTAGTTCTTGAACTTTCCGCAAGTTTTCTGATTTCATCGGCAACAACCGTAAACCCTTTACCGGCCTCACCTGCTCTTGCCGCCTCAATAGAAGCATTTAATGCAAGTAGATTTGTTTGTGACGTTATGGCCAAAATTGAATCAGACAATATATTTATCTTTTCAACTTCTTTGCACTTTTTAATAGCATCTTTCATTTTTTCTTGTGTAATGGAATAAATATTATGTGCATTTGTCTCGGAAGATGATGCTACTTTCATTATTTCAACGGCCCTTTTACTGATTTGATTAGAAGTAATCGCGCCTTGCTCCGCCTTTTTTGCAATATGTTCTATAGCTGCTTCCAAATCAATAGAGGTAGCATTTACTTCCTCAGTCGATGCTGAGGTTTCTTCCATGCCTGCAGATAACTGCTGCGTAGCTGCAGAAACATCCTCAATCTGTAAATTCAAGCTGTTAATATGTTTATCAATAGTAATTGCAGAATCATCGACAATGTCTGATTCCACCATAACTCCGGCAACTATTTCCTTTATTGACTGCTGCATTTTATTCATTGACTTGGCTAAGTCCCCAATTTCATCTGTCAACTTTATGATATTTTGAGGTATTGGCTCAGTAAAATCCTTATCGCCCATTTTCTTCACATATCCTGAGAGAACCAAAATAGGTTTTGCTATTTTAAATCTGGAAAACCACCCAATTAATATGGCCATTAATACTAAGGTCCCCATTAAAATAATGAAATAATTTGTCCTAAAAACGGATAATTCGTTATAAAATAATCTTTCAGGCGCAGATACGGCAAGTACCCAGTTTGAATTTACCAATTTTTTAAAAGCAATAATTTTGTTTTCATTCTTAAATTTAACAGTAATTACTCCAGAATTTTTTGACAGTAAAGTTTTAAACATTTCCTGTAAATCCCTTAAATTTAGCCCTTGGGTCTCTACTATGTTTTTAATTTTTGATTCTTGGCCACCTGGATTTAAAATATCAATTCCCTCCAACTCTTCTATAGGGTGTGAGATAAATGACCCTGAGGTCTCATTGCCGTAAATCAAAAACGCATATCCCTTGCCATTCAAAACTTTCATATTATCTACACTGCTCTGCAAAGTTGCCAAGAATATATCCGCTCCGACCGCTCCGACGATATCTCCTTTTTCATTTGTTATTCGAACTGAAGGCGTAATAACTATTTTCTTAGTTATCTTATCTATGTACGGATCAGAAAATACAACTGACTTACTTTTTTGTGCATTTTTGTACCAGTCACGGGTGACAACATTATAATCCGACGGCGGCGTCCAACCTGAACCATCCAGCATATTGCCGTCTGAAAAGCCTATATACATATCAGTCATGTCCGGATCCTTTTTATAATGCTGAACATAGTCAGCAGTAATCTTCTCAGGAGCAGTATTGCTTATAATCATAGCTGTAGTCTGCAAATCCTCGGCTTTTTCCAGAAGCCAATTATTAAGTAAAGATACGTTAGTAGTTAATTCCGATTTAACTTGAGAGTTAATTCTTTCTGTCAACTGTTTATTAATATTTGTATATCCGTAAAAAGCTATTATTGATAACAAAACAAAAAAAATTATCGAAAATCCAAGTACCATCTTTGTCGTAATTTTCATTACTATATCCTCCTCTTCTCTGATGTTGAAATAAGTTTATGAGCATTTCAGGATATTTTAAGTTTATCAAAAATCTATTAGTAAAATGTTAAGAAAAGGTTAAGAGGAGGTTAAGAGGGCAGTAAAAAAGGCTTTCTTAATATATTAATGATTCAATGAAAGCCTTTTTTTATATAGTTTTACATCTCAGGTCTTGCTGGCTCCGATATATTTGATAAAGCGTCTCCTGCTTTATCAGCGACATGGTCTGATACTGCTATGTCTCCTAAGGCAAGGATTCCTACCAGCCTTCCGTTATCAGTTACAGGTAACCTCCTAATTTGATGATGACTCATAACATTAGTTGCCTCTTCAATACTTGTTTCAGGACTAACAGTAATAGGATTTTTAGTCATTACGGATTCCACCGTTGCTCCGTTGTTGTGCCCTTGGGATATTCCCTTGACTACAATATCTCTGTCTGTTACAATTCCCATAAGATTATTGGAATCGTCACAAACAGGAATACTTCCTACATTAAGTCTTTTCATCTCATCAGCAACTTCTCCAAGAGTACTGTTAACTCTTACTGATTTCGCAGGAGATGTCATAATATCATTAACTTTCAATATATCACCCTCCTTAAATTTAAAATCAGTAATATGATATGTAGTTTTTCTTTTTTTAAACATTAAACGTTTAAATTTAACGTCTCATTAACTCTTTTGAACCCTATTCTATTATAAAATCTAATTGCCCTGATATTTTCCGAATTTACATTTAGTCTTACATTAGAAATTCCATTTCTTCTAAACCACCTTATAGCTCGGTTCATTAGAGACTCAGCAACTTTACTTCCTCTAAATCTCTGACAGACAAATATATCACTTATATAACCTGATTTGGGAACGATAAAAATATTGCTTAAAGCAATTCTCACTTCTCCTCTTAAGAATCCTATTCTTTCGTTATTTTCTTCTGCAATTAGAAATATTCTATTGGCATCATTTAAATCTTCGCTATATAGGTTTTTTATATTTTCCTCCCAATTTTCAGTAAGATGCATATAATCCAAAAAATTTCTATGATAGTCGGATAACTCTTTCCACATTTTGACAATATCATCTATATCCTCTTTTTTCGCATCCCTAATATTCACATTTCCACTCCCTTTCAATTTTTTCAAGAACTTTTCCGCCCTTTGCTGTAAATTCCTTCCCATTTAAATATTCCAAAGGGTGAGAAAGTCCATTAAATATAATTTTATGTGCATAAAGAAATTGGCTGTTAAGTCCATATTCTTCTCTGAATCGTTTGTTCACACTATTTGATCCATATTTTGTATCTCCCACCAAGGGATATCCTATAGATGAAAGATGTGCTCTTATCTGATGAGTCCTTCCTGTAATCAGTTGGATCTCAAGAAAAGAATATCCTTTTTCCTTTTTTAGTAGCTTTATATCCGTTATTATCTCTTTAGAACCTTCCACTTTATTTTTATATACTTCTACTTTGTTTTTTCCCTCATCCTTAATCAGGTATCCCTTTAAAAGAAAATCTCCTTCTACTTCTCCTTTCACCATACATATATAAAACTTTTTTATATCTCCATTTTTAATTGATTCATTTATAATCTGAAGAGAAGAAAAATTTTTAGCTCCGATTATTATCCCACTTGTATTTCTGTCCAGTCTATTACATATAGAAGGAGTAAAAGTTGTTTCCAGGTTAGGGTTATACTCTCCTTTTCTGTGAAGATATCCGATTATCTCGTCCACGATATTATCCTCATATCCTTTTTTGTCCGAATGGGAAAGAACCCCTTTGGACTTATTCACTAAGATAATATTATTATCTTCATAAATTATTCTCGGAATTATAGGTAATTTTATCTCTTCCTTATCAATTAAAAACTTTTCAATGGTTTCTTCCGAAAAAAAGAGTTGAATTATATCACCCTCTCTAATAATATCTTCGGGATTTACTCTTTTGTTATTTAATTTAATATTTTTCTTTCTGATCATTTTATATATAAATCCTTGAGAAGCTTTTGCCAAATATTTTTTCAGAAATCTATCAATTCTTTGATTACTTTCATTTTTCTTGATTTTTATTTCTCTCAAATTTGTCTCACCTTTTTCTCTATGTTATGTTATAATCATATTATATATAAAAACTCAATAAAACCATAATCTTTTTAAAAAAAGAGGTGGAAAATTTGAAAAAATTTGGCGAACGTATGAAGGACTTTATGTATGATGCCGTTGATTACATACTGATTATATTAACAATAGTTGTAGTAGCCGGAGTTATAACTTGGAGATTAAATATTATGTTCAAAAAAAATACGGCAGATAAAAGTCCCGCAACTAATGAAACTATTTCTTCCGATAAATCCCAACCTTCAGATAAAGATAACAAATCAGATAACAGCAAAGAAGCAAATATTGTAAATGTCAAGGTAGTAATTCCTCAAGGATCTCCTTGCCCCGATATTGCGAATATTTTGCTTGAAAAGGGACTTATAAAAGATAAAGACGAATTTCTCGCCAAAGCGAAGGAAATGAATTTGGATACAAAACTTAAATCCGGAGAATATGAAATCAAATCAAACAGTACAATTGAAGAGATATTAAGTATGATGAGCAAATAATTAAAATAAAAAAGCGGGGAAAATTCTCCCCGTTAATATTTTTCATTTATATAGCCGTCAATTAATGAAACTTTCTCCTCATCCAAAAAAACTCCCTCTTTCTTAAGAGCCTCCATCAACCACCTGCTCTTCGAATGGAATATGGCATCCTTATGATCTATAAGAACTATTTCATAAAGTTTATTTTTGAGATATTTTGATTCCACTTTTATAAAATAAGCTACCACTTTTTCATAATTTAAATATTTAAGAAGCTGAAATGTAGCTCTATCCTTTTCATGATAATAATAATCTCCCTTGTTTATATAATAGACATAATACTTTTCATTTTTTCCGCTTTTTTTAATTTCCTTAGCAAGCATAGTATAATATTTTGCTAATACATTATAATATTGGTAATTATACATCCCCTTTTCATAACTGTCTATTTTAGAAAAAGGTTTGACATTCATGTTCTGGACAAACTCAAAATTTCCCTCTAAAAATTCTCTTTTACTTATATCTCCATTTTTATACTGAATGATAAGAGAATTCCTGTTGCTAAAAAATGTATCAAAAATGCTTTCTTTTTTATGGTACGTCGACAATTTAAAACACCCTATCTAATGTCTTAATTATTTATATTATATTATTTAAAATAAATCCATATGTTATGTTAAAAAATAAAATTAAATTTTTCCCTTTATTTAAGTATATCACTTTTATATATAAGTTCAAATATTCTTTTGTAATAAAAACTTTTCCACTATTTTTTAGAATACTTTATTTAAAAAAGTACAAAATAATTATAGCTACTAAAAATATAAGAAAAGAGGTATTGTATGAAAGCAAATAAGAACAATTCACCTATTGAAGGAGTTAAATGTGTAGTAAACACTTGTTCATATCATATGACTGGGGACTATTGTACTGCAGAAAAAATTGAAATACAACACAGGAATGCATCATCTTCTCAAGAAACTGATTGTGCAACATTTTATCCCAATACAAAAGGATAGACTAAAAGGCAGGAAATATTTCCTGCTTTTAGTCTCCCGCTACTTCTATAATATATTCAGATGACTTATAAGGAATTTGTTTAAGTTTATAATCTGAACCTACTCCCAAGCCAATATAAAAATCAACTCCAAATTTCTCACTCAACAAATTTAATTTCTCTATTAAATAATCTATATCCTTTTTCTCAATTTTAATCAGCTTATATATACCATCTACATAAACTTTATCCAAATCGTAATCCATACTTAAAATTCCACATAAAAAGCCATAGAATGATTCAATATCTTCAATATTGAATTCCATGGCATTTATAAGCCTCACAAGATAGTCAAGGCTAAATATGTGATTATGGTCTATTGCTACAAAAACAATGTTTCCGTTTCCGGCTTTTATGTCTGCATTTGACATCTCTATCAGTTTTTTTGTCTTTCCGCTGCCCTTTTCTCCGCAAATAAACTTAACCATTTTAACCACCTCCACATTGATAATTACATATTATTATTTTATTCTACATCAGACTCTCTTTTCCCTTTATTTTATTTTATATTTTTAAAATTTTTTAATGCCTTTCCTGCAAGATAATGGCATTTCTTCCCCTGATAGGTATTTCTTTTTTCCATTTCTTTTGTTATCTCATCTCTTATCTTCCACCAGCTTTCATTCCAATTAACAAACAAAGAACCTTCTTCCGGTGCTCTTCCTATAATTCTCTGTATTACGATGTCATCCTTTAACCATTCCAAAAACGTAATTACACGTTCAATATATTCATCCTTTGAAATCAATTGAATTTTCCCGGACTTATACATGTCTCCGAGAACAGTCCCATTTAAGATATAAAGCGCATGAAGTTTTACTTCATTTACATCCAAAGCAGAAAGTATTTTAGCAGCTTCCACTACATCATCCATAGTATCCCAAGGTAAGTTCAATATGAGATGTACACAGGTCCTAATACTGTATTTTTTACACATTAATATGCTGTCAATAAATTCAGCCAGAGTATGCCCTCTGTTTATTATCTTAAGGGTATGATAGTTGACTGTCTGAAGTCCTATTTCCAAAGTAATTTCTAAATCCTTTTTCTTGCTTAAATCTGACAGATACTCTAAGTATTCTTCCCCTATACAATCGGGTCTGGTAGATAAGGATATCCCTACTATATCATCATCTATTGAATTTGCTATCATCTCTCTAAAATAATTCATGGGAACATAAGTATTTGTAAATTTTTGAAAATAGCTTATAAATTTATTCGCTTTATAATTTTTCCTTATATAATCTTTATTCTTCAATATCTGTTCTCTTATTGTTAAATAATTAGGAAGGTTTTCAAAAGAACCTCCCTCTTCCCCACAAAAGATACATCCTCCATAGGACAGCACTCCGTCTCTGTTCGGACACGTAAGGGGAAGATTGATAGGAAGTTTATATACCTTTTCTCCGAATCTTTCCTTCAGATATTGAGAATAAGAATTATATCTCAATTTGTGCTCCACCAAATCACCTTCAAGAATTTTATTATTTATATTACAACCTTAATACTTTCTTTAAAGTAAGCCCTACTCCATCTTGATTATTATCAGTCTCAGTAATTATATCTGCAGATTTTTTTACCGACTCTGTCCCATTTTTCATAGCAATTCCCAGCCCTGATTTTTCAATCATCTCTATATCATTATCATCATCTCCTATAGAGATAATTCTATCAGGGAATATCCCTTTACCCATTGCATATTCTCTAATACTCAACCATTTGGAGCCTAAGGGATTCATCACCTCGAGAAAACCTTGTACAGACATGTTCTCCATCATATGAAATCTATATTTATGAGGATATAAACTGTCCATCTCAAATTTAAATTTCCTAAGTTTATCTTTATTTCCCATATAAACTACAGTAAGTACCCTTTCAATATTACCATACAAAAAATCATCGACTTGAACGCATCTGCTTTCATTTTTCCCAATATAATTATAATATCTGCTGTCATCTTTGTTTAATTCAATAAATAAATCCACTCCTTTATCATATCCGTTTGCATGAACAATAGAAAATAGGTCTCTCTTTCTGCCTTCTCTAATAAGAGTATGAAAATCTTTAATATTTAAGTACTTTTCTATAAGCACCTTATCATCCTTTGTATTCCTTACAATATTTCCATTGTTAGCAAAAATAACAACATCCTCTTTTAAATCCCTTATCAAGTTCTTTGCCGAATAATATCTTCTTCCTGTAGCTATTATCAACTCATACCCTTGATTTATGGCGGATTTAAGAACCTTTAAATCTTCCTTGGAAATTTTTTTGTCATCTGTAAGCAAAGTTCCGTCCAGATCGATAGCTATCATTTTGAACTTCATATTTTCTCAACCTTTTAAGCTATATTTTATATAGTTCCTTAAAAACTTTATACATATAATAATGGTCGTAAACTCCTCCCAGTTCTTTTATGGAATGCATGGCAAGAATCGGATTGCCCACATCAACGGAAGAAATGCCCAGATGAGTTGAAGAAATAGGACCTATAGTTGAACCTCCCCTCATATCTGATCTGTTCACGAATATCTGCACAGGAACTCCTGCTCCATTGCATAAAGATTGAAATACAGTGCTGCTTACACTGTCAGAAGTATAAGATTGATTGGCGCTTATTTTTATGGCCGGTCCTTTGTTAATAATGGATCTGTTTGTCGGATCTTGCTTTTCGGGATAATTAGGATGTAGAGCATGAGTCATATCTGCCGAAATTAAAAAAGAATTATTAAATGCTCTGAAAAAATCCTCCCTGTCCTTTTTTAAAGAAATACATATTCTTTCCAAAAGGTTTTCAAGCATAGGGCTGTCCGCCCCTTGTTTTGTGGAACTCCCTACTTCTTCGTTATCAAATAAAACCAATACATTTGTTTCATTACTCGGTTCGCTATCAATCAACGCTTCAAGTCCTCCATGAACCATAGCCAAATCATCCAACTTCCCACAAGAAATAAATTCATCATTAAGTCCCGCTATACACCCTTTTTCATATTCGTATAAAAATAAGTCGAAATCCCCGATTGATTCAGGATCTACTCCTATATTTTCACTTATAAGGTCCAGAAAAGCATTATCTTTTTCAAATTTTTCATTAATAACAGACAAAATGGGGAGTGTTTCTTTTTGAGTATTTAATTTGATACCATCATTTACCTGTCTATTCATGTGTATAGCCAGATTAGGTATTACGGCTATAGGTTTATCTATATTCAGCAAAAAGGTTTCCGGGTTAAGAAAATTTTTCTCTTTTACAGAAATTCTTCCTGCGATGGAAAGAGGCCTGTCCAACCATGTATTTATAATGGGCCCGCCATACACTTCTGTATTTAACTTCAGATATTGATTTTCTGTTTTTATTTCACTATGGGGTTTTATTCTAAAGGTAGGAGAATCCGTGTGTGCTCCGATTAGTTTAAAACCATATTTCCCCAGTTCTCCTTTTCCTACAACAAATGCTATAAGAGCAGAATCATTTTTAGTAACAAAATATTTTCCTTCTTTTTCTAAAACCCATCTTTCCCCCGAATTCAACTCTTTAAATCCATTTTTTAATAATACACTTTTTACATTATTGACTACATGGAATGAGCTTGGACTGTTATTTACAAAATCTAAAAGTTTGTAAGAAAAATCCAATTCTTTTTTCAATTAAATCACCCTTTCTTTTTATAAAAATTTAATTAAAAGTACTTCAGTTTTTAACTGAAGTACTTTTAATTAATAATCATTCATCATAATCCTCATCGTCCTCGTCGTCTTCATCTTCATCATCATCTTCGTCATATTCGTCGTAATCCTCATAGTCCCCTTCTTCATCAGCATAAAACGTATAGAAAGCCTCCGAAACCGATTCAAATTCATCTTCCTCTTCAATTGAAGAAAGTCCAAAGCCATCCTCATTTTCTTCATAATTGTACAAAAGAACTTGATCATCGTCAATAGAAAGGAGAGCGATATATTCCTTTCCATCAACTTCAAAAATTCTTATAATGCTACATTCTATCTCACTTCCATCATCCAATGTTATATAAATTATATCCGTATCATCGTCATGTTCACATCCGCAATCATGGGAATGTTCAGGATGGTCACATCCGCAATTTTCTTCATCAAATTTTTTATTCATAATCATTCTCCTTTTCATTATATTTTGTATTAATTATATGCATATAATACCCTATTTTAATCTATGAGTATATAAAAAAATGAAATTATTTGATTTTTTTTAAAACCTCTGTTAGCAATTCCCAAGTTCTTTTAGTGGAAGAGATACTTAATCTCTCCTCAGGAGTGTGTACCCCAACCATATCTGGTCCTAAGGATACCATATCCATGTCTTCAAATTTTTCTTTAAAAAGTCCACATTCAAGACCTGCATGAATAGCCTCAATTTTTATATCCTTTCCATAAATATCTTTATAGGTATTTTTAAATAAATCCCTTATATATGAGTTGGGATTATATTCCCATGCAGGATAAGAAGAATAGCTCTCCCATCTTCCTCCGGAAACTTCTCCTGCTATTTTTGTTATTCTTGATATATATTTTTGCAGACTCTTTTTTGAACTTCTTATAGACGATTCAAAAATTACTTCTTTTTCTGTAGAATGTACTATTCCAATGTTGGAAGAACTTTCTACAAGTCCTAAAATTTCTCCGCTCATAGTTTTCACTCCATTTGGAGTAAGCATCAAAAAATTTATTATATTATCCGATGTACTTTTGGAATATATTTTGTTAATCTCCTCTGTATCTAAATTTAACGTTATTTTTATATTCTTGTCCGTACATCTCAACTCATTTTTTAATTCATCCTCAATAACACTGATTTCTTTTTTTAATATTCCCGTTTTACCCTTTTCTACAACAATTCCTGCTTCTGCAGTACGAGGAATAGCATTGGTTTTAGCTCCACCAGATATTCTGTACAAATTAATTCCTAATTTTTCATTAATTGAATTAAGTATCCTTCCCAATATCTTATTTGAATTTCCTCTTCCCTTATTAATTTCTGCTCCCGAGTGTCCTCCCAGCAATCCTTCGGTTTTAATAATATAGCCTTCCATTTCCTTTTTATTTTCTTCCCATATTATAGGAATCGTTACCTTGTTTCTTTCTCCTCCCGCACAACTGACAAGAAGAATCCCTTCTTCTTCGGAATCTAAATTTATCAATATTCTTCCTCTTATAAATTCAGGGTTTAAACTCATGGCACCATTCATCCCTGTTTCTTCATTAGTAGTAATAAGTACCTCTAAAGGAGGATGGGGAATATCTTTAGATTCGAGTATAGCCAAAGACATCGCCACAGCAATTCCATCATCGGCTCCGAGAGTTGTTTCTTTTGCTTTTATAAAATCGCCTTCTATAAATATTTCAATGGAATCTTTTGAAAAATCATGATCAGCTCCTTCATTTTTTTCTCCTACCATATCCATATGTCCCTGTAAAACTACTACCGGAGAGTTCTCATAACCTAAAGTTCCTTTTTTCTTAATAATTACATTTAAGGCTTCATCCTGTATAACTTCCAATTTGTTCTTTTTGGCAAAATCTACTAAGTAATCACTTATCTTTTTCTCTTCCCCCGAACATCTTGGTATTTTAGTTATTTCCTCAAAATAATAAAATACTCTTTCCGGATCTAATTTTTTCAAAATTCTTTCCATGCCCTCGCTCCTTTCATTTTTAAAATAAAATCAATTGTATATTATAAATTGATTATTTTAATTTTTTCATTTCCAAATACATCTATCAATTGTACCGCTATATTCCTTTTTTTTAAGTTTTTCTCCAATTTTAATAGTATATTCTTATTAAAAGAACCTCTCTTATTTCCATAAGTCCTATAGTGCTCCTGCTTAAAAGAGAAAAAAGCTCCCTTATAGTCCGTATCCACTGCTATATATTCCACAAATTCAAAAGAGTCTTTCTCTAAAATATCCTTTATCTTTAACCAATATTTCCTATTAACAGGAAGTTTTGATATGTCTTTTATTTCATAATCCTCTATTTCTATTTCCAAACATTCATTAAAAAAATCCCAGGGACATCTTTTTTTTATTTTAATTTTGAAGTCAATACTGTCGTCTTCCTCGTGAGGTATTCTATATAAATTAAATCTATTTGCCCTTTCTTCAATAAGTCTCTCCTTCATCACTGCAATAGATGTCGCTCCCAGATCTGACATTATCCATTTTCTTTTAAGTTTCTCTGCCACAACTCCGGTAGTACCGCTGCCTGCAAAAAAATCTGCCACAATGGAATTTTCATCTGTAGAAGATAAAATAATTCTCTCAAGGAGTTTCCTCGGTTTTTGAGTATCATAACCCACCCTTTCTTTTGATGTTCTTCCTATCATGTCTATATTCCAAACATCCTTTGTGTTTACATATGTATACCAGCCAATATCGTCCTTAAATTCTTTTACTCCCTTAAATCTATAAGGTTTTAATTCTCTGTTATAGGATTTTTCTTTCTGAACATTAAATATATAATTTTTAGTCTTTGAATAAAATAAAATAGTATCGTGTTTCTTAGAAAAATGTCTTTTACCTACTCCTCCTGATTTATAACTCCATATTATCTCATTAACAAAATTTTCTCTTCCAAATATTTCATCCATTAATACCTTTATATAATGAACTATATGCCAATCCAAATGAACATATATACTGCCCTTAGAGCTTAAAAGATCCCTCATCAAATATAATTTTACGGTCAACTCTTCAAGATAATTTTTTATTCCTTTTCTCCATCTGTCTTCATAAGCAAAATGTTTGATGAAAATATCTTTCTCTCCATCATTTAGTATAATTCTCCTGTTATAATTTGTTTCAGAAAAAAAAGGAGGATCTATATATATTAAATCAATTTTCCCTTTGTAACCATTCTTTAAGAGGAATTCCATTACTTTTATATTATCGGCATAAAAAATTTTATTTTGCCAATTGTCTGTACTATGTTCGCTTTTCCTTACTTTGTCTTCTTCAAAGGCAGTTACTTTTTCATATAAAGAAAAATTTATGTTTTCAGAGGAATTTAGTATCTTATCTCTTTCTCTTTTCCCATAAGATATGATTTCCTGTAATTCATTTATTATAGACGCTTTGTTCATATTTACCTCCACATAGAATATATTCCCATATGATATTCTATATATACTTCTAAAAACCTTCTAAAAATAAAATTCTTTTTCTTTATAAAGTATAATATCTGTTATATAATCAAGATAAACATCAACAGCGGAGGGATGATTATGAATAAATTAAAATTTCTTACGGTAGATCTGCCGGAAGATTTAAAGAACACCGTTTATTTTGGAGATTTTCAAAAATCTCAGAAACTTATCGATATTTATTTAAAAAGAAATATTCCCGACATTTTAAAACAACGACTAATCTTTGAAAGAGGCAGAATCGAAAGATTAAAAGAAGATTATGATTTTACTTACGAATCTGCCTTAAATTACGCCCAATCAAAGATTAAAAATTTTACAAAAGAAGAACTCGAATTTTTAAAGGATGAAAGATATGCCGATTGGATATATATAAATGGTAAAATAATGTTTCATCACAGATTCTTGGAGAATATTGTTAAAGTAAATTCTGATTTTAAGTCAAGATTAATACAAAAAGAAGAAAATTCCTCAGGAAGTTCTCTCTTAAATAAAACAGTAAAGGAAATAATTGAAAAAGGAGAGAAGAAATATTTCATTCAGGTCATGGCAGGAATTAAATTGGATAAGGAATTATCAAGAATAGGAGAAACTGTAAATGTCCATCTTCCTATACCCCGGGCAGCAAGGCAGATTAAAGATATAAAAATATTGAGTACCTCTCATAAAGCAAAATATATCTCACCCCTTCAATACCCTCAAAGAACTATTTTCTTTGAAGAAAAAGTTAAGGGAGGGGATACATTTTTCGTAGAATATTCATATGAAAATCATATAAAATACGTTAATCCGGATCCATCAAAGGTATCGGCATATCAGCCTAATTTCTGTACCGAAGAATGGCCGCCTCATATAAGATTCACTCCGTTTCTTGTATCTTTAGCGAAGGAAATAGTAGGAAAAGAAACCAATCCTCTGTTAAGGGCAAGGCGTATATATGATTATATTACCGAAAATATACAATATTCATATATGAGACAATATGCAGCAATTACAAATATACCCGAATATTGTGCATATAATCAAAAGGGAGATTGCGGAGTACAGGCCATACTATTTATTACATTATGCCGGATAATCGGTATCCCTGCCAAATGGCAATCCGGACTTCATGTGGATCCTTACTCAGCGGGATGTCATGATTGGGCTGAATTTTATGTTGAACCTTACGGTTGGCTGTTTGCCGATCCATCCTTTGGAGGAGGAGCTTTAAGAAATAATGATAAGGAAAGATGGAATTTTTATTTTGGAAATCTTGACCCCTTTAGAATGGTTGCTAACTCAGATTTTCATTATGATTTCTATCCGGAAAGAAAATTTTTAAGGCATGACCCTTACGATAATCAGGTCGGAGAAATAGAATACTCCGACAGGCCCTTGAAATCCAATGAATATAAGACCTTTGTTAAATCCGTTGAAGTTCACGAAATATAACAACCACTCAAATATAATTATCTCAGTGGGAAAATTTTCTTCTCACTGAGATAATATTTAAGGAGAATAGGAGAATATATGAAAATAACGAAAATAGAATCTCAAAAAAATAAAGAACGGGTAAATATCTATATAGATGATAGTTTTGCCTTCGGCTTGTCTTCGGAGATATCATATAAATATGACTTAAAAGAAGATATGACGGTTTCTCAGGAATGGGTAGAAAATGTTTTAAAGTCTGAAGAATTGAATAAAGGAAAAAATTATGCTTTAAATCTTCTTTCCTACAGATGGAAAACAGAAAAGGAAATTATAGACAGGATGTCCGAAAAAGGATATGAAAAAGAAATAATTGAAAATACTGTCCTATATTTAAAAGACCAAAATTTAATTAATGATAGAAGATTTGCAGAAATATATTTTGAAGAAAAAAGTAAACTTAATGGATTGGGAATTAAAAGAATTAGATATGAATTATCTATGAAGGGAATATCAAAAGAAATATTGGAAGAAGTAGTTAATGAAGAATCTGATGAGGAATTTGAAAGAGCCTTGGAATTGGCAAATAAAAAGATATCGTCCTATAAAAATGACTCAAAGGAAAAAATATACAGAAAATTAGGAGGATATCTTCAAAGAAAGGGATATTCATATGATTGCATAAGAAATGTTTTAAATAAAATTCTCTTCTAAACTGTTTCCCAATCCACATGATCAATTAATATCGTTACAAATTTCAAAAAATATTTTTCTTCCAATTCAGTAAACCTGCTTTTTTCAGGGCTGTCCAAATCCAGTACTCCGTAAACTCTGCCTTTTTTAATTATTGGAAGAACAAGTTCCGACTGAGAAGCACTGTCGCAGGCAATATGGCCGGAAAACTGGTGTACATCATCTACTCTCAATACTCTTTTTTCCTCAACTGCTGTTCCGCATACTCCACTTCCTATCTCAATTCTATTACATGCGGGAAGCCCTTGAAACGGTCCTAAAACCAAAACTCCGTTCCTCATTATATAAAACCCAGACCAATTAAGCCTGTCGACACAGGACATGATAATTGCAGAAGCATTTGAAAGAATTGCTATGCTGTCTTTTTCCGAACTAACTTGTCCCTTAAGCAAAATATTCATATATTCTAATTTTCCCTCATCGTTCATGCCATTGACCGTTTCCAGTTTAAACATATCATTTCCTCCCCCTTAAATAAGGTATAGCTGTCTATTCCTATTCCTCATATTTTACTTAATTCATCTAAAATTTAATATGACAATATCCATTCGGATTCTTTTTCAAATATTTTTGGTGGTATTCTTCCGCGTCGTAGAAACATTTTAATGGCTCTATTTCCGTGACTATGGGTTTTTCATATTTATTTTTCTCTTCTTCCAAGGTTTTAAGTATAATCGGCAAATCCTTCTCATCAATGTAATAAATTCCTGTTCTGTATTGCTCTCCTGTATCTCCAGCTTGCCTATTCACCAATGTAGGGTCAATTATTTTCCAAAACCTGTGAAGAAGTTCCTCAAGGGTGATTTTATTTTCATCAAACTTTACATAGCATGATTCGGCGTGACCTGTTGTCCCAGTACATACTTCCTCATAAGAAGGATTAGCTTTGATACCGTTAGCATAACCGACCTTTGTATCTACAACTCCTTCTATTCTCGACATATATTCTTCCACTCCCCAAAAACATCCTCCTGCAAAAACTATATCTTTCATTTCTTTCCCTCCTCATTTTTATACCTAAAGCTCAAGATCAATTAATATATCTCTTAGCCTTTTTAATTCATCTCTTGTAAAAGTGACTCCTTTACCCATCTTTTCATGACTTGAATCCCAGTCTCTGATATCATATTTAGGCTCTCTGCCATTCCAGCTTATTAAGTTCAATTCCTTCTGCCACTTTTTATCCACGCCTGAAATCACCCCTATTTTTTCGATAACTTCATATTTGATTTCATTTGACATTGCTATTCTCTCCTTCTATATTAGAAAATATTATTTTCTTAATAAATTAAATCCGCCTTTCTATTGGCGAATATGATATCTTCATATTATGAATACTATTTTACCGCATGTCTTGTAATTAAATCAACTAAAAATTTCATATTTATGATTTAAAGATTTCTAAAAAATGTTTAGCGGCAGTAGAAATATATCTGATCCTGAAGGTGATACTGCTCCTAAGCCGGGTTTGGGGTGGCTAGCCCAACAAACAATTTTTGAGATTTTCCCGTACAGGAAAATCTTAAAAATGTGTTGGTGTATATACACCAGCCCTGCTTGTGCAATAGTGACAAGGGTAAAAAGCGGCAAATCATTTATTTTTAGGAATGCGACATACACATGTCGCATTCCATGAGATATAATAAAGGCAAAGGAGGGAAAAAGGATGTCATTTTCTGAAATATGTATTTACCAAGTCAAGCCAGACAAAGTTAATGAATTTGAAACTCTCATGAAAGAAGCTGTCCAATTCATGAAGCAGTTAGAGGGTGTATTACTGCTACGCTTTATTAAAAGAACACACAATATTAACGATTTTTCTTTGATCAAAGAGGGACTTCCACCACATAAGGTAACCCGTATTGTAAAGAGTGTTCGTTATATGCTTTATTGGGAGTTTGATACTATTGAGAACTATGGTACTGCACAAAAAAGCCTGTACGAAAGCTATTGGAAAGCTATCGAAAAATGCTTGGTAGTGCCACATGACAAGTATTTAGGGGAGGAGTTGTTTTAATGGATTTAGCATATTGTGGTTTGAATTGTGGCGAATGTCTTGTTTACCTTGCCACAATTCAACAATAATGATGAAGAACAAATCAGATTGGCAAAAGAGTATTCAACTGACACTTGTGTATTTTCAAAAGATGATATGTTTTGCTTGGGTTGCCATTCTGATACTCATTCAGAAAAAATGTGTGGGGACTGTGCGATTAGAAATTGCGGCGTAAAAAAATCTTGTAATATTTGTGCTAAAGGTAGCAAGGAGGGCGATATTGTGTCCACCTTTGCCCGCTTGCTTCAACATGATGCCGATAAGCAAGGCAGAGTTTGAAACAAGCATTCTGTCAAAGCGACATCCTTTCCAACGGGCGGTAACAGCGGTATAATTAGAGTATACATTATCGTCTGTTGGCTGTCGGATAGAGATTAATTTCATTAAAAATTAATCTCCAATTCTTAAAATAACTGACTCATACTTTTTATTCCATATTCTCTTCCCGATTTGGTTAACTTTATTACGTTATCTTCTATACATATTTTTTCTTCCCTTTTTAATTTTTCTACTATAAAATTCAAAAAATCATTATCCCAATGAAGATGATCTTTAATAGTATTTACTCCGCATTCTATATACTCATTATCAGTGCCTTCATGGTTATATATATGAAATATCAAAGATTTCTCCGCGAAATCTACTTTTTGATGTTTTCTTCTTTTTATAGTAGTCAAAAGTCCTCTCTCAGGAGCAAATATAAATACTATTAAAAATATTGTCCCAACCATAATTGCCATAGACCCTGCTATGGATATATCAAAAATGGATGCAAATTGATATCCTGATATTCCACTTGCTGCTCCTGCCAAAGCTGCTATTAAAACCATGTGTTTTAAATTATCTGTAAGAAGGTATGCTATTACGGGAGGGCCTATCATAAATGCTACAACCAAAATTGAACCTACTGCTTGAAAAGACCCTACTGCCGTTATAGAAACAACTGTCATAAGAAGATAATGTATTAGTATTGGAGAAAATCCCAAAACTGAAGCTAAGGTAGGATCAAAAGTTACTATTTTTAATTCCTTGAAGAATATAGTTACAAATAAAATATTCATAATAAGAATTGCTCCCATGGAATAAATAGCTTTGGCCCCTATATCTATCCCAAACACTCTCATCCTGTCAAATGGAGCAAAAGCCAATTCTCCTAACAATACCGAATCCGTATCCAGGTGAACCAAGCCTGCATATTTTGAAATTATTATAATGGCTATACTAAAAAGAAATGGAAATACAATTCCTATAGCCGAATCCTCCGACATAAGCCTGGTATTATGAAGCATTTCAGTTAAAAATCCAGTAAGAACTCCTACTGCGGCGGCTCCTATTATAAGCAGAGGCGATGTAAGACTATGGACCATAAAAAAAGCTATTACTATTCCAAGCAAAATTGTATGGGTTATTGCATCGGACATCATTGACATCTTTCTCAGTACTAAAAACACTCCCGGAAGAGAACACGCTACCGATACTATTACCGCAATAATTTGAATTTCCAACTGTGGCTGCATTTATTCTTCCTCCTTTCCAAAATAATCTTGAACGTATTTTATCCCCTCTTCGGTAATCTTCCATTTATCAAAAATATCTTTCTGTACAAGATTCCTTTCCGACAAATTCTGTAATATATAAACAATCTGTGATTCTCCTTTTACTTTTGCACTATAAGGTTTTATTGCCGAAATTTCATGACCGTGATACAATTCCTTGTGATTCATTGCTAAATTATATAAATTAATTAAAATCTTATCTTCGCTTACCTCTTTTTGATTTTTCCTTTCTTTAAAATATTTCCATATAAGCCCTCTGTTCGGTGCAAATAATAAACTTATCATCACTATTACACTTATAACCATTACTATCATAGGTCCTGTGGGAAGCTCGGATACTATTGAACTTAATATAGTTCCTAAAATTCCCGATATTGCTCCAAACATTGCTGATAATATAACCATAACGGAAAGTTTATCGGTCCACTGTCTGGCAGCCACAGCCGGAGCTATAAGCATAGAACTCATCAAAATAACTCCCACAGTTTGAAGACCTACAACTATAGTTGCTACTGTTATTCCCGAAAGGATCATAGTTATTTTTTTGACTGAAAACCCAATACTTTCTGCAAATTCAGGATCAAAAGAAATTATTTTAAATTCCTTCCAAAATATAATAATCAAAGTTATTATTATAATTCCAAGGACTCCCATCATCCAAACTTCTCTTTTCAATAAAGTTGACGCCTGACCAAAAATAAATTTATCCAGTCCAGCTTGATTTGCATTTGGTATTTTCTGAATATAGGTCAAAAGTGCTATTCCACCTCCGAAAAAAACAGAAAGTACTAAAGCTAAAGCACTATCAAATTTTATTCTTGAATATCTTACTATAAAAAGAATTAAAAATGTAGCGGCAAGACCGGACATCAGAGCACCGAAAAGCAAAAATTCAGTTGTCTTAGTTTGAGTAATAAGAAAAACCAAAGCAATTCCCAAAAGAGCCGAGTGAGAAACCGAATCTCCTATCAAGCTCTCCTTTCTGATAACCGCAAAACTTCCCACAACTCCGCTTATTATCCCTAAAATTCCGGAACCCAATGCTACTATTCTTAAAGTATAATCTCTCAAAATTATCTGTAATATATCCATACTATCCCTACCTTTTCAAAATTTGTCCGGTACTTCTATAAGTTTTCTTTAAATTCTCTTCAGTAAATACCACATTAACAGGACCGCTATCTATTATTTGAGTATTCAGCAAAGTTACCCAATCAAAATATTCCGGAACAGTTTGAAGATCATGATGCACTACTATTACAGTTTTGCCTCTTTCCCTTAGTTCCTTTAAAAGAGATATTATCGCCTTTTCAGTTTTCGCATCCACTCCCTTAAAGGGTTCATCCATAAAATATATATCAACATCTTGAACAAGAGCTCTTGCAAGAAAAACTCTCTGCTGCTGTCCTCCGGAAAGCTGGCTTATCTGCCTGTCTGCAAATTCCTTCATTCCTAATTTCTCTAAGGCTTCTATTGATTTAATCTTATCATCATGAGAAGGTCTCTTTATCCATCCTAATGCTCCGTAACGCCCCATAAGAACTACATCCAATACATTTGTAGGAAAATCCCAATCAACACTCCCGCTTTGAGGCACATAAGCTATATGGCTTCTCTGTTCTTTATATGGTTTACCGTCAAATAATACATTTCCTGATATAGGTTTAATGAGTCCAAGCATAGCCTTAATTAGTGTAGATTTCCCTGCTCCGTTAGGGCCTACTATTGCCATTAAAACCCCTTTTGGTATTTTAAGATCTATATCCCATAAAACAGGTTTAACCTGATATACCACGGTCATATCTTCAACTTTTACTATATACTCATTATTGTCCACCTTTTCATCCCCTCTACTTTAATTATTTATTTTAATGCATCAACAATAGTATCAATATTATGTTTGAATGTGCCTATATACGTCCCTGCACTGGTATCCGGGTCTCCCAGAGAATCCGAATATAATTCTCCTCCGATTTTAACCTGAAAATTTTTAGCTTCCACAGCTTCTTGCAATGCCTCCATGTTTTTCTTCGGTATTGAGGTTTCAATAAATACGGCTTTAATTTGATGTTCTACGATAAAATCGGACAACTGGCGTACATTTGAGGTCCCTGCTTCAGCTGAAGTACTTATACCCTGAAGCCCTTTAACTTTAAACCCATATGCTTTCGCAAAATAATTAAATGCATCGTGAGCAGTTATAAGTATTCTTTTATCTTCAGGAATTTCTGATACTCTTTTAACTATATAATTATTCAGTTCTTTTAGTTCTGAAAGATAACTCTCTAAATTGGCATCGAATTCTTTCGAATGTTTTTTATCCAGTTTCTTTAATCCTTTTGCAACCTCTATTGCTTCATCTTCCCATATATTTACATCGAACCAAACATGAGGGTCGTAAACATTTGAATCACCATCAACTTTAATCAAATTTTTTTTATCTATTCCATCAGCAGCACAAACTACCAGTTTGTCTATATCTCTCAAATTTTCAAATACTTCTCCCATTTTTCCTTCCAAATTTAGACCTCCATATACTATCATATCAGCTTTTTGCATTAGTATAACATCCCCTGCACTTGCTTTATACAAATGAGGATCTATCCCCGGTCCCATTAAGCCATAAACGTCTATGTATTTACCTCCTATTTTCTTTACCAAATCTGTAAGCATAGTTGTAGTAGTAACTACTTTGTATTTCCCATTATCTTCAAACATATAATCTTTATTTCTTATATTTCCGCATCCCGTAACAGTAACAGCAATAATCAAAAAAAATAAAATAAAAGTCGCAAATTTCTTCATAAACTATGTTCCTCCCAAAGTTCCGATTTTCTTATATGGTAAAACTATAATTAATATAATCAAAAAACAACCAATATTATAATACCCCACCATTCAACAAAGAAAACAGTTATACAATTATACAACACTAAATAAAATATATAAAATTCTAAAACCCGCATATCCTCTATATCGAATTATACGGGTTTATTATCATATTATCACCTGTTATCACAATCTGCTCGAAATCGACAACACCTTTTCCAAGAACATCTTGTTTTGCTTTACCATATTACTGTTTGGAGCATATTTTTCTGCAATTTTATTATGGCGGTATGCTTTCTCGTATTCTTCCTTTGCAGAATAGCAAACACATAGCTGTATATGAGGAAGCCACGTAAAACATATATTATTTATCAATCCCCAGCTATTTTCTTCTAAAGGAAGATTGGTCGCCAAACTATACCAAAATATAGCTTCATCGTATTGCTTATTGTTTAAAAAATGATATCCTACTCTACAGCAGAAATCAGCTCTGGGAATCCCATACTCGAAACTTTTAAATGAATATCTCAATTCATTCTTGAAATCACCTATTCTGTAAAAACAATCCGCCAGATTGGCACAAGCAGTTTTTTTATCTTCCACCCAGCCATCCTCTGTTTCCAAAAATTTTTTATACTGTGCTATGGCCTTAGGAATAAAGTTATTATAATAAAGCTCATTCCCATAATAAAATATATCTCTCGTATTAAACATTTCTCCATTCTTCAATCTGTTCTCATATATTTTTAAATTTCTGTCTCCACTGTTTTTTACCTTTTTATGATATATGGAAATATTTGAATTTATAATGTTGCCATAAACATTCAAATATTCATGAACCGCTCCAATCCACATATAATTGTTTGCTCTTTTGACAAGTCTGTTTCTGCGTAAAGAAAATACAGAATTCCCATCTTCATCTTCTTCTAATACATAATTCATAGTAACTGAATCTATTGTAGTATCAAATTTACTTTTTAAGTCTATTAATTCTCTCATATCTTCTTCTTTCATTATATCATCTGCATCCATCCATAATATATAATCTTTTGTTGCTTTTCCAAAAGAAAAATTACGTGCTTTTGAAAAATCATCTTCCCAGGGGAAATCATATATATGTGCATTAAAATTCTGAGCTATATCTTTGGTTTTATCTGTTGAGCCCGTATCGACTATTACTATCTCATCAACAGCTCTTGCCACAGAATTTAAACATCTATATAATACATCTTCTTCATTTTTTGCTATCATGCACAAACTAATTGTAATATTTTTTTTCATAAAATCCTCCTTTAAAAGAATAGCCCTTTAAAAATTCAAAGAGCTATTCTTTTATTAAAAAATCTTTCTAAACCATTTTTACAAGTAATGAAACTGAAACTGCAGAACTAAGTGACAGTGTTGCAGATATTAAAGAATTATTTACTATTGATATTGAATCTCCAGCTTCTAATGATAATATTCCCTGACCTTTAACCTGACCTAAAGCTACTAAGGCAGTATAGTTAATCTCCGTCTGAATTACTGAATTTACTGCTATTGCAAATGTTGCATTAACACCCACGGTTGTTGATACTAAAAATTCTATTTCATAATCTCCAGTAGCATTTACTATTACATCAGGACTTGGAGCGATATGTGTCAATCCAACCACTACTCCATCATTAGTCAAAGGAATCTCAGCTCCGCCGAGTATTATGCCTGTTCCTAAACTTGTTCCAGGTGAATAGAAATATCCATAAGTTGACAATCCTCCCGCAGGTCCTGTCGGTCCTGTCGGACCTACTGGTCCTTGTATTCCTTGTGGTCCTACCGGTCCTTGCGGTCCTGTCGGTCCTGCAGGTCCTGTTATACCTTGTGGTCCTTGAGGCCCTAAAGGTCCTTGAGCTCCTGTTATACCCTGTGGCCCTTGTGCTCCTGTTGCTCCTGCTGGGCCTGCTGGTCCCTGTGGTCCTGTTGCTCCCGCTGGGCCTGCTGGTCCCTGTGGTCCCTGCGCTCCTGTTGCTCCTGCTGGGCCTGCTGGTCCTTGCGGTCCTTGTGGGCCTTGAGCTCCTGTTATACCCTGTGGCCCTTGTGCTCCTGTTGCTCCTGCTGGGCCTGCTGGTCCCTGTGCTCCCTGTGGTCCCTGTGCTCCTGTTGCTCCCGCTGGGCCTGCTGGTCCCTGTGGTCCCTGCGCTCCTGTTGCTCCCGCTGGGCCTGCTGGTCCCTGTGCTCCTGTTGCTCCTGCTGGGCCTGCTGGTCCCTGTGGTCCCTGCGCTCCTGTTGCTCCCGCTGGGCCTGCTGGTCCCTGTGCTCCTGTTGCTCCTGCTGGGCCTGCTGGTCCCTGTGGTCCCTGCGCTCCTGTTGCTCCCGCTGGACCTGCTGGTCCCTGTGGTCCTGTTGCTCCTATTGGTCCTTGCGCTCCTACCGGACCTTGTGGTCCTACTGGTCCTTGTGGACCTTGTATTCCTTGCGGACCCGTTATTCCTGCTGGTCCTTGTGGACCTATTGGTCCTTGCGGTCCTTGCGCTCCCGTTGCTCCTGCTGGACCTTGCGGGCCCTGTGGTCCCTGCGCTCCTGTTGCTCCTGCTGGTCCCTGTGGTCCCGTTGCTCCTCTTGGTCCTGGAGGTCCTTGTGGTCCTCTTGGTCCTGGAGGGCATACTATCTCTATGCATTTACAGTGATCTGGTCTTTTGCACTTACACGGATCCGGTCTTACATATTTACGCGGTTCCGATTCTACGCAATTACAATTTTGATATTCCACATACTCTCTATTTTTAGAATCTATTCGATAACCCATTAGCATCCCTTCCTTATTATTCTTTTAATCTGCATACATTGTTTAAAATAAACTATATTCATTTCTCGGTATAAATTATGTAAAGTTCACAAATTTGTTACACCATTTCTACCTTACGTCCAAAATTTTTATATATAAAATAAGAAAGCCTTTCTTGAAACACACTTTACGGAAAATTTATATTTAAGGTAAAATATATCTTTACCATGGGCCATAAAAACAAATTTTATTTAAAATTGTTGTGTAACATTATTTTATATGTTTAATATATTATAATTAGAAAAGCAGATAAGCAAATAAAATATATAAGAAAGGTTAATTTAGAAGAAAGGGGTTATATATATGAATAGAATTCAAGGTCCTGTTAATAAAAATCCAGGAAGCAAATTTTACTTTTATCCTACAGAATGTTGTGAGGAGCCTAAGCCATGTAAATGTCAAGAACCTCATCAAACAACATTTAATTGTGCAAACGTATCAGGTGCAACTTCTATACCAATAATAAATATTTTAGATTCTACACCTGTTCCCAAAACTTTGGGTACCGTTTCTATAGATTTAGAGTGTTTTGATAAACCAAAAGTAAAATTAAGCTTTTCAGCACTGGTTAGTTTTGGAACAGCAATTGCTCTTGGTTTCACTCTAACTTTCAGAGTATTTAAACGATGTGGAAACGTTCCGGAAACAGAAATTTATACCTTCGACTTATTCCAAGGAGTTGCAGTAGCTATAGGAAGTACTATACCAGTAAACTTTGAAGTATGTGACGGTGATTTTTGCGGCAGTGATTGCTGCACATATAGAGTATCTGTAGAAGGATCTTCATTGTTAGCAGCAGTTGTTGGAACGTTTAATGTTACTAATGGAGTATTAACTGTTTTGGCAACTGAGCATTGTTAATTACTACTATTAGAAAATTTAATTAATATAGCATTAATCGTATTAAAAACAGATAGGTGAATATATTAACTATTAGCATGGTTATCTAATTATAAAAAGGTGAATTTTCTACAATTATAGAAAATCCACCTTTTTTATAATTCAGATGAAAATCGTGTTTTCCTTAATTCATTCCTCAATTGAACCTTTTAAGTTTATTTCTCCGGCAACATCTCTCATCCCTTTAATTGTTTCTTCTATCATAAAATCTAAATCCATACCAAGAAGTTCTGCTCCTCTTTTTATTGTCTCTCTGTCAACTCCTGCAGCAAAACTCTTTTGCTTCCATTTTTTCTTTACCGATTTTACTTCTAAATCCATAACACTCTTACTTGGTCTTAAAAGGGCCGTAGCCGTTATCAAACCAGTTAATTCATCTATGGTATATAATACTTTTTCCATCCTTTCTTCGGGTTTTATATCAACGCAGATATCCCAGCCATGGCTTTGTATTGCTCTAATATAATCTTCGGGCCAATTTCTTTCAGTCAATATTTCTTTAACCTTTATACAATGCTTATCAGGGTACATCTCATAATCCAAATCATGAACCAATCCTATAATTCCCCATTTATTTTTATCTTCACCAAATAGCTCTGCAAAATGAACCATTACGGCTTCGACTGCCAGTCCATGATGTATTAAACTCTCCCCCTTGTTATATTCTTTTAATAATTCAAAAGCTTCCTGCCTTGTTGGTATATGCTTTTCCATATAATAACCTTCCTTCTTATTAAAATAAATCTTTGTACAATTCTATCACAAAAGCTACGATAATGTAAGAGCGTGAAATTAAACATACCTTCTAAATTCTGCAGGATTTAATCTTTGAAATTCTCCTTTCTTCTACCTCTTCTACTTTAAATACAATATTATCCAGCTCTATGGCCGTTTTATCCTCAAAAGATGGAATCTTCCCTATTTGCCCGATAATATATCCACTCAATGTTTCATACTTCTCGGTAGGCAACTTTATATTCATTATATCTTCAACTTTATCCAAACTTATAGTTCCATCAAACATATAAGTATTTTCATCTAATTTCTCATATTCGACTTTCTCCTCTTCGTCATATTCATCTAAAATGCTTCCCACAATTTCCTCCAATAAATCTTCCATAGTCACTATTCCCGAAGTACCGCCATATTCATCAATAACGATAGCCATATGAACTTTGTTTTGCCTTAACTCCTTGAATAACGCACTTACATTTTTAAACTCAGGGACAAAGTATGGTTCTCTCATTATATCTTTTACATCAAAATCCTTGTGAATGTCTTCTTTAACTAATTTCATTAAATCTTTAGCATGAAGAACTCCCACAATATCATCAATAGATTCCTCATAAACAGGTATTCGTGAAAAACCTTCTTCAGTTATTAAATCTACTATTTTATCCAGCTCCGAATCGATAGGTACGGCTAATACATCCATTCTGTGAGTCATGACATCAGAAACGAATTTATCATCGAAATCAAAAATATTATTTATGACTTCTCTTTCATCTTCTTGGATGGCTCCACTTTCTTCTCCTTCATCTACCATCATTCTAATTTCTTCCTCAGTTATATTATCTTCAGCAGCATTAGGATCTCCGCCTAAAATCTTTATAAAAGTATTGGTAGAAAAACTTAGAAATTTCACGAAAGGAAATGCTATAAATGATAGAACAGTTAAAGGTCCTACAGCAAATCTTGATATCTTCTCCGGTTTTTGCAAAGCAAATTTTTTAGGAACTAATTCACCTATGACTAAAGTAAAATATGATAAAATTATTGTAATAACAATAACCGCCATTGGCTTTAATACGGCTGAAGGTATAGGCAAACCAGTTCTTTCTACAGCAATAGCAAGTTTATCAGCGAAAGTGTCCGCTGCAAATGCACTTGATAAAAGGTTTGCCAAAGTTATGCCTATTTGAATAGTAGCAAGAAATTTCTCAGGATCTTTTATAAAATTATTAATAAGGATAGCTTTTTTATCTCCATTCTCAGCCATAATCCTTATTTTATTATTATTTAAAGATAGTACCGCAATCTCTGAAGCAGCAAAAAAGGCATTAAATAAAATTAGTATAAATAAAAACACAATTTGAGTAAACAAACAAATTCAACCTCCTCAAAAATTTAAATAAAACAAAAAAGACAAAAACTCCCTCGATTTTCTATTTTAATTCAAGGAATTTATTGTCTCTGTTTAAAAAATGTCTGCCTTTTTCTGCTTTTTACTATCCGACACAAACAACTGTCAGGGTTGTCATCCATTTGATTAATTTCACCTCCCAAAATAATACTGCTTAATTAAAAATTATATCAGAATATATTCACAATGTAAATAATATAAAAAACAGTCTATCCATTCTTCATTTATTACTTCTAATATATTCCTTCCATTCTTTACTATAAACAAAAAATTATAAAATAGTTGTATTTATCATTGAACTATTATTTATATACCAATATATCCATAAGTATAATATCCGAATCTTCTTTTCCGATAATTGCAATACTCATGTTCTCCTTATCTTTAATATTCAATAATATTGTATCTCCCGATTCGAGAATATAATTTTCTTCTTCCGAAACTTTAATATTTATCTTACCCCATACACAATATACTGCCTTAGTATATTGAAAAAACTTTTTATCTTTTAGAGGAAATAAACAAAAATAATCTTGATTCTTATTAATATGAGCTGAATCTAACTTTCCCTTACATTCATCAGTAAACATTAAGTTAAAATCTCTTACCTTTCCCCAACTTTTTGTTTCCCAATCTCCTTCAAAAGAATCCTGCTGAAAAGGATAGAGAATACAACTATGATGTCCTAAATGTTCTAACTTCAGCTTTCCTTCAATTATCATTATAATTCTATGAATTTCAGGAAGTTTGGTAAAGGTAGATTCTTCTATATTTACCTCTGCCGAGCTTAACCTCCATTTAAAATCTCTTTCCTCATATTTAGCTTCCTTGGGATAAATAGCTAATTGAGTAGTAGTTCCTCCTGACCATTTACTAATTTTATATTGCTCTTTTTTTATTATCTCGGCTTTTAAAGCCATATTAAAATCTCCCTTATCAAATTATCTATAGCTTTATTTCTGAATGTTAATATCCTTATATCTAAAAAATTGTCCCCTTAAATTTTATTATTATTTCTTATCTTTTTATTCCTTCTGATTATTTCCTTCTTATATTTTAATTCGGCTTTTCTGTCCATTTTTCTTTTAATGAATTCTGCTTCTTTTTTTAATTTGTTATAGTTGTCAAGTCTTGACTTAGAAATAACCCCTTCTTCTATAGCTTTTACAACTGCACAACCCGGCTCCTTATCATGCTTACAATCGGAAAACCTACAGTGTTTGGATATTTCCGTTATATCGGAAAAGGCATCTTCAATACTTTCTTCTTCATCTAAAAGCTGTATTTCTCTCATTCCCGGAGTGTCTATAACAACTCCTCCTTCCGGAAGAAGAATAAGCTCCCTATGAGTAGTAGTATGCTTTCCTCTATCATCAGACTCCCTTATTTCGTTTGTTTTTAATCTGTCTTGGCCTAACAATAAATTAATGAGACTTGATTTTCCCACTCCGGAAGAACCTATAAATACTACGGTTTTCCCAAAAGTTAAATATTTCTTCAACTCTTCCAGACCTTCATATGTTAATGAACTGACATGTATTATATCTATTCCGATGGCTACTTTTTCAACTTCCGTAAGTTTCTCCGAAATATCTTCGCACAAATCGGATTTGGTCAGAACCACCACAGGAGTTCCGCCGCTGTTCCATGCAATGCTTATATATCTTTCAAGCTTTCTTAAATTAAAATCCTGATTCAATGACATGCAGATAAATATTATATCTATATTCGAAGCGATAATCTGTTCATCTATATCGGTTCCGGCAACTTTCCTGGAAAGTTTACTTTTTCTTTGAAGTATTCCATGAATGGCCGCATTTCCTCTGTCCGATCTATCTCTGTCCAATACCACCCAATCTCCCACTGCCGGATAATCATTCCTATCCACAGCTTCAAAAGAAATTTTCCCCGATATCTGTGATAAAATTATGTCATTTTCGGTTATAACCTTATACATTCCCTTATATTCTGTGATAACTCTTCCTATATATCCATCCTTATAATACTGTTTAAATTCTTCAATTATTTCTTCATTCAATCCTAATTCAAACAAATTGTTATTCAATTTATTACCCCCAGTTATTATTTTGGGCATAAAAATACCCTGTGAAACAGCATAAAAAATTATATCCTGCCCCAGGGAGTAATAAAAATCATTTTATATGAAATTAAATCAACATCCCAAGAGCAGTGTTATTAAAATTAAAATATATTCTCATCATCATAAGACACCACTCCTTTCTTTAATATAAATTTAAAATATCATAAAATTTAAATACTGTCAATTATTAAAATTAATAAAATACTTGAATATCCATTAAATAATCTTATTTAATCTTCAACAGGATATTTATCTCCATGTTTTGTAAATGAAATTTTGCTGGATCTCCTTCAAGTTTTCCCGATAAACTCCTGATTATATATTTGATTTTAAAATCGTCATTTTCATCCGTAAAGGTCATTTCGGCTGGATCGGTGGATTTTCCCTCAGTATTTTTATTGTTTTCATATATTGTCCGGCCGTATTCGTTTAAATCCTTAGTGTATATGACTTTGCCGTTTCTGACAAGGCTAAATGCAAAGGAATTTATATCATATTCCGCCCGAATGCCTTCGACCTCAAGGGATTTTCTGTATAAAGAATTTGAATCCATAAAATAATCATAATCTTTTACATCTATGGCTCCCTCGTTTTCATAGCTGCTGTAATACAGATATTCGCCTCTTCCGTCGGAAGCTTTTTTAACATATGAAAATCCCAGTACTTCATTCATATCTCCCATAGCAAAGCCTGACGGAAGGTATTTTATATCCTCAAGGCTGTGATTATCTTCAAAATAATCCAATATACTGCTGATTTCGGCTCTGTCATCCGCAGAAATACTTCCTTGTGATTTCACGATATTTCCGTCTTCAATCATATTGTTTTTCTCCAATATGTGAACAAATCTTCGGTTTTGACTGTATTTGGATACGGAAAAACCGCTTAAAGGCCCAAAAATAGAATTCAAAACTATTACGGAGAAAGTAACGGGAATTATAATATTTCTTTTCTCCTTTGCAAATATAAAATACAGCATTATAGCCGATACCCATATTCCCAGCACCAACACATAATATCTGTTTTCAGTAATTCCATAAGCTCTCACTCTTATTCCCATAGAAACAAACATCATTATAAGAATCGGAAGAATAATTTTAGGAAACCAATTTATAAAATATTTTGCCCAGTTGTTATCAACTTTTAAGGGATATATCAAAAATATAACCCCTATGCTTAAAGTAGTATACCACAAAACCAAATTCGACACCAAACCTATAGGCCACTGCTGGGTTAAAACTATCTTCCCAAAATATACATATAATATTAAAGTGTATATAAGAATTAAAGGAATTACTATATATAATAAAAGTATTTTAAGTCCTTTAGAATATTTCTCATCGGAAAACTTAGAACTTATTAAAGGAATTTTTGCAAGAAAATATGGTACGGAAAATAGTCCTGCTATAATAACAAATGCATAATAATATATTTTCCCCTCTATATTAACGGAAAACAATTTTGATACGGAAAAAAGTATCAGAGAAATTCCGGCAAACAGTACAAAAGAGTAAATAAGAGTCATTAAAAATGAAGAAAATATTTTGATTATATAATACTCATAATCTTCTCTTCTCCCGAGGCGGGGAATATATAAAAACGTGACGTACAGAAACACACTCATCCCTATATATCTTGATATGCTTACCGTTTTAAAATCTTTAAGCAGGAAGAAATAATATAACAATAAAAATATTCCTACCAAAGCAAAAAGAATTATTTGAAAAATCCCGTTGTATTTTCCCTTCTTTTCTAAAAAGAATTTCATAGATGTAAAAAGAGGAAGCCCTAAAGCTATAACCATTATTATTTGTGTAAGATTTTCCAGTTCTTCCTTCTGCCAATAAGATCTGCTTTCTTCAAGAGCTATAAGAAGTATTACTAAAACAACAGATGTAATTATAGTAACAGGAAATCTTTTAAGGCTTGCTTTTAACCCCTTTAATGTTTGATATATATTAGCTTTAATATTAATTTGTATCATCTCCTTTTTAAATATTTTATGCTATCCTTGATATAAGCGGTAGTATTCTCCCTTTTTTGATATAAGTTCTTCATGACTTCCCCTTTCTACAATTCGGCCTCCGTCAACAACCATTATTACGTCTGCACCTTTAATAGTGGAAAGCCTGTGAGCTATAATAAATGTAGTACGATTCTTCATGATTTTAAGCATTGCTTCCTGAATTTTAAACTCCGTTCTCGTGTCAATACTTGAAGTAGCTTCATCTAAGACCAGAATAGACGGGTTTGCCAAAACTGTCCTGGCTATAGCTATAAGCTGTCTTTCTCCTTGGCTTAAATTAATTCCCCCTTCTAACAGGACGGTGTCATACCCTTGAGGCATTCTATTTATAAATTGATGAGCATTAGCCATTATCGCCGCTTCTTTAATTTCTTCATCTGATGCATCTATTTTACCATATTTAATATTATCCTTTATTGTTCCTGAAAAAAGATACGTATCCTGGAGTACAATTCCAAAACATCTTCTTACGCTGTCTCTGGTATAATCCCTTATATCTTTTCCGTCTATTAATATTTCACCTTCCGTTACATCATAAAATCTTGTAAGAAGATTGACTATAGTAGTTTTCCCGGCTCCCGTAGGACCTACCAGCGCAATTGTACTTCCCCTTTCCACTTTAAAATTTATATTTTTAAGTACGGGGATTCCCTTTTTATATTCAAAACTTACGTTTTTAAACTCCACATCTCCCTTTACATCATGAAGCGTCAGGGAATTCTCTCTGTCTTCAATCTCCTCTTGTTCGTCAAGTATCTCAAAAACTCTTTCCGCTCCTGCCACGGCCGACTGAAGAGTATTAAATATATTGGCCAAATCATTAAGAGGCCTTGAAAACTGTCTGGAATAACTAAGAAAACTTGCTATTATTCCTACGGTAATAATATTTTTTACTGCCATAATTCCTCCCGATACGGCAACTACCGCAAAACCGAAATTGTTGATTACATTCATCATCGGCATAATAAATCCTGACCATATTTGAGCTTTAGTTCCCACTTCACATAATTGAGTATTTATATTCTCAAAATATCTGATTATATTATCTTCTCTATTGAAGGATTTTATTACCTGAATCCCCGATATGGACTCTTCAATATGACCATTTAAATTTCCCAGGACATCTTGTTGTTCCTTAAAAAGTATCTCAGTTTTTTTAGCAATCCCCCGTGTCAGAAATAAGACTAAAGGTACTGTAACTAATGATGCTACTGTAAGTAAAGGACTTAGTACAATCATCATTATAAGAGCGCCTAATATGTTTAGAACGCCAGACATCAGTTGAATAGTCGATTGGGATATGGTAGTACTTATATTATCAATATCATTGGTAAGCCTACTCATTATCTCACCATTACTGTGAGTATCGAAATAAAACAACGGTAATTTTTGAAGCTTTCCAAACAGCACCTTTCTCATACCCGAAACTATTCTTTGAGAAACGCCTGCCACTATCCAGCCTTGAAAAAAAATAACAACACCGTCGGTAATATATACTGATATAAGTACTAAGGCAATAATGCGTAGATTCCTAAAATCAACGGCATGAATTCCGGGAGAAATATTATCTATGGCTTTTCCTATAAGGTATGGTGCCAAAAGTCCAACTCCAACATCTATACCTACCAATAAGAATACAAATGTCAAGAGTCTCTTTTCCCCTTTAAAATATCCCCATAATCTCTTTATAGTCTCACTAAAATTCTTCGGTTTTTCAATTGGAGCCATATTTCTCGGCCCTCTGTGTCCTCTTCCTGAAAGACCGATATTTTGTACTATCTTCTCGGAATTCTTATTTTCCATATTCTGCATCCTCCCTTCCCATCTGGGAGTAATATATGTCCTTATATATATCCGAATTTTTCATTAATTCCTCATGAGTTCCAATTGCCGATATCATACCATTATCAAGGACAATTATTCTGTTGGCTTCCCTAATTGTAGTAATGCGTTGAGCAATAAATATACAAGTTGTATTCTTCAAATATAATTTTAATCCTCTTCTTATTTTCCCTTCTGTAGTCATATCTACCGCACTTGTTGAATCATCTAAGATAAGAATTTTAGGCTTTTTGAGAAGAGCTCTGGCAAGAGAAATTCTCTGTTTCTGGCCTCCCGAAAGATTAACTCCCCCTTGCCCCAATTGAGTAGTATACTTTTCAGGAAAGGACATTATAAATTCATGAGCTTGAGCAATTTTAGCAGCATCTTGTACCTCTTCGACAGAGGCATTTTCATTTCCCCATTTAATATTTTCTAATATGTTTCCTGAAAAAAGCATTGTTTTCTGAGGAACAATAGCTATAATATCTCTCAGTTCCTTTAAATTCATCATATTCACATTTATTTCGTCTATTTTTAATTCTCCAGAAGTAACGTCATAGAACCGGGGAATTAAATTAATCAAACTCGTCTTTCCTGAGCCGGTAGAACCGACTATTGCCAACATCTCACCCGGATTACAGACAAAGCTGATATTTTTTAAAACAGGATTTAAGCTTCCGCTGTAAGTAAAATCCACGTTTTTAAATTCAATTTTTCCTTTTATGTTTTTAACATCTGCAGGAGAGTCGATTTCCCTTAAACTATTTTCTTGGTCAAAAACTTCTCCTATACGCTCTGCTGAAGCCTTTGCTCTTATGAACATAGTAAATACATGGGACATCATCACCAAAGAAAAAAGAATTTGAGTCATATAATTAATAAATGCTATTATCTTTCCTACCTGCATTGAACCGTTGTTAACTTTGATGCCTCCCATCCAAAGAATAACAACTATTCCTAAATTTATAACTAATGTTATTATAGGATTGAATATGGAAACTACTTTCATCCCTGTAATTGAAGCATTGGTTAAATTATCATTGGATATTTTAAATTCATCCAATTCATAAGCAAATCTGTTAAATGCCTTTACTACCCTGACTCCCGACAGGTACTCACGCATAACTTCATTTAATTTATCTAACGCAATTTGTATTTTAACAAAAAACGGATAACTTATTCTTACATTAAGATATATTATAAAAAAGATAACAGGGATTACTCCTATAAGAATTAAAGCCATCGGGGGATTAAGAAGTACTGCCATTATAAGGCTTCCTATACAGAGAATAGGCGCTTTTACAAATATCCTCATCATTCCGTGAGCAAAATTTTGAACTTGGGTTACATCATTAGTTAACCTTGTAATAAGAGTCGCCCCTTGAAATTTATTGATATTATCAAAGGAAAAGCTCTGAACTTTTTTGAATAAATCCCCTCTAAGCTCAGTACCAAATTTTTGGGATACTCTACTTGATATAATATTCCTCGTAGCAGCATTAACCGCTCCTATGACTGTTACTAAGAGCATTATTCCTCCCATATGAAATACATAGTTCAAGTTCTTAGCTGCCACTCCATTATCAATAATTTTAGACATAATAGTCGGCTGAAGAAGATCACAGATAGCCTCTAAAGTAAGAAATATCAATACTATTATATATTTTTTCCAATATATTCTTATGTACTTCTTCAGAAAATCCATAATGCTCATCTCCACATTATCTATAAAGTCCACTAAATTATAACATAGAAATATAAGTATTAACAATAATAAAAAAACATCTCCATAATATTCTATTCTGCAATAGAGATGTTTTATTTCATACCAAACTATGAATTTTCACATTTTAATGCTACTTCAAAAGTAGTCTTGTCCTCTCCGCTGAAAGCTTTAATGCTTCCATGATGAAGTTCTACTATGCTTTTGGAAATGGACAGTCCGAGTCCCGTTCCTCCTGTTTTTTGAGAACGGGATTTTTCAACTCTGTAAAATCTATCAAATATATATGGAAGATCCCTCTGGGAAATAATTTCTCCATAATTTACTATATCGACTATGGCTTCATCTCCGTTTCGGCGAAGGTTTATATCTACATATTTTCCTTCTTTTCCATATCTCACAGCGTTAATGAGCAAATTTTCAAATACTCTCACTAAAAGAGGGCCATCTGCCAATATAAATACCTTCTTTTCAGGAATATCCAATCTATATTTCATTCCCGCATCTTTAAAAATCGGAACAAACTCTTCCGCCAACTGCTCTAATAATTCACCTAAATTAATCTTTTTTAAGTCAACTTTAAGCCCTCCGTAATTTAACTTTGTAAACTCAAAGAGTTCATCTATCATTTTTTTCAAATCTTTTCCTTTATTATAAGCAATATCAACATAATACCTCATAGTTATTTCATCTTTATAATCATCATTAGATATTAGTCCCAGGTATCCTAATATTGACGTGAGAGGAGTCCGTAAATCGTGGGACACACTTGTAATTAATTCATTTTTGGTTTTCTCCGCATTTCTTTCTTCCTCAATAGAATTTTTTAGCTGAGAAGCCATTAAATTAATGCTTTTCGCTAATTCCCCCAGTTCATCATCGGATTTAACGGGAATATGAGATTCAAGTTGCCCCTGAGAAATAACTTTAATTTCTCTGTTAATTTCTTCAATATATTTAACCATTCTCTGCATATAGATAAAAAAGAAAAAAACAAATAGTATCGTACCGACAAAAATTACAACGGGAGTAACTCCCACACTATATTTCATAACACTTAAGGTTTGTCTTAGGAGAAGGGATCTCGGAAGGTTATAAGCTATCAGGAGTAAAAACAATACACAAAAAACAGCGGTAATGACACTCGCGAAAAAAAGAAATATTATCCTCCAACGGATACTCTTAAAAAATTTAGTTTTCAATTTTATATCCTACCCCCCATACCGTTTTTATAAACTGAGGTTGCCTTGGATTATCTTCAATCTTTTCCCTAATTTTTCTTATATGTACCATAACAGTATTGTTCCCTTCAAAATACTTTTCTTTCCATATTTCTTTGAATATTTCCTCTCCGCTAAAAACTCTTCCCGGATTTTGAGATAAAAGGGCAAGAATGTCAAATTCAATGGGAGTAAGATCTACTTTTCTACCATATACTGTCACTTCATGAGTCTTTTTATTAATTGTAAGCCCTTTTATATTTATATCATTATCATCATTTATCTCACTGTTAGGATTTAAATATATATACCTTCTTAATTGGGACTTAACCCGAGCAAGAAGTTCAAGGGGATTAAAAGGTTTCGTAAGATAGTCGTCAGCCCCTGTGGTAAGTCCCAATATCTTATCCATATCTTCAGACTTTGCACTTAGCATAAGTATGGGAATATTGTTATTTTCCCTTACTCTTCTGCATACTTCCAATCCATCCATTCCCGGCATCATAATATCTAAAACTATAAGGTGAACTCTTTCATTTTTTAATATATTTAATGCTTCCTCTCCGTTATAAGCCTTTAATACTTCATATCCATCATTAACAAGATATATTTCAATTAAATCCGATATCTCTTTCTCATCTTCCACAACCAAAATTTTCTCTTTTTTCATTCCCTCATTCCCCTTCTTCTATTAAAAAGCCTTATATTTTCAGTATATCAATAGGCTTTACCCTTTGCAATAATATTCGCTTTTTTTAAGGACTATAATGCTCTTCATTATTAATATGTCCATTTTCCTATCGATTTTTCAAATAAAATATTATTAATATACATATAACAACAATAGCGGTTTTAATAATAAACTCTAAAGTCCTCTTCATCTAATCTCCTCCCCTTTTTCTTAAATTATACTTTTAAGATATTTAAGATTTATTAATTTTTTCTTAAAATTTTATTAAATGCTTCTGAAATATTTTTCTAATGTCTGGAACCACTATTCTCATAATGCTGGGATTTTTTAAACATAATCCAATCTTTGAGCATATTCAAAACAAAAGTTAAACTCAAATCAAATTGAAAACGATACCTTTTTAAAGATATTATAAATATATAGAAACATTAAGATTCTAAATTCATAAGGGAGGTGATTTAATGAATTTTTACGAGAAATGGGGATTTGTTGAATATGGATAAAAAAATTATATCGATGCTTAACATTTTATTGAACAGTACAATTATAACTTTAAAAGAATTAGAAGAAGAAACAAATTCTTCAAAACGTCAAATTACTTATAGACTCAATAAAATCAACCATATGCTGAGAGGAATAAAAGTACCTACCATTTCTCTTAATTCGAGTAGAAATATAATTGTTCAGCAAGATACTAAAACGGCAATTAAAGAATTAATAGATAAAAATTATTCCAGAGCTACTTATTATTTCAGCAAGACTGAAAGGCTCCTATATATGTATCTCATGTTATTTATAAATATGGATTATTTGTCTATAAACCATTTTATAGATTCAATGAAAGTAAGCAGGTCTACTGTATATCTTGATTTTAAGAACTTGATCCCGGAGCTGAAAAAAGAAAATATCCAAATTAAATATAATCGTATCAGAGGATATTATTTGTCTGGGTCAGAGATGAATATAAGACGAACAATGATTAAAAGTATCAGCCAAACCTTATCAAATGGTGATAATCCAAAGGTATTTGACCTTTTTATAGATGAATATAAACTTGGCACCTTTGAATCTTCAAAAGAAATAATATCGAAACTTGTTAAGAAATACAAAATCACGTTTGTAGAAGATAGGCTTGCGGAATTTGTTTATATATTTATCTTCTTAAAATCAAGGATGGTTTCAAATCAGGATAATATTGCCAATAATCCGGATATACCAAATATCACTGTAATGAATTCTATGAAAGAATACAAATTTACTGAAGAATTATTGGAAGTCTACAATATCAAAGATAAAATTCATCCATTTGACATTATGTATATTAGTGCTTGGATTTTAGGAATATCCGTTGGAAACATCAATGAGGATACAAAAGACAGATATGTAATTTCCAAAATTGTAAACAGTATAATGATAAAATTTGAATCTATAAGCGGAATTTATTATATAAACCGCAAAAAAATATTCAAACAAATTTACTCGCATTTTAGACCTGCTTATTATAGGCTATTATTCAAACTTCCAATTTCCAATCCTCTATGTGAAAAGATAAAAGAGGAATACAAATTATTTTATAAGATTGTAAGTAATGTTATGAAAGAATTCTGCGGACTGTTTGGAGAGGAAATACCGGAAGAGGAATTAGCATATTTGACTTTGCATTGTGCCGCTATATTTTTCGACAAAAAGGATTATGAAGTTATAAAGAAAAAAACAGCTTTGATTGTTTGTTCAAACGGAGTCGGAAGTTCCGTAATCTTGTATAAGGAACTCGTGAATTTATTTCCGGAATTAAATTTTCTGCCTCCTCTTGAATCCTCCAAAATAAAGTCTGTTGTTGAGCCAATAGATATTGTATTTACTACTAATTATAATCCGGCAGTTTTAGAAATAAATGCTCCAATAATCAAAGTCAGTCCTGTTATGACTCAGAAAGAAAAATATAAACTCACCAGAGAAGTATATATTCAATTAGGTGACGTTTTTTTAAGACAACCGAAAATAGATGAAGTTATGAATATAATCAAAAAGCATACAAAAATAATTTCAGAAAGTATGCTTTCCAATGAATTGTTATCCTACTTTACACAAACAGACACTTTTACGTTTAAAGGAGATGAAGGACTCATGCTAAGTGACCTTACTAATGAAAAGCTAATCAAACTAAGAATACCTGCCAAGGATTTAGAGGAGGCCATCAGAAAATCAGCTTCTGTATTACTTGAAAATGGCAAGATAACTGAAAATTATATAGATGCAATGGTAAATGCCGCAAAATTATCTCCCTATATGGTTATTACAAAACATGTCGCCCTGCCTCATGCAAGGCCGGAAACAGGTGCAAAAGAAATTGCAATAGGCATTACCACACTTCAAGAACCTATTAAATTTGGAAACAAGGATAATGATCCTGTGAAATATATTTTCTGTCTCAGTGCCGTAGATAATAACAGTCATATCCGTACAATGTCAGAATTGGTAGAACTGCTCGAAAATAACGGATTTTATGATGTATTGGACAAAGCTGTCAATCCAAAAGAAATTATGGATTATATAAAAAAATACGAATCAGATAAGGAGGGGAAATAATGTATAAAGCTTTAATTTGCTGTAGGGCTGGAATGGGTTCAAGCATGCTTCTTAAAATCAAAGTTGATCAAGTAATCAGTGAAAATGATTTTAAAATCAAAACCGAACACGGAAATTTAGATTCACTAATCGGATTTAACGGGGACTTAGTAATTATGATGGAAGACCTTATGGATGAACTTAAGGATAAAGTCCCATATGCAATCGGCATCCGTAATATTATGGATAAAAAAGAAATCAAGCAAAAACTTAAAAAATTCATAGCTGCAAATAGTAAATAATCAATTTTATAAAGAGGGAGAGTGTATATCTATGATAAATGCAATTTTAGCTCAGACCAGAAATACGGCTTTAATTGTCGGCAGTATTGCCCTTATAGGTCTCTTATTACAAAAAAAGTCTGCTAAGGATGTAATTTCGGGAACAGTAAAAACAATTATCGGATTTATGATTTTTAACATTGGTTCAGGAGCAATTTCAACAATTGTAACTAATTTTACTACATTGTTTAATGCGGGTTTTGGTATTGACGGAGTAACCACTCAAGTAGAAGTTGCCACAGGTATGGCGCTTAATACTTACGGAACCGAGGTAGCACTGTTAATGTTGGTTGGTTTCGTTGCCAACCTATTAATTGCAAAGTTTACACGTTTCAAAGCAATCTTCTTAACCGGACAGCATTTTCTTTATTTTGCATGTGTACTTGCATTGATATTCATTGCTAACAATTTGCCTATAATTGTAACAATAATCATTGGAGGTATTATTTTAGGATTTTGTGGTGCCGCACTTCCTACAATATGCCAACCATTTATGAATAAAATTACGGGTTCGGATAATTTAGCAATGGGACACTTCAACTGTATAGGATATGCATTATCGGGATATATCGGAAAATTTATTGGAAAATTCAGTAAATCCAAAAAAAATTCAGACTCAAGCAACATTGAATTGCCTCAATGGTTTGAACTCTTTCGTGATTTCGTTTTCTCAGTGGCATTATTTATGGTTGTATTGTTCTATGTTGCAGTCATAGCATGTGCTGCCAATGGACAATTATCATTGGTTCGGGAAATGTCCGGAAATGATCTATGGTTCATCTATCCATTGCTTCAAGGTGTTCAATTTGCTGCCGGTATGAGTGTATTAATCTATGGCGTTCGTCAATTTATAGCTGAAATTACGGCTGCATTCGTTGCAATTTCGGAAAAATATATTCCAAACTCAAAACCGGCCGTTGACTGCCCTGCTATCTTCCCATTTGCTCCTACCGCAGTATTAGTAGGATTTATAGGTTCATTCATGGGCGGATTATTCGGTATGTTACTTATGGTACTCTTTAAGAGTTCGGTTATTATGATACCAGCTGCAGGCATCTGCTTCTTCTCAGGCGGAACTTGCGGTGTCTTCGGCAACGCTTACGGTGGATGGAAAGGTGCCCTGTTTGGCTCATTCATAGTTGGAATCGGTCTTGTCCTTTTACCATTAATTCTCTATCCGGTATTTGCCGATTTAGGTATTGCCGGTGCTTCGTTCCCTAACGTGGACTACAACATCGTTGGTTCTATTATCAACTGGATATTTGGTCTATTCCGCTAATGTTAAATTTACATTAATTTAAGTAGAGTTTACCTATACTTAATTACCACAAATTAATATAAAAATATTAGGAGGTAAAATATGTTTAAAACGGATATAGAAAATAGGATTATAAAAGCAGGTGTTATGGCAATTGTCAGAGTGGAAAATGTTGAAAGGTGTCAAGAAATAGCTGAAGGCTGTCTTGAGGGCGGAATAGATGTTTTGGAAATCAGTTACACTTTACCCAATGCAGGAGATGTAATCAAATTTTTGAATGAAAAATTTGGCGATAAACTGCTTATAGGTGCAGGTACGGTTTTAGACGGCCTAACTGCAAGATTAGCCATACTGTCCGGAGCGAAATTTATCATCGCACCGAACTTCAGTAGAGAAGTTGTCCATGTATGTAACAGATATCAAATTCCATATGCTCCAGGTTGTGCCACAGTTACGGAAATGACAGAAGTACTGGAAGCCGGTGCTTCATTTATAAAAGCCTTTCCGATTTCAAACTTCTACGGACCATCACTTGTATCTGTTATAAAAACTCCACTCCCTCACATGCCCATACTCGCATCCGGTGGAATAAACCTGGACAATCTAAGTACATGGATAAAAAACGGAGTGGATTGTGTGGGAATCGGCGGACTTTTAACAAAAGGCAGCAGACAGGAAATTGCTTTAAATGCAGAAAAGATTCGTAAAATCATCGATACTACTAGAAGCATGTAAGACATGTTTATATTTAAATAGTAATTAATAAGAATATACATGACAAGGGTCGGATATTTCTTGTCATGTATATTCTTTATAATATTTATTTTATCTTCCCATAATATTTTTAAAATCCTGCATATCATAAAATTATGTAATAATATATAAGAAAACAATAAAATATTGTATAATATTATTATACAATATTTTAAAAACGGAGGGTAAATATGGAAAACTTAAAGATTGATGATTTCACAAAATACAAATTTCTATCAAAAATTAAATATTCCCCCAACGGAAAATATGGAGGATTTGTAGTCAGCAGAATGGATGTGGAAGAAAATAAATATCTTTCAAACATATGGATCTATAATACAGATACTGCAAAACTACTCCAATTGACTTCTCTTGATGAAGAAAAAGACTTTATTTGGCTGGACGACTCAAATATTTTATTCCCCGAGATTAGAAACCAGAAGGACAAAGAAAGAGTTCAAGAAGGAGAAAAGTTTACAAATTATTATAAAATAAATATTCACGGAGGAGAAGCCTCTTTTGCCTTTAAAATCCCATTGCTTGTTACCGAAATCAAAAAAATCAGCGATAACAATTTTATACTTACAGCCTTATACGATGATTGCAAACCAGATTTAACCAATCTGAAAGAGGCTGAAAAAGAATCCGCTTTAAAAAAGATTAAGGAAGAAAAGGATTATGAGATATTAGATGAAATTCCTTTCTGGAGTAACGGAAGCGGGTTTACCAACAAAAAAAGGAATAGGCTATACTTATACAATTCAAAAGAAAACAAGGTTATTCCTACTACCGACAAGTACTCAAATGTAGAATTGTTTAATTTAAATAAAGATAAATCAAAAGCAGTTATTATTATAAATACTTTCAAGGATAAAATGCCTCTCACTTCAAATATGTACTTATATAATACAGCGGATAATACTTTGGAAAAAATAAGCGGGAAAGAATCTTTCAGTTACTCTTATGCAGAATTTATGGGAGAAAAAATTATATTTGCAGGAAGTGACATGAAAGATTACGGATTAAATCAAAACCATCAATTTTATATCATGGATTTATCTTCGGGAAATGTTAAAAATATATCTCCGGATTTTGATATCAGTACTTGGCAGTCAGTAGGTTCGGACTGCAGATATGGAGAAAGTGACACATTTAAAGTTGACGGAAATTATCTTTATTTTGAAACTACCGAATGGAATTCATCTTATATAAACAGAATAGATGAAAACGGACATATCGAAAAAATAACTAAAGAAAAAGGTTCCGTTGACGGCTTCGACGTTCATGAGGAAAATATATTATTTGTAGGAATGAGAAATATGAAACTTCAAGAACTTTATCTATTGAAAGACGAAAAAGAAGAACAAATAACATTTTTCAACGAATGGGTTTCAGAATCTAAAAAGATATCTTCTCCGGAAAGAATTGCTTTTGAGACAGAGCCTGGAATTACCATAGAAGGCTGGATATTAAAACCGGTGGATTTCGATTCCAATAAAAAATATCCCACAATATTGGATATCCACGGAGGGCCGAAAACAGTTTACGGAGAAGTATTCTATCATGAAATGCAGTATTGGGCAAACGAAGGATATGCGGTAATATTCTGCAACCCCAGGGGAAGCGACGGAAGAGGAAACGAATTCGCCGACATACGAGAAAAATACGGTACAATAGATTACGATGATTTGATGAAATTTACAGATATCATGCTAAAGACTTATTCTTTTATAGATAAAAACAGATTGGGAGTGACGGGAGGTTCTTACGGAGGATTCATGACCAATTGGATCATAGGACACACCGACAGATTTGCCGCTGCTGCAAGTCAAAGGAGTATCTCCAATTGGATATCCGATTTCGGGACTACGGATATAGGATACTATTTTACAGATAACGAGATGGGAGGAACTCCTTGGAATAATCATGAAAAATTATGGTTTCATTCTCCGCTGAAATATGCTGATAAGGCAAAAACCCCCACTTTATTTATTCATTCCCAGGAAGATTACAGATGTTGGTTAGCTGAAGGTCTTCAAATGTTCACTGCTTTAAAATATCATGGAGTTGAAGCAAGATTATGCATGTTTAAGGGAGAAAACCATGAACTCAGCAGAAGCGGAAAGCCTAAACACAGGATCAGGAGATTAAAAGAAATTACCGAGTGGATGAACAAATATTTAAAATAGCAATTTAAAATATATATATAATGAAGCTGCTCTATTTCAATATAAATAAAGCAGCTTCATTGTTAAATGTCATATGTTCTAAATGTTAATCTAATTTTCTTCGATTTTAATTCTTTTGCCTTCCGAAAAAAGAGCAGCTTCACACACCTTCATTACTCTCAGAGCAAATTCTAAAGAACCCCGTTCAGGGACTTTTTTCTCCAGTATGCAATCACAAAAATATTTCATCTCACCATATATTCCTTGTATAAATAAAGCTTTATTTTCAAGGGTTGCAAGACAATTCTGAGGTTCCCATAAAATCGCCCCGTAATCTTCACCCTCACTTATAAAACTTTCCGTATGTCCGTAATCAAATGGTATCCCCCGATTAAAAATTACCCTTGTGGTATTGTCTATTTTAACATTCCAACTGTTACCGTATATATTATACATTTCATTAGGCTGGGGTCCCGTTGCTAAATGGAGATTTCCTATAATTCCATTTTCAAATTCTATTATACAAATACCGCTGTTTTTACCAACATGAGATGTAACATAAGATACCTTCCCTCCTACTGCTAACATAAAGGAAAGCGGATGGCAACTGTTTTTATGCCATTTAGTATATTCTTTATTCTTTAATATATCTTTACCATTATCAGGCAATTTAACAGGGTATACAGCAAGAATAGAATCAGGTACACCGTATTTTGGATTATTAACAATTTCTATTGCCTTATCCGTAGCTGGCATGAAAGCCTTTTTAAATCCTGCTACCGCAACTAAGCTGCCTCTGTCTTTAATCATTTGAAGAATCTGTTCCGAGTTTTCTGCAGGAGGTTTTTCTACAAAAACATTTACTCCTGCTACGAATGCCTGAGCTGCAATATGAGGCTGTACACTTGCCGGAGTACAAATAAATACAGCATCCAATTTTTCATTTTCAAACATTTTCTGAGAGTCCATGTAATGACGACATCCATATTGCCGAGCAGTATTAACAAGTATTTCCTCATTTGAACGGTTGCATACAGCGCATAACTCAACAGGAAGATAATTAAGGGCAGGTAAAAGATTCCTATAAGCATGAGACCCAATCCCCACCATTGCGACTTTCAACTTTTGTTTATATTCTCTTTGGTACATCATATAATGTTCCTCCTCAAATTTATATATTTATATCCTGTTATGTTCAAACAAATTATTGTTCTTTTCTATACCAAATTATAATTCTTTATATTCACTAATTAAATCTTCCTTAAAACCAGTATAATTATGTAATTAGTTTCTTATATATCCCTCCAAAATTTTATCTCCTCCATGTCCTAGTTGTTACTGTGTCATATAATACAATAACATAAACCCATATTATACAACAATAAATTTTATTATAGAAATAAAATAAACTAATATAAAAAGGGCTCCCATTAAAGAAAGCCTTTTTAAAAAACATTATATTGAGGAAGAATAAAACTTTTCTACAGATTATAAAATTTTATATTCTCCTTTGACATCTTTTCTTCCCAAACTTCCTTAAGCAGTGCCAGATCATCCCTATAGTCGGTTTTGGTCTCATCTTCACTATATTTAAGAGTATCAATTATACTAATATTAAATCTATCTTCACCGTACCTGTTCCAATCCTCCTGCAGCTCCTTATTGGGATGAGTTTTTGCATTAAGTTTAAAAACAGTGCTGTTTATTCTGCCTTTTAAATTTGGAGAAGATTCCATGAAATATTTATTATTAACAGTACATTTAACTGCAAATATTCCCATTTCCGGCTTCATCTGCTTATATAATTCTTTAAGTTCCTTTTTCCTATCCATTTGACTAATACCCCATCTCCTTCAATATCCTTGACAGTGTCTTTAATCTCTCTCCGATAAGTTCATCATCATTACTGAGAGCTTGCCTGAAAAGCTTAATATCCTCATCAATTTTTTCATTATCCACACATACCGATACCGTCATGGCATCTCCCTGAAGTCCCACTCTGTCAATAACAGGATTCTTATCATCATATAGTTTGGGATATCTATAAGCCTCTCTGAAATAGAGTTCTGTTCTGCATACAAGTATTGCAAGATCAAGTACCCGATGAAGAGGAAGTTCCTCAGATTGCCTTGACCACTTTTCTCCCGTATATCTCCATACCTTAGCGGATATATCCACTTTCCCTCTGTCGTTCCACTGGGCCAAGCCTAATGAAAGGCCTTTAGCATCGCTATTATAAGCATACCTGCCGTCAACATTTTCATAGTTCTCCGATATAATAACAGGTTTATGTTTTAAAGTTGTTGGTATTTTCATAATATGCCTCCATATAATTAATTAGTAAATTAGTAGTTTACTAATTTACTAATTAATTATATATTAAACATTATGATATGTCAAATAAAAAAGACAGCCGTTAAGCTATCTTTTTTATTTATCCTATTTTTCAATATTTCTATGTTCTGTTTCATTAGATACCGCTATGTATTGTTTTGCAGGTTCGATATATTTTAAACATTTCTCTTCAAGTAATTTAAAATTACAACATATACTTATAAAAAAAGGATCTTTTTTAATTACTACTTTATTATAAGTATTTTGAGCATGTTTATTAATCCTCTCCTTATTATTATCACAAAATATAAATTGACTTCTCAATATTTCTTGATAATTGGCATCTTCATCTTTAAAGTCAAAGTTTATTAATTGCGATTCTTTTACAGGAATCATATTGTTAAAAGCGATTAATCCATGTCTTCCGTTGTTTATTTTTAGTATATGAGGATTGCTTTTTAATTTTCTATGACTAATTCTTGGATGCTCTAAAGGTGCAAAATACCTAAAATCATTTATTTCCAATACAACTCCTATATATGGTCTCTTTTTATTATAATCATCAGATTTATATATATCATATTGAACTTTATTATCAAATTTCCAAAGGTATTTTACATAATTCAAATCAATTTTATAAAATCTGATTTTTTGCATTATTACCCACCTCATATAAGAAAAGCTTTTCTTGAAACTCATTTACGGAAGGTTCTTTTAAAATTATTTTTTATATTTGTTATAATAAAAGAGAAGATGAGGCATTATTTTTTGTAACCTCATCTCTCATTACAACGTCCCAACTCAAGGCATGGGGTCTCCTATTTGATAACAATGTCCCAACTTAAGGCATGGGGTCTCCTCTTTGATAACAATGTCCCAACTTAAGGCATGGGGTCTCCTCTTTGATTGAATGTGAGTTTTAACTCACAGGTTTAGCATATTCACTATACAATTTATTATGCTCAAATTTTTTATATATTTAATAATTATACCCTTTTAAACAATTTGTACAGTATATTTTTTAACTTTCTCTTATAGGGACAAATTAAGAAAGTACCTTAACACCTACTTACTCATTTATATTATACCATAAACTTTTCAAATTTAGCAATTAATTTTTACAACAAATCCTCCTATTTTACAGCTATAATTTTCTTAAAAAATCCTACATAAATTCATAAGAAATTATAACATATTAGATGAATATTTATGTGAACTATTAATAGTATTTTTCCCTTGATGAATCAACATTATTCTACTCCCAATGCTTTAAATACCGCATCTTCCGCATTTCTATAAAAAATCAAATTAAAAGTTCCTACCAATTCCGGCGGCACCGTTCCCAAATCGGCTGCCGATGTCAACGGCAGGAGTACTTTCTTTGCACCGCTATCTAAACATACCTGTAAAGTATTAGCTAATTCATCTACTTTTATCAATGTACCTCCGATACTTATATCCCCCAATATAGCCATACTGCCAACAGGCGGTTTATTTAAAGCAATGGAACATATTGCAATTACCGTAGATAGAGTCAGGGACGTAGTCATCCCTATACCGTTTAAATCCTGAACATTTACTAAATAGTCTTTAGTCGTAGTGCTTATATTTCCACTGATGAATTTACTATTTGCCTTAAGATATTTATAGGCCGTATCAACTGATTCTTTGGCTGACGAATTAGAACCAAGTCCTGTTCTCTCAAACTTACCGTTACCTGATGTCATTTGTGTCTCCAATTTAAATACACCAATCATTCCTGATTTTCCTCGGGATACATGATAAATATGTCCAGGTTTTCCCATACCCTTTGGGATTAAGCTTCCTCCGCCCTGTTCAGGAACCTGAACATACTCTTCATTAAAAGTTTCAAGATCTATATATGAAAAGTTCACATCATAAAACTCCATACCGCCGATTTTTTTTAGCTGTTCCTTAACCCGTCTTCGCATCTCTAAAGCAAACCTTAAAATTTTTTCGATATTTTTTTAGTATAATTACCCTCGGGATAAATAAGTTTTACCAGCCCGGATACCGTCTTTTTTACTGCTATGGTATCCCTTTGATTCAGCTGATTACCTAATTTGAAAAATTTGTCATAAGCATCCCCACATGAAATTTTTCGTAGCTCTCTCATAATTTCAGAAAAATAATCTGTTATAAAACCATAATCATCAGTAAAATATTCCGGCCTGTATTTAGGTATTTCCCATCCGGGCAAATAACAATGTATACGGTCTAAAAAAGCAGTATCGGTATTCATAGATTCAGGAAACGGCTCAAACAAATGAGAAGTTCTCAATAGTACATCTACAGACTGATTTATATTCCCTACAAAAACAAAAGAAGCAGAAGCATTTTTCTCCTCTTTCCCACGGGCAAAGGAACCTGATGCCATATAATCCTTCATTATCTGGACTCCGTCCTTATCTTTGAAAGTAATTCCCGCCACTTCGTCAAAGGTAACGCAATCCCACATACCCACAAGCCCGATCTGCTTGGAAGCCATATTATAAAACAAATTTGCCACAGTAGTCTGCCCGCCCGAAACAAGAATGCTGTTGGGGCTAATCTCTTTATAAATATGAGACTTTCCTGTTCCTCTGGGGCCAAGTTCACAAAAATTATAATTATTTTCTACCAAAGGAATGAGACGTGCCAAATGCAGCCATTTTTGTCTGTCATTAAAACTGTCCGGTTCCATTCCCGTGCTGCGAAGTATTACATCAATCCATTCTTCATCTGTAAATTCCCTGCGGGCTGTCTTCAGCTCATCTATATCTATTCTCGGCATCTGTATTGGAGTCAATTTGTGTATAATAAAAGGGACTCGCCTCTTATCTTCTTCATCATAATAGTATTCCATACGGACAATACACCAAATGCCTCCTGAAAGAAGTCTTTCATATTTCAAAGGATATGTATGAGATATCGGCACTCCCCGAATGCCTAAATTAGAAAATTCTGCTTCATAAGTATCTGTCTTATAGTTTAATTTAACCGAAACTTTGTCAATAACCGTATAACTGCCTGTTTCACGTAATTTTGAAATAATCTTCTGTGCTTCATCCGGTCGTACATAATTTTTAGCCAATATATCCTTTACATTTTGTATCCCTTCTTCAATAACTTCTTCGTCTTGAGAAGAACAATACATACCTAATAAATACTCCAACACATAAATAGGGACATTTGCACCCTCTTTAATTTTTTTAGTTAGATCTTTTCTAACAATCTTTCCAGGGAAATAAGTTAAAAGCTTATTGGAAATTATACTTCTATTAACCCTTTCCAACATATTACTGTCCCCTCTCTATATATCAAATCCAAAATCGTCTGAAAAAGCAATATCTATCATAACTTCATGGCGTAAAACTTCCATGCCGGTTTCTGTATCTACAGCTATAAAATAATATTTTTTATCCCGTTCATATTTTTGATTCTTTAAGTTGAATTTCAGCTTAAATATCCTCTTTGCGGATTCTTTTTCCTTGCTATCGGCTAAATGTATCTCCTCGTTCGATATAATCTCTCCTCCTTCATCAATAAAAGAAATTTTATATGTAGTAGAATTTACCACATCACTGATAGCTTCCTGTTGAATAAAATCCAAATTTACTATTAAACTCGTGATTTTAGACAGCATACTGATCACTGAAATCTTAACATTTTCACTTTTTCTATACCCTCTGACTGTTTTTACCTGAACAACCGGTACCAATATTTCCTGAGGGGAACTGCCGCCGTGAACAAAATTTTGCCCTCCCCCCGATGCTTTAAATATATTGGAAGTCACGGGAACGGTTACGGTTCTGGTATCATAACTGTCAAGAGCATCGGATACATATATATTCTTTGTTCCCGTAACTTCATAATCTTTATCCGATATTATAAATCTTTTATTAACCTGGTCATTCTTTGTAAAAAAACCGTCTATCTTATCCGATTCAATAATTTTATTCCTTTTATAAATAAATCCGTGATCAGCCGTCACGATATACTTAATCCTCGAAACACTGTCCGTAAGCTTTATTATTAATTCTTCTATTTCATCAATAGCTTCTTTACAAGCCATAAAAACTTCGTCTTCCGTATTCGGTTTATCTCCTCTGGCATCGATTTGGTTATGATAAACATAAACCACAGACTTGCCGACAAAAAACTCCCGCAATTCGTCTTTCTTATATTTCTTTAAATCATCATAGCGAATACTTCCGGAATTCGGGTCCGCGGATTTTAATATTTCATCTCTTTCTTCCAAATCAGAGCAGGGTTTTCCATCTACACAAGCATTATAATTGCCATCTATATTCAACTCTTCATGAGGAAGCAAAGACGCCATTCCGAGCCTCGTATAAGAAGGGACTATCCCGATTTGCGGCTCAATACTTACTGTTTCAAACCTCTTATTTTTTTTCATTCTTTCAACCAATTCTTTGGCAACCTCATAGCGAAAGGCATCCGAAATAATCACTATCAACATTTCCTTGCTTCGGGACACAAAATTTTCATAAAAGTTTCTTTGAAGTTTATAGCCTTTTTTAATCTCTTCATAAGAAAATTTATCATTAAATTCTTTAGTAACAACATTAAGGTATTTATTGGTATAAATGTTTTCTACCAATTCTTGCAAGCCATCAAAAATATGACAGTTTTTTACCTTATCCAAATAGTAATAAAATTTTCTGTAATGAGTATCTATTTTGTAATCATTCTCATCATATTTTTTTATTATAGAAAGAATGTCGGACCCCGGTCTATAGTTTGTCTGAGATATTATATAAAATCCATGTCTTAAAAGATGGTATTCGTTAAAATAATTTCCCCCGAAATGTTTTTTCTCTCTGAACCTGCAAAGTTTGGGAATATCCATGCCGTTAATAGTTGCATTTAAATTTTCATCCAATAACCGCTCAATCATCCAACTAATAATCTTTTCATCCGCAAACCTGAATATATCCAAATCCACTACATCATCCGCCGACAGATTTTCAAACAATTTTTCTCCGTTAATCTTTTGATAAACTTCATCAGACAAATCATCGAATCTGCCCTGATATAAAATATTGTTCATAAGTTGATCCATAAAAGCCATAACCGTTCCCGATTTATTCAGCAGGTATTTATTTATAAAAGAAGGCAGTTCCCCGTGGATCTCTTTTTCCGCATATGTTAAAAAAAGACTTATAATTAATTTCTCGAGATTAGGCTTATCATCTGTAAAAGAGAAGGTACGCCCGATATGTTCCCAAAAAGCCTCATCCAATCCGTATTTTCTGAATTCCGCCATATACTCATTGCCGACAAGTTTGCTTCCGGTTAAAACAATACGTACCGCTTCTTCAAAATTAGCTGCTTTGGATTTGGCCAAAACACTGAATAATAATATCTCTATATTATCTTTCCCGTTATAATCGTCGACTTCAAGAGCACGAAATCTCTTTATTCTATCCTTTGAATCAAAGAATTTTCTATATTTCTGTAATACGGGCCTGCATTTTTCATCCATACCTAAATCCGCCATGAGCAAAGATATCCTATCAGCAGAAAACTCCCCGGAATATTTAACGGTATCCGCCAAATGATTTTCTCTGGAATCAGGCTTAGGGAAAGGAGCATATATAAGATAATTGCTTTCGGTATCTTCCCGTTCCAACAATATTTTTGTCTTAAATAAATTGGTATGAGTCAGGCAATGGATCTTGGCATTTTTCAGCTTCAGATTTTTAATATCTTCCGCAAATTCTCCTTTGTCGTCATACCAAAAAACAAGTTTGCGGCTGTCTCCTGTGAATTTTTGATTTAGTTTGTCTTCAATTTGATTTAAGTTTAATTCAGCCATAAATTATGCTCCCTTCTCTCACCGATTAACTAATAACTGTTTTTAAATTTCACAATTTAGTATATCACAGATTCTTTCAATTTTTTTGTTTAATTTATCACCGTTTTTTTTGTTCCATTTATTTTCAGAAACCAAATAATTTTTTATAAACTCAGCCAATTCTATTTTTTCATCTCCATCGACTTTATCTATATACTCCTTAAACAGATTCATAACCTCGTTGTGTTTAGTAGACCCCGTCATTTTTTTTAATTTGTACATTTCTATCCGGAGTTCTGTCATGCCTTTTGTTTCTTCTTCAAATTTTTTCTTTTCTGTTTCTGCCTCTAATCGTCTTTTCTCTTCTTCCCATTTTGCTTTTTCATCGGCTATAATTTGTTTTCTGTCCACATCAAAAAATCCATATCCTACCGATGTCTTAGCACCTAATCCATTATACTGCAAAACATCCAATATTGTTTCTAACAGAAAAGCCCTTACGCTTTTCCCATTGCTCAATGTACAATTTTCATCTGCTACTTTTCTGCTTATTCCAATATTAAAACTAAAACAGGTATCTTTTACAATTAGAAAATTGTTTGGAATCGGCTCTTCTGTATCTAACGGAAAACCGCTCCCCTGATAATAGTTAGTATAGTGAGTTGTTATTACATCTTTTTCTAAATCAAATTTATCGTTAGGGTAAGCATCTAAAAAAATAACCTTCCCTTGATCTGCATTCTCATCATCTGAGCCTGATCCAAATATACATCTGAAAAAGTAATTTTTAACAGCTTTAATTTCATCTCCGTTAAATTCTTTTTCTTCTCTTATTATATAATTCCGCATACTGCCCTTTATTGCCTGGCCTGGAATATAAGGAATACCATATATATGATGTAAAGTAATATCATTTTCAAATACAGATTGCCCTCCTAAACCTATTGCTAACTTATCCATTATTTTTGCATCAAAGTTCAGCCAATAGTATTGTTCTTCTGTTAATGCCATTATCTCCCTATTATTTTTTCTTACTTGATCCAATATTTCTTTATATTTTACTGTATTTATGTCTTGGGGGATTTCAATGCCTGAAAATTTATTTAATTTTAATAATAGATTAGAAATATCTTTGGAATTTGAAATATTGTGAACAAGTTCATTGCATCCGTAATATTCTATATAACCTTTTTTATTATTTTCTCTTTCCTCTTTATCTACAAATATTGGTACAAATCTATTATCACTTTCTTTCTTTATGCAAAATACTTCATTGCTATTACCCATAATTTAATCATCCCCTTCAATTACACCATCAGCAAACCTTTTAAGCCAAACAAATAAATTAATCATTTCTCCCGTTAGAATTCTATATTCCTTAGAAGATAATCCATATACAGCTTTTATATACTCTTTGTATTTATCTTTTTCGAATTGATCTTCTCCAAATTGATCTTCTTCTAATTTTATTTTTTTAAAACTTTCCATGTCTTTAGTTTTAGGGTTTATTATGCTCCAATTGATAAAATGATTTAAAGCCAACTTATACTCCTTACCTTTTTGTTTGGAAAATAAAAATACTAATGTATTAATTAACCCGTTTTTTTGTACCATTACAGGTATTTTCTTAATTAAAGATTTATAAGGAGAATTTTTTTTAGTATCTTTTTTGACATCTTCTTTGGGTTTACCGACTTTTCCTTTTTCCCTTTTATTTTCTCCATCTACGCAACTTTCCATTTCCTTAACCGAGTCTAAAACACTTTTCATAGCAAACTGAGCAATTTCTAAATTAAGATTCTTGATTGACATCGCGACCACTCTCCTTGCTCAATCTTTTTACAAAGCCTTTTCCTATAGTAAAATCTCCTCCTACTTGGAATACATCGCCTATATGTTTGGTATAATACTTTATAGCATTATTTTCTTCATCCCCATTAAAATTCGGCGCCTCCAACACTATAAAATATAATATACTTTCAGCCGGTAAATATTCTTCTGTAAAAAGCCCTCCATCCTTAGCTACACCAGTATCTGTATCTATCTTATTCCTTGTTATAATTTCCGTATATAAAGTTACAAGTTCTACAAAATCCGAATCGGATAGTATAATGATTTTCTTAACATCAACATCTTCTTTTTTAAATATTTCTTTTAAAACTTCTTTACATTGTGTTTCACTTTTTTTGAAAACATAATCTTCCAATATTATATTATCTTTCCCTTCACCTAAATCTATTGCCTGTCCGTCTTTCACATCTAAATCATCTATCCGATTATAATTATTTTTATTTTCATTTTCATTTTTATCCACCTGACCGCCTTGATTGATTTTACTTAACTTTAAATCCTCAACCCACCTTTTTAAAATATACGGGCAGGTAACAAGCTTGAAAATATCTGCAGCAGACTTTATCGGAAACAGCAGCAATTTTGCATCCGTAAAGGCTATTAAACTTGAAGCTTCGTCTCCATTCTCAGGACCAAAATACTTATACATTTTTTTCAAATCATCTTCTCCATTATTCTCACTATTGCAATTTCCATTCTTTATTTTATAATACAAAATACTTTTTATTGAACCTTTGAGAGATGATGCTTCTATTTTGGGTATATTAGAATGTTTTTCCCTCTGTATAGGCATATCCGCAATGCCCAAATCCTGTCCGGTACCTGCATGTATCGGTGTTATGGCTTTTATATATTCTAATTGGCTTTTCGTGTACATTTTCCTTCCTCCTGTCTTCTTTTTAATAATTCTTCCAAATTATTTTCTATACTATCTATTCCCCACACATATAATTCGGCTCTCTCTGCCGCTCTTATTGTCGAATACTGTTTTTTATAAAACTCGGCTTTTAACTTATCTATTTCTTTTTTCGACTTATCTACTTCTTCTTCTTTTAACTCACTTATTTCTTCTTGAAGCAATGGTGAAATCAGTATCGGCATTCCAAATACTCCCGCTAATCTATATGTCGTATAGTTGTGGCTTTTAGCATTGTCTCCTTCCATCCCCCCCACTTTACATTCAAAATTAATAATTTTGCCTGTACTGCTTAAAAGTGCTATATCAAGCTCATCCACTGTTGTTTTATCTTTATGCTTTATCTTTTCTTCATCGTCAAAATATGCTTTTATACTCAATCCTATTTGGTTTATATTATGAGCAAAGTTTTTAGATCTTAAAACATCATATATCTTACATGCTGCTATTTTTTCAAGTATATAACCTGCCGGATAATTATTTTTTAGTTCTTGGGAATTTAATATATCGTATCCGCAAATCTCTTTCTTTAATTCATTATGTTTGTCCAATAACTTCTCAAATAATTTATATATAAATTGCTGTCTCTCGCTATTTTCTCCTTCAACTCTTTCTTTTTTAGTAGTTTCATTATTACTATTAGAGTAAATAAGCCAATTTCTAAAAGATCTTTTATTTTGCTCTTCCTCACCATCGTATAGCTCCATTTCTATTTTTTCTGCCTTATCTTCCGGTTGTATAAAAATATCATACAGTTTATTATAAAATTCAATTTCATTTTTTAACTCATTATTATTAAGCCCTAACTCCTTACTTATATTTAAAATAGTAGTTGATTTAAGATCTTCATTTAAATTAAATCCTGCAAGTTTAAATGCATCTTTAAATTCTAACTTTTTATCATCATAATCATTTATTTCTACTTCTTTTAATTGATTATTATATTCAAGTAATTTTTCAACATTGCCTTCCATATAAATCCATTTGTCCTGCGGCCTTTCTTTGATAATTTCACCGGCAGCCATAGCTATTATTCTTTGACCGCCTGTGATATGCCAATATATGGTTTTTTTATTTTCTATATCAAATTTATCAATCTCACACATCACTTTATAAACTATATCTCCAATATTGTAAAAATCGCTTTCTCCAAGACAAATATTTGTGATATTACAATCATCTATTTTAAACTTTTTTTTACATGAATTTTTTAATTGTTTGTCCCAATCATCAATATTAATATTTTTATTCATTTTTTTACGGGCATCTTTATCAAATGTAATATTATATATTTTTAAGGGTCCATATTCTTTTATAAACTTTTTTATAACCAAATAATTTGTAATCTGATTTAATGTAGAACATATCACTAAAGCATCCGGTTTCCCATCCATTATTCTTCCTCCAAAATTATATATTTTCCAAAGCCTTCGTTAATTAAATCTCCTATAGAAGTTTCAAGTCTATTTTTTATGGTTTCAAATTTATTTTCCATAATTAAAAATACAGTTCCCGCCTCATAACCTTTATACATTTGTTTAGCTGCCTTTTCTTTAATATCAAATCCTCCTATATAAATAGGCTTGTCGCTTGATATTCCTATAACCCCAATCTTGTTTAAATCATTCTCTCCTTTAAAATAAACAGGACTTGTAAATATAAGTTTTATAATAGATGAATTTATTTTATAATTATCTTCCGCATTTTTTCTGAACTCATTTATATAATCATTTACCCATTTGTCACATTCCTCATATTTGCATATCTTGTTCTCTCCACCTAATTTTAAATAACCTTTTTTTAATTCTTCAATATTTCCAATTTTTTTCTCTTTGATAAGTTTGATATTTATATCATACTCTACTATAAATGACCAATCATTAGATAAAAATTCCGTTTGCTCAACTCTATACAGCAAATCTTCCTTTACAATCCTTTTATCATAATCAGTACCTATTCCTACCTTATAATTCTTTTTAAATATTTCATCTTCATGAACTAAATCCATTCCTAAATAAGACTTGTTTTTATACTCTCTAAATATATTTTTAATATTAATAAACTCTTTTGATATTCTTTCGATACCATCAATATTAGGCGACATAAGTGCCTTCTTATACGGTAAAGAAGTCATTCCTTCCGCCAAATCATCAAATTTTCCAAAATATATTTCACCATCTTCATCTTTAAATAAATCTTTAGGAGCAGGTATATAAATATCTCTTGTTCTTTCATTATAAAGATACACTTGTCCTATTTTTAAAATCTTTCTTTTTTCTTTAACAGACGGATTTTTCATGAATTTTTTCTTTAAGCCCTCATTATTTGCCAGAAATGCTGTAAAAACAGCACCTGAAAAAACCGAAGGATAAGGAATATTTTTTGATTGTATTATATTGTTATAACCCATTTTAAAAACTTTCCCATCTCTAAAAAAAGTATTGTCACACGGTTTTAATTTCAGTAGTTTCATTTACATCACCTCCGATACATTTATAGAATCCTTGTAATCTGCATAACCTTTCGTAAATATCTATTATATTTGAATAATTTTCAAAATCTACATTTTCCCTATTGGCAGATATGGGCACACAATTTTTATAAAATAATGAATCCATAAATTTTATCATTTCATTCATATATTTTTGTATTGCAATTTCTTTTTGTTCGGTTCCTTTATCTTCCTTAACTAACTTGCTTTTTTTCATAATACGTTTTAACTCTATTTTGTTCATAGATCTTAAATCTCTGAAATTTTGATTTGTAATTTCTTCATACGGGAAATTTATAAACTCTTTTTGATACTTTTTAATAAAAGATAAAGGAAAAATATCTTTTATTTCTTTATAATATTCTATTAGTTTTAAGAATCCGTCAAAATTATCTTTTTTCATATAAGCTGTTACTGCAGCACCGTCCCCTACAATATAATTAAATGCAATACCATTCTTATTATTTTTCTCATATTTTTCTTTAACTTTATTCAATTCTAACCTACTTTTACTTAACACTTCTCCAATAGGTACTTTACACGGCGCAATCGTTATACATGTTGAATGAGTCATCTCTTTAGATATTCCGATAACTTGCAACTTCATCCCAACATTTTTTTCAAACAATTTTTTTATTTTATCTAATACAAATTGAATTTTTTCTATAGGCATCATAGCTAAAAAATCATCTCCGCCCGAATAAATAATATCACATTCATGTTCTAACTCTTTTCTCAGTTCTCTACCGAATGAAATAAGCAGTCCCGATATTTTCTCTTGATACGCTTTCAAATTTTTCTGCATATCTTCATCCAAAAACTTTCCATGCATCCAATCCCCTAAGGAGTCTATATCAAATTGTATAAATCCGTACTCATAATTGGGTTCTGATATATTTAAATCTTTATTTTCATTTTTATATAATTTTTTAAGATCCTGCTGTATGCTTCTAAGGTCTTGCTGAATTGTTTCAAGCTCTTTCGATAATAATCTATTTTCCTTTTTCTTTGTTAATTTTTCTAACTTCTCTGCTGATTCTTGTTTCAAATCATATAAAAAATCTTTAAATCTTTTATTTTTGATATCACCTTTTTTTAACATAAATATGGTATTTTCTAACTGCGATAAGCTATAATATCCATCTTCATGCCCTTTCTTAAAAATTTCTTTAAACAATTTATCAACTGCTTTAATATTTCCCTTATATTTCGCTTTCCAACATTTTATAGCTATGGAATAATTGGATTCATAATTAGATTCATTGTATTTTTTATTATATTCTCTTTTATATATACATAAGGGGCATAAATCATTCTTATATATAGAGCGTTTCCCACATATATGGCATTTATCATTACCAAAATTACCTTCCTGAAATTTCTCTTCATTGTTAAAAATATAGGTATGCTTGATTCCGTTCATTAATCTTTGAAGTTTACTATATATAGTGGAATAATCTTCATCACTTTTCAATTCTTCAATTGCCCAAAACAGAAAAAAAGTTTCTTTAAAATTCTCAGGATTTCCGCCCATATTTTTGTATATTTTATCTTCTAAGGATTTTAATTCTAACTTATCTTTTTCAGTTACCTCAAAAACAAGATAGTTTGTACAATCATTAATACTATTTATGTCAATAGGTTTATCATATTTAGGGTATATTATTTGGCTTCCCTCATCTTTATCAAATATATATTCTATTATATTTTTCATTAAATCCGATATTATTTGACTGCCATTCCTAAGGCCTATAAACTTCTCGGATTCTTCTATATAAGATTGTACAGGACCTAAAGTTACAGCCAATAAATATTTCATTTCTTAACACCTCCTGTTTGTACCAATTTATTTATAAACTCAGAAATATACTTTTGGTTTATTTTTGAGTTAACTTTGGTTTTATTATTATACAATTTGCTAACGGCATAATTATAATTCAGTTCTTTAATAATTAAATATTTATTGTTTCCTCTGTCCATTGCAAATGAAATGCATACAGGTGATGCAAATCTTTTTATTTTGGGAATTCCTGATTTATGCTGCCCTAAAATACTGACATTTACTTTATCAAGATCTTTTCTATCCAAAAGGCCGTTTTCATTATTTTCTATTGCACACAATCTATCATGAGTCAACTCAGAAATCTTTTTTAACAATCCCTTTACATCTGTTTCATTATTTAAATGATTTATTGTTATTCTCTTCACAAATGGATAATCCAGCTCGTCTGATTTGCCCTGCCCGCTATAAGAAACAATGTTATCCGTTGTAGAACAGTTTCTTAGTTTTACAAACTCTCCTTGATTGTTCAAATTTAATTTTGTCAATAATTCCACAATATCTTCTAAATTCATGGGCAGTAATTTCCCAAATTCATCACCATCATTATCAGACAAATCTTCTATATTCGTTACCTTAAAAGAACCAAATCCTTTTCTTGATCTTCTTCCCAATGCACCTATTATTGAAGCTTGAATTAACAAATAAATATAGAACTCAAGAAAATCCATATTACCTTTTTTATTTCTCTCAATAAAACATATTGTTATCTCGCTGTCTATGCCAAAACATGAAGTATAAAAAGCTTGTTTGCCTTCTTTATGCGGCAGCATAGCAATACTACTATCAACCCTACATATTATATTTTGTAATACTATCGAAACCGGTGCTTTCTTTTCTGTGCTTCCAAATAAATCAGCCTCCTGTTTTTTCATCTCTTCTAAATTTTGAAAATAATACAATTCTCTAAAAGTTGAACGTAAAAGTGCCTTCAATTCTGTAACTCTAAATTCTTTATTTTTTTTATCCTCTCCAAAACTTACTAATGGTGAAATAAGTTTTAGTGTAATTTGAACTTTTCTCATGACTCTCCCCCTTACTTCTATTTTATTTCAGCTAATATTTGTATTTTCTCTCCTTTCTCATCGATCTGAATTTTATCGTAGTTTACCTTAACCCCGTCGTCCAAATCAATGGGTATCCTTGCCAATGCCAAATGGGCAATTCTTTCGTCATAGTCTTTACATTCCTTTAGTTGTTTCATAAGCTTTGTAAGGCGTTTTTCTGCTTTCGATACTTCTCTTGGATTTTTATTATTTGCTATTTCATATTTTAAGTTGTCCATAGTTCGCTCATAAGCTTTTTGTATTTTATGTAAATAGTCTATACGAACTTTACCTGTAGTGTCTTCATTGTATCTGTGCATATATATAAGTGCTTTAAACCCGTTTTCCTTTCCGCTGTCGTAAAACCAGTATATGGGGCGCTTCTTATAAGTCCTCACGTGGTCTTTATAAAAATATTTAAGGAAATAATTTCGTATAATTTCTTTTGGTGTACCGTTCCCGCCTAAGGCATCTGCTATGAATTTAAGATTCTCATCCAATGTTTTTTCTCCGTAGCAAACTTTTACAAATTCGACAAATCTGTTTAATATATCATCCTTAAAGTATTCCTCATCCGTAATCAATATAATATTATCCTTATCAGGTATAAAAGCAGAATATTTGCTGTCGTCCCATTTGCCTCCGGCATATGCCAAACCTTCCGTATCCAAGGAATATCTCCCGAACATACAGCCTACTGCATAGGAAATGAAGGATTTGACAACATCTTCTTTAGTTAATATATATCTGTTACCTTTTATATCGTCATAGATTTCATTTTTAGTATCGAATATTTTGGCAATAGTTATATCCTTATCACTTACATCCGGAGTTAATTCATCTTCCAAACCGTAAATTTTGATAAAAATACGGTTTAGCTCTTCTTCATTTGCTTTTAACCTGTCAAATTGTGAATTGGCAAAGTGCTTCCAATTTTCATATGAATTTTCTATGGTTTTGGGAACCTGGTTTTGCTTATCTTTATCTAACAACGGATGAACTTTGAAATCCCATGAGGTTTCAAAAGAATCCCAGTCGGTTTTGGATATTGAGATATTATTATTGCTAAGTTTAACTATTGGGTGATATACTCTATCTTCGATACAAATTGGCAAATTACCGACATCACCAATTTGAATATTAAGTGTAGGATTGAAAATCTTAACTACCACTTGACAAATTTTTGAATTTAAAAAAGCAACAATATATCTCAACTTTAGTATATCTGCATTAAAACATATAGCTGCTGCATCATCAAACAAAAAACCACCAAAACACATCCTTGCAGAAAATAAAGCCGAAGTTATTTTTGTCCAAGTTATAGCTTGTTTAAAATTATATGATAAATTTTGAGGCCTTGAAAGTAATTTCCCGTTAGAACTTTTAAAATTTTTTATCTCAAATCCATTGTTTTCCCAATTAATTAGATACTCATTATTTCCATACCATCTTTTAAAATCTCCACCTTTATTTAATGGAAACCACTTTTTATTAATAATTTGTGACTCATAATTTGAAGAACAATTATATTCTACCTTATCAAAACCAACCTCTTGCCATAATCTTAAAAATCTATTATTGTCTGACGTAGCTAAACCCTTTCGTGTTTCGCACACTTCACATAATTTTGGAAATATAAAGGTTTTAATTATCTTCTCACTTGCCCAATAAGCCACCGGCATCCCCGGTATCTTTTTAAAATTATTCTGATCCGTTTCATAATAATATCCGCATTGAGGGTTTTTTATTACTTCCAATGCTTTCGTTTCTTTTTCCTCTGCATTGCTAAAATCAATAAGCTTTATATAACTTCCCTTATAATTATTAATTAAAGTGTTTTTAAATACAAAGCTTGTGCTCTGTACTACCTCTCCGCCTATTTCTTCAAAAGCTCTCGGCCCCAAGTGTATCATATTGCAGATAGTATTTGACTGGAGTTTCTTTCTGAGCTTTTCAAAGCTTGATAAAAACATCCATGAATGTTGAGTTATCATGGCATAATATCCGCAATCTTTCGTGAACTCCCTGCACCTTTCAATGAAAACTGTTAATAAATCCGATTTGCTCTCGGGATAATTATCTTTAACATATCTGCTTAATTTTGAATTCATACCGCTGCTTCCCATATATGGAGGATTTGTTGTCACGACATTGTATTCCTTCGACAATATTTCAGCAACACTAAGTACATTTATAATTTTCTTTTGTGTATCATCAATACCTGTGGTATCAAAAGATAGATCTAACTGTTTGTTTTCAATAAACTCTTTTAACAATCTAAAATCATATTTATCTGGTACATCTAATACAGATCCGTATTCCTTTGCATCTTTAAAAATATCAAGGATTTCCACTATCTCTTTTTTACGCTTAGCCCAAACTTTTTTATCTTCAATATTAGTACCTAAATAGTCTAAATGATTTCTATTAATATTGTTACTCTCAGGTATATCGTATAAATTACATTTTGTTTTCCCATTTAAAATTCTCCTGTTATATTGTCTTCCCTTCATCATACAAGCAAAATAGGATAGCTGGTACGCCCTCTTATCTATATCAAGGCCATACAGATTTTTTTCAATAATTAACTTAGCCGCTTCTCTAACTGTGTATCCTTGACTTTCATATAATTGCATGAACACTTCGAAGGCATAAACCCCTATATGAAAGCTGCCCATGGCGGGGTCTATAAATTTAATATCCTCTAATCGAATATTTCTCCTATCCTTTCGTATTCCTTTTAACTGTTCTTTCACTTCAGGATTTTGTTCTGCTTCCGGAATATAATATTTCCAATTAAACTCTCCGGCTATTTCTTTTTCATTCCGTTTGTCACCATCAGCTATTAATTTTTCTATCCAAAGCCTTCCTAATGAATTTTCTACCATATATCTGACAATCCAATCAGGTGTAAAAAGCTGTGTCACGGCAGGAACATCTTCTTTTTGAATTTTGACCGACTTTGGTCTTGAAAATACTTCATCCTTCCTCTCAGTGTTATAATACTGATACATCCAGCCTATAATTTCCACCTGACCTTTGTCTTTTTCCGATTCTACATCAAAATATTCCTCCGGTATATCATGTACCAATTTATACAATACTCCATCTTGGTCATTATACGATATATTCAATAACAATTCGGCATAATCATCGGTCTTTTCAAATAACCCCGGCAGATTCTCATTTAAGACATTGCATTGTTTTATAAATAAAAGATGAAACATATTGTCCATTGATGCCGCGCTGCCGTCTGATTTCCAATTAGCCAACCGTTCTAACTCTTCATTCGTAAAATTTAAGCTTGTATCTTGATAGTAGGTGACAAATTCTGGTTCGTTTACTCCTTTCCTTCCTGAAGAAAGTATTCTCATTTTATCGGGAAGATAATTGTTTACTTCCATGAATCGTATAGCTATAAGCCTGTTAAACCAAGTATAAGCTACTTCTTCTATTAATCCTTTATATGCGGTACCGTAGTCCTGACTTTCTTTTCTTTTATTGAGCTCTTCAACGAGCTTTTTGTACTGATTTACTTCTCCGCCGTGAATTCTATATGATTCCACAGTCTTAATGTTGAAAATCAGCATATCTGAATTGGATTCCGGAAGAGGATCAGCTATTCCTTCTTCTGTAATGCCTATCATAGATGCTTTATTTTTAATATCCTGTATTAACTTGTTCCTTGCATATACGGCGAAGTTTTCTAACACAGCCTTGTCCATAATATCCCCCTCTAAAACTCAATATTTAATATAGTACCTTCTTCAATTTCCTTTTCCAGCCTTTCTTTTAAGTCCCGCAGATATTTCTCCAAATCCTCTTCGGTTTCTATCTGCCATGAACTTGAAGGATTTATATCTCTGATACTTATATTACGCTGCTTTTTTACCGGATTTGCAATTTTATCCGTCCTTCCCGCTTCAACCGTTTTTTTAGGTTTTTCTTTTTCGGCTATGCGTTCCTGTTCTTTAGCGATTTCATTTAAAAATCTGATCTTTAATTTATCCGCTTCCGTTCTGCATCCGTTTAACCTAGCCACATTGTCGCATGACTCGGCTTTTTCGGTAAGATTATAAAAGGCACGTGTGAATTTCTCAAAAAATATTTCTTCCAGACCGCTTTGTTTCAATACTTCCATTACTCTCTTCTCAGCTTCACAGATTTCCGTTTTTACCGGTTCAAGTTCTTTGTCTAAAATTTCATTATAAATATTTGGAAATTTATTGTTAAGTTCGGGCAAATCTTTAATATTGTTATAAGGATAAGGCATTTTAAAAATGGTTTCCATTCTTTTTACGACGGATTCTATTTCTTCATTAATTACATAAGATCTGCTTTCTTCAAATATATCGATATATTTCTGAGTCTTATCCCATATTCCCTGCTGTTCCCCTCCAAAAAAAGCCTTTATCGGCAGATAATCCTCTGCAAAATTAAGATAATCTTCTTCACGGTTTTTCACATATCTAAATACATCTACAGCTTTGTCCATGAATATAGTCCCTTGAATCAATTTAATCCCGCTCATTACAATATATTTTCCGGGATAGGTATCGGTTCGGTATTCCCGCAATATCTTTTCCAAATTATCAACCATATCTTTGGCAAGTTTATTGAATTCCATCACCATAGTATCTGCATCTTCCGTAATAATAGTTATTTTAAATACTTCCTTAGCCACATTTTTTAAGTTTCTTTTCATATTTTCCGATATGATCTCTTTTTCTTCTATTAAAAACTTCTCGGCATAAACCCGTTTCGTAATATATTCGACGATTCTTTCGGAAGCTTCATTTAATAAAGAAACCATACTCCCATTTAAAGTAAATCTTATCAGCCCGTCTTTAAAACATTTGGCGATTATCCATTCCGTATCCGCATCTATAAAACCGTAAGGTGCTTTATTAAATCTGTTTTTTATCTCTTTCAATGAAATCTTGGCATGATTTTGGGTCCGAAGCCGTATATAATCCAATACTTCCCTTATGGCATTCTCGTTAGGCAAAGCAGTACCTAAAGTTATCTGACCGGAATTGTCCGATTTAAACAGATTATATATATCAACTTCATCCATAGGGTGAGTAATATAATTTAATTTATGATAAACCGTAGACACCATACGTTCCAAAGCTTCCGTCAAATTGTATTTGAAGTCTTTAGTGCTTAATTCCAACAAGTCGCCATTAACATAGAATTTAGCAGATTTTAATGATTCCTGCAAAAATAATTTCGCTCTTCCCTGATGTTCCCTCATTTCCTCCCGTTTCACCGCTTTTATTTCCTCAAATTTTGAAATATTACCAGCAGACGGAACGGATAAAAACTTCTCAATTTTCATGGACAAACTCAACTCATTCAAAAACCCCGCATCATTAGGTAAATCCACGTAGACATTCGGCCCGGCACTGCTTAGCAGACGTAAATTATCGCTCTGCCCATTTAATTCCGATCTTGGAGTAATTATCTTAACTCCGAAATCGAAAGTCTGATTTCCTTTATACGGTACGTCATCCACAAACCTGTTAAATCCAAAGGAATATCTGTTTTTAAAGTTTTCAACTTTAACCTTCTCTTCAAAATAAATATCGGCAAAAATGAGTTCCGAAACCTTCCTTATTAAATCGGTAAATTCAATATCCTGATTCTCTATCGAACGGTTAATTTCCTGTTCCTCATCGGTTAAAAAAATATATATATTACCGTTTTTTTGAACCAGCATTTGATCCACTAAAATATCCAAAGCTTCCTGTACTTTTTCTTTCAACGCCCTTCTGTCTTCATCTATATCGGACACCATTAAAGTAGTAATATTATCTGCATTTGCTTCAACTTCATCAATATATTTGATCATAAATAAAGCCTTTAAAACATTCACATTAAAATTATCTTCTTCATTATTCGGGTTTATACACTTATTTTTCAAAGCCCAAGAAATGACAACCGAATGACTGTGATCCAAAAACTTATTTAAGGCATCATAAAATATATTAAAAGGTACAATCGTACCGTCTCCTTTGTTCATCAGTTTTTCCGCACTTTCTTTAAACAGTGCAAGCATAGAACGCTCTCCCTCCGACAAATGCTTTCCGCTGGCACCATGCTGCCTGATGGAAGTCAATACATTGGCCAAAAGATTAAATTGATATGGTATAAAAGGATATACCTCACAAAAATCCTTTTTATCTTCATATAGTTTTTTTTCAGCAGTATCGTTAAAAATTATAAGATTTCTGATAATGGTTTCTTTATTCTCATAAAGCACCGATAAGGTCTCATTGGCAGTTTCCGTTTTCTTTAATATCCTGAGCTTAATAACTTCGTCCACATTGGCAGATGTTAAACTTATCCTCGTATCAAAACGACCTTGAATTTTCGAAAAATCCCTGCCTTTAACCTTTGTTACGGAATCTATATCCTGCTGAGAAGTTACTATAATCCAGGCTTTGCCTCGGCAAACGGTTCCCAAATCTTCGGTTATTGTTTGGAGATTGAGCATTAAATCCGTATTATCTCCGATATATTGACCCATCTCATCAACCAAAAAAATAATATGATGATTTTCTCCTTTTGACCTTAAATATTTATTTACCATTTGAGCAAATTCATCTATACTTATTTCATAAGGCCTTGTTGTACTCCTTGCCCAGTCTTTTGCCGTTTCCAAGGTCATAAACTTAATTTCCGCCAATGTCTTAATTACCCTGTCCTTAAAAAAGCTAAATTTGTGCCTGAATTCTATCCAGTCATCTCCCGTAATTTCTTTATACTTCTCTTTAAAAACCTCATATAACCCTTCCTCATTCAGCTGCCTTTCCAAATCGGCTACATAGGGATTTGTGCTAAAACCCAATTTTTCATTAAATACTTTTAAAAAAACATTAAGTATTGTATCTTTGCCCTTTTTCCCGGACGTTTCACTTTTAGAATCAATATTAAATAATATAACATCAGTAGGAATCGATGAAGCCAATTTCATATCGGCGACAACTGCGGGATCTTTAATTTTATTTTCATCTAAAAAATAATTTGCAGCCGGTTTTCCGTTTACCTTCCTATTCTCCAATAAATATGATAGGATTTTTAAAAAGTGGGATTTACCGCTTCCAAAAAATCCGGAAATCCAAACTCCCATTTTGTCGGTATCCCCATTAATTCCTTTTCTATAGCTTTCAAAAAAATCTCTGAAATGCCTCTGTAATTCGTCTGTTACTACATATTCTTCCAACTCTTGTTTCACATTGGCATCGTCATCTTGTCCAACTTTTATTACTCCTTTGATATCCCTATCAATAGGCTTAACAAACATATCCTTAATCAGCATAATACCCCTCCATTATTTAACCAGCGGAAACGCTCGGTAATAGTGATTGTCTTCAAATTCTGAAAACAATATTAAAGTCTGACCGTCATACTTTCCGGGATAAAACAATACTACCGGAGCCCTGTCAAAAACCTGACTCAATTTGTTTAAAATATCATGGGCACGAACAAAAGGAAATATCTTACCAACTCCTGTAATAAAAACTACCGCATTTTCGGGAGTATTCTCTTCTATATAATCGGTAAAAAAATTTCTGCTGTCATCCATATTCAACAATTCCGCTACAGAAATAATCAAATATTCCAGCCCGTATTCTTCCTCCATATTAATACATTTTTCAAGAAGGCCTTCTTTTTCTATGTAATCAATCATCAAATCATACAAATCATATACCAACAACTTATACCCAGTAATATTAGGATTATTCTTTTCTTTTAAATACTTGATATATTCTCTGACCTTTAATTCTTCTCTTTCAGAGTAATCAAATATATAATATCCTATCTCATTTCCCATCCCTTTATTTTTTCTGAAATCTTTTTTATCTATTTCTATCTGGATTTGATCTAAACGTTGTTCCAATGTTTTCTTCGATTCTTTCATTAAATTACCCCCGTCAATGCCTTTAAATATGGATAAAGAGATAGACTTTTCATTTTAATTTCCAATTGAAAATCCATGATAGGTTTATGATATGTTAAAATACCGTCCTTTTCCAGTAGGAGATTCGCCTCTTTCAAATAGGTCTTATAGGCTGTGGCCAATCTTTTTTTCGTTTGTTCCGTAAATCCCGCTACTTTTTTGCTTTGCTCCGACTTATTTTTTAAAAATATACGCGTACTGCTGTCTTTGAATTTTTTTGTCCCAAGGATAAGATTCTCCCTATAAACTTCATATATATATTCAAAAAATAACCTGTCGGTTAACATAATCCCCAACAAATTTATAAGCTTTTGATCCGAAACATTAAGATCAGAAAACAATTCTATAATATCTTTAGGAAGAGCTTGCGTGCGCTTAAAAATCTCTCCGATTATTTTCTTGCCGTAAGACGGAGACGGAGCCAAAAATATATTTTCTTTTACCTGGAACTCTTTGATTTCTGCTGCCGTCTTTCCTTCTTTCAACATCTCTATATATTTTTTAAACTCCTGAAACCAAAATCCCTTGCTGACAATGCCGGCACTGTATTCTAAATTCTTCACACTTCCACCTCTTCCCATTTAATCTTCTTCATATATTACTTCACAAATATCGCTGATTTGGCATTTTAGATAAGAACAAATTCTGACTAATATATCAAGAGATACATATTCATTTCTTGTTAGTTTAGACAATGTACTTGTACTAATCCCTACTTTTTCTCTCATTTTAGTTTTTTTAATATCCTTATCAATTAACAACTTCCATAATTTTTTATAGCTTACACCCATAAAGCACCTCTTTTCATTATAATTCCATTCTAACCAACTATATATATTATATAATACAAATATCGCATTCACAATTGTTTTTTTCGACTTCTCAATAACATCTCTTCTATCTTTCACTCATAATAGCTTGCAATGGACTTTCCATTTTGCTATAGTATATAAAGGATAAAGACTGCCTGTATTGGTTGTATAAAGAGGGTATTATATCAAATGAAGATGCAAAGCATAGAAAAAAAAGGCAATAAAAAATATAAATGGCAGATGTCTGAGTCCATCATAGTCGGAATTCTTCTTGCCTTTTCCGGCGGCTATATGGACGCTTACACATATATTTTCAGGGATCATGTTTTTGCAAATGCACAAACCGGCAATATCATCCTTTTAGGGATACATATCTTTGACGGAAATTATGTGGAATCCGTCCGATATTTATTTCCGATTATGTCCTTTACTGCCGGAGTATTTATCGCTCAAATGCTGTGTCTCAATTTTAAAAACTGCAAAAAGCCTCACTGGAGGCAGTTATCGGTTATTATAGAAATTATAATTATGACGGCGGTAACCTTCATGAACAGTTCCATGAACCTTTTGGCAAACAGCATGATTTCACTTGCATGTGGTATTCAGGTTCAAAGTTTTAGGAAAATACACAACAATTCTCTGGCTACCACTATGTGTATAGGAAATCTTCGTACTGCCACAGATCTGCTTTGCAGCTCTGTCTACAAAAAAGACAAGAGTTTGCTTTATAAGAGCTTTTTTTATTACGGTTTTATATTTGTATTTACGCTTGGTGCGGTTTTAGGAAAACACTGGGTTTCAATTCTTGGGCAAAAGGCCATCTTAGTCAGTGCGGTAATTCTATGTATAGTGTTTGTCTGCATGTTTATTGAGGAAGAGGAATTTAAAAAAAGGAAGTAGTAACACCGCATTGTTACCACTTCCCTTTAATTGCCGAAATAATATATTGTTCCAACTCTATAGGCTGTAATTTACAATCAAATTCTCATCTTTTACTCTGAAAGTAAAGGATTCGGTTATAAAGAATTTTACCTTCTCATTAGTGTGAGATTGATACCCTATGGAAAAATCTCTTCCTATAGTCAATTCCAAATCCTCATGATTGAAAGGCAACAAAATTGCTCCGTTCAATACATGGCTATAAACGATTTTACCTCCGATTAATTTTTCAATCTTTTTATACAATGGGTAGGAAGATTCTTCCGAGATAATTCTTCTATAAGCTTTTTCCCCTACTACTAAGGCAAAAGGCCCCTCTTCAAATTTTTCTCTCAATGTTATTAATCCTTTGGCAATTCCGTCCATAATACCTTCCGAACTTTCTCCAAAAGGAATAGTCGGATTTTGTGAAGATTTAATTAATCCTACTATTGAATCTTCTTCCAGTCCACTATATACTGCTCTATCTTCAAATAAGGCAATATTCTTAACAGCATCTTCCAAGGGCTTATAATCTATATCTTCTGCTCCTCTTAGAATATTATCAAGTTCCCATCTGTCCATTTCGAATTCGACTCTTGACTCCGTCAAGGGTAAAACTTTATAAGAACTGTAAGATACATTATCCTTGCTTTCAATTTTACCTAATCTGCCTTCTGTTAACACATTATAATCAAGGCCTTTAGGCCCGTTTACTCTGACCACTTTTCTCGCCGACAGATAAGCTTTAAAAACTTTTTTCGCTCTTTCGTCAATTTCCTTCCAAGCTTCCTTGCTTACCGGTGCAATTTCTCTGTATAGCATAATATCCCTCCTTATTTTAAATCTCCTATGTCAAGTTGAGACTCTGAATCAGCTTCACCTTTTCCTTCCAAGTCTACAACAGAGCCATCTTTGAACAAATAAGTTCTAAGTTCTTCATCCCATCCGGACATATTTCTCCTCAACCATTCTAATGTCATACATGCATGTTCAATTTCTTCGTCTCTGTTATGAGCCATTATACTTTTCAATTCGGCATCCTGAGATACGGCTACCCTTTGATTATACCAATCAACTGCCTCAATTTCTTCCTTCAAGCTGTTGAGTGCTCTCACTATATTTCTGTCCTTTTCACTTATCAATTCTACCGGTTCATGATATTCACTCATATACAATCCCTCCCATATTTTTTATCATCCTTTAATTTATTACCCTTCTTAAATTCCATTAAACACAGGATATTTTAATTTGTACACTTTCATTTAATCCTTATACCGTTTTTAGTGAATTGAATCTTCTTCTCTTTCAGTAATTTCCCTACAGATTTCTTAAAAGCAGTTTTGCTCATATGCAACTCTTTTTTTATATCTTCCGGAGAACTTTCATCATTAAGTGATAGTACTCCCTGGTTATCTTCCAACCTTTTTAAAACTTTCTCTGCATCTTCTTCTATTTGAATATGGGGTGTTTCTTTAATGGTCAAATCCAATTTTCCATTCTCTTTTACCTTTATAATTCTTACATCAACTTCATCCCCTGCTCTATATACTCCATAAAGTTCTCTCATAGGAATCAGTCCGTCATATTTATTATCCACTGCCACGAATGCTCCTATATCTTCATTGATACTATATATCATTCCCTTAACTCTGTCATTTTCTTTATATGGAGGGTCATTCTGAAGAAAATCCTTGATTTTCATAGTAGCACACAGCCTATCGCTTTTATCTATGTATACACCTACAAGATACTTTTTTCCTTTTTGCACTTTATAAATCTGCTCTCTAAAAGGAAGAAATAAATCCTTTTCAAGCCCCCAATCTAAAAAAGCCCCAATTTTAGTTATTTCCACTACCCTCAGAAAACCTATTTCGCCTAAGGCAATTTTCGGTTTTGACGTAGTAGCTATCATCCTGTCCTCCGAATCCCTGTATATAAAAACTTCTATTTCATCCCCTACTTTTGCTTCCTTAGGAATTTGTCTTTTCGGGAGTAAAACGTCCGACTTATTTTCATCACTGCTTCCCTTCACATTTAGATATACTCCTACGGATGTATATCTTTTAATCTCCAATTTTTGAATTTTACCTAATTCTATCATCACACACCATCCTCCATCTTTTCGTCTATTAGTTATTATATCATAGCTTTATGTAACAGATATCAAAATTCAATATTTATTAAACTTTCTTTTCAATCAAGTGTTTCCAATATCTTACCGGCATATGATTTTTCTGGGCTTTAAGGTTTACCCTTGACTTTATTGAAGCACTTACATAATACTCCTTCCACAGCTCTTGGTATTTTTTTTCTTCTTTTAAAAATTCAAATGGCCTTTCCAAAGACAAATCCGTTATAACCCACTCTTTCTTATTATATACAACAGCTTCACTTCTCTTTAAATCATGAATAATCCAATATTCATCGGAAAGTCTTTCTACAAAATGGGAAGCCAGCAATCCCACAATATCATTATCCGGCTCTATCTGAGCATAGTATACCCCATTATTGGTACATTCAAAACGTACCAGTCCAACGAACAGCTGAACTTCTCTTGTTACTCTTCTACATATTTTATAGACTGAAAGAACGATGTCGTCAGATAAATTTAAATTCACATTTTTCCCAATCTTCCAACCTTTCCTTAAATATTTATATATAACCGTATCCTTATCCTTCGTTTCAGATAAAAATACATAAAAACAATTTTTAAGAGCATCCTCCGATATTTTTGTCCTGATAGACTCATAAACTTTTGCCGCTTTGTTCCCATCCGTATTTATGTACACCTTATCAACAAACATACTTTCTTGCAATTCAACTCTTGAAATTATCCTGTCGGGAATTTCTTTTCTGTAATAGGAATCATATATAGCCGTCAAAAGTCCTTCAAAACTGCCGTCATAGAAATAACAAAGCATTATACTTCCTCCCCTATTACCTTTATATTGTTTTCAGGTAAGATAATACTGGGATAGACGGAAAACATGGAAAGCTGCTCTCCTACAATATTGGAGCTTTTTTTATCCTCATATATCAGACTGTTTCGTATTGCAGACTCATCCATATTTTTTATACCATAATATTTCCCATTGCAGGTTATAAAATACCTTGCTCTCTTCATTACGATTCCTAATTTTCTTAAATCATCAAAATTTAAAGGACAGAACCTTCTTGCCGCTACTATCTTTCGAGCTGATTTTACTCCTATTCCCGGAACCCTTAAAAGGGTGTTATAGTCTACTCTGTTAATTTCTACAGGGAAAAATTCTAAATTTTTTAATGCCCAGTTACATTTAGGATCAAGAGCCAAATCAAAATCCGGCTTTTCTTCATTAAGTATTTCAGAAGCATGAAAACCATAAAATCTTAACAGCCAATCAGCCTGATAAAGCCTGTGTTCTCTTATTAAAGGAGGAGAAGACACGGCTGGAAGATTCGGATGATGTGTTACCGGAACATAAGCGGAATAATACACTCTTTTCAGCTTGAATTCATTATATAAAGCCTCGGAAAGTCTCAGTATTTTCAAGTCGTTATCCGGTGTAGCCCCTACTATAAGCTGTGTAGTCTGACCTGCAGGTACAAATTTTTGAGAAAATCTGAACTTTTTCTTTTCTTCCGAATATTGTTCCATTCTGTAATTAATAAAATTCATGGGAGTTAATATGGACTCCTTTTTCTTTTGAGGAGCCAATAACTTCAATCCTTTTTCCGATGGCAATTCTATATTTACACTCATTCTGTCTGCATACATTCCTGCTTTTTCTATTAAATCGTTATCCGCTCCCGGTATGGTTTTAAGATGAATATATCCGTTAAATCCATAATTTTCTCTTAATTTTCTCGCTATATCGGTTAAAAGTTCCATCGTATAATTAGGACTTTTTAAAACTGCCGAACTTAAAAAAAGCCCTTCTATGTAATTTCTTTTATAAAAATTTATTGTCAAATCCGCCACTTCATCCGGTGTAAAACTTGCTCTGGGAATATCGTTGGAACGCCTGTTTATACAATATGCGCAATCGTATATGCAGCAGTTGCTCATAAGGATCTTGAGCAAAGATATACATCTTCCGTCATCAGTCCAGCTGTGACATATTCCATACATACTTGTACTGCCGAATCCTCCCTTTTTACTTGTTCTCCTGCTTCCGCTTGAGGAACAGGATACATCATATTTGGCAGCAGCCGATAAAATTTTCAGTTTATCCGATATTTCCATAATATCACTCCGAAATTTTAATTTTCCTATTCGTTATAAATATAATAACATAGAACATATGTTCGTGTAAATATATATTCTATGTTATTTTAATTATTTATTCTTTTTCTTTCTAAAAAATATAAGAATTAAAATCAGTGCTAATATGTTAAGCCCGGCGCAAGTTCCGATTGCAATATTCAATGAAAAATCCGATGCTTTTCCCACCGCTAAATTTGAAATGCTTCCTATTATATCTCCTACCATGGCATAGGATGATAAAAAGGTTGCCCTGTTAGCTACAGTAATACTCCTGTTCTGTATGGTGTTCGACAGAGGCTGGGTAACTGCAAAAGCTCCTTCTATGATGAATATCATCAGTACAACTAAAATTCCGTTTTTTAAATAAATCAAAAATATATTTGCACCTATTATCATAGAAATTAAGACTATATATAACTTTTTGGTTCCGACTTTTTCATTTAATTTATAAGCTCTTGCGGATAACAAGCAGGCAATCTGCATGAATGCAGTCAGAAAACCGAAGTATTTCATATCAATACTGCTTCTTAAATATATGGGCTGATTTAGATAAACGCATATGGAATGGGTACTTTCGGAGATTAAAGCCATGGATATTAAAAATATGATTATATTTTTGTTTTTCTTTAAGACTTTAATATTATCAGTCAGACTGATTCTTTGGGACTCAACATGATGAGAACTGTCTTTAAGAAAAAAAGAAATGAAAAAAGCTGCCCCGTAAGGAATGATAGTTAATAGTGCAGTTAAATCCATAGAATATTTCACTATAATGGAATTAAGAAAAGAAGCCGCTAAAAAACCGCCGGCAGAAGAAGCATTATATAAACTGAAGGCCCTGTTGCTGTCCATTTCATCTACGGAAGTATAGATAAGAGCTGAATCACAGCCTGATATCCCCGATATGGCCAAAGCCAAAATAATCCTTTCAAATAAAAATCCGTCAAAAGAATGAGCAGAATAAAATACTATTTTAGATAGGAAAAACAAGAAAAAGGATATAATCAAAGTCCACCTGTAGCCGATTCTGTCGGCAATATATCCCCAAGGAATTTCAAATATAAATAAAAGTATTACATAAACCGTTTCTATTACAAATATATCGTTTAAAGATAGCCCTCTGTTCTGTCTGAACAAAGTAGATATAGGACCATAAAAAACCAATCCTTGCAAAAAAGCTATAATGCAAAGAATATGGATATTCTTATTTTTATTCAATTTCAACACCTCCGTTAATTGCATGACAAAAAAACCTGTTTTTCAGGAAAATTATTTTTATTCACATAAAAAAACTCATACAATTAATGTGGAAGTGCAGCCATCGTCAGACTCTCCTTAAATGAAAATTAATTTATCATATGAATAATTATATCATAAAGTTAGATTTATTAAATAAGATTAATTTTTTAATATTTTTTATGAAGGATAAGATTGAAATGTGTTGAATAATAGCCTGTATTTTCTATGTCATATTCGGTTTGTTCCAGAGGTGGAACAACAAAGTCAAAATTCTTAAAATAATTTCTGATATCTTGAATATCAACATAAAAATGGGGAACATTCCGTTCCGTATCATCTTCATTACGCAAAATAGTATTTTCATCAATACGTCTATAATTATCTGCATTTTTAAAGGACCAGGTATTTTTCGATATAAGTGTGATAAACAACTCACCATCTGATTTTAAAACGCGCTTAACTTCCTCAAGAGATTTTAAAAAGCCCAATGTATCCGTATGATATATCACATTGTAATCTATTATACAATCAAAGCTGTCATCATTGAAAGGAAGATTTAACATGTCACATGTTTCTGTTTTAATATTCAATTTTTCTTTCTCTGCCCAATCGTTGAGATAATTTAGAGCAAATTCTGACAAGTCAACAGCATTTACACTAAACCCCTTTTTAGCAAAATAAATTGAATGTCTGCCAAGCCCGCAGCCTAAATCCAAAAATTTGTTAAACCCCTTAGATTTCCATGACTCGGCTAAATAGCAAGATTCAATTGAAGGCGTCAGCCAACCTTCATTCTTATTCTTGCTCCAATCCCAAGGCTTCGACTTTATCATATGTCCTACACCACCTGTATTCCGGTATTCATTATCTCTCTGGCCAATGGATTAGATGGGTTGAAATCAATGGTTCTAAATGGACGAGGCTCAAGCCTATAATCTATTTTTCGTCTTAGCTTCATTAATAGCAAAGTATCTTCTATTATATCTCTACCAAAATCGTCCCCTACTATAGCTATATCTATATCGCTATCTTCCGTATAGGTTCCTTTTGCACAAGAACCATATAAATAAATATATTTTACATCTATTTCTTTTTCTATTAACTTCCCATAATCTACTATTATTTCCTCTACTCTTCGTCTATTATTGAAAGAAGCCATGCTCTCAACTCCTTTATCTTCTTAATATTAGCTGTAGTAAATTTATAATCACATTTTTTATAAAAGCTTTGCTTGTAATCAGGATATCTGGCATTTATGTTAAAAGTTGTAATAATATTTAATGTATCTCTCTGTTCTTCTGTAGTTTCAAGTTTAACTATTTCTGCTAATCTTAATAAATCATGTATTTTATATAAATTTTATTAACAAATAGCTATGATGACTGCTGAAAAATTTTCAAAATGCATATAGAGATGATATAATAAGAAAAAGCTTAAGGAAATTTAGCTATTTACCATTGTAATTTATATAGTGTACCGACATATTCATATTTAATTATACAAACAACCTGATTTTCACGAGTTCCGCATAATATATGTGGGGTATAGAGACGCCAATTTCGTTCTGACATCTTTTGTTCTAAACTGCCAATTGATTTTAGCGATGTCAGCATTACGGTTATTTTCCCATGTATTTAATTCATTGCGTAATATTTCAATATCATTAATTCTGCGTGATAAGCACCGGCGTGTCATCACGTTAAGTTCTATCTCTGCTATGTTAAGCCAGCTTCCATGTTTTGGGGTATAATGGATTTCAAGCCGTTTTATGATGCGTCTTGCCTCTTCAGGTGGAAAAACTTTATATAAAGATGCTGATTTGTGTGTATTGAGATTGTCCATGATCAAAACTATTTTCTCTGCATCCGGGTACATAATATCTGAGAGATATTTGATTTCTTCTGCCCAATCCCCAGCTGTACGATGTTCTCTTATGCTGACATGGCGGATGCCGCCAAGAGGTTCTGTAAAAACAAATATACTGCAAGTTCCGTTACGGACGTATTCAGAATCAATTTTACAGTCATCTCCGCAACGCATTGGCAATGATTCTCGTGACTCACCTAAGAGTTGGCAAGGCTTTTCATCCATGCATACAACAGGGCGAACCTTATTATAAGGAAGTTCATATATGTCAAGTATATCTTCCATGCATGCTACAAAATCGGCATCTTCTTTTGGAGGAATGCACCTGTAGTCGTTTTTGTGAGGTCTAAGTTTGTTTTTTTTAAAGTTCGTCTTATTGCTTCTCTACTAACGGGCGTTTCCAAGATAACTTTTAATTTTTCTTCTAAAAGTCTTATCGTCCAACGGCTATGCCCTTCAGGAACAGGCCCACAGGCAAGTTCAATAATTAGTGCTTCTGCTCTGCCATCTGCCAACCTGCGCGCATTGTCGGAATTTATGCTTTGCTTAAGAGTAATTACATTTTCAATACCACCATTGGAGTAAGCACATACTACATTTTGTATTGTTGCCATACATACACCGTTTGACTTTGCACTTTGTATATGGGTTAAAATTTTCCCATGTGATTCATCAAGATCAAGTAAAATCTGACATCTGCTCCGTACTGTTTTGGATGTATCTTTCTTACGGAGTAAGGATTTCAATTTCTTTACTTCATTATCCGTTAAATTAATTCTGTGTATTTTAGGTCTTGCCATAGATATCACCGCCGTTTCTTTTGTTTTTTATTGTACCATTTAACGGAAAAAAAGATACTCTTATTTAATTAAGCATCATCATGTCAGTACACTAGGTAAATATGCCCTGTAAAAGTTTTCCGATAAAAACTTAGTAAAAAATCAGTTAATGAATTCTTATTATCATCTGTCTTTAATCCTCTTCCATATTAAAAATTGTATATCTTCTTTAAGCATTTATACTTCGTATATATTTTATTTTGAAATCATTATCTTATATGTTTCAAGCTCAATTAATATATACTAAAGAAATCAGCACAACAATACTATTGCTGATTTCTTCAGTATATATTAATTTTGGTATTCAAATTTGTTTATAATAAAATTTGAACGTGAAAAAACCAAATGTTTGGTTGTATACTTGTAATATCTATAATTTATTTATATGAATTGATTTTTTTAGTAAATAAATCTACCGTATCTTTGTCATCTGACCATCCTTTTTTCCCAAAAAGTAATTCTCCCTTTCCATTCACCACTAAACTTAATGGCACTGCATTCTCTTTTACCTTTTCTTTGAATTCTGATAAATCTATAGAATAATAATCTAATAGTATATTATTTTCATCTATCAAATCATTTATTTTTTTATATTCTCCTATTCCTATCAATATAGGCTCTTTTTTTAAAGTATTATCATCTGCAAACTGGTTTAACATTTTTATTTCCTGTAAACATGGTTTACAAGTTGGAGAGAAAAAAACGATAAAATGGCTATCAGCTTGTCCCTTATCTTTCAATTCTTTTGTTAAAATAATTTTTTCTCCTTTTTTGTTCTTTAAATTTAAATCCATATCTAAACTTGAAATATTAAGATTTTGCTTCGAAGACATCTTTTCCATTGCTTCATCAGCTTTAACCTCATATGAAATTCTTTTCCCTAAATACAGCGCAATAAGAACTGCTCCTATAATAATTACTGTTTTGGTAATTTTCTTTTTCAATTTATGCACCTCCTTTCACTTATTAACATTTTTAGGCATTTGCGAAACTCTACATACATTGGAATCAAGCGATATTTCTAGTGAATATTTATAAATCTCTTTGCTGTTTTTTGGTGTTTTTATACATTCAATCTTTATAATGGCTTAATTTCAATAATCAATTTTTTTAGTTTCGCAATTACCTAATTAACATTTTATTAATTATAAAAAAGATGAAGAATATTAAACATTTAATAAAGTATTACCTTATACCCCTATTTTGGGTTATTAACAATCTCCATAACTTCCTGTGAATTTGCACCAAAGCGTTCGTGATGAAATCAAATCTCCACTATTATCATATCTGTACTCCATCATACAACAATCATATCCTCCAGGTACAGGAATACAAACACACTCTTGTTCTACATATACTTGTGGTTTCATATCATCTTGAGCAAATACCAAAGAACTAAATACAACAAGTAAAGTAAATACTGTTAAAGTCAAAATAATCTTTCTTTTGTTTTTATACATCGCAATCCTTCCTCTCATAGATAAATTTTTTAGTAACATATCGTTTAACATTCTTTATCAAATCAGCTGAGTTTGTTAACGAGTAAATAATGTTAAATTAGTCTCAATAATTTATTCTTTCACTTTCCCTTCCTCATCAAATATCATGACCTCTTTCTTCCCGTCCTTTTCTGCAATCAATCCCAAAAAGTCGGGATTGTATTTTATCCCTCCTCCAAAGGTGGAATAATAATAATATCCTCTGTAAGTAGTAGATATTCCGGTACCGTCCCTAGAATAAAACACCATTATCTTCTTCTCCTCATCTGCATAATTATCAACCAAATAACTGAAAAAATATCTTTCATCTTTTATATCATAGTCAAGGTCCACTATAGATATTTTATTCCCGTGGATCTGTATATCCAGCTTATCGTTAACCTCTTTATAATATCCGTTAATGTCGGGATTGCCTACGATAATAGTCAGATCCGGCATCTCTTTCATATCCAGAGCTTCTTTGTCAGTCACAACCTTACCATTAAATTTTTCAGACTGTTTCTTCATTGACGACTGTTCTATTGATGTTTCTAAAATCATTTCAGCTGCCAATCTCATATCCTTATTCTGCTCTTCATTTCCTTCAGTCCCGTAAACGATATTAGCATCCCCCTTAACGGCTAAGAAATCAAAAGTCATATTAATACTGTAGCCTTTATTTTTTAACTCAATTACTTTATCAGATGCATTTTTAGCCCTCCTCAATTCCACAGGCAAATCCGACAATTTTATATTCTTATTTATATCAGCTTTTGCCTTTTTCTCCTTTACAGCATCTTCTTTAAATATTTGACTTCTCTCTTCCCCTTCTGTTTTAGTTAAAATATCCAAAAACTTCTCCGTATTTAGATTTTTATACTTATATTCCTTATAGATCTCCTGAAGTAATTGTTTGAATTTTTCTTCTCCCATGTCTTCGTTCAATTTGTATAGAACTAAACTTCCCCTCTTGTATACCGTATCCAAATAAGAATTCCATCCGTCAAAATCATTTACCGTTGAAAATACGGATTTGTATTCTTTCAATTTCGATTCGTTGTTTTTTACCTGCTGATTGAATATTTCCTCTCTTCCATTATCTTTAAAGTATTTTGCCGTTAAATATGTGACAAAGGATTCATCAAGCCACGGCTCTTTCTGCTGGTCGTTTCCTATTATTCCGTAAAACCACTGATGTGCCGCTTCATGAACAACCGTTGTTTCAAATATTACACTGTTTTTTAAGTTCTCTTCTTCTTCATAAAGGCCTCTGCCTACGGATAACAATTGGGGATATTCCATACCCGAATTTATCATATTGGTTTCCGCTATGTCCAATTCCTTATATGGATACGGACCTATAAGATTCTCAAAATATTTTAATGCTTTTTCTCCGTATTTGAGGGTTGCTTCTCCTGCCGCTTTATTTTCCGGAAGAAAATAGCTGTTTATCGTGATTTCTCCTGCTTTCTTCTCTTTCTTAACAAATTTATCACTTGATATGATTACAAAATCCCTCACATTTAAAGCTTCCATTTCTACTTTTTTGTATCCCTTTTCTTCTTTATGTTCTCCTGTTTTTATTCCCGTGCTCACTGTTATTTCATCTTCGGGAAGGGTTATATTTACATAATAATTTGCCATGTCGCTGTAGCTCGATTCTCCTATTTTACCGTATTCTCTTATCTGCCAGTCACTTCCGTCATGTACAGCCAAAATTGGGTACCAATAGGCAAGGCTTGTTATCCCGTCATATACTCCGTAATTGTTATTCGTTTTCGGTATCAAATCTTCAAATTCCATTTCTATTTTTACGGACTCACCTTTTAAAAGCTTTTTTTTGAGTTTGACGGAGAGAATCTGATTGTCGACTTTGAATTCTGCCGCCTCTTCATTTGCTTTTACTTCTTTGATTGTGGTCTTGCCTTCGTTAAATCCTTCAGGATAATGTTCAAGGTCTCCCGACACTTCCGGTACTGTTTTTAAGTCCCTGTAAGCGTTGGCAAACAGATGAAATTTCAGTTCTTCCAAATCTTTTCCTGCTCTGTTTGTATATTCAAGGATTTGATATCCCTTCAGCAGTCTTTTTTCTTTATCATAAGTTGCTTGTATTTTATATGTATTATTTTCAGGAAATTGTGTATCGGATACTTTGGCTTTATTGAAGTAGATAAAAGAAAATGTAACGACAAGACATATTAATATTACAAATACTTTTTTATTACTGTTCATATACTACTTTCCTCCGTATGTTTTAATATTAATAATTTTAAATTTACCCTTTCATATATATAAACAACTGAGGGTACCCTTTTGTTACAACAATTTTGCACAATATAATACATTTTACAAAAAATTTCGGTTATAAAACTAAGCAAATATGCTTTATAATGTCTTTCCAGCAAAAATTTTTTAACAAAAAACCGGCTAATGAATTTTTGTTTACCTTTAACACCCCTTCATGATGAAATTGAAAATAAAATATGGTATATAAACAAGGAGAGAGAGCTATTTACTTATACGAAAACAATAACTTTCTCTCCTTGCTTTGGCTATTACGGATAAAGATTCTTATGTTTATTACTTTAATAAGTTCCGATTTTTTAGCTTCCCATTTAATATCTTCTTTCCTCTGCATAGTCTGACTCTGAAATTTTCGGGGCTTATGTCTAAAGTTTTGCAAATCTCTCTGTCATCAATATTATCAATATACTTCATCCAAAGAATTTTCCCGTATTTTTCATCTAATTGGGAGATACATTCAACAATTTGTTTAACGTTTTCCCGAGATAACAAAAATATCTCCGGCAAAAATTTGTTATCCTCTAAATTATTTTCTTTACTTTCCAAATCCACCGCTTCAAATTTGTTTCGGTGTTTTGCCATATTTTTAGCCGTATTTTTAACTATGGCCGCAGCTAAATTCTTTGAGTTTGTACTGTCTATATCGGAAAACTTGTCCAAATTATCGATTATTTTCATTCCGGCTTCCTCAACCGCCTCTTCTGCCCAATGAAAATCTTGGAGAATATCAAATGCAATTTTAAACATCAGTTTTTTATACTTAAGATAAATCTTTTTTAACTTTTCTTTTTCCTCTTCGGTATTTATACATGTCATTAAAATAAACATTCTCATCCTCCCTTCTTCCAAATATTTATATTTTGTATATATTTTATCATAAAAATAAGGTTATGTATGAATATATTTGTATTCCAAATATTATAACCTTTTAAAAAGGTACCTTTTTGTGACACTTATTCTGAAAAAAATCTTATATTTAAATATGCTATAGTGGAATTAGCAAACGATGAAAAGTCAGGAGTTACCAATGCCTTTGTAGTAACAAAAAAACTTACGGATTACGGCATCTGCAGGCAGAAAACTAAAGTACCTGTTTTAAAAATTCCGGCTTTGCCTCTATTATATTTGCTCGGAAAAATAGAAGCGGACAGAAATAATGATAAGATATAATCAAAATTTTTGCTACAAATGCCAAAAAAGAAGAAAGAAAACGAGGTATGATTATGATCTCATTATCCCATGTCAAACAAAAAGAACCGTCCCCGCTGTTAGGATAGATACACAACAAATAGGATAGGGAGAACCCGTACAGTTCTCCCTAATTTAACTTTTATATTCTACATTAATTTCATCTTCACTAATGACAACAAAAAATTTATTATCAATTATATTGACTCCATTATTTGATATTATTTCTGTTTTATCATCTACAATACCTAAACAAATATTTAATTCTTTATCGTTGACTGTTACCGGATATATTACATAAGCACCCTTATTACCTTTTACGGTATCTGCCTTTGCTATACTAAAATAAGGTGTAATGTTTTTCACTGCATCTTCTTTTGTGTCATATATAATTTCTTTCTTCAATGCATCTTCCGAATCACTTTTAGTGCAACCAATAAATAAACTACTGAATGCACCCCTTTGTTACAATAATTTTGCATAATAATGTTAAATTTTTATTGTGTTCTGTCTTTTATAAAATATAATGATAAATATTATTCATAATAATATTTATCCGCTAAACGAAAATAATTGATGTTTTTCATATAAAAATCTTGATTATGAAATTTTTTTCAACCAATTGTCCCTTATATATTTTACTATTCCAATATCAATTAGAAGATTAATAATAAGATAAATAGTAACTCCTAAAAAGTATTTTTGAATCAATCCAAAAATAAGACAGATGAATATGTATAAAATTTCCATATATATAAATATTAATATTAGTTTTATAAATCTCGGATTTTTTTTAATACTTCCGATTATAGATATCAAAAATACTATTCCTATAAACAGTACCACGTAATTGAAATAAAAATTTATCTCAATATTGCCAAATGTAATATTTGTAGAATTAATTATATTTTTTAAAGAACTATATATATCTTAAACCGGTACAAAACAGTAATATAAACATCAATATTTCCATAAATATCACCTTTTCTGATTAATACAATTTAAAAGAAGACAAAATCAGACCTACAATATTAATTGCAGGATATATGATTAAAATAATTATAATTTTATAATCTACTGAAGTTTTCCCCATTTTTTTGTTTTTCACGGAAACGTATTCTCCCATTTTTTGTGCAAAATAATTTTGGGTATGCTGAATATTTCCTTTGTCGGTTCCTACATTTCCGGCCCTGATGAATTCCCTTGAATCATTTAAAAGTATATATAATATGATTACTACTGAGAAAAAAGTCCATATCATAAAGAACAGTTCCAAATTTTTAACATCCAATAATAAAAAACTGAGAATTTCTATTATTCCGGGAACAATAACTTTATAATACCTTTTCATAATAAGTTTCATCTCCTGACCTTTATTATTCTTTTCCAATATTTTGTATATATCTTATCATATAACCTATATTGTTTCAATATTTAGAATTTATTTCAGCAGATAAAATAACTATTGTCTGACTCTATATATTGATTTTAACAAGATTTTAAATGTAAAAACGACACAAAAGAACCGTCCCCTTGTGCTCTTCCTATGGTTTATAAGAAAATCTTAAGAAATTTATAATAATATATTTAAATATTTCCTCTTGATTTATGTTTAAATAGAGTTATCCTATAAGAAGGAGATGTTTACTATGCCACAAGGATATAGAAGAAGATATAAGAAGAAGTCAAAAATAAAAGGACTTTTAAAGTTTTTATTAATATTAGGAATTGCAGTTTTTGCTTTAAAAATTATACCGGGAAAAATTATGGAAGTTAAGGATAAGCATGAATTTAAGCCGGTGCAGAAATCTACTAAAAAGATTTATATATCCCCGGAAGGAATTCATAGTTCCTATGCAATTTTAGTTGATTTAGAGGATAAAAACATACTGATGGAAAAAAACGCCGATGAAAAAGTCTATCCTGCTTCTATGACGAAGATTATGACTGCAATTGTTGCTATAGAAAATCTGCCGAATACAAATGTTAAGGTTGAACTTTCCCCTTCGGTTTTTCAGAACCTTAGCGGTTCCGATGCGTCAGTAGCAGGATTTCTCCAAGGAGAAAAAGTAAAGGCAATAGATCTGTTATATGGAGCACTGCTTCCCAGCGGGGCGGAATGCTGTATAGGTCTTGCGGATTACATAGCAGGTTCGGAAGAAACTTTTGTTGATATGATGAACAAAAAAGCCGAAAAACTCGGCCTTGACAATACTCATTTTGTAAATACAACGGGTCTTCATGATCAAAACCATTTTACAACAGTTAAAGACATAGCCAGTCTTCTATCCTATGCTCTGGAAAATGAAACTTTTCGTGAAATTTTTACTTCATCTTCCCATTCAACTTCGTCGACAAATAAGCATCCGGACGGTATAACTTTCAAGAGCAACATGTTTAAAGAGCTTGGAGAACAAACTATAAAGGAAGGCAAAATTTTAGGAGGGAAAACAGGTTATACCGATGAAGCTGGTTTATGTCTCGCAAGTCTTGCCGAATCAGATGGGAAAGAATATATTTTGGTTACGGCAGGAGCCGAAGGAAATCATAAAACGGAACAGTATAATATTATAGATGCGGTTACGGTGTATAACAGTTTGGAAAACAATTAACGGCGAGGAAATTAGGCGGATGACTAAGAGAAATATATTTTAACAAAAAATTGACTTAATCTTAGTATTATGCTAAAATTAATTTATATTTTAAACTTGTAAATTATAATTTGGTTATATATTTAAGCTTTCTAGGGTTCCGCAGTTTATAACTGGCAGGTCCGAGAGAAAGGCACACAGTTGACTGTGTACACGGAAGGATAAAAGCCTGGGAGATATTTCATAATATTTCTAAGGCTTTTTTTAGTATTTATTTTTGAGGAGGTACATTTTAATGAAAAAATTTATTATTGAAGATGACTTTTGGAACCTATTCCCCAATGCAAGAATTGGTGTTGTTATTTGCCACGGCATAGATAATTCTATAAAAGATAAAGACAAATATAAGGATATGATTTGTAATTCAGAAAAGGAGTCCTTAAAATATTTGAAGAATGTAGAATTCAGTAGTAACGAAGTTATAAAAGTATGGAGAGAGGCGTTCCAAAAATTTAAAACAAAGAAAGGTGCAAGATCGTCTATTGAGGCATTACTAAAGCGAGTGCATAATGGAAACCATTTAGGAACTATTAATCCTTTGGTTGATATTTACAATTCTATTTCCTTAAAATACGGACTGCCCTGCGGTGGTGAGGATATCGATAAATTCGTCGGAGATATAAGATTGACCAAGGCAGTTGGAAATGAAAATTTTGTTACATTAGGAACGGATGAAAATGCACCACCCTATGAAGGTGAAATAGTATATAAAGATAACGAAGGAGCAATTTGCAGATGTTGGAATTGGCGGGAATCAGTAAGAACAATGCTCACCGAAAATACAAAGAATGTTTTTTTGTGCATTGAATTAATTGATGAAAAAAGGTTAGAAGAATTTGAGAATGCTCTAAAGGATTTAGCAAAAATAGTACAAGATAATTTAGGTGGAACATGTAAGATTACAATTCTTGATATTAACAATAAAGAAATATCAATAAATTAATTTGAGGAGGATAAGATGATGAGTGGTTTCAGTTATAAAGATGTTTATATTGAAGACGGAAGAAGAGTGCTGGAAGTTAACATGCTTCCAGAAAAGTATTGTAACTTTGACTGCATATTTTGCCCTATTGGAAGATCGAAAAATAAGATAGATACCCAAAAGTCATTTGATAAAATAGACAGTTCATTGATTGAGTTAGAAAACATGATAGAAAATACAAAAGCAGAATTAATTTTTATTAACTCAAAAGGAGAAGCCTTAGTAAATGATAAAATTGGTGATATTATTGACTTTATCAAAGCCAAAGGTTTACCTGTGAGACTGCTTTCTAATGGATATCTATTAGGTAGAGATGAATATATGAAAATTGCTAATAAATGTGATGAGGTTGTTGGAGAGATAAAAACAATAACAGAAAAAGATTTTCAAAAAGTTCAAAGACCGATTGAAGGGTATACGCTGGCAGAATATATTTCGAATATGGCCTCCTTTAGTAAACAATATAAAGGAAAATTTCTATTTGAAATTACTATCATTAAGGGCTATAACGATAACGAAGAATCAATTCAGAAGATAAAAAATATTATTAAGGAAATATCTCCCGACAAGATAATTGTTGCAAGAATGGAAGATGAAAGGTTTAAGAAAAAACTTGGTATAACCGATGAAAGATTCGAGGAAATTTCAAATGCATTACTAAATGTTTAGTAATGCTGATACGTAATATTTTTATATCGTGCCTACTGCTATTCTTGAGATTAAAGATAAAAAATACGGTGTAATAAAATATCAGCTGCCGGTAGCTTTAACAATGTTATTAATTCATATTTTTTGGGCTTTTGCTTAATTTATATATTTATAACATCAAGGAGGTCATAGAATGAAAATTTTAATTACGGGTTTTGATCCTTTTGGAGGAGAAGACATTAATCCCGCCTACGAGGTTGTAAAAAAAGTAAAAGATAATATATGTGGTGCAGATGTTATAAAATTTCAAGTACCTACTGCATTTAACGAATCCATCAAGCGTACCACTGATAAAATAAAAGAAATCAACCCTGATTTTGTGCTAAATATCGGTCAGGCAGGGGGAAGAACCGGAATTAGCATTGAAAGAGTGGCAATAAATATTAATGATGCCAGAATCCCGGATAATTTAAATCAACAACCTATTGATGAAAAAATAGATGAAACCGGGCAAAATGCATATTTTGCTTCTATCCCCATAAAAAATATAGTAAAAGCGATAAAAAACAAGAAGATTCCCGCGGCCGTCTCTGATTCTGCCGGAACCTACGTATGTAATCATCTCATGTATGGTATATTAAACTATATTTATAAAAACAATCTAAATATCAAAGCCGGATTTATCCATATCCCCTATTTATTTCAACAGGTTATCGATAAGCCAAATATGCCGGGAATGGATATAGATACAATGGTAACAGCAATAGAAACTGCAGTGGAAGTTATAGTTACGGAAAAATAAATGTATGAAATAAAGATATTTATTTATGGAACCCTTATAAAAAATTTCAGGAATTATAACAAATATTTGAAAAGTAAGGTAACTTCTATCACTGTAGCATATATATACGGAAAATTGTATCATTTAAAAATCCACAACTGTCCGGCTATAATTGACGGAAAAGATAAAGTATACGGACAGGTAATTGCTTTTAATGACGATGCCGAATATACCTTGCTTAAAACCATTGATAATTTTGAAAAATATTTTTTTGACAGAGACAAAATTATCTACGAAAGGAAACCGGTAGATGTTTATTATCTGGATAACAATAATAAGGAAAGATTATCTTTTTATAAATTAGTAAATAGAGATGTACTAAAAAGTGAAAATGCAGAATATATATCTTCCGAAAATTGGGAAAGATATTTAAAATTTCAAAAAAATAAGATGCTTTAGAATTTCTAAAGCATCTTATTTAATCTAAAATCAGATCTATATATTTTTTTAAAGCTTCCGGATCATTAATTACTATTTTTTTATCTTCATAGCTTATTATTTTTTCGCTCAAAAGTCTATTCAAACAATTTGTTACGGTTATTCTTGAACATCCTATAATATTGGTCAACTCCTGATGGGTAAATATCATATTTATAACGTTTCTGCCCGACGGGCCTTCACCCGTACATGAAGAAAGCCTCAACAACGTATCGGCAACCTTGCCCATGGAATCATTGAAAACCTTATTTGTAAGCTGAAACAAAATTATCCTGAATTTTCTGGTTATACTATGGATAAAATATCTGTAACCTTCCGGGTTATTTATAAGTTCCATATTAAGCTTATCTTTTAACAAAAAGGAAACCTCCGAATCTTCTCTGGCAATTGTTGAAATATTATTTTCTCCTCCGCAGAAATAAAAAGTCTCTCCGAATATTTCTCCTTCTCTGAGCAAATATAAAGGATGGATATTTCCTTTCGAGCTTATAATGCTCTGGGAAATAACTCCCTTTACCACGATCCCCACAAAATCATCGCCTTCATAATTAATGACTTCCTTTTTCTTATAACTTTTTATTATGCCGACAGTGTTTGCCAAATTTAAAAAATATCTTCTCATTTCCGTCTGTCTTTCATCATCAAATAAATCTTTGTACATACACATATGATTCACCACCGCTAAAACATGATAATAATATTACTATTATACCATATTCCTTTTAATATTATAAAAAAGGCTTTTATTAAAGTATTAACAAATTAAGGATGTCCCTTTTGAAACCTATTTTATGGAGAATTTATATTAATGAAATGTTAATCTTCCTATAGGTTATAAAGAGATGCTTTCTTCCGATAAAAATTAAAATCGGAGAAAGCATCTCTTTTAATAATACTATGATTTTTGACTACTTGGTTGGTATATCCTATGAAGCCATATTCCTCCCATATCGGAGAAATATCCTAAAGCAGCTCCGCAAAGAAGTGATACGATTACCAGTTTCCAGTCTCCTCCTGCTCCAAAAGTCGAAAAACTTCCGCAAAATGTTCCGGGTATAAATGATAAGAGTTTAAATTTAGATTGAGCACACATTACAAAGGAAAATATTCCCGTCATCACGGCTCCTGCTACTGAAGAACCAAAGTGCTCACTCGTTATGATAATCATCATAGCCCACAGAACTCCTGTCATATTACAGATAATGGACTTTTTCAATCCTTCCTTTTTCCCTCCCGAAGCATAATAACTTGTGCAGCCTACAAATCCGACCCAGCATAACAACCCAAGGGGAGAACTTATAAAACCCCAGATTCCGGATAATATGCCTACACTTATGGCACTGCATATTATTTGACTCATATATTATCCCTTCACTAAAGGGCGACTGCTTCTTCTTTGCAGCCTTTTTTGAATTCTATATCACCCTTTGAAATGCATTGAACAGGGCATACATTAGCACATAAATGACATCCTACACATTTTTCCTTATCCAGAACAGGTTTCCTGTTTTCGTCATCCCAATTAATAGCCTGATGTCCTCCATCATAGCATGATATATAACATCTTCCGCAGCCTACACATTTTTCTTCGTCAAATTTGGGATATACTATATAGCTTCTGTCCAAATCTTCTGCCGGAATTATGTTCTTATTTGCCAAACCAACCATATCGTCCAATTTTTTAAATCCTTTTTCTTCCATGTAATAGGATAATCCTTCGATTAAATCCTCTACTATTCTATAACCATACTGCATTATAGCTGTAGTTACTTGTAGATTCGTCGAACCCAAAAGTATAAATTCGGCAGCATCTTCCCAAGTTTCTATGCCCCCTATTCCGCTTATGGGAATATTTTTAAGTTTTTCATTTGTAGCTAACTCCTGTATAAATCTTAAAGCTATAGGTTTAACCGCTTTCCCTGAATATCCCGATACTGAAGATTTTCCGTTAACTATGGGAAGCCCTATAAATTTATTGAGATCTATTCCTGTTATACTCTTAACCGTATTGATTGCCGATATTCCTGTTGCTCCTCCTTCAATTGAAGCTATTGCAGGTAATGACATATTGCCTATATTCGGAGTCATTTTAGCAAGAAACGGAAGAGAGGTTCCCTGTCTTACGGCCTGGCAATATTTCTTTACCAGTTCCGGATTCTGGCCTACATCTGAACCCATTGCATGGCTCGTCATCTGAGGGCATGAAAAATTACATTCAATTATATCCGCTCCCGCCTCAGTAACAAGTTTTGCAAGTTTCTCCCATTCTTCTTCATTTTGTCCCATTATGGAAGCTATCAATACTTTATTGGGATAATCCTTTTTTATTCTTCTTATAGCTTCAAGGTTTTCTTCCAAAGGATGCTCTGCTATTTGTTCCATATTTTTAAACCCTATAAAGGGTGTACTTTCTTTTCTTAAGTTATCAAAACGGGGTGAAACTTCATTTGCTATAAAGAATCCTACAGTTTTGAATACAACACCGCCCCAGCCGGTATCTAAAGCCTTAGCACACATTTCATAACAATTGCCCACTGGTGATGATGATAAGAAAAATGGATTTTCACATTTTACTCCGCAAAATTCTATAGAAAGATCTTTCTTTTTCATTATCTTACACCTTCTTTCTTGCTTGTTAAGTATTTAATTATTGAATCTGCTGCCTCTTTGCCTTCTTTTACCGCATATACCACTGTTTTATCTCCTTCGGCAATATCTCCCGAGGCAAATATTCCGTCTACATTGGTCATATATTTAGATGTTTTAAATATTCCCTTTTCATTAACATCAGCAGACACTATATTCTTTTCCGGCTCTTGTCCTACTGCGAATATGACCATATCGGCATCAAGATTAAGTTCTGAATTATCAAACATACCTACTGCTTTAAATTTAGAAACCCTTCCATTTTCACCGACTATTTCTGCAGGTTTAAATCCGGTAAAAACAGGTATGTTAAGTTCTTGAATATATGCTAATTCTTTTCTGTCGGCAGGCATCTTTTCCATATTTCTTCTGTAAACTACTTTTACATCTTCTGCCCCTAAAAGTTTAACCGTAGAAGCACAATCCATGGCAACGTCTCCTCCGCCTATAACTACAACTTTCTTTCCTACTTCAATATTTCCTCTGGATGTTTTGGCTTTGGCCAAAAAATCCACTCCGTTTATAACACCTTTCAAATCGTTTCCTTTTATATTAACACCTTTACCTTTTTGCATTCCTGTCGCTAACAGAAATGCTCTAAACCCGTCTTTTTTGAGGTCCTCTATTTTAATACCCTTTCCTACTTTACAATTAGTTTTAAATTCAACTCCCAAATCCTTAACATATTGTATTTCATTTTCTACAACTTGCTGAGGCAGTCTGTTTTCCGGAATTCCGTATGTCAGCCAACCTCCGAGTTGTTCTCTTGCTTCAAATACAGTTACTTTATATCCTGCCAAAGCTAATTTAGCTGCCGCGGAAAGTCCGCTGGGACCTGAACCTACGATTGCTACTTTATCCTTTGTAGCCTTTACAGCCTCCAGGGATTTAATCCCTGTCATTTGTTCATAATCTGTCAAATAGCGCTGAAGTTTTCCAATCTGTATAGGTTTATCTATACCGCATCTGCTACAGGCACCTTCACAATATTTATCTGTAGGACATACTCTGGCGCATATTCCTCCGAGAACATTATTTTCTCTGATAGTTGATGCTGCCCCCTTAAAGTTTCTGAAACGCAAAGAACGGATGAACTTTGCGGGGTCTGTCCCAGCTGGGCAAGCATTTGTACAAGGAGCATCATAACATAAAAGACATCTTGACGCTTCTTCGACTGCCAAGATTGGGGTAAACATTTTCTCTTTCTCTTGTAAATAATCTGTTTCCTTATCCAAAACTATTCCTCCTTTATATATTAATATTCAAAGGTTAATTGCATTTATATTTTAACAAAAAAATAAGCATATTTCTATTTAAGAAATATGCTTAAACCTCTATTTAAGTCAAAATTCGACTATCTACATCGATATGTTAAATTTATACCAATAATTATTTCAGATTTCGTCATCTTTTTAACAATGATTATGTCCTTCTAATAAATGTTAATCCGAAAAAATATCTCAAACCCAGTCTTTCCAACCATTTCAACTTTTTTAAACCCATTTAAGGAATTTACCCGAATTTATGAAAAAAACCTTGTACAAACTTTTAAATAATATAAGAAGTTCGCAATTAACCTTTGTATTATTTATATAAAGGATGTACAAGGATTTTAGCTGAATCAACTCCGTCTATTTCATTGACTTCTACGGAAACAATTTCATTTTGAGAAGTAGGTATATTTTTCCCTACATAGTCCGGCCTCACAGGAATTTCCCTATGCCCTCTGTCTATCAAAACGGCCAATTGAATTCTGTCTGGTCTTCCGTTATCAAATATGGCTTCTATAGCTGCCCTTACAGTCCTTCCGGTATAAATCACATCGTCTACCAATATTACATTTTTCTTCTCAACACTTGCCTCTATTTTACTATCCTTAACTATGGGAAAATCGGCTAATTCCGATAAATCATCTCTATATAAGGATATATCCAACTTGTATACAGGAACATCTATTTCTTCAAATTTTTTTATATTTTCAGAAATCCTTTCAGCTATAGGTATGCCTCTTCTTTTTATTCCCACAAGCATTATATTGCTCAAATCATTATTTCTTTCTATTATCTCATGAGAAATCCTGACTATGGATTTCCTCATTTTAACATCATCCATTATTATTGCCTTTAAATTCACCCGAATTCCACCTTTCTTCTATTAAGATAAAAAAATATCTTGATCCCTATAAATCAAGACATTCGCTTTCGCCTTACAACCTCCCAGGATCATTTAAAGGACTTAAATATACACTAAATATATAATTGTAAATTTATCTTAACATAAAATACTCCATATTTCAACTTATTTATAAAAATTTTTCTATATGGTTCATATTATAAGGCATGAACACTTTTCATACCATAATAATCTCCTCTCGAAAAATCCGGAACAAATCCCGCAACCTTTATCCTGTTGTCCAAACAATATCTGCATTCTGCTGCTTCTTCTCCTGTACATATTTTATTATCATATAGGGAATAATCCCTTCTCACTCCTACCGGAGAAAGATTAGGCATTACAACATTTGCTCCTGCCTTAAACCCTTTTTCCCTTCCCAAAGGATGAATTGTTCCCAAGGCTGTTGTTGAAGGTATGAGGGCTTTCGGAAGAAGAAGCCTTATTATAGCTATTAAAGCGACGGTCATATTCAAAGTTCCCTTTTTTTCATGAGCAAATATTGTATCCTTACTCGGAACAAAAGGGCCTATTCCTACCATATGAGGATTGAGTTCTTTTAGAAATAACAGATCCTCCACCAAATTATCCGTGGTCTGATAAGGAGAGCCTACCATAAATCCAGCTCCTATCTGAAAACCTATCTCTTTTAAGTTATATAAGCATTGTTTTCTGTTTTTGAGACTCAATTCCTTAGGATGGAGTTTTCTGTAATGTTCTTCATTTGCCGTTTCATGTCTTAGGAGGTATCTGTCAGCACCTGCTTGAAAATATCTTTCATATGTTTCATAGGATTTCTCCCCCACAGAAAGGGTAATGGCACAGTCAGGAAATTCTCTCCTGATTGAACTTATTATATCCGTCATTATCTCATCCGTATAATACATATCCTCTCCGCTTTGAAGTACAAAGGTTCTAAATCCCAATCTATAGCCATTTCGGCAGCATTTTAAAATTTTCTCTTTTGTAAGCCTGTATCTGTGAGCATGAACATTACCCCTTCTTATTCCGCAATAGTAGCAATCATTTTTACAATAATTGCTGAACTCAATCAGCCCTCTGAAATATATGCCATTCCCATAGTATTTCTTTCTTACCGATAAAGCAGCATTTAATAACTTTGGGCTTGGTTCCGCACTGTTTTCTTCAATCAATTCTTTAAGTTCATAAGGTTTAAGTTCATTATTTTCATATAATTTTTCTACAAGCATCTACAACTCTCCTTATTTATACCATAAAACTTCCTCTATATTATATCATCTTATACCCAGATTTCATATTCTTTATTATAAATCATATAAAATAAATTCTATTCTAACTCAAAAGCTCCCGTGCACAAATCGTAGTATCTTCCTCTTTGTTTCAACAGTTCTTCATGGTTTCCTCTTTCAATAATTTCTCCATTTTCAATAACCATTATAGCATCAGCATTTCTTACCGTCGATAATCTATGGGCAATGATGAAATTTGTCCTCCCTTCCATTAACCTATCCATTCCTTCCTCAATATATTTTTCTGTTCTGGTATCTATGGAACTGGTGGCCTCGTCTAAAATCAGTATGGGCGGGTCCGCTACGGCTGCCCTGGCAATATTCAACAATTGTCTTTGTCCTTGACTTAAATTGTTTCCGTCTCCATCTATTACAGTATTATATCCATTGGAAAGTCTTCTGATAAAAGAGTCTGCTCCGGCTAACTTAGCCGCTTTTATTACTTCTTCGTCAGTAGCTTCCAGTTTTCCGTATCTTATGTTGTCTATAATCGTTCCCGTAAACAAATGAGTATCTTGTAAAACCATGGCAAGGGATTTCCTTAGGTTCTCTTTCTTTATTTTTCTGATATCGATTCCGTCTATGGTTATACTTCCTTCATCTATATCATAAAACCTTGTTAAAAGGTTTGTAATTGTAGTCTTCCCTGCTCCCGTAGAACCTACCAACGCAATTTTCTGCCCAGGCTTTGCATAAATAGAAATATTTTTAAGTACTATTTTATCGGAGTTATATCCAAAGGTTACGTTATTAAATCTCACATCTCCCTTATCTTAAGATTTTTGAGCATTGCTCTGGCTATACTCAGCCTTTGTTTCTGACCTCCTGATATATTAACTCCTTCTTGTCCCAACTCGGTTTCATATCCCTTAGAAAACTCCATTATAAAATCATGGGCCTGAGCATTTTTAGCCGCTCTAACTATTTCCTCAGTCTTAGCCTGAGTATTTCCCCACTTCAAATTATCTTTTATAGTACCTGAAAACAATACATTTTTTTGAAGAACAAACCCGATGGATTTTCTTAAGTCGTTTAATCTGTAATCCCTTACATCCACTCCATCAACAAGCACACTTCCTTTCGTGGCATCATAAAGTCTTGGAATAAGCTGAACTAAAGAAGTTTTTCCGGACCCGGTTGAACCGACTATCCCTATTATCTCTCCTTTTTTAACTTTGAAGGAGATATCTTTTAAAGCGTAATCGGCATTTTCATCTTTATATTTAAAAAATACGTTTTTAAATTCTACGATTCCTTCCTTGACTTTTCTTTCTTCCGCATCTTCTTTGTCTTTAATATCAATCTTCGTATCCAGTACCTCAATTATACGTTTTGCCGAGGCACTTGCTCTTGAAGCCTGGGTTATAACCATACCGAGAAGAAGAAGGGAGAATAAAATCTGAGTGATGTAACTTATAAATGACATAAGTTCTCCTACTTGAAGAGAACCCTGCAATATTTTATTTCCTCCGAACCAGAGAAGCGCCATAATAGAAGATCTCATAACGACAATCATCAAAGGTCTATCCCAAATTACAATATGAAGAGCTCTCGTAGCATTATTCATAAGCGCATCGCTGGATTCTTCAAATTTGTTTCTCTCAAAATCCTCTCTGACAAAGGATTTTACAACCCTTATATTTGTTAAATTCTCCTGAATATTTCCATTTACTCTGTCCAACCTTTTCTGCATATTTACGAAAAAAGGAAAGGACTTTTTAAGTATAACAAATACACACGTTCCCAAAATAGGTATTGCAACGGCTACTACCAAAGCCAATTCCGAATTTATTTTAAAAGCCATAATCGCTCCGAATATAAGCATAAGCGGTGCTTTTACAAGAATCCTCAGTCCCATTATTGTTACCTGTTGAATTAAAGTTACATCGTTCGTAAGTCTTGTAACCAAAGATGCACTTTTAAACTCATCAATGTTAGAAAACGAAAACTCTTGAATCTTATGAAAAACACCTTTTCTAATATTAGTTGCAAAACCTACCCCTGCCTTTGATCCAAAATATACGTTTATAATACCTCCTATAATGGCAATCAATGCCATTATAAGCATTAAACCTCCTATTCTGAATATATAATTTAAATCCCTGTTTTTTATTCCTATATCAACTATATCGGACATAAGCATAGGTTGAATAATTTCTCCCATTACGTCAATGATCATAAATGATATTGCTAAAGCCGCATATTTTTTATATCCGTCAAAAAATGAAAAAAGCTTTTTAATCATCGGCATTACCTCCTTTATTAGAAAAATTGAATTTCTCCAGATTGTCTATGATTCTTGCATAATACATTTTCAGATTTTTTATTTCTTCATCGCTAAACCCATCGAACATATGGATATCCGCATTTTCAAAAGCGTCTTCACACTTATCGACTATTTCTCTGCCTTTTTCCGTCAAACTTATATTGTTATATCTTAAATCTTTCTTATCAGGAGTCTTTTTTATCAATCCCGATTTCTCCAACCGCTTCAATGAAACCGCAATAGTAGCACTGCTGACATTTAAAAATTCCGCCAGATCTCTTTGGGTACATTCTCCTTTCTTTTTTAGATGAATAAGAGTAAAAGGTTGACCTTCGTATAACCCATATCTTTTTAAAACTACCCGCATATTAGCCCTGTGAAGGCATTTAATCTTTCTCTTCAGACTAATAAGTTCCAATTTATCCTCATCCAAAAATTACACCTCCAATTCCAAAAAGTTTTGAATTAAAGCGCTAAAAAATAATTAGCCGGTTAATTATCAGCCGACTAATTATATTATACACCCTTTTTAGTTTAACACAATATGATCAGTATAAAATTACTAAAAGAAAATGGCATAAAGCTCCATATACTTGAAAAGAAGATGTCATTCTAATAAAGTAAATATAAATAAAAAATTTAAAAATAGAATTGTATTCAGCATTCTAACGAATATAGAGTAAAAAACGAAAGTAAAATAAAAATTTCATAAAAACAAAGAAAATATTAACGATTTAATATTTGTTCTGCAATAAGACACATCTGAGTTTTGAAAAAATATTGTAATAAAAATATTGGAGGATATGGGTAATCATATATGAAATGGCATGATTAAGAAGAAATGGGAGATAGTAAAAAGATAAGAATAGTATTTTGACAAGTTCTGGATTTGAAAAGTGGAAATAGACATTATTTTGTTGATGATATAGTTTTAAGTAACCTAATGTGTGTTAGGATGGTTGTCATATAAGATAAATGTTATATAATAGATTTATGCTTAGTAAATGGATTTCCAAGAATAAATCTTATATAGTTCTTGAAAACTATGAAAAAAATTTAGAAACTTTATTAGAAAAAGAAGCAACTAAATCAAAAGAATAAAAGATTTGGTTTAAACTGACTATTTGTTTATGCTAATCTAAAAATAGGTCAGCTGGCTCATTGAAAATTAGGTCACTTTCTTAAGAAAATATGGTATCCTTTCAGTATAAACTGGGAGGAGGAAGAGAAGGAAGTGATAAAATTGAATCAAAAACAAAGAATCATACTTAAACATATTGACGGTATGAGCAATCGAAGCATTGCCAGTGAACTTCACATGAGCAAGGATACTGTAAATAAATATGTAAATGAGTATAAAAATCAAAAGCAAGAACTTTTAGCAAAAAATCCTGAAACAGATACAAAAGAATTAATTCAAGCAATTGTTAAAAAACCAAAATACAATTCTGAAAACAGAGGGCCAAACAAGGTAACATCTGAAATGATTGAAGTAATTGAAGAATGCTTAAAGGTTAATGAATGGAAGCGTGCTAACGGTATGTCAAAGCAGCAAATGAGAAAAATTGATATTCATGAATACTTGTTAAAGAAAAATTTTAATATTAGTTATTCATCAGTTAAAAGATTAGTTAAAACAATCGAGGATAGGCATCGTGAAGCTTTCATAAGGCAAGAATATGTTCTTGGAGATGTATGTGAATTTGACTGGGGTACGACAAAATTAGATATAGGAGGAGAAGGATATAAAGCTTATCAAATGGCAGTTTTTACTCCTGCTAAAAGCGGAATCAGATATTCAATGCTTTTTAAATCTCAAGATACTCCAGCATTTCAACAATCACATGCAGAATTTTTCTCATTTTGCAAAGGTAATTTTAGAACAATGGTCTATGATAATATGAGGGTTGCAGTTAAGAAATTTGTTGGATTGTTCGAAAAAGAGCCAACAAAAGCATTGACAGAATTATCAATATACTATGGATTCAACTTTAGGTTCACGAATATTGCAAAAGGCAATGAAAAGGGCCACGTTGAGAGAAGTGTAGAATATGTTAGAAGAAAAGTATTCAGTGAGCCGGGTAATGACAAATTCGGCACTCTTGCAGAAGCAAACAAGTTTCTTTTTGAAGAATGTATGAAGCTTAATAATAAAGAAGCATCTAACGGATTGGTGCCGATGGAAATCTTTAAAGAAGAGCAAAAACACTTGTTTCCTAACTTACCTAAGTTTGAAAGCAGTATTTATTCAGAAAACCGTGTTGACAAATATTCGACCGTAACGGTAAGTCAAAATCATTATTCTGTGCCGGA